>NZ_JBTLRL010000003.1:0-442801 GCF_054482735.1 Pontibacter sp. CAU 1760
ACCGGCAAAGTAAGCTAAAGGCAAAACAGTGGAAAAAGAAAACCTCCAATACAAATGCACTGGAGGTCTCAAATTAAAAAGTAATTTCGTCTAAAATCCGTCAACTTATTTCAGGACAAGACATAATAAGTAGTGAAGAAGCTTACAGCAAGTCCACGCCTGTGTAATTGAACGGCGAGATCTGCTTAAGTTCGGCCTTCACGGCATCATTTATCTCCAGCGTATCTATGAATGCATGGATGCGCTGCTCGGTCATTTTTTCGTTTTTGCGGGTGAGGGCTTTCAGCGCCTCGTAAGGCTGCGGGTAACCTTCGCGGCGTAATACCGTCTGGATTCCCTCGGCCACCACAGCCCAGTTTGCTTCTAAGTGGGCATGTAAAGCGGCCTCGTTTAGCTCCAGTTTGCCAATACCACGCTCCAACGATTTAAGGGCTACCACCACATGTGCAAGCGGCACGCCCAGGTTACGCAGCACTGTAGAGTCTGTCAGGTCGCGCTGCAACCTGGAAACAGGCAACTTTGCCGCTAGGTGCTCCAATATCGCATTCGCGATACCGAGGTTGCCTTCTGCGTTCTCAAAATCGATCGGGTTCACCTTGTGCGGCATGGCCGAAGAGCCAACCTCGCCCGCTTTTATCTTCTGCTTGAAATAGCCCATGGAAATATATTGCCACACATCCTTCGAGAAATCCAGTAAGATAGTGTTTAGGCGCTTCAGGCCATCGAAGTAAGCGGCCAGGTTGTCGTAATGCTCAATCTGGGTCGTGTATTGGCTACGGTGAAGCCCCAGCGTTTCCTGCACAAAGCGGTTGCCGAAGGCAGGCCAGTCGACAGAAGGGTATGCCACGTGGTGCGCGTTGAAGTTACCAGTCGCGCCGCCAAACTTGGCAGAGAAAGGCACCTGACGCACCTGCTGCAACTGCGCCTGCAGGCGCTCGGCAAACACCATGATCTCTTTGCCCAGGCGTGTCGGTGAGGCGGGTTGCCCGTGGGTATGCGCCAGCATCGGGATGTCTTTCCATTCCTTTGCCAGGCTTGTCAGGGACTCCTGTAGCTGCTGGTAAGCTGGCTGAAGCACCTCCCTGTCTGCCTCCAACAGGGAGAGCGGAATTGCCGTATTGTTCACATCCTGCGAGGTCAGGCCAAAATGTATAAACTCCTTTGAATCACCTAGCCCCAAGGCATCAAATTTCTCCTTCAAGAAGTACTCCACTGCCTTTACGTCGTGGTTCGTCACCTTTTCGGTTTCTTTGATACTGAGTGCATCGGCCTCCGAAAATTGCCCGTAGATCTCGCGCAGCCTCGGGAAGGTAGCTTTATCCACGTGCTGTAACTGGGGCAATGGCAACTCGCAGAGCGCAATAAAATACTCTACCTCTACCAATACACGGTAGCGAATAAGGCCAAACTCAGAAAAATAGGCAGAAAGGTCGGCCGTGTTGCGGCGGTAGCGCCCATCCACCGGCGAAATAGCGGTTAGTGATGTCAGGTTCATAAAGGAAAAATACTTTGACCAAAGATACATACGTTTGCCTCAGGATGCCAACGCCTTGGCCCCGAATTACGCCGGAGCATATATGAATTCCTTGCTTGGTGTGTAAATGGTTGCTATTTACCATGATAAGGGGCGGAGTGGCCAGGCTTTGGCACCATGCTTGTAACAGGGGCACGTATAATATATCTTAAGTTAAATATTTCCGTAGAACGTGAGGAGCGTGCACACTGCTGCATCGTCAATTTTATGCGGAGAATCCCCTATCTTGCAGGCTGCACGGGAGGGTGAAACCATTTTTCTAATTTCTATCAAACTATTTTGGATCATCGATTAAGAAAAAGGCTTATAATTGTGTTCGGAGGCATCATTGCCTTTCTGGTGCTATTAGTGGTAGTGTTCTTTGTTTTCAGGAGCAGTGTGTTGCGGTATACCCTTGGCCTGATCGAGGAAAAAGTGGAGAACCGATACCCCGCCGACCTGACCATCGGGAACGCTGAGTTTGTGGATTGGAACTCGGTGGTCTTGACCGACATCTCCTTCGTGCCGCACAAGGCAGACACGCTTTTCCGGACAGACAGTGTGTATGCTTCCGTTAGTTTTCGGTCGATCTTCGCTGGCCGCATCGTTTTTAAGCGACTGGAAGTGGACAACAGCTTTCTAACGGCAGTGAAAAACGGCGACAAGAACAATTTCGGCTTCCTGTTTAAAAAGGACGACGAAGGGACAGAAGAAGTGCCCGCCGACACAACAGCCGAGGACCGCAACTACGGTGCCCTGCTGAACCGTGTGCTGGAGACTGCCTTTGAGAACGTACCGGATCAGGTAGACTTCGATAACCTCAATGCTTCCTACACTTCCCCGAACCGCACCATCGATATCAAGATGCCATACCTCCGGGTGGACGATGGGCGGATCGAGTCGCAGGTTTCGGTGCTAACGGACTCCATCGCAAACAACATGCGGGTATATGGCACCATCGACCCCAAGGATTACAATATTGCGGGCAAGCTTTACGCCTACGATGACATGGGCATCCGGCTCCCTTACGTCAAGGACAAACTGAATGCGGCGGTGTCGTTTGACACGGTGCGGTTTAGCTTGGTGGATAAAAGTTTCAGAAACGAAAAGCTGACCATGCGGGGAAGCGCCCAAGTGAACAACCTGACCTTGAACCACCCCAAACTGGCTGGCGAAGAAGACATTAATGTGCGTGAGGCGGCTGTTGACTATGTGGTAACGCTGGGGCAGAACCTATACGTGGTTGACAGCCTGACGGAAGTGCGCGTGAACAATGCCCGAGCCAATGTATTTGTCTCTTATCAGAACAAGGACTCCAAGATTATAGATCTGAAGGTAAAGACCGAGCAGGTGCCCGCCAACGATTTTTTTGGTTCGCTGCCTACGGGCCTGTTTGAGAACCTGGAGGGTATACAAGCACAGGGGAAACTGCAGTATGACCTGAACTTCCATGTGAACATGGACAGCCTGAAGCAGCTGGTCTTCAACTCCGACCTGGATGCTACCGAGGATTTCAAGATATTGAAGTGGGGCAACACCAATATCCAAAAGATAAACGGCTCTTTTGTGCATACCGTGTATGAGTATGGCAAACCCGTCCGAACGTTTACTGTTGGCCCATCCAACCCGTTTTACAGCCCGATAGGGCAAATATCAAGGCATTTACGCAATGCTATCCTGACGGCCGAAGACGCTGGCTTTTACAGCCACAAGGGTTTCCATGAGGAAGCTTTCCGGCAGGCAATCATCCAAAACCTCGAGAAAGAGGAGTTTGCCAGAGGGGGTAGCACGATCTCTATGCAGCTCGTGAAGAACGTGTTCCTGTCGCGGAAGAAAACAGTAGCCCGAAAAGTAGAGGAAGCTATTATTGTTTGGCTGATCGAAAACCAGAACCTGGTGTCTAAGAGCCGCATGTTTGAGGTATACCTGAACATCATCGAATGGGGGCCGGATGTATATGGCGCAAAGGATGCCTCGCGCTTTTATTTCGGCAAGCAGCCCTCAGAGCTGAATCTGGCCGAGGCGATCTTTCTGACCAGTATTATCCCAAGCCCGAAACGTTACCGCAGCTCCTTCGACAGCTATGGCAACTTGCGTAGTCATAAAGGCTACTACTATCGTTTGATAGGAGGCATCATGCGCCGCCGCGGCTTGATTACGGAAGAAGAGTATGAGAACCTTTACCCGAACGTACGCCTCTATGGCCGTGCCCGCGATCTGATCGTGACGTCCCGTGACACCTCAGCCATAGAGCAGGATACAACCCAGTTTGAACTCGAAACGATAGACTTGCTGGACTTTTAAGCCAGGAAATTGGCGACTATATTTGTCACGGCCATGCCCTGCGGTATGGCCGTGACGCTTTTAAGACTTCCCCTATCCAGGTTTTGGCATGACAGACAACGTTAAAAAAGAGGCAGGCAACGCGGTGGGCCTCATACCCAGGGCGGGTGCCCTGGCCGCACGGGCCGGGCTGGACTGGTTCCTGTTGGCCCTTGTCGGTATGATTGTGCTGGCCTCGTTTTTTCCGGAACTTGGGGTAGACCGGGATCCGCTTTCGCTGGGCGATCTAGCAGGGTATGGCGTATCGGTTATTTTCTTCTTTTATGGTCTGCGCCTTAGCCCCGCGAAACTGAAAGCCGGGCTAAGCAGTTGGAAACTGCACCTGGTGGTGCAACTCAGTACGTTCGTGCTATTTCCGCTACTCATCTTGCCTTTGCATTCCTTTTTTGAAGGAAGTGAGCAGGAACTGCTTTGGCTCGGCACTTTTTACCTGGCGGCATTGCCTTCTACGGTTTCTTCCTCGGTGGTGATGGTGTCGATTGCCGGTGGAAACCTTCCGGCGGCCATCTTCAACGCCAGCATTTCCAGCCTGATGGGCATTTTTCTGACACCACTTTGGATGGGACTTTTCCTCTCCGGTACCTCCACCGATTTTGACCTGGGCAGCGTGATGGGCAAACTGATACTACAGGTGTTATTGCCGGTGGTGCTGGGCATTTTGCTGCACCGCTACTGGGGCGGCTTTGCCGAGCGAAACAAAAAGCGGCTCCGGGTATTTGACCAAGTTATTATCCTGCTGATAGTGTTCACCTCGTTTTGCGAGTCCTTTGCCCGGGATATGTTCAGTGGCTATACCCTCGGTAATCTTCTGTTGCTGGGGATGGCTTTGATTGCCTTGTTCTTCCTGGTGTACTTTATCATTGCAGGTGTCAGCCGCTTGCTGGACTTTTCCAGAGAAGACAGCGTAACGGCGGTTTTCTGCGGCTCCAAAAAATCTCTGGTGCACGGCACTGTTATGTCCAAGGTGCTCTTCCCAGACGCCAATATGGTCGGTATTATCCTACTGCCTATTATGCTGTACCATGCCTTTCAGTTACTGGCTGCCAGCATCATTGCCCAGGCCTCGGCGCGCAAAGCCGGATTGGCAACAAGAGCGGAGTAATAGGTGCAAGGGGTATAAATGCGAACCGCCTGCCAATAATTTACCGGCAGGCGATTCGCGTGTATGAAGGCATGAAACTTAGGCTACTTGTCTTGGGCGCTGAGCAGCCTTTTCCTCTTCGGCGTGCAACAGTTTCTTGTCCAGTATAAACGGGCCGAAGGGCAGGAGCGAGGCGATTACACCAGCTGCCGCTTTCAGCAAAGACCAGCGATGCACCAGCACGACCTGCAGCAGAGCCACCATGTATAGAATAAACAGCACGCCGTGTGCCCAGCCAACGTACTTTACCACCTCCGGAATACCCAGCATATATTTGAGCGGCATGCCCACCCCGAGTAAAAGCAGGTAAGAGATTCCTTCGTAAATGCCTACGGTGCGGAGGCGGGAGATTGGAGTTTTCATGTGCTAAAAATTCATTTGGTTGATGCTGCATTGCAACAGCACAAAAGTAGGAATCGTGCCTTTGCCACCATAGTTTATGTGTCAGATTATTGGGGTGAGGCCACAAAAAAAGCGCGGCAAGTATAGTGGCTGCCGCGCTTTCTGAAATTATAGCTGAAGTATGTTACTTCTCAACAGAGCTTTCGGAGGCTTTCGGGGCCATGTTGATTACCTCGTTCTGCACCCCGATGGAGTGCTGGTGTATGGCATCGAAAATAGCGCTGATAAAACTCTCGTCCACTCCAATCTCATTGGCTAATTTTAGTCTATCTTCCACGATGTCTTTCCAACGGCCTGCCTGAAAAATATCCAGTTTGTTGGCACGCTTGTACTCTCCAATACGCTTCGACACGTCTGAGCGCAGGAACAGCATGTTGATCAGGTCATGGTCTAAACGGTCGATCAGGCTACGCAGGTCCTGAAGCTGCTCTGGGCTGGCTACATGCTCGTGGTCAAGGTCCAGTTTATTCAGCAGCGCTGTCAAGCCTTCAGGCGTCACCTGCTGTGAGGCATCGCTCAGGGCCACATCCGGGTTAATGTGCGACTCGATCATCAGGCCGTTCACACCCAGGTGCAGGGCCTGCTGGCTTACGGTTTCCAACAGGTCGCGACGGCCGGCAATATGGCTTGGGTCGCAGAAAAGCGGGATGCCCGGCGCCAACGCACGGATTTGCTGTATCGTTTCCCATTTCGGGTGGTTGCGGTATGGCTTGTTGTTTGGCGTAGAGAAACCTCTATGGATCAAACCTAGATCCGTAATGCCTGCTCTGTTCAGGCGCTCCAACGCACCCAGCCACAACTGAATATCGGGGTTAACCGGGTTTTTCACCAGCACCGGAATGTCCACGCCTTGCAGGGCATCGGCCACTTCCTGCACCGAGAACGGGTTTACCGTTGTGCGTGCACCCACCCACAGAATATCCACACCATACTTCAAGGCCTCTTCCACGTGTTGCGTGTTAGCCACCTCAACAGCCGTTGGCAAACCAGTTTCCTGCTTCACCGTTTGCAGCCACTCCAAACCTACTCTGCCCACACCCTCGAACAGACCCGGGCGCGTGCGCGGCTTCCAGATACCGGCTCTGAAAATGTGTACGCGATGGTCGCTGATCAGGCCGCGTGCTGTCTGCAGCATCTGCTCTTCGCTCTCGGCGCTGCAAGGGCCGGTGATAAGCGTTGGCAGCGGACCGCCGTATAAGATTTTAGAGTTAGGGGTAATGCTAAGGTTATTTGAGCTCATGGCTAACGGTTTGTAAGTTATGGTGTTTAATTCTTTTAATGGCTTCTTCTAACAAGTCTGCTGATACACAAAGCGATACGCGTAAATATCGTTCCCCTTGGCTACCGAAAATTTTGCCCGGAGTGATGAAAACGCCAGCTTCGTAAAGCAATTCGTCGAGGTAGGCTTCCACATCGGTGATGGCATCGGGCACGCGGGCCCATACAAACATACCTACTTGCTTCGGGTTATAACGGCAGTTCAGTTCGTCGAGTAGTCGGTGTGCCAGCACTTTACGCGCGGCATACACCTGGTTGCGGGCACTGTGCCACTCCTTGTCGTTACGCAGGGCCTCCACGGCAGCTTCCTGCAAGGGCAGGAACATGCCCGAGTCCATATTGCTTTTCACGGCTAAGACAGTGGACAAGTATTCTGGCTGGCCTAGCACCATCCCGATGCGCCAGCCAGCCATGTTATGCGACTTACTGAGCGAGTTCAGTTCAAGGCAGCAATCCTTCGCGCCAGGTATGCTCAACAGGCTCAGCGGTGATTGGTTTGGCAGCACCAGGCTGTATGGGTTGTCATTTATCAGCAAAATCCGGTGCTTGCGCGCAAAAGCCAGTAAATTCTCCAGCACCTGCCGGGTTGCTTCGGTACCGGTGGGCATGTGCGGATAGTTGATCCACATCAGCTTCACACCTCCTTCAGCCACCAGTTGCTCCAGCTCCTGCTCCTGCGGCAACCAGCCGTTTGCCTCGCTTAACTGATAGCTTACAGGCTCGGCACCAGCCAAGCGGGCCGCCGAAGAGTAGGCCGGGTAACCAGGGTTGGGCACCAGCACTTTGTCGCCCGGGTTCAGGAAAGCCATCGAGGTATGCACGATGCCTTCTTTGGATCCCATCAGCGGGAGCACTTCAGCCTCTGTCAGGTCTACGTGGTAGGTATGGCCGTACCACTCCGCCACCGCTTTCCGGAAAGCCGGGATGCCAGTATAAGGCTGGTAACCATGCCCGGTGCCTGATGAGGCAGCGGTATGCAGGGCCTCAATAGTAGCCGCGGAGGGTAACTGGTCCGGGTTGCCAATGCCCAGGTTAATGATCTGTTTGCCCTGTTCGTTAAGTGCCCGCACTTCGGCCAGCTTCCTGGCGAAGTAGTACTCTTGCACGTGCTGCAGGCGGTCTGCTTTCGGAATAATCATGGTGCTAGTGCTGTAATGCGTTAACCTTTTTCGCTGGGTTCGGATGCTCCGGGTATTTTGTTTTCTGATAAAGGCCGAGCAGGTACTGGTAGTCTACCAAAGGCTTCAGCGTAGCAATGGTTTCCTGCAGGTTCTCACTCGACTCACCTTCCAGTTCGATCACCAGGTAATGGGCATGGCTGCGCGCCGTGGCCGGCAGCGTCTGGATAAGCGCCGTATGAATGTGATGCAGGCTCAGTTGCGTGAAGATATCAGCCAAAGAGCCATCGTGTGAAACCTGCAGCAGCAGCGTAGCCTTATTAGAAAAGGCGTTGATTTGCTGCGGACGCTCCCGGTTCACGACTAGAAAGCGCGTGAAATTGTCGCGTCGGTCCTCGATGTTTTCTGCCAGCATCTCCAGGCCATACAAAGCGGCTGCCTGCTTGCTGGCAATGGCGGCTACGCCCATTAAACCCTTTGCTCTGATCTCTTTGGCGCTGTCAGCCGTGTCGTGGCTTTCCTGCTGTTGAATGTCCGGGTACTGCTTCAAGAACTCAGAGCACTGGTTCAGCGCCATCGGGTGTGTTACCACTTTGGTCAGCTCCTTCAACTGCTGGCCGGGCAGCGCCATCAGGTTCTGCTCAATGGGCAGCCAAAGCTCACCGGTAACAAACAGGTTATATTGGTGCAGCAGGTTGTAATTAGGCAAAATGCTGCCTGCGATGGTGTTTTCCACCGCCATCACGGCCCGGTCTGCCTCACCCTGCTGCAACACCTCGCACAACTGCCGGAACGACTGACAAGGAATACTTTGCACGTCAGACATTGGGAAGCACTGCTGGGCAGCAACTTCATGAAACGAGGCAGGCCCACCCTGTATCGCTACTTTTATTTTGTTCTGTACCATATAAAGAAAAAGCCCCGCTGTTGGCGGGGCTCTCTGAGTTTTATACTGTGATGCACTGACACAATAGCTTAGCTCTGGAGCCCCTATGGGGTACCAAAAAAGTAGTAGCTAAAGTAAAACGTGTTATGCATGGTGATTGTCTTGTTTGTAATGATGCCCTAAAACTACTGAAGGATTTTTATAATGCAAAGCTATTTTTGAATTTTTGTTAAAATATCAGCAAAAATAGTTGCCAACAGCCTAAGGAAGCTGGTAAAACAGAAGAAAAATTTGCGCAAGGGCTAGAGGGCAGGCCAGCGGTTTACTGCCAGCGAAGCGCAGGCTAAAGCTAAACCACGCCTGTTGCCAGGGCAAAACAGGCGTGGTCTAATATGAATGTGTTAGGCTACTGCAGAGCCGCCTAAGCCACTTGTGTGGTTGCTGTGGTGCTGCAACTCCAGCAATACGGACTCTACCAGGCTTTTCTCTTCGCTTTGGTCAAAAGAATGTTCCAGCAGGCTGTTCAGTTGCCTTTGCCAGCGCTGCACCGGCTGCCCTGGCTGCAATTTGCCCATCTGGCGCTCGCTCATTTTTTTCGACATCTCAGTGCGGCGCAACAACAACTCAAGCAACTCATCATCCAGGCTCTCTATCTGCTGGCTCAGTTCCGCCAGGTGGTCCACCAACTCAGAGGTGCCGGTCAGTTTCACGTTAGAGGCCACTGCGTTTACCAGCAAATCCAGTTCTTTCGGCAGCAGCTGCTGCTGCGGACTGCTCAGGGCCGCCGGCGGGTTGATGTGCGACTCAAACAACAGGCCATCCACTTCCATACCCACCGCTTTCTCGCTTACTGGGTACAGCAGGCTGCGCCGACCGGCTATGTGCGTGGCATCGCACAGGATAGGCAACTGCGGGTAGAGGTCTTTGAGTTGCAGCATGTGGTCCCAGCGCGGGTGGTTGCGGTAAGGGTACTGCTCATCTGTGGCAAAGCCTCTGTTTATCACGCCGATGTCCGTTAAGCCGGCTTGCTGCAAACGCTCCAGGGCACCTATCCAGAGATCCAGGCTAGGGTATACCGGGTTGTTTACCAGTATGGGTGTATGAGTGCCTTTCAGCACCGCGGCAATTTCCTCCATCGCGAAAGGGTTCACGGTGGCTCTTCCGCTGATGGTAAGGATGTCCACGTTGTGCTTCAGGGCCTCTGCCGTATGGGTGGCGTTGGCTACCTCGCAGGCGGTGCGCAACCCGGTTTCCTGCTTCACTATCTCCAGCCACTGTAGTCCCTGCGTGCCTACTCCTTTAAAAGAGTCTGGGCGCGTGCGCGATTTCCAGATACCGGCCCTGAAGACTGACATCCCTTTGACATCCTTCAGTTGTTGGGCTGTTTTTAGCATCTGTTCTTCGCTTTCTGCACTACATGGGCCAGCAATCAGCACAAGCGTGCCGTCCGGGTTGCGGAAGCTGCTCTCTGGTGCTACATTGATGGTTGTTCTACTAGCTTTCATGAGATTAGGTGTTAAGTGTTCTTGGGTTTACAGTGAGCTACTGGTTTTTTGGGTTGAACAATCGGGTTAAAACGACAGAAGCCCCGCTGTGGGCGGGGCTTCTGGAGGTATGTCAGTTCGAAAACTTTTAGCGCATCGCACTACCCACGGAGCCCCACGAGAGGAATCTGCTTACGGTTGGATAGAATTTGTGCGACTAGTCTTTTCATGTGTTTCTTTCTATGCACCAAAGTAAAGTAAAAGTTTTACTAAATGCAAACAAGAGATTGTGTAAATGCTTAAAAAATATAAAAATTAGAAATAGGCTATGCTTTATGGAGGGCTATGCAATCAAAATCATAATAATTTAATAACTACCCCTATTTATGAACAGGGGGTTCTGGTTGTTCTGCTTCTTTTTTAGGAAACAGTAACGATGCCACTACGGATGCTGTCAGGATTAGGCCCACTACAACCAGGGCATAGCGCATGTCTATTTCTACAAGATCACTGAGGAGCAGTTTGGCCCCGATAAACACCAGAATGGCTGATAAGCCATAATGCAGGTAATGGAATAACTGCATGATACCCGCCAACGCAAAGTATAGCGCCCGGAGCCCCAGTAGCGCAAACACGTTGGAGGTATACACAATAAACGGGTCTTTAGAAATAGCCAGAATGGCGGGAATCGAATCAGCCGCAAACACTACATCAGTGCTTTCCACCATAATCAATACCAGGAAAAGCGGCGTAGCAAACAGCTTTCCATCGTGCTTCACGAAAAACTTGCCTCCGACAGAAGTTTTGGTGATACGCATGTGCTTGCTTACCCAGTTTACCAATGGGTTGTTCTCCGGGTGCACTTCCTCATCGCCGTGCGAAAAGGCCATTTTAAGCCCCGTAAACACGAGGAAGCCGCCCAGCAGGTAAATGATAAAGTGAAACTTTGCAATAAGGGCTACCCCTACCAGAATAAACGTAGCCCGCAGCACCAGCGCCCCAATAATACCCCAAAACAGGATCTTGTGCTGGTATTTGGTAGGTACCTTAAAGAAATTGAAGATCAGGATAAAGACGAAAAGGTTATCGACGCTGAGCGACTTCTCGATCAGATAACCCGTGAGAAATTCGAGGGCGGGAGCGGGGCCTTGCCAATAATAGATCAAGGCGTTGAAACTCAGTGATAGCGCAATCCAGAATGCGCTCCAAAGCAACGCCTCCTTTATTTTGACTTCATGCTCTTTCCGGTGGAAAACAAAAAGGTCCAAGCCGAGGAGCAGGAGCACAAAAACATTGAATACAATCCAGAACGTGATGTCATTCATAAAAGAAAACTAAACGGTGTTTGCCACAGGGCAAGCAAGGGCAATACTTTACTGAATCAGTAAATTTAATGGGAAATGCCTACAATTACGCAATCCTACTGAAGTATAATTTGAAAGGATAGAAGCACAGGCACAGAAAAGCTAGGTAGCTTTTAGAATGCTGATCAATCCTGTATAGCATCATATCAATATGGGGTAACCTGCATTTGAAAGGAGATTATGGAGAAGAATGCAGTTGAGCAGGCAGGGGGATGCATGCCCCGGGAAGTTTGCTTAATATCGGTCGAAGTGACGGAAATAACTGTTGACTTTCATCTGCATAACACCCAGCACAGCTTCCTTGAAAATGCTTGACGACATTTTCGATACGCCTTTGGTACGGTCAGTGAATATGATCGGCACCTCCTTGATCTTGAAGCCAAACTTATAGGTAAGGAACTTCATCTCGATTTGGAAAGCGTAGCCCACGAACCGGATTTTGTTTAGCTGAATTGTTTCAAGCACTTTTCGGCGGTAGCACTTAAAGCCCGCCGTGGTGTCGGCAATAGGCATGCCCGTTACCAAGCGCACGTAGGTGCTGGCAAAGTAAGACATCAGCACGCGGCTCATGGGCCAGTTCACCACGTTTACGCCTTGTATGTAACGGCTGCCAATGGCCACATCATACCCATCCACGGCGCAGGCGTAGTAGAGGCGCATCAGGTCGTTGGGGTTGTGGGAGAAGTCGGCATCCATCTCAAAAATGAATTCATACCCTTTGTTAAGGGCGTACTTGAACCCGTGGATGTAAGCCGTGCCCAGGCCGAGTTTGCCTTGCCTGGTTTCGAGGTGCAGCCGGTCAGGAAACTCAAACTGCAGGTCGCGCACTATACCGGCAGTGCCGTCAGGAGATCCGTCGTCAATCACCAACAGGTCGAACGGGTGCGGCAATTGCATCACCTTGCGCACCATGCCCTCTATATTTTCCCGTTCATTGTAGGTTGGGATTATGACCAACGAATCTTTCATGCCACAAATATAGGCAATCAGCTATTGAGGTTGGCAGGGCGCTTTAAATTTATTCTGTGCGCAAGCTCCTTGGCATGCCGGATACAGTGGGCCACCGATACCCCGGCGTGCCAGTTAGCGGCTATGAACAGGCCATCCTGCTCTAGCTGGCTGGCAATTTCGTGCGCATCTTCTATGTAAATGTCGTGTTGGGGGAGCGAGTGCTTCCAAAGGTGCATGTACTGGAAGTTTGGTTTGTCCGCTGAAATCTGATGCAGTGCAGCCAGCTCCTGGTGTACCTGACGCATGAGTTGCGAGCGCTCCGTCATGGCGTGCTGAGGCGCATGGCTGCCGCCCACAAAGGTAGTAAACAGCACCTCATGCGGCCGGCAGCGGCCTTCAAAAAGGGCACTGCTCCAAATGGAGCCTGTGCCAAAGGCGTCCTCGGCATGTGGGTGCAAAGCCCCAAAGCCCGTCAGGTGGCCCGCCACCTCCTTGCGGTTATACACGGAGTGCACGACCGCTAACGGCGGGTAATTAATGTTGTGCAGGGCCGCAGCCATACCCGGAAAGGTGTATTGCAGCAGGTCTGCCGCCTGGTGCGCCGGTAGCGCCAGTGCCAGCAGGTTATACTCCTCTGTGTCGCTGTCGCTGGAAGAGGCACAGGAAACCACAAACTTGCCCTGGCTGCGGGTGATCATCTCTACATGGTGCTCCAGATGCAGGGAAATCAGCTTCTCGGCGATGGCGCAGGGGAGGGTATGCATGCCGTTCGAAAATGAAAAGGAACTGTGCGGCCTGAACTGGTCTGGTTGGTGCAGCAGTCCTTTCAGCACGGACCCATGTTTCATTTCCAATTCCTTCAGGTACGGCAGTGCCTTACTCATAAGCAGCTTCTGGGGATTGCCAGCGTAAAGGCCCGTCATAAAGTGCGGCAGGGTATACTCAGCCACTTCGCGGCCAAAGCGGCGCTCAAAAAACTGCTCCACGGTTTCATAATCGATGTCGGCGGGGGGCACGCGCTTTTCCTGCAAGATACGGTATTTGGTTTCCCAGGAGAAGAAGTCGCTGGAAAGCAACGAAAAGGGAGAGCTGGGCAGGAGGGTATACGCACCATTGCGCAGCACATAGCGCCGTTCATTCTCCGGGGATGCTTTCACCACCTGGTACTCCAGTTTCAGTTCGCGCACGAGCTCTTCCAATTCTGGAGTCAATTGCAATGCATTAGGGCCCAGCTCTAGCAAGTAGTCATGCACCTTCACGGTCCGGAGGTTTCCGCCCACTTGCGTGCTTTCCTCAAACAGATCATACCCTATCCCCAGTTTTTGGAGGTAGTATGCCAGCGCCAGCCCTGAAATTCCTGCTCCTATAATTGCTACTCTCATGCGTTTAATGTTAACTCTGCCCGCTCAAGGATTAAAAGAACAGAGGGAAAATGTATCTGGGGAGACTGCCAATGAAGCTGTGCCCAGAATATACTACCTGAAACGCTTTTGAGTGCCCAAAGTATGTATTTGACTTTCTCTACTTTTTAAATCGGGCTTAGTTGGTCAGGCAATGCAATTTTTTTTTCAACGGGTTCGTGACGATTGCGCCTAGAATTGCAAGGGAGGTATGGGTAGGCGAGGATTATCCGTACTTTTATGCGCTCCAACACTCAATTCTACAAAACTAAATGGAACACCTTAAAACCAAATGCGTTTTCCTGGACCGCGACGGTGTGCTGAACCGCGAGCGGGGAGACTATACCTACAAGCTGGACGAATTTGAAGTGCTGCCCGGGGTGCCGGAAGCGCTCAGGTTACTGAAGGAAAACGGCTATCTGCTGATCGTGATCACGAACCAGGCGGGCATTGCCAAAGGGCGCTACCTGCGCTCCGATGTGCTGGCCTGCCACCAGAAGCTGCAAGATGCGTGCGGGCAGTTGATTGATGCGATCTATTACGCACCCGGCCACCCCAGTTTCTCGGAGTCGCTTTCACGCAAACCGGATAGCCTGATGCTGGAACGCGCCGTGGCCAAGTTCAACATCGACCCGGTTGCTTCGTGGATGGTGGGAGATTCGCTGCGCGACCTGGAGGCAGCCGCGAAAGTAAAGGTAAAGTCGGTGTTGGTGGGGGACAAGTATGCGGCGGGTGCCCATACCTATCAGGCGCACAACCTATGGGAAGCGTCACAACTGATTATGCAGAAAGCAGAAAAGCCGGCGTAGCGCCGGCTTTTCTGTAATATGGTCATGGGGTACGTTGATTAGGTATTGGCTACCTTCTCCGTTGCAGAAGATGATGCTTTATCTGTCGTGTCTTCCACACTGGCCAGGTTATAGGCCGGACAATAAGTTTTACATGAGGCCATACCTAAGCTTAGGAACAATACGCCTGCTATCATCACTTTTTTCATATTCTTGTTGATGTGAAGCCTGAATTTGTTTGCATTTATAGATCTAACGGTGTAATCCCGAATTAATTGCTATTCCTTCAGTATTACACCTCGTACCCTAAGATACGTAGCATTGACTCTGGTGTTTGCTCCGGGGCAAATTGTCTTGTAATAATATTTCCTTCTTCGTCACGATCTACCAAAATGTGCTGTGGCGATGGAATCAGGCAATGTTTGATGCCGCCATACCCACTCAGTTGCTCCTGATACGCCCCGGTGTGGAAGAAGCCAATGTACAGTGGCTCATCCTTCGGGGCCTTCGGCAGGAATACCTGGAACGAGTGCATTTCGGAATTGTAATAATCCTGGCTATCGCAGGTCATACCCCCAAGCTGTATTTTGCGATATTCCTTGTCCCAGTGGTTTACGGCCAGCAAAGGCCAGCGCTGGTTCAGGGCCCACGCGTCCGGCAGGTTCGTGATAAAGGAACCGTCGATCATGTACCAAAGCTCCTTGTCGTTCTGCAGCTTTTCGTCCAGGATCGAGTAGATATTTGCCGCACTCTCGCCTACCGTAAATATACCAAATTCTGTGAATATGTTAGGCTCCGGCACACCTTCTTCGGCACAAATGCGCTTGATGGTGCGCAGAATCTCCGTTACCATATAACGGTAATCGTAATCAGCCTGGATGGAGGTCTTGATCGGGAAGCCGCCACCGATGTCTATCGTGTCGAGTTCCGGGCACAGCTTCTTCAGCTCGCAGTACTTGCGCAGGAAGCGGCTCAGCTCCGACCAGTAATACGAGGTGTCCTTGATGCCGGTGTTGATGAAGTAGTGCAGCATCTTCAGCTCGAAGCGCGGGTCCTCTTTTATCTGCTGCTCATACAGGCCAATCACATCGTTGTAGCGCACCCCCAGGCGGGAGGTGTAGAACTCAAACTTCGGCTCCTCGTCGGAGGCCAGGCGCATCCCCACCTTCGTCTTCACCTGCACGTGCTCCTTATAGTATTCTATCTCGCCCAAGTGGTCCAAAATCGGCATGCAGTTAGTAAAGCCCTCGTTGATCAGCTCCGTGATCCACTGGCGGTAGCGCTCGCGCTTAAAGCCGTTGCAGATAATGTAGGTGCTCTTGTCGATCTTCCCCTTCTTATACAGGGCCCGGATGATCTGCATGTCGTACCCGGAGGAGGTTTCGATGTGCACGCCGCTTTTCAGGGCCTCTTCCATCACGAAAGAGAAATGCGAGGCTTTGGTGCAGTAGCAGTAGGTATAAGTACCCTTGTAGTCAAGCTCCTGGATAGCGTCGGCAAACAGGCCCTTCGCCTTCCGGATCTGGGAACCGATCTTGGGGAGGTATGTTAATTTAAGAGGAGTGCCGTATTCTTTGATGATCTCCATCAGCGGGATTCCATTGAACTGTAGCTCATTGTCTACCACCTGGAACTCGTCTGTCGGGAAATCGAACGTTTGATGTATGAGGTCTGTGTATTTATCCATTTACGGGAACAGTGATATAAGAAAAAATGCAATATTGTTCGTTATTTACCATCTTTGCAAAAACTTTGTTCAGATTATATACAAGCTTTCTGCAATACCTTTGGTGCAGAAGGCGTAACAATCTACATAAACTGCGCATATGTTTTGTCTGTGCAGATTATCCTGTAAACGACAGATTATGAAAAAAATTAAACTGATAGAAGTAAGGTCTGAATTAGGAGCCGGTACCCGGGGCGCCAGCATGGGCATCGAGGCCCTGAAGGTGGCGTGCTGGGACAAAGGGTCCGACTACTTCAAGCGCTTTAATTCTGTCAGCGTACCCGACCTCAACTACACGCTCTTCGACAAGGACATCTTCCCGAACGCGCACCGCATCGACAGCATCCTGACGGTGCAGAAGAACATCGCCAACGCCGTGGAGCAGACCATCGCCATCGACATGTTTCCGCTGGTGCTGGCCGGCGACCACTCCAACGCCCACGGCACCATTGCCGGCATCAAGGCGGCCTACCCCGACAAAACGCTGGGTGTGATCTGGATCGATGCCCACGCCGACATCCACTCGCCGTATACCTCGCCCTCGGGCAACGTGCACGGCATGCCGCTGGCCATGGCCCTGAACGTCGACAACCTGGACCGCCAGATCAACGACCCGACCCCGGAGACCGTGTTTTTCTGGAACTCGCTGAAGAAACTGGGCTACGACGGCCCGAAGCTGAAGCCCGAGCACCTGGTTTACATCGTGGTGCGCGACACCGAGGAGCCGGAGGATTACTTTATCGAGAAGCACGGCATCAAGAACTTCACCTACAAGGAATTTACCCAGAAGGGGGCCGAGCAGGTGGCCGCCGAGGCGCTGGATCGGCTGCGCGACTGCGACATCCTCTACGTGTCGTTCGATGTGGACAGCCTGGACTCCAAGTTCTCGAAAGGGACCGGCACGCCCGTGGCCATCGGGCTGACCGTGGAGGAGGCGAAAGCCCTGAATTACCATTTGCTGCAGGACCCGCGCGTGGTGTGTTACGAGATGACCGAGATCAACCCGACGCTGGACACAGAGAACACGATGGCCGAAAACGCCTTTGAGATACTGGAGACCGCCACCTCCGCCATTTTACACCGAGAATCTAAAAGTACAGCTATACAATAATGCAACTTCAAAATGTCCTTAGCCAGAGCATCAGCCAAGCGCTGCAAGCTTTGTTTTCCATCTCCGTAGACGCCGGACAGATTGCCCTGCAGCCTACCCGCAAGGAGTTTGCCGGTTCTTTTACCTTCGTTACCTTTCCGTATACCAAGCAGGTTGGCAAAGGCCCTGAGCAAATCGGGCAGGCCATCGGCGCATACCTGAAAGAAAACTCACCCGAGATCCGTGACTTTAACGTGGTAAAGGGATTCCTGAACCTGGAGATAGAGGACACGGAGTGGTTGCGCCTTTTCCGCGGATTGATGCAGGACGACAGCTACGGGCAAGCTGAGCCGAGCGGCCGCAACGTGATGGTGGAGTACTCCTCACCCAACACCAACAAACCGCTGCATTTGGGCCATCTGCGCAACAATTTCCTGGGCTACTCCATGGCCGAGATCCTGAAGGCCAACGGCCATGAGGTAATGAAGGTGAACCTGGTGAACGACCGGGGCATCCACATCTGCAAGTCGATGCTGGCCTACGAGAAGCTGGGCAACGGCGAGACGCCGGAAAGTAGCGGCATGAAAGGCGACCACTTGGCGGGCAAGTACTACGTGCTGTTCGACAAGCAGTACAAAGAGCAGATAGATGCACTGGTGGCTGAGGGCATGGACAAGGAGGAGGCGAAGAAGAAAGCCCCCTGGATGCTGGAAGCCCAGGACATGCTGCTGAAGTGGGAGCAGGGCGATGAGCAGGTGGTGAACCTCTGGAAAACCATGAACAGTTGGGTATACGCCGGCTTCGACGAGACCTACCGTAACATCGGGGTAGACTTCGATAAATACTACTACGAGTCTGAGACCTACATGCTGGGCAAAGAACTGGTGGAGGAAGGACTGCAGAAAGAGGTGTTCTTCAAAAAGGAGAACGGCTCAGTGTGGGTGGACCTGACAAGTGAAGGCCTGGACGAGAAGCTGCTGCTGCGCGCCGACGGCACCTCGGTATACATCACCCAGGACCTGGGCACAGCCCAGCTGAAGTATGACGACTTCCCCTACGACCAGTCGGTATACGTGGTGGCCGATGAGCAGAACTACCATTTCCAGGTGCTGCAGGCCACGCTTAAGATCTTAGGCAAACCTTACGCCGATGGCATTTATCACCTGTCCTACGGGATGGTGGATCTGCCTTCCGGCAAGATGAAATCGCGGGAGGGCACCGTGGTGGACGCCGACGAGTTGGTGGCCGAGATGATTGACACGGCACGCCAGCAGACCGAGGAACTGGGCAAGATCGAGGGCTTTACCGAGGAGCAGGCCAACGAGCTGTACCATACCCTAGCCATGGGTGCGCTGAAGTACTTCCTGCTGAAAGTGGACCCGAGGAAGCGCATGCTGTTCAACCCACAGGAGTCGATTGACTTCCGGGGCAACACCGGACCGTTTGTGCAGTACTCGCACGCCCGTATCTCCGCCATCCTGCGCAAAGCCGCCGACATGGGGCTGCACGTGGATGTGGCTGCTTTCGGCCAGGTGACAAGCCTGCACGAAACAGAGCAGGAGGTCATCACGCAGCTGGTGAACTTTCCGGCAGTAGTAAAGGAAGCAGGGAACCTGTATGCCCCTTCCGTTATCGCGAACTATGCCTACGAACTGGCGAAAGCCTATAACCGCTTCTATCAGGAGGTGTCCATCTTTAACGAGACCGATGAGCAGGCGCGTAATTTCCGCATCGCCCTCTCGGCCATGGTGGCCCGCTTCATCCGAAACAGCATGCGCCTGTTAGGGATAGAGGTGCCGGAGCGCATGTAAGAAAACATATTGACCGATTGCCTGTTTCGCTGGCACAGCAGTGCTTAACTAATTTGACTTATGACAATTAAAACTACTTTCCTGAAGCAGGCCGCAGCGCTGCTGAGCTTAATCTCCATCTTAAGTGCCTGCCAGGACAGTGCAAGCAACACTTTAGAATCAGACGCAATGGCAACAGAAACAACCTCTAACCCAAACGCTCAGGTGAGCGACTTTTATGGTTTCCAGGCAAAGACGCTGGACGGAAAGAACATAGACTTCTCACAGTACAAAGGGAAGAAAGTGCTCGTGGTAAACACGGCTTCGGAGTGCGGCTATACCCCGCAGTATGCCGAGCTGCAGCAGTTGCACGAGCAGCACGGCAACGACGTGGTGGTGCTGGGTTTCCCGGCCAACAACTTCGGCGGCCAGGAGCCAGGCAGCAACGAGGAAATCGCTTCTTTTTGCCAGAAAAACTTTGGCGTTACCTTCCCGGTGTTCGAGAAGGTGTCGGTGGTAGGCGAAGACAAGCACCCGCTTTATGTGTGGTTGCAGCAGCAAAGCCCAAACCAGGAGGAGCCTAACTGGAACTTCTGCAAATACCTGCTGGATGAGCAAGGCGAGGTAGTGGCTTTTTTCCCATCCAAGGCCAAGCCGATGGGCGAGGAAGTGCTGGCGGCTATCCAAAAATAAATTTTAGCGAGTTAATAGCGCTTAGGCTTAACCTGGCGCAAGCATTTACCTGCGCCAGTATTGGATTTATACTAACTTGACGACATCCGAGCACATATCAACTCAGAATCCAGGTCTTGTGAAGGCCTGGATTTCGGCTTTTAGGCCACGTACCCTGCCGCTGGCCCTTTCATGCATTGGCATGGGCGGTTTTATGGCAGCGGCGCAAGGCGTCTTTAACGGCACCATCGTGGGCCTCTGTATCCTGACAACACTATTTCTGCAGATCCTCTCGAACCTGGCCAACGATTACGGCGACTCCAGGCACGGGGCCGACAATGAGCACCGCGAGGGCCCGAAACGCGCCGTGCAACTGGGCCACATCAAAGCCGAACAGATGAAGAAAGGGATGCTGGTGTTTAGCCTGCTCTCGCTGGTATCCGGGTTGCTGCTGTTGTGGGTGGCGTTTGGCACAGAAGGAATGCTGCTCTTTGTGGTATTCCTGGGGCTGGGGCTGGCCTCCATCTGGGCGGCCATCAACTATACTGCCGGCGACAAGCCTTATGGCTATGCGGGGCTTGGGGATATCTCCGTGTTTGTGTTCTTTGGCCTGGTAGGCGTTTTGGGGACATACTTTCTGCAGGCACAGGCACTGCAAGGGATGGTGCTACTGCCAGCATTGGTTTGCGGCTTCTTCTCAACGGCCGTGCTGAACGTGAATAACATCCGTGATATAAAGTCGGATACGTTGGCGGGCAAAAATTCCATACCGGTCCGGCTTGGCCCCGAGCGTGCGCGCATATACCACATGCTGCTGCTGTTGGGTGGTGTGCTGAGTGCCGTGGCCTATGTATGGCTCAACTTTTACAGCCCCTGGCAACTGCTGTTCTTGCTGGCCTTCCCGCTTGTGCTCGTGAACGGTATAAATGTGTGGCGCAAGCAAACCTCGCAGCAACTAGACCCTTACCTCAAACAAATGGCGCTTACAACGCTGCTGTTTGTGCTGCTCTTCGGGCTGGGGCAGGTGCTGTAAGCAAATCTTCTTGTTAATGCTATCACCGGCCGATACATCATTGTATCGGCCGTTTTTGTTTAAAAGTGGGGTATGGGAAGTTAACCAGGCATGCCGGATACAGGAAGTTTGAGTTTAAACGCCTATATTGAGTGTACTTTGGCTGATGGATCACAGATAAGGAAAGTGACTTTCGTAGCTAGATTGATTTGAACCCTAACCTGACTTTAGAGATGCTTTTGACCAGAATCCTCGCTTTCGTGTTTTGCCTGTGCAGCTTTTCGGCTTTCGCCCAGAACTGGAATAAGAAACAGGCCGCGGTCGTGCTGACATACGATGATGCCCTGAACGTGCACCTCGACAACGCCATCCCTGCCTTGGATGCCCTGCAGCTGAAAGGCACCTTTTTCCTGACCGCCGCTGCGCCCGCTTTTACCAAGCGGTTAGCGGAATGGAAGAAAGTGGCCGCCAACAAGCACGAACTGGCAAACCATACCCTTTTTCATCCCTGCGATGGCAGTCAGCCGGGCCGCAGCTTCGTAACGCCGGATTACGACCTGGCAACATATTCGGTGCGCCGGATAACAGACGAGATTAAGATGACCAATGCGACCCTCCAAGCGTTGGACGGGAAAAAGGAACGCACTTTCGCCTACCCCTGCGGCGATACGCAGGTGGATGGAAAGACCTATATCGAAGACGTGAAAGGGGAACTGGTAGCTGCCCGGGGGGTACATGCCGAGATGCTGCAACGTGAGCCTACCGACGTGTATAACATCGGCTCTTACATGGTAAACGGCCAGACAGGCGAAGAACTGATTCAGTTGGTGGAGCAGGCAGTGAAAACAAACAGCCTGATTGTATTCCTGTTCCATGGCGTGGGCGGCGAACACGGCCTAAACGTGTCGCTGGAGGCGCACAACCAGTTGCTGCGCTACCTGAAAGACAACGAGAAGAAAATCTGGAACCCAACCTTTATAGAAGCGGCCAAATACATGCAAGCCGCTGAGAAAAAGAACTAGTATTGATGATGGTTATGTAAAAGGCGATGCCAGTATTCATACGGTATCGCCTTTTACGCAATTTCTGTAAAGCATCAACCCAGGATACTGCTGCTCTGTACGATTTTAGCCCCTTTGCTGCGCAAATCTTCCTTCGCTTTCCCAAACCCTTCCTGGCTGATGGCACGGGTGGCATCTTCTACAAAGTAAACGTCAAACCCTTCTGACAGGGCGTCTTTAGCCGAGAAGTAGACGCAATAGTCAGCGGCAAGGCCAGCCAGGTATACCTGAGTAACACCTTTGCCATGCAGGTAATCTGCCAGTCCGGTGCTTTTTAAGTGGCCGTTATCATAAAAGCTGCTGTAAGAATCAATTCCCGGGTTCATGCCCTTCCGGAAAATGGCCTCCACTTTGTTCATCTCCAACTTCTCCGAAAACTCAGCCCCTGGGGTGCCTTGTATGCAGTGGTCGGGCCATAGCACCTGCTCCAATCCCTGCAACGTGGTTACATCGAAAACTTCCCTTCCCGCGTGTTGGGAGGCAAAGCTTTTATGGTTTTGCGGATGCCAGTCCTGGGTGGCCACAACCAGATCGAACTTGCCTTGCAGCTGATTCACCAACGGTGATATGGCATCGCCCTCGGGCACGGCCAATGCGCCACCTGGCAAGAAATCATTTTGGATATCGATGAGTAAGAGCGCTTTCATAAACTTATGTGTTAGTCTGCCAGAAGAAATAAGAGGGTATGGTAACCGTCTATAAATAGGGCGAAACCAACAGAGCCGCTGGAATGGCGGCTCTGTTGGTTCAGTTAAAGGATGTGTATGCTACGAAGCAGCAGGCTGCTGGTTTTCGCCAGCCGGCTTGCCACCCTCATTGCTGTTTCTGTTCCGATTCCGGTTGTTGCGGTTGCGCTTCTTTTTAGGGGCGCCCTCAGCGGTCACGGCCTCGCTGCTGGCAGGTCGCGGAGATGGGTTGGCCGCTTTGATCGGTCGGTCGTTTTCATCTTTAGAGCGCTCTCTTGCCGGTTTGCTGTCGCGATGGTGCCTGCTTTTGTGCTGCTTGTTGCTGCCGCCTGGGCCTGGCCGGCCTCCGCTTCTATGGCGATGACTACCGCCGCTTTCCTGGCGCTTGCCTGGGTCGTAGGCTGGAGCCGGGCCGAAGTTATCCGGAAGCGGGAGTTTAGGCAGTTCACGCTCAATCAGGCGCTCCACCTTCTGCACCCGGTACATGTCTTTCTCGTTCACAAACGTAATGGCCATACCTGTTGAGGCGGCACGGGCCGTACGGCCCACGCGATGCACATAGTCCTCGGCATCCTGCGGCATGTCAAAATTCACCACATGGCTCAGGCTGTCAATATCTATACCCCTCGAAAGGATATCGGTGGCTACCACAATCTGGTACTGCTTGTTCTTAAAGCCCTGCAGCGCCTTCTCGCGCTCATCCTGTGTCATGTCCGAGGAGATGCCCTCCGCGGTAAAGCCCATTTTCACGAGCGAGCGCACAATCTGGTTCACGTTAGATTTGCGTGACGTGAAAATGATCATGCTCTGTACATCCAACTCCCGCAGCAAATGCTCAAGCAGGGGCAGTTTCTGGTTATCGAAAGTCAGGTAGATGCGCTGGTCAATGCCTTCTGCCGGCTTGGATATGGCCAGGTTTATCTCCGCAGGATCTGCTAAGATCTGCTGCGCAAGGTCACGGATCTTGCGCGGCATGGTTGCGGAAAAGAGCAGCGTCTGGCGCTCTTTTGGCAACTGGTTGATGATCTTCAGCAGGTCATCCATGAAGCCCATATCCAGCATCTTGTCGGCCTCGTCCAGTACCAGGTGGTTCAGCTGCTCAAGCTTTACATAGCCCATAGCCAGGTGCGAAAGCAAACGGCCCGGCGTAGCAATGATGATGTCGGCACCCGTCGTCAGGGCTCGTTTCTGCTGCTCCCAGTCATCTCCCTTGTTACCGCCGTAAATAGCGATTGAAGACACAGAGGCAAAATATCCAAAACCTTCCACCTGCTCATCAATCTGCTTGGCGAGCTCGCGGGTAGGCACCAGGATTAGGGTGCTGGTATGCTCGTAGCCTCCGTTGGAGATGCGGTCGATGAGGGGAAGCAGGTAAGCGGCTGTTTTGCCTGTGCCGGTTTGGGCGCAGGCAATCATGTCTTTGCCGTCTAGTATGAGTGGGATGGCCTGTTCCTGCACGGGAGTCGGGTTGTTATAGCCCATCGAGTTGATTCCCGTTAAAACATCGTCGTGTAGGTTAAAAGAACTGAAGTTCAAAATATGAGTGCTTTTTGATTTGAAACTGTCGCTCTTATGTATGCTTTATACAGAGCGTCTGCAAAGTAAAGATAACATAAATATAGCTTTGTTGCTACATGGTGCGGCGTAAACATTCGCTTAAGCCTCGTTCGACACCAGATGGGGTAACTGTTCGGGGTACTCCGGGGGAGGAGTGAAATAGTGCAAAACAGTGTGGGCGAGGTTTTAGGAATTATTGAACTAACAGGAGTAATCGGCATTTTTTATAGTAATTAGTTTATTAATATATAAACATAGTTTAATGTTTTGATGTATTAGCAAAGTGCAATAAATTGAAACTTGCAGGGGGGCTTGACGTAAATATGCTTTGAATGCAAACACGTAATGTTTGCAAGTGTAATATACTTTATTTTATATATTATGAAAAAAGTTGTACAAGACTCCCCTAACCTGTTTTTGTTGTTAGGGCTTAACATCATCAATGCTGTTTTTATGTTTCTGCTTTAGCAGATACCGGCCTCCATAAGCTAGATACACCACCAGTAAGAGCAGCCTCGCTATCATCGCGGGGCTGCTCTTTTTGTGCCTTTTCAGCATAATTCCTTTATTTTGCCCGTATAGCAGGTGCGGCACTTAGGGGCCACACAAAACTTTGTAAAGCAAGCAACAGCTATGGCAGGACATAACAAATGGTCTCAGATCAAGCGCAAAAAAGGGGCTCTTGACGCGAAGCGCTCTAAAATCTTCACCAAGCTAATCAAGGAAATGACGGTGGCCGTGAAAGAGGGCGGTGCCGACCCGGACGCCAACCCTCGCCTGCGCTTGGCAATACAGCAAAGCAAGGCGGCCAATATGCCCAAAGATAATATTGAGCGGGCCATCTCGAAGGGCGAGGGAAGCGATGCCGGGGATTACAGCCAGGTGAACTACGAGGGGTATGGCCCGGGCGGGGTGGCCGTGTTTGTGGAGTGCCTCACGGATAATATCAATCGCACGGTTCAGAACTTGCGCACCATGTTCAACAAAAGCGGAGGCAGTTTGGGTACCAGTGGCTCAGTGGAGTATCTTTTTGACCGAAAAGGGGTGTTCTCCATCCGCCGCAAACCGGAGCAACCCGAAAACCAGGACGAACTGTTGCTGGCATTGGCAGACGGCGGTGCCGAGGAAGTGGAGTTTGAGGAGGACTACATCACGATATACAGCGCCATGGAAGATTTCGGGATGTTGCAGAAAAAGATAGAGGAGCTACACCTGGAGGTAGAAAGCGCCGACCTGCAACGCCTTCCCCAAACCACCGTGACAGTAGAGGACCTGGACGCCGTCCGGAAAAACCTACGCCTGTTCGATGCCCTGGAAGACGATGACGATGTGCAGCAGGTATACCACAACCTGGAACTGAGCGAAGAAGTACTGGCCGAACTGGAAGAAGGAGCTTAGCGGTAAAGTGCTTTATGCTTGAGGTCATAGCCTTTTATAGTATGATGTCACGCTACCGGCTGGATGCAGGTGTGTGTGTATTTCTAAATCAGAGAATGTATGGCAAGTGCCGTGTTTAAGGATATGCTGGTACTGGAACTGGCAAGTGTACTGGCAGGGCCAAGTGTCGGGCAGTTTTTCGCCGAGCTAGGTGCCCGTGTGCTGAAAATTGAGAACGCTGCCACCCACGGCGATGTGACCCGCACTTGGAAGCTCAGCACAGAAAGTGCCGCTACCGATACTCCGGCCTATTTCTGTGCGGCCAATTGGGGGAAAACATCCCTGGCGCTTAACTTCTCTGAAACATCTCACCTGCAACAACTCTATACCCTGGCTCAAAAGGCCGACCTCGTGATAGCCAGTTATAAGCCCGGCGATGCTGAAAAGCTCAGGGTAGACTACCACACTTTGAGCGGAATTAACCCACGGCTTATTTATGGGCATATCACAGGGTATGGCCCGGAAGATGCGCGAGCAGGGTATGATGCCGTGGTGCAAGCGGAGAGCGGGTTCATGTACCTGAACGGCGAACCAGGGGGCGCCCCGCTGAAAATGCCTGTTGCCTTGATGGATATTCTGACTGCCCACCAACTAAAGCAAGGGTTGCTGGTGGCACTGCTAGAGCGGGAGCGGAGCGGAAAAGGGCAGTTGGTGCAGGTCTCGCTGTTTCAATCGGCAGTGTCGGCGCTGGCAAACCAGGCAACTAACTACCTGGTGGCAGGGCAAGCGCCGCAGCGCATGGGCTCTGAGCACCCCAACATCGTGCCTTATGGGTCGGTTTATACCTGCAGATGTGGCAGGCAGTTGGTGCTGGCCATCGGCGATGACAGGCAGTTCAGGCGTTTATGTGGCATACTGGGCCAGGCGGGTATGGCAGACGACGAGCGGTATAAATCGAATAGCGGCCGCGTGGCTCACCGGGCAGAGGTAAACGCGCTGCTGTGCAAGTTGGTAGCGGATTGGGACCGGGAGGCTTTGCTGGCGGCGTTCCATGCGCAGCATGTACCCGCTGGCGCCGTGAATGCCATACCGGAAGTCTTCGGGTTACCCGCTGCTCAGCAGATGCTACTAGTGCACCCGGATGCAAAGCCAGGACTGCGGCAAGTAGCTTTTCAGTTGGCAGGTAGGGAGGCGGCAACTCTCGGCCCACCACCAGCTTACCAATCAGAAGGCTGATTGAGTGAGCCTGCCCCACAGAGGTAATCCGACTGAAAACCAGCCTGCAGGAGTGCTGCGGCAAACAAAGTGCCCTTAACTGAGGTACACTAGGGGAGAGACATAACTTACGGCAAAAACCTACTATGGAAGATAAATTAGACGATATCATAAACGGCCTGCACCAGAAGTCCAAGACCAAACAAGCGATTTACCGGAACACGCTGGAGGCTTTTAACCGCATGAAGGAGATTTCCAAAGAACTGGTGCAGGAGCTGACCGAGCGCATCACCACCCAAGATGCCGATATCCTGATCGAGTACCGGAACGTGGGTGAACTGGAGTTTCAGATCAAGTTCTCCGGCGATTTGCTGGTGTTTGTCATGCACTCGAACATTGTCACTTTCCCGGACGATTATGAGATTATGCGCAGCGAGTATGTAGAAGAAGACTTCCGAAGACGCTTCTTTGGCCACATCATGGCCTATAACTTTATGGCGGATACCATCAAGTATAATAGGTTGGAGGACCCGGGTTACCTGGTAGGGCGTATGCTCATCAACATAGACAAGCATTTCTGTATTGAAGGGGTGAAGCAACTGGATTTACCGGTCGAAAAGATTACCAACATCGCAGCAAACGTCATCACTGACCGTATCTTGCGCACCATTTTAGAAAGTGCTATGGTTGCAGCCGTTAACAACGACTTGATGGGCCAGGACGTCAGCGACATCGAGCGCATTACGTTAAAACAGAAATTAGAGAACTCGCAACTGACCAAGCCCCGCAAACTGGGTTTCCAGATTAGCCACGAGCTAACGCATTAACAGCAGAGCGCTCAGGCTATTGTCTGAGCGCTCTTTTCCCCTATACCTACCAGCTCATCCCTCAAATTACACCTTAAGGTTCTGTTCGTTTTTCATCCTTGTGCTCACCTCCTGCATACAGCTTTCTGACTTTGATAAGTTGCTCTATTCCTGGTGATTGCTGGCTTTCGTAAAGCCAAGTTTATACAGCTTTTGTTATGTTGCCTGCGTATACTAAATAGAGGGGTTTCAAAAACCATAGTGTAGGTATGAGACAACAATACGCATATACCAGGAACAGTAATAACAGGATGTTAACAGCTTATTTAAGCTGGTTTATGTTGCTGCTGGCGCTCGTGTTTTTTGGGTCCTGTAGCTTATCGGGCATCAAAAGCAAGAAAGGGCCAAACACCAAAAATGTGGTGATTGTGGTGATCGATGGCCCGAGGTACTCGGAGATGTGGGGAGAAGCGCCTGGCCATATCCCAAACATGGCCACCAAGCTAAAGCCAAAAGGCACACTTTACAGTTATTTCCAGAACGACGGCTATACCTATACCAATTCCGGGCATGCCGCCATCACCACGGGCGTGAATCAACCCATCGACAATTACGGCGAAGAGTTTCCTGCAAACCCCTCCATATTTCAGTACTGGCGCAAGGCAACTGGCAAACCCGCCTCCGACACCTGGATCATCGCCAGTAAAGACAAGTTGCATATCCTGGCCAATACCACTGATTCGGCGTGGCACAACCAGTTTCTGCCTTCCGTAAATTGTGGCGTAAACGGGCCAGGCACCGGTTACCGGGCTGACTCCCTGACCTTGGCAACCGCCAAAGAAATCATGACGGCCAACCACCCAAGTCTGGTGCTGATCAATTTTATGGAGCCCGATGGCTACGCCCACGCCGGCAACTGGGACTATTACATACGAGGCATTTCCAGGTCAGACCAGTACGTGAAGGAGCTGTATGATTTCTTGAGGAAAGACAAGTTTTACCGCAAAAACACAGCCCTGCTCATCACCAGCGACCATGGCCGGCACTTGGATGGTATCGCTACCGGCTGGCAAGACCATGGCGATAACTGCGATGGCTGTCGGCGCATTAACCTGCTGGCCTTGGGGCCGGATTTTAAGAAGAACACCGTGATGGAAGCCGGGGGAAGCCTGGTAGACATCGCCCCGACTGTAAGCAAGTTATTGGGCTTTGCCATGGCAGAGCAGGTAGCGATACCCCGCCTGGATACCGTTGCGGTGGTTCTCGCCTCCGACACAACAGGCGCTGTATTACCGCTTGACTCAATTCAGGTGGTGAAGAAAATGACCACCGCAGCCCGAAAAGGACGTGTATTGAATGAACTGCTAACACCGGATGCGCTTCCCTAAATAACGGGTTAAGTCATTGCCGGTGACTGGAAGCGCATGTATGCTACGGCCGAATGCATCCTTTGCTCCTGAAATAACGCCCTCTTTTCAAGCTGATATGCGGGCTTATCCATGGGTGTACCCGCTGTTGCTGTCGCGACACAATATATAGTATGAAATATATTTTCAGGCTCCTGCTTCCACTTGTTTTCGCCATTGGTTTCCAAACCATGCCTCTGGCGCAGGGCGCTATGGGCAATACCTGGCCGAAGGAGCATTTAGAAAAGCTTTCTCAGCAGATTGTAGTACCTAGTATTGCCGAGAACCCCCTTTTTGCACAGGAGGAGGTGCTGCGCTTCACCATCAACTCAACTTTTAAAGCCTTACTGAAGGACCGCGACGAAGATTCAGCGTACCATCCTGCCTCGCTGGTTTACCGCGATGCTGCCGGTCAGGACGTGCGCGTAAATCTAAAGATAAGGGTGCGGGGGAACCATCGGCGTGACCCCAGGGTATGCCGTTTCCCGCCTATCCTGCTTAACTTCTCCCGGAAAACATCACAGCAAACCATATTTAAGCATGTGAACAAGGTAAAGCTCGTGACGCATTGCCTGGATGAGGAATATGTATTTAGAGAGTATCTGGTGTATAAGCTTTACAACCTTTTCACGGACATGAGCTTTCGGGTGCGGCTGTGCCAGGTAACTTATCAGGATGTGGAAGACGGGCGAAGGACTGAGGTGCGCTATGCTTTTATGATAGAGGATGATGAGGAGATGGCGGACCGAAACAAGGCCACTATTGTGCCTGACGAGCTGATCATAGGTATGGAAGGCACGGATCAGAAGCACATGGCGCTACTAGCCATTTTTCAGTACATGATCGGGAACACAGACTGGTCGGTGCCATACCGCCACAACATTAAACTCTTGTCTGTAAACCCGTTGAGGCCTCCGGTGCCGGTGCCTTATGATTTTGATTACTGCGGGCTTGTAGGGCCTCCCTACGCTGTGCCACCTCCGGAACTGGGCATCACCTCGGTTCGTGACCGGCTTTACCGGGGGTATGATTCCCCGACGCATGTTTATGCGGAAGTGGTGCAGGGGTTTAACGCCCAACGCACGGCGGTTTTTAGGCTGTACGAAGATTTTCCGCTGATCAATAAAAGCACTCAGAAGCAGACCATTAAGTTTTTAGAGGACTTCTACGGGATTATCAATGACCCGAAGGATTTCAGGCGTAGCATTGTGCAGGTGGCCCAAAAGAACCAGCACAATTATGTGAATATAAGCGGGCTGAAGTAGTCCCTCAGCCCGCTCAATCAATTGCTATATAATCTCAGACAGCTCAAGCCATCGGAATTCCTTTTCTTCCAGACCCTCGTTGATCTCCTTGAGCTCGGTGGCCCAGGCGGTCAGCTGCTCATGGTCGGTGGTAGTGCCGGCACTCATGATCTCTGTGAGTTCAGTTTTGCGCTTTTCCAGGTTGGCAAGGTCCTTCTCTAACTGCTCATACTCTTTTTGCTCGGCATAGGAGGCTTTACGCTTGTTAACAGGTTTGTCCTGCTTTTTCTCCTCTACCACCGGTGCCACAGCTTTCTTCGTCTCTTGCTCCAGCTTTTCCTGCTTCTCCTGCTCTTTTAACCACTCCCGATAGTCGGTGTAGTTGCCCGCGAAGTTGCGGATCCTGCCTTCGCCCTCAAACACAAACAGGTGCTCCACCAGCCGGTCCATAAAGTAGCGGTCGTGGCTCACGATGAGCATACAACCACCGAAGTTCAGCAGGAAATCCTCCAGTATATTCAGCGTGATGATGTCAAGGTCGTTGGTCGGCTCATCGAGAATCAGGAAGTTCGGATTTTTGATGAGCACGCGCAGCAGCTGTAAACGGCGTTTTTCGCCACCGCTCAGCTTGCTGACAAATGTATACTGTTGTGCCGGCGGAAACTGGAAGTGCTGTAAAAACTGGCTCGCCGTGATCACCTCGCCGTTGGCCATTTCCACAACCTCGGCAATCTCCTTCACGATGTCAATTACCCGCTGATCGTCTTTAAAGGTTAGCTCGTCCTGGGTATAATAACCGAAAACTGTCGTCTGCCCGGCATCAATGAACCCGGCATCCGGGGCAAGGCTACCGGTCAGCATATTCAGAAACGTGGACTTACCCGCACCGTTAGGACCAACCACACCGATGCGGTCTTTCTTTTTGAAGACGTAGGAGAAATCATCGACAATTTTCTTGTCACCGAAAGACTTGGTGATATGCTCTACCTCGATGATCTTGCCGCCTTGGCGCGTCGTTTTTACGGAAAGCTCCAGTTGTGGCGCAGCGGTTTTCTTGGCAGCTTTTTCCTTCAGCTCCTCAAAGGCGTCTACCCGATACTTCGCTTTGGTGCCGCGGGCTTTCGGCATGCGCCGAATCCACTCCAGTTCCTTGCGCATCAGGTTGCGCGCCTTCTCGGTTTCTGCCACAGCTGCCTCTTCGCGAGCGGCTTTTTTCTCTAAAAAGTAGCTGTAGTTGCCCTTATAGGTATAAATCTCTCCGTTGTCGAGCTCCGCGATCTCATTGGCCACCTTGTCCAGGAAGTAGCGGTCGTGGGTCACCATCAACAAGGTAGTGTTCTGCGTCGAGAGCACACCCTCCAGCCATTCAATCGTATCCAGGTCGAGGTGGTTGGTCGGCTCATCCATGATCAGCATATCCGGCTCGTCAATCAGCACGCGGGCCATGGCCACACGCTTGCGCTGCCCCCCCGAGAGGTTCTTGACAATGGCATCCAGGTTATTTATACCCAACTTGGAAAGGATTTGCTTTACTTTTACCTCAAAATCCCAGGCTTGGTGCTCATCCATGCGCTCCATCACCTCCTGCATTTTCTCGCCGCTGGTGTCAGGGTTGGCCATAACCGCCTCATACTCCCGGATTACGTCTAGCACCTCGTTCTGGCCCGAGAAAATATTCTGCTGCACGGTCAGGTCTTCATCAAACGCGGGGTTCTGGCCCAGGTAGCCGATGGAGACTTCCTTTCGTACGCTCACACTTCCTTCGTCGGGGGGCAGGAGGCCTGCCAGCACATTTAAGAGCGTTGTTTTGCCGGAGCCGTTCACGCCTACCAACACAATGCGTTGGCCCTGGCTGATGCCGAAGTTCAGGTTTTTGAACAGCCAGCGGTCGGCGAAATTTTTAGAGATATTTTCTGCTGATAAGAAATTCATACCGCAAATTTAGGCATTAATCTGCACAGGTGCCTGTAAAATAAAACAGGCCAGCCAATTGGCTAGCCTGTACTTCATGCGTTATAAATGATTATGGCAGGTTTTGATGCTGGGTATAAGCGTTTCTGTAGCTTTCGCTGGGGATGCGGTGTGTAGTCAGTGAGGCCAGGATGGCAAAAATACCGCCAATGAGATGCGGGCTGTATATCTCCGCTGCAAAGTCTAACATCCAGGGCGATGCCGCTAATAGAGCGCCTAAGCCGAAGTCACCGATGAGGTGTATCTTCATCGGTGTTTTGCGTATAATACCTACCTCAAAGTCAGTGAGCACAGTTAGCGCTAGCACAGCTATACCCGCAATCACCATTACCCAACTTGCCAAAGCCATGTCGGAGAAACTGAATATCCAGGGAGCCAGCAAAAACAGCATCCCTACAACATAGTCCAACATCCCGTGAAAACGGGTAGGTATAAACCTCATATTACTCCTTTTAACAGTTTGAATTCAGTAAAGCTTATACGAACTGACTGAAAAAGAGTGAAAAACGAGTGCAATTTTTTTTGAATTTAGTTCGTCACTACGAGTGTGCGGGAGATGTAGTCGTGCAAGGCCTGCTTTCGGCGGGTAGACAGCGTCAGCATAAAGCCAAGGCAGATAGGAATTGCAGAAAGTATTTTGGCGAAATAACGCAGGTTAGCGTGTATAAAGCTGATGCGCTTGCCCCTGAGGTCGGTTACTTTCATCCCTAACGTGAATTTGCCGATGGTAGCCTGCCTTTTGGAGGCATGTAAGATGGTGTAGTACAACCAGTGCAAAATAGGGAAGTAGGGGTTGTAGAAAATCATCCGGCCCGTCTCTAGCAACTGTGCCTGGATATCCTGGGCATGCATGCCACTATCCCAGCTCCTAAACTGTTGGGCGGTATCGCTTAGGCCGTACAGCACAAACGAGTAGGAGAAAACCAGGATAGTAGTATCAATCAAAAAAGCCATGAATCGTGACGCAGTACTTCCATAAAGCTCGGAGCTCTTGATGGTGGGGCCCGGTAAAACAAACGCTTTTTGCATGGTACTAATAATGGCTAAGGGTTAAGTTGATTTAAAAAGCTAGTTGTACACTAGGTGGTGCGGAGAGTCAGTACTAATTGTGTTGTAACTTTGTATCCGAGCTGCATTACCTGCCGAATCCGACTACTAAATTACTGATTTGGTATAATCTAACAAATATTTAAACATAATTTATTTGCACTGATCTAAAGTGTTTATGACCTGATAAATTATTAAACTTTTCTGAGTCCGGATTGATTCCTGAAAGTGGCATGAACTAAGCGAAGTGCTTGTTTCTGTAAGTCAAAGTGACTTTTGCACACATTTTCTTTAACTTGGGCCTTAATGGCAGAAGATATCAAACAAAGGCCAATTGGCATTTTTGACAGCGGTATAGGTGGCCTTACCGTGGCACAGGCAATCATCAATGTGTTGCCCAACGAGCGTATGATCTATTTCGGCGATACCGCCCATTTGCCTTATGGGGATAAGTCGACGGCGGCTATACAGGCCTATGCCGTCAAAATCTGCGACTTATTGATCAAGCAGCATTGCAAAGTTATCCTCATCGCCTGTAACTCAGCCTCAGCGGCAGCTTATGAGCTAGTGAAGGAGTATGTGGGCAGCAAGGCCAAAGTGCTGAACGTGATAGACCCCACGGTGCAGCATATCGGTCAGCGTTACCCGGATAAAACCATAGGGCTAATCGGCACAAAGCAAACGGTGAACTCGAATGTATACCGCAAGAAGGTTGATGAACTGGACCTGGGCATTAATCTGCAGTCGCATGCCACGCCACTGCTGGCTGCCATGATTGAGGAGGGGTTCTTTAATGACTCCATCTCGGAGAGCGTGATCCATACCTACCTTTCCGACCAGGACCTGCAGGGCATCGAGGCGCTTATCCTGGGCTGCACGCATTATCCACTGATTAAAAAGCAGATTGAAGGATATTATAAAGGGGAAGTAGATGTGCTGGATGCCAGCCAGATTGTGGCCCAGCACGTGAAAGCCTACCTGGAGCAAAACGGACTTGCCGCTGAAAAACTCATTGGCGACCACAAGTTCTACGTATCAGACTTTACCCGTTCCTTTGAGGAAAGCACCCGCATTTTCTTCAAGCGGCAGGTGCACCTGGAGCATTACCCGCTGTGGGAGTAGGGGGTAGTGTGCGTTATATGTAATGACCTTAACCTCTTCGTGGAAAATCATACGCATCTTCTTTCTATCATTATCCCCTTTCACAATTCGAGGGGTAAATGTGGGCGCGTTCTGCAAAATTTGCTGCATCTAAAGCATGCAAATACAGAGATAATTCTTGTAGATGATGGATCTTCAGATCAGACCTATGAAGATTTAATCGAAGTCTCCAGCAAGATTAAATGTAAATGCCATGTAGTAAAACAAGAGAATAGAGGGCCTGGAGGAGCGCGTAATGCCGGTTTTGGGCTTGCAAGAGGCAAATATGTATGGTTTGTTGATTCTGATGATAACTTCCGGCAAGAGGCGCTGGTTTTCCTTGAATCCGTTGCAGAAGAAAATTACGACTTTATTGATTTCAATATTGAATCAAACAAAGAGGTAGTTAACAGTGTCGCTTTTGATGAAGGGGAATATACTGTGAATCATGAAGTTAGGGCGGCCCTGATTTCGAATTTTGGCAGAATTGTATCTAAGGTTTTTAACCGAACGTTTCTTCTTGATACAGGTATTCTTTATCCAGAAAACTGCGTTTATGAAGATAATTCATTGACGTTTATTTATCCTTTTGTAGTAAAGCGTTTTTATAAATCATCTGTTACCGGGTATGTGCATCATGAGGAGTTTGAATCGGTGACACGGGTAAAAGCCATAAATCAGAGATTTTACGATCGATTGGCAACAGCCTTATATGGATTTGAATACAGTATGCATTTTGTCAAGTATCCTGAAGCGCGTTACGCTGTTGAGGAGAGGTTCATTAAGCTATTTCTGTTAAATACTGTTAATTGTTTGATTACAAAATACCCTGGGGCGGGATGGTTAATGGCTATGCGGGTAATGAAATACTATCAACAAGTGACAAAACCGATGAATGTCCGGACTATGCCCACAACATTACTAAATGCCAATAAGAAAAATAGTTTTGTATTCAAACTACTTTGGAGACTTTCATATGCGTTGCCAAAGCAACAAGGTTTCTTCGAGCAATTGCACTTGAAAGCTTGGGGAAAATCCATCAAGTATGCTCAACTGAGGACTGCACGCTTATCTACAATAATAGAATAAAGCTGTTGTTGATATGATAAGGACCAAAGTATAAAATTGAGTGAATTATGAAAAAAAGATACTTATCCATAGGCGACTTCAAGCGGAACGCTTTTATTGTGGCCGCTGCCGCTTGCATGGGCCTGACAGGCTGCACTAGCAACTCCGACCAGAACGAGTGGAATGCGGAAAGTGAGATGGCGAAAATAGACGGTGTTATCACCGAAATGACGGAAGAAGCGCCGGACGAATGGAAAATTACGGATGAGCGCACCACGGCCCCCGGCAAGAGCATGGCCATCCTGAAATACGGTGACGGGCGCGTGGACACGCTGCAGGGGCTTGAGCTGCAAAACCGCCTGAAGGATGTTTCCAGCAACGAAAGCACGCACCGGCAGGGCGGCTTCGGTATGAGCAGCGTGCTGTGGTGGAGCGCGTTGGGCTATATGGCCGGCCGAAACACCGCCCCACGCGCAGGCTATTATGCCAACCCCAACCTCATGAACCGCACCGACACCTGGCGACAGGACGTGCAGACCACGCGCCAGCGGGCCACGGCACCCAGTTCGGGGCGCAGCGGTTTTTTCAGGGGACGTAGCGGCGGAGCTGGCGCTTAATTTCAGAAGACAATAGCTATGACAAAAGGAACTGTGCGCCTGACGACACACACCGGCGACGTGGAAACTGCCGTGCGTGGCCTCGGCTGGGAGTGGTGCGTGGAAGACGGTTGCGCGAACTATGTGCCGGGCGAGGCGGTGGTAGTGGCCGAGAAAGAGGCCGATGCCCTGCTTGATGCCGCTGACACTCTCTATGATATGCTGCTACAGGCTGTGCCAGATGAATTGCCGGATGGCTTTCTGCAAGTATTAGGGATACCTGAAAACCTATGGCCCATGGTGCGGCAGTCGTGGAACGACGACCGGCATTGGCACCTCTACGGCCGTTTTGACCTGGTGCAAACACCGGAAGGACCAAAGCTGCTGGAGTTTAATGCCGACACCGCCACGTCCATACCCGAAACCGCTGTCGTGCAGTGGGCAAGCCTAGCTGCTGCCGGTAAAAACGAGGCAAGCCAGTATTCTGGCCTTTACGAAGCGTTGGTGGAGCAGTTCAAAACGTGGCGCATGCTTAACGAGGATTTAGTCCCCGCCCTGTTGCTGACTTATATTGGCGATAGTGCCGAAGACGAATCGAATTGCGCCGTGTTGGCGCAGGCTGCCCGCGAGGCCGGTTTTGAGGCGCACCTGTGCCCCGTGGCGGAAATGACCGTTTCGACGGAAGGCGCAGAGAAGGGGGTATGGGCGCAGGTGGGAGCGGAGCAGTGGCAGCAGTTTCCGTTTTTGTTTAAGCTGCTGCCCTGGGAACAGATTGCCTGGGAAGAGCCTGAACTGCTCGCTGACCTCACGCTTCTCTCTAATACCCGCACCGTTGTCATCGCCAACCCGGCCTATAGCCTGCTTTTCCAGAGCAAGGGCATGCTGGCATGGCTCTGGAAGGCATATCCCTACCATCCGCTCCTGCTGGAAACCGACCTGGAACCGATCAGCGGCAAATATATACGCAAACCCTATTTTGGGCGTGAGGGGCAAAGCGTGGAAGTGATCGATAAGGTGTCCATCACGAAAATGGCCGGTGAGTACGATGCGCAGAAGCAGGTATACCAACGTTGGTGCGACCTGCCCGAAGATAGCCAGGGTTATACCTACCAGGCCGGTGTGTTTTGGGCAGGCGAGGGTTGTGCCATTGGTTTCCGCAGAGAGAAAGGCATTATCACCAACCTGTCGCAGTTTGTGCCGCATTTGGTGGAGGGGTAGGAAGTAATGCCAAATATGAGAGGAGTAATAAAGTGTTTAATTCTGATTCTGCCATTAATTTGTAGCTATAATGCCTTAGCCTGCATCTGTAGTAGTTCTGAATGGAACATTGAAAGAGTTTATGATAATATCAAGCAGAGTGATTTGATTTTTATTGGTGATGTAATCAGTGAAAATGGTAATTCCTATGCATTTAGAGTTGTCGAAGTATTTAAAGGAGAGATTAAGGCAGATACAGTTTTTGGAGAAGCCAGAGAAGGCTGTTCAATGACTCCCTATATAGATGGCCTATGGGTTATTTATACTGATGTAGATGAAAAGGGGATAATAGATTTTGATGTCTGTAGTTTATCCAGAAGCTTAACTACATTTTCTCCACTACCACCTTATCCAGATTCTGCAATCACAGAAAGTTTATACACCTCTATAAGAGGCAAGTCACTTCCGTTAGCCATGCGAGATTGGGTAAATGAATACACATTGCTCTTGAATTTGAAGGATGCGAAAAATGTAGTTGGAAAAGAGACAAATCAGACTGAGCCAGTTAAACTTGAAGATAAAAAAGTTGCTACGAAATTTATAGCTTACATAGCTGAGCCTTGGCTTTGATTGCGCTATTAATCGCTTACAAGAAAATTGATTAGAAAGCTCTTGTTTCTAATTTCTAGATTTTGCAACAAATCCAAAATACATATCTGCCATGAAAATAATCGTCGCTCCGGATTCCTTTAAAGGCAGCCTGTCGGCCAAAGAAGTTGGGCTCACCATACAGGAGGCTTTTCTAAAAGAGATACCTGGGGCAGAGGTGGAGGTGCTGCCCATGGCGGATGGGGGGGAAGGCACGCTGGACGCCTTGCTGTTTGCCACCAATGGCGAGAAGGTAAACACTGTAGCCACAGGCCCGTTGGGCGAGCAGGTAACTACGGCCTATGGCATTCTGAGCGATGGCAAAACGGCTGTGATTGAAATGGCGCAGGTGGCGGGGCTCCCCATGGTGCCGGCCAGCAAACGAAACCCTACGCAAACTACCACTTATGGCGTAGGCGAACTGATAGTGGCTGCGCTTGAGAAAGGCATTCGGTCTTTTATCATCGGCCTGGGCGGAAGCGCCACCAACGACGGCGGCCTCGGGATGCTGCAGGCTTTAGGCGCTGTTTTTCTGGACCAAGCCGACATGCCTGTTAAACCGATTGGTGCTTCTCTCTCAGAGATTACGAAGGTAGATTTAACGAACATGCATCCGGGCTTGAAAGAGAGCCAAATCAGGATAGCCAGCGATGTGGAGAACCCATTATGTGGAGAAAAAGGCGCGTCTCACGTTTTCGGTCCTCAGAAAGGCGCAACGGCAGCGCAGGTAAAACAACTGGATGCTGGTTTGGCAAACTACGCCCGCCTGGTGGAGGCGCATCTAGGTAAGAAGTTACAGACCATCCCAGGGGCAGGCGCGGCAGGAGGCCTGGGGTTTGGTTTCCTGGTGCTCAGTGCCGAGATACTATCGGGTGCACAGGTGGTGGCTGAGGCAACTGCCCTGGAAGACCGCATTGCAAAAGCAGACCTGGTAATTACAGGAGAGGGCCAGAGCGACTTTCAGACGCTGTACGGCAAAGCTCCCTTTTACGTGGCGCAACTTGCTAAAAAGCATGGCGTAGGCACCATCCTCATCTCAGGCGGACTCGGGCAAGGGCATGAGCAATTGCTGGAGCATTTTGTGAGTTGCCAAGCCATCGTTAACACCCCGATGCCATTGGAGCAGGCGATTGCCCAGGCGCGGCCGCTTTTATTTTCAAGCGCAAGAAACATCGCGCGGCTACTTAACTTAACATGCCCTAAAAACGGTAGATAAAAGAGTAGCCTCAGCCTCATGCGCAAGGATATAACATAATATCCCCTGAGGATTTTCCACTCTAATTTTTCCGGCTGGCTTTTTAGTTTATTTTTGAGGTATGGGAAAATCTGCCTGCCTCCATTTTCTAGCCTTATTTATCCTTTATAGCTGCAGTACCGGCCAAACGGTTTGGGCGCAGCAACCCGAAGGCCTTCCCCCCGCTCAAATCAGCCCCGACAGTATAACTACTCCCCCCTTTGTGTTGATAGACAGTCTGAACTACCGCTTATTTGGCGACGGCAATTTTACGCAAGGCAATGTGAGCCGCAGCCTTATGGTGTTGCGTGCCGAGGTGGCCTTGAACGGACCTGTGATTTCCATTTCCTCCAACCCGCGTTTCAGTTATGGCAAACAAAATGGGGTGCTGGCAGAGCGCGACACCTATGTAGATCTGTTTGTGGATGTCTTCAAGAAAAAGCGCACGTATGTGTTTGGCCTGGCCACTATGGAAATAAGCCACCTAAGGGGCATCGACCTGCGGCAACTGGCCGGGGCAGGCCTTGGGTATCGTGTGCTGCAATCTGAGCGAAACAAGCTCACGCTTACCAATGCCATCATCCACGAGTCCACTGATTTTAAGGAGCGAGCCACCATCGTAACACAGCGAAACTCTTTTCGGATGAAGGGCACCCATCTTTTTCTGAGCAAGAAGATGCGATTCAATCATATCACTTTTGTGCAGCCCTCACTTGCCGACTTCTCCAATTTGCGCTGGAACACACTGCTCTCACTCGAACTGCCCCTGGCCAAATGGATTGCCCTGCGCACGAGTTTTTCGAACTCTTATGAGAGTGAGGTAGAGGCCTCGCGCAAAAACAATGACTCGAACATTACCTTCGGCATTTCGGTGGGTAACCTCTAAGTATAGTTTTTAAATCATACCCCTTCAGACACACACATGGTGCAAGGTCCCGTTCTTTTCCTCATTCTCTTATTGGGTGTAGGCTTCATTGTGCTGGCCACGGCCAAATTCAAACTCCACCCGTTTTTCGGGCTGCTGATTGCGGCCTTTGGGGTAGGTATAGCAGCGGGCTTGCCGCTGCAGGATGTGGTGAAAGCCGTAAACGATGGCTTCGGTGGCCTGATGGGTTACATCGGTATCGTGATCGTGGCGGGCACCGTGATCGGGAAGATACTGGAGAGGTCGGGGGCAGCGCTGCGAATGGCCGAGGTGGTGCTGCGTGTGGTCGGGGAGAAGCGGCCGCAACTGGCCATGTCGCTGATTGGGGCCATTGTCAGCATCCCTGTCTTCTGCGATTCTGCCTATGTGATCCTGTCCAGCCTGAAAAAATCGCTGGCGCAACGCGCGAAGGTACCGCTGGCGTCCATGTCCATTGCCCTGGCCACAGGTTTGTACGCTACCCATACCCTTGTGCCGCCCACGCCCGGCCCTATTGCAGCGGCAGGTAACATCGGGGCCAGCGGTTACCTCGGCACTATCATTCTGATTGGTTTAGTGGTGGCCATACCTGTGATGGCAGTGGGGTATGTATGGGCTGTGAAAGTTGCCGCGACCATCAAAATAGAGGGAGAGGACGAGGTGCTGTATACCTATGAGGAGGTGGTTCGGGAGTTCGGAGAGTTGCCCTCCACGCTCAAGTCGTTCATACCCATCTTCTTGCCTATTCTGCTGATTGGCGTTGGGTCTGTGGTGAGTTACCTGCAGTATACCGGGGGTATGGCCAACTTCCTGCTGTTCCTGGGCACGCCGGTGGTGGCCCTGCTCATCGGGGTGTTTGCCGCTTTCCCGCTGCTGCCCCACTGGAACGAGGAAACGCTGACCGGCTGGCTCGGCGATGGGCTGAAAGACGCGGCCATCATCCTCCTGCTGACGGGCGCTGGCGGGGCGTTCGGCTCCGTTATAAAAGCCACAGCGGTGGCAGACGTGATTAAAAGCTTCGCGGCAAACGGGAACCTTAACGGCGCCTATATTCTGCTCATCTCTTTTGCCGTGGCAGCGGCTCTCAAAACGGCCCAGGGCTCCTCTACAGCTGCTTTGGTAATCACCTCGGCGCTGATGGCCCCCATGCTGGGCGAGGCAGGCATAGTCGGTGCGGTGCCCCTGGCACTTGTCGTGATGTCCATCGGGGCAGGGGCCATGGCCGTCAGCCACGTCAACGACAGCTACTTCTGGGTCGTGACGCAGTTTAGCGGCATGAAAGTAACCGACGCGTACAAAGCCCACACCATGGCCACGCTGGTGCAGGGCATCACCGCCATTGCTGTTACCTTGTTGTTGTGGTTTGTTCTGGTTTGAGAAAACGCTGTCTGATTTCCCGAAAAATCAGCCTAAAATTAATTTCACTGTGTGCTCAATTTGACTGCAGGCTATACCCAGCGTGATGCCGATTCATTTTGTCTTTCTGAAGCAAGTTTTCAAACTTGTGAGTCTTTATAACTTCGCGTTTGCTACTCGACTGGGGCGAAGCCACAATAACCGGGCGAAAAGAACCACCCCGCCTGCGGCACCCCTCCTTGAAAAAAGGAGGGGAATCAAAAACTGCTTTTGGGTGGCTAGCTGAGAGAATAATTTGGCATTTATTCTTGTATGTTGATTGGTATATAAAAGATTGCCAGGCGTATCCCCACATAGCCAAGCCCTTGTTTCCGTTTAGCGAAGCAAACCGATGCTATTCTGGCTTATTTAAAACCTTATAACTAGTTCCCACTCGCTTTCCCTGGTGTGCTTAGGCGTTGGCAATTCCCAAGCCTTTTTCCAAAACATCAATTCCAGGGGCTAATCATTAGCACATTCCCATATTATGCCCTAACTTCGCTTCCTTAAATCAACCCGAACGCCTATGCTTGCTTTCCTGCTGACACTGATGCTCTTACTGAGTGTGGTAATTGTGCTGGCATATGCGGAGCGTAAGGTGGCGGCCTTTATGCAGGACCGGCTTGGGCCGACTGAAGCAGGGCCCTACGGCTCGTTGCAGGCGGTGCTTGACGTACTGAAGCTGTTGCAAAAGGAGGATATAGTGCCAGCGCAAGCGGACAAAGTCCTCTTTAAGATGGCCCCAATTCTCATCTTTGCGGCTGTTTTCGCAGGTTTTGCCGTGATGCCTTTTACGCCGGATTTAGTGCCGGCAGGTATTGGCATCGGGGTGTTTTACTTGCTGGCTATTGTCTCGTTGGATGTAGTGGGCTTGCTGATGGCAGGCTGGGGCTCGAATAACAAGTATGCCATGCTCGGTGCCATGCGCTCCGTGGCACAAATTGTTTCGTATGAGATTCCAGCCGGCTTAGCCATACTTTCTGCAGTGATGATCTGCCAGTCGCTCGATTTTCAGGAGATTAGTTATCAGCAAGGCGTGCTGATGCGCTTTTTCCCGGGCATGGGCACGGAGACGAACTGGCTGTTCGGGATAGAAGCCCTGGGCATTGACACGACAAAAATAGGGGGCATCACGACTTGGAACATTTTCCGGGCACCGATGCTGTTAGTGGCGTTTGTGATTTACTTTATCGCTTCGCTGGCCGAGAGTAACCGGGCGCCTTTCGATATCCCGGAGGCGGAGTCGGAATTGGTGGCGGGTTTCCACGTGGAATATTCCGGATTTCGGTTTGCCGTGTTGTTTCTGGCAGAGTATAGTATGATGGTGCTGGTTTGCCTGGTGGCTGTGGTGCTTTTTTTGGGGAGCTGGAACACACCGCTGCCAAACATCGGTCCGGTGCAGCTGGCGAACTGGACAACCGGAAGTATCGGCGAATTATCCGGAAACCTATGGGGGATATTCTGGTTGCTTTCCAAAACGTTTATGCTGCTGTTTGTGCAGCTTTGGGCTCGCTGGACATATCCGCGCCTGCGCGTGGACCAATTGATGCACCTGTGCTGGAAAGTACTGACGCCTGTTGCGCTCGGCGTAGTGCTGGCAGCTGGTATATGGCGGCTCTTGATGGTATAATAGTATCAGGCAACCACTGTTTTTAGTAGCAAAGGTTACCTGATACCCAAGACCTTACAATGGAAAAAGAAGCTTATAAACATAAAACAGGGTTCTGGCAGGGCGTGAAGTCGCTGGTAAGCGGCGCGCGCCTGACGTTGCGTCATTTCGGCAATGCAGGCAAGCGCCGTGAACCAGTTTACGTGTCGGACGACAGTTACTTTAAGCAGCCCGACGGCTTGGCTACGCTCACGTACCCGTACGAAGCGCTGCCTGTGCCCGACAACGGTCGTTACCGCCTGCACAACGAGATGGAGGATTGCATCGTCTGTGACCTGTGCGCCAAGATATGCCCGGTTAACTGCATCACCATCGAGTCGGTGAAAGCGACAGAAGATATTGGTGTGACATCCGACGGTACGAAGAAAAGGCTTTACGCCCCGGTATTCGACATCGACATGGCCAAGTGCTGCTATTGCGGCCTTTGCACCACCGTGTGCCCCACCGACTGCCTGACAATGACGCCGGTATACGATTTCGCGGAGGTGGACATCAAGAACATGGTCTACCACTTCACCGATCTTTCGCCGGAGCAGGCGAAGGAAAAGCAGTGGCTCTTCGAGAAGCAGCAGGAGGAAATGGCCGCCGCGAAAGCTGCCGCACTCGCTGCCCGGAAGCAACAGGGGTAGTTATACCTGGCATCCGAGACCCTGCGAGAGTTAAATTATAAGACACATGGCGGCGTCTGGTGTGCTTACCGATAACTGATAATTGAAAACTGAAAAAATGCTTTTCTATATTTTTGCTTTACTCGCAGTACTTTCAGGGGCCTACATGGTCCTGACGCGGAACTTGCTGTATGCAGGCTTTGCACTGTTAGTCACGCTGTTGAGTGTGGCGGGTATTTACGTGCTGCTGTTCGCTGATTTTATTGCCGTAACGCAGCTGATGGTCTATGTGGGTGGGGTGTTGGTGCTGATTCTGTTCGGTATCATGCTCAGCAGCCGGGTACACGACAAATCAGTGATGTCGGAGAATGTGAATACCGTTTGGGGCACGCTCATCACCTTTATTGTATTGAGTGGGTTGAGTTATACCATTCTGCATGCCAATGTCCAGGCATTGCCTTGGCTGCAAAACGCTGATGTAATGGCCTTGGGCACACAGAAAAGCACGGTGCAGGCCATCGGCATCAAGCTAATGACAGACTTTGTATTGCCTTTCGAGCTTGCCTCGCTGCTGTTGCTGATTGCCTTGATGGGGGCCGCCTACATCGCCACCGATAAACAACAAGCACCATGATGGGGGAAATTCCGATAGCGCATATCCTGCTGTTAAGTGCTGCCTTGTTTAGCCTGGGGATACTGGCAGTGATCACAAAGCGACATGCTGTGGTGGTATTAATGGGCATCGAACTGATTTTTAATGCCGCGAACCTAAACCTGGTCGCTTTTAGCCGCTACGATGCCACCCTGATGCAGGGGCAACTCTTCTCGCTGTTCGTGATTGTGGTGGCCGCCGCCGAAGCCGCTGTGGCACTGGCCATTGTGCTGCGGGTGTACCAGCACTTCAAGACAGCGAATCTGAACCAAATCAATCAACTTAGCAAATAAATCGCATCCATTGGAGCTAACTTCCCTGATAGAGCCACTGGCGGGTACGCCGCAAACGCAGCTAGCGCTCTGGGTACTCCTGCTGCCGCTGCTCAGTTTTGCAGGGCTTGCCTTGCTAGGCCGCAAACTCCCGCGGCAAGGCGATTGGCTGGCAGTGGGTATAACCCTTGTGGCTTTTGCCCTGTCGGTATGGCTATTCACCCAAACATGGAACACAGCTGTTTTCCATAGTCGCCTTATCTGGTTTAGCATACCCTCCTTGGGTGGTGCCTTCACGCACTTCACCGCCGGTATACTGCTCGATAACTTAACCGTGCTGATGTTGGTGATCGTCACCTTCATCTCGCTGCTGGTGCAGCTGTTCTCTATCGGGTACATGCACAATGACAAAGGGTATGCGCGCTACTTCGCCTACCTCGGCCTGTTTACGTTTAGTATGCTGGGCATTGTGCTGGTGGATAACTTGCTGCTGCTCTTTGTTTTCTGGGAACTGGTGGGCTTTTCGTCCTACCTGCTCATCGGATTCTGGTTTGAGCGTCCGGCCGCCATCGCGGCCAACAAAAAAGCATTCCTGGTGAACAGGGTGGGTGATATTGGCCTGCTCTTAGGGCTGTTCGTGTTTTATACCTATTTCCGCACTTTTGACCTGGAGGCCCTTCGAACCCTGATCAGCATGGGCACCTGGACGCAGGAGGGCTTTTCCGTAACTTACGCCCTGCATGGGCAGGAGTGGCTCATGGAAACACCTTCCCTGCTCCTGACTTTTGCTGGGCTTGGGCTGTTTATGGGCTGTGTGGGCAAGTCGGCGCAGTTTCCGTTACAGGTATGGCTACCCGATGCCATGCAGGGGCCAACGCCCGTTTCAGCCCTTATTCACGCGGCCACTATGGTGGCCGCCGGGGTATACCTGCTGGCCCGCTGCTATGCTTTCTTTACGCCTGATGCACTGACTGTTATCGCCATTGTCGGGGCCGTGACGGCTTTGCTAGGGGCAGTGGCCGCGCTCACGCAATATGACATCAAAGCGGTGCTGGCCTTTTCTACCATCTCGCAGCTCGGGTATATGGTGATGGGAATGGGCACCGGAGCACACGATGCATCCCTGTTTCATTTAACCACCCACGCGTTTTTCAAAGCGGCGCTGTTCCTAAACGCCGGCATCATCATTCATGCCATGCACCGCGGGCTGCACCACACGCACCAACCCGAGGACACAGACCCGCAGGACATCCGCAACATGGGCGGGCTGCGAAAAGCGATGCCTTTAACATTTTATACCTACCTGCTGGCTGCAGCGGCTTTGGTGGGCTTACCGTTATTTTCCGGCTTCCTGTCTAAAGACGCGATCTTGTCGGGGAGTTGGGCCTGGGCGCAGGGCATGAGCGCAGACGGCAGCGTGCTCTATTACCTGGTGCCGTTAGTGGGTTTCACGGTGGTGTTGCTGACTGCTTTTTACATGGGGCGGCATATGTGGTTCATGTTCTTCGGCGAGTTCCGGTTGCCGTTTGATGTACGGGAGCTGCGCCTTTCAGCACAGCGGGAACTGGAGGGCGTAATGGCTCTGCCGGTTATCTTACTGGCAATCTTGTCGCTCGGAGTCTTTTTCTCTCTTAACCCTCTAAGCTTTAGCGGAAGCTGGGTACTGCAGGGGATTAGCCTGAACAGGCTTGCCTTAGGGGAGAATCTGCTGGCCGCTGATTTATTGCAGGCGGTTGTGGCGCAGGATGAAGCGAACCATACGGCACACCTGGTCATCGGGGTACTCTCAGCCATACTGGGTATAGCCGGTTTGGGCCTTGCGATATTCAAGTACAAAAGTAAATCTTCCGGACAGCTGTTGCAGGAGCAACCGCAAGGGGCTTTTGCCCAGCTGTCGTTCAATCATTTTTACCTCGATGCTTTTTATGAAAGAGCATTTGTTCGTCCTGCACAAGGGCTGTCTAAAATGCTCTACCGGGTTGATAAACGCGTGATAGACTATACCCTGAACTACGGCAGCAAATGGCTGGTGGTGTTTGCCAAAATGATCGGCGGCTTTGACAGGTTGATAGTGGACGGGCTAGTATGGGTAATAGCCGTATTGCCCCGGCTGTTTGGCCGCATCGGGCGCGGTTTGCAAAACGGGAAAGTACAGTCTTACTACGCTTACTCCATTTTTGGATTTATTTTGATTATTCTATACATCCTCATCTATTGATGCTTAATTTCGTGCTTCGATTGGGGTTAGAGGTTGTCTGGCTTTACGGTGAAGGAAAATAAGCGCAGAAGGACTTGTTGCAGATTATCCGGACGGATACAAACAATAGGTCTGCTTGAGCGAAAGGCCTGTTCCTGAATTACGGATAAATATTTAAACTATTACTAATCAACCATAAAAGCTGTTGATGGATTTTATACTCAGTAGTCTCATCTTTACCCCATTGCTGGCAGCACTTGTTGTGCTGCTGCTGCCTGCGCACCTGCAAAAGGCAACAAAGGCTGTGGCACTGCTTGGGGCGCTGGCGCAAATGGTTTTGAGCGTGCTGCTCTACCTGCGCTTCGATGGGAGTGCGCTTGCCAATGGGCAGCAGGGGTATCAGTTTGTGGAGAAACTTAACTGGATCGGCTTTTCACTCGGCACGCTGGGGCGCTTCCAGATTGATTACTTTCTGGGGGTAGATGGCATCAGCATCAGTATGGTGCTGCTCACCGGCATTGTAGGAGTTATTGGTGTTATCTCCTCCTGGACGATCACCAAAAATGTGAAAGGGTATTTCTTGCTCTACCTGCTGCTGCTCACCAGCGTGATGGGCTGTTTTTTAGCTCTCGATTTCTTCCTGTTCTACCTTTTCTTCGAGTTTATGCTGCTGCCGATGTATTTCCTGATCGGCATGTGGGGCGGGCCAAAACGCGAGTACGCAGCCATCAAGTTCTTTATTTATACCCTCGTCGGCTCTCTTTTCATCCTGATCGTGATGATCGGGCTTTATTCTTCCGTGATTGACCCAGCAGCTACAGCGCTGCAGTTAGGGATGGCGGAGAACGGAGCCGGGTTAGGCCAGCATGCCATCCGGCAGGTACAGCAAATGCTCCAGCAGAACGCGATCCAGTCTGTGGACATGGTGCACACTTTCAGCATCCCGGCCATGATGGAAGCCGCCAATTTTCTTCCTGATAGCTTACTGCATGTGCTGTCAGGCGTGCAATTGTGGGATACGCCCATCCGCTTCATTGCTTTTCTGCTGTTGTTTGCAGGGTTTGCCATCAAGGTGCCGGCAGTGCCGGTGCATACCTGGCTGCCTGATGCGCACGTGGAGGCGCCCACCCCAATCTCAGTATTGCTGGCGGCCATCTTGCTAAAAGTGGGAGGGTATGGCCTGATCCGGATCGTCTACCCGATTTTCCCGGACGGAGCAGCTTACTTTTCAGTCTTCGTTGGTGGCTTAGGCGTGCTTTCTATCATTTATGGCGCCCTCAACGCCTTGGCCATGAACGACCTGAAAAAGCTGATTGCTTATTCCTCAGTGTCGCATATGGGTTTTGTGCTGCTGGGGCTTGCTTCGCTTACCACAGAGGGTGTGAACGGGGCAGTGTACATGATGTTCAGCCACGGTATTATCTCCGCCATGCTATTCCTGGTGGTAGGTGTGGTGTACGACAGGGCCCACAACCGGATGATTCAGAACTTTAGGGGACTTGCCTCCCAAATGCCGGCTTACACCACGTTTGTCGTTATCGCCTTCTTTGCCTCGCTGGGCCTTCCCGGCTTCTCAGGATTCATTTCAGAGTTACTGGTGCTAGTGGGCAGTTTCAGTGCGCCAGAGGCAACAGGCATGCTGCCGCGCTGGCTGACGGTAGTGGCGGTATTTGGCCTTTTGCTGGCAGCCGCATACTACCTCTGGACCTTGCAGCGCATGTTCTTCGGCAAATACTGGATATTTCCGGAGCTGCGCGAAAAATCGGTTATGACCGACCTGAACGCGCGGGAATACCTGATGCTGATACCGCTGGCTTTGCTCGCCTTGCTGTTCGGTATTTTCCCGCACCTGCTCATAGACAAGATAGGGATGGCGGTAAACGGCTTTACCGAACTTATGCTGCTAAATGGGCAGGAGCAGCTCAATATGGTTTTATCTTCCATCGTACGCTAAGTGAACGGACAGGCAGCAAATCTTACCCAATCTATTGATGCCATACTGGCGGGCGCGGGTTCGCTGCTGCCCGAACTGCTGCTGGCCTTCTTTTTTCTGCTGCTTGTTACGCTGGATCTTTTCAAGTCAGAAGCGGTGAAGCGCCTGCTGCCCTGGTTGGCATTGTCTGGTTTGTTTGCCGCCCTGGTGGTGCAGGCGCTCAGTGGTGACGCGGCCAGCAGCGAGCCTTTTTTAAACCTGCTGTTAACGGACGGGCTGGCACGTTATGGCGGTATCTTATTCAGTGCAGCAGGTATCTTTACCATCCTGCTCTCATTACAAAACAGGAAACTGGAGCGATTGGCAAGCGGCAAAGGCGAATACTACGCCTTATTACTATTGCTGGTGCTGGGCCTCAACCTGATGGCCAAATCAGTGAACCTGCTCATGGTTTTCCTGGCCATCGAAGTGGTTTCAATTGCCTCCTACATCTTAACACTAACCTTGAGGGAAGAGAAGAGCGCCGTAGAAGCCGGGTTAAAATATGTGTTGTACGGAACGCTATCAGCAGGTGTGATGCTGTACGGGATGTCGTTTTTCTATGGCCTTACCGGTTCGCTGCATTACGCCACCGAAGCGTTCGCGCTGGCTTTGGTACAGGCTGATACCCTGCTGGTAACAGTTGCGGCTATCCTTGTTTTTGCCGGGTTCTTCTTTAAGATATCGGCAGCTCCTTTCCATTTTTGGGCACCGGATGTATACCAGGGTGCGCCCTTGCCAGTAGTAGCCCTTTTCTCGACAGGGCCTAAAATAGCAGGCGTTATCGTGATCATGCGCTTTTTAAGTGCCTTTACCGACCCGCTGGCTTTTCAGGATGTGCAGCTTTTTATCGGTGTGGCCGCCCTGATTACGCTGCTCGTAGGTAACTTTACAGCGCTCTGGCAACAGACACCACGTCGCCTGCTGGCCTATTCGTCTGTGTCGCATGCAGGTTTCCTGCTAACGGGGCTGCTGGCTTTTGGCACGCACTACGAGCCGAGCATCCTTTTTTACCTGACGGTGCTGCTGTTCATGAACTTTGGTGTGTTCCTGTTCGTGCAGTTGTTTGAAGAAGGGTATGGCGTGCAGAAGCTGGAGGAGTATGCTGGTTTGGGTCGGGTAGCGCCATATGCCAGTATCGTAGCGTTGGTATACTTCCTATCGCTTACCGGTTTGCCGCCTTTGGGAGGGTTCATGGGCAAATTGCTGATCTTTAGCAATGTATGGCAAGCCTATGGAACAGGGCAGCAAACGCTATTGCTTGTCTTGCTCATCGTGGGCGTTGTGCTGACAGGGGTGGCGCTCTTTTACTATATCAAGATACCTTACTACCTTTTCTTCAAAGGGAATCATAAAGCAGAAAATTTAGTTACTTCACTGTCGGATAAACTGCTGCTGGCGCTGTTTGCTATTCCGTTGTTGGTCTTGTTTTTTAAACCCGACCTGCTGTTGGACTGGCTTGCAGAGTTGCTGGCGCAAACACCATAATTTTTTAATAGCACTCATGAGCGACGCTATAAAGCACGAATGCGGGATTGCCTTAATCAGGCTTAGAAAACCGATTAGCTATTACGTAGAGAAGTACGGTACTCCTATGTATGGCGTAAATAAACTTTACCTGCTGATGCAAAAGCAGCATAACCGAGGGCAAGACGGGGCAGGGGTAGCCAGTATCAAGATTAACGCTCTGCCTGGCATCGAATACATCAGCCGCTTTCGCTCAGTTAAAACGCGTGCTATCGACAGCATCTTCGGGAAGATTGGCAAGGAGTACAAAAACCTGAAAGAAGCCCATCCGGATAGAGCCGACGATACTGACTGGGTATGGGAGAACATGCCATTTCTGGGCGATGTATACCTGGGCCACCTGCGCTACGGCACGCACGGCCTGAATAGCGTAGACAACTGCCACCCAATGGTACGGGAGAACAACTGGCGCAGCCGAAGCCTGGCTGTAGCGGGTAACTTCAACATGACCAACGTGGATGAGCAGTTTCAAAAACTCCTTGAACTCGGCCAGCACCCAAAGCAGAAATCTGATACCATTACGGTGCTCGAGAAGATCGGCCATTTCCTGGATGAGGAAAACCAGCGCAAATTCGACCACTTTAAGCAGGGTGATCATTCCAACAAGGAAATAACACAACTGATCGAAGAAAACCTGGACCTGCCACGCGTACTGCGCCGTGCCAGCCGCGATTTCGATGGTGGTTACGCCATGGTGGGCCTTACAGGCTATGGTGCCTCCTTCGTGCTCCGCGACCCGAACGGTATCCGCCCAGCCTATTACTATTATGATGATGAGATTGTGGTGGTGGCGTCTGAAAAGCCTGCTATTAAAACCGCATTTGACATAGAGTACAGCGAAATCCAGGAAATTGCCCCAGGCCATGCCCTGATTGTAGACAAGGCAGGCAACCCGCAGCACACAGAGGTCGTACAGCCCCGCGAAAAACTTTCCTGCAGCTTTGAGCGCATCTATTTTTCGAGAGGCAACGACCCCGAGATTTACAATGAGCGCAAGAACATGGGCAAACTCCTGTGCCCGCAGATTTTGGAGGCGATCAACTACGACCTGAAGAACACGGTGTTTTCTTACATCCCAAACACAGCTGAAACCTCTTGGCTGGGTATGATGAAGGGAATTGAGAGTCACCTGCGCGAATACCGCAAAAAGGCTATCCTGAACCAGGACTTGACGGAAGAGCAGTTAGATGATATCCTGCAGTTTAAGCCGCGTGCCGAAAAGCTGGTTATCAAAGATGTGAAGCTACGCACGTTTATCACTGATAACGATAGCCGCGATGACTTGGTGACACACGTGTATGATACCACATACGAGGTAGTGAAAAAGGGCGTGGATACGTTGGTAGTGCTGGACGACTCTATAGTGCGGGGAACCACCTTGGAGAAGAGCATCATTAAAATGCTGGATAAACTGGAGCCGAAGAAGATCATCATCGTTTCGTGCGCCCCACAGATTCGATACCCTGACTGCTACGGCATCGACATGTCGCGCATGAAGGAGTTTGTGGCTTTCCGAGCGTTGCTGGGCTTACTTAACGACCGTGGGCTCTATTACAAGGCTGAGGAGGTGTATGAAAAATGCGTGGCCTTACAGGGTACTCCGGCCTTCAGAGAGGCGAACTATGTGCAGGAGTTGTATGACCTGTTTACAGCCGATGAAATTTCGGAGAAAGTAGCCCATATCGTAAAGGCCCCGGACGTAAACGCAGAAGTAGAGGTGATCTACCAACGCATTGAGGACCTGCACATCGCTTGTCCGAACCACAAAGGCGACTGGTACTTTACAGGCAATTACCCAACCCCAGGAGGTATAGGCGTGGTGAACAGAGCTTTTATGAATTTTATGGAAAATAAACTAGCCAGAGCCTACTAAAAATTGCACTGATTATTTTTTTGAATATCCTTTTTGAGGCCTGCCCTGATTTATTCGGGGCAGGCCTTATGCTTTTAGGCTTTACCAGTTTTATTTTAAATTATTATAATAAACATTTGAACTATTGGTGAGTAAGCCAGGTTGTGAGCCTGATATATGCTGAATAATCACAGTTAATATCAGTAAAATATTATAAATATCTCACAGGCTTAGGAATGAATACACCTTTTACTGGCTATGGATACGGCATCATCCTGGCATGCTTACTGTACTTTAATTTTAAAGTTTCTGACGTCACAGCACAAGTGTTGATGGAGAAAGGTACTACCCAGTACAGTCAGAACTTTGATACACTTCCTGCCTTGAAAGACGATATTTGGGAAAACGGCACTAGTTACATAGATGGCTGGTACGTGCAACGGACGAAGCAGACCAACACCCTTGCCATTAACCCAGGCAACCAGGTGGCAGGCAATCTTTACAGTTATGGCGCCACAGGTTCTACCGAAAGGGCATTGGGTTCGCAAAGCTCCCTGAATGCTGGCGAGTTTGCCTGGGGCTTGCTATTGCACAACAATACAGGCGGCACGGTACACTTCGTGAACGTTAGCTTTTATGGCGAACAGTGGCGCATCTCAAACAAAACAGCTGGAGAGCATAAAATCGACTTTTACTATGCTGTTAGCGCTGACCCTACTTCCTTTAAGCTGTCTCCAAAGTCGGACAATGGGTGGGTTCCATACCCTGAACTGAATTTCAAAAGCCCTCACTACTTCAAGGAAGGCAAAGCCCTGGACGGGAATGCTGCCAGCAACCGAAAGTTGATGGCAGCGATGTTGAACGTTGAATTGCGGGACGGGGAATTCCTGATGCTGCGCTGGAAAGACCTAGATGAACTGGAGGTGGACCATGCCCTGGCCATCGACGACTTTACTATATCATGGACTGTGGAGGATAAGCCTGTGGTGGTGCTCCCAGTTGAGTTGACCCGGTTTACAGCGCACAGCCAAGGCAGTGCCGTAACCTTGCATTGGGCAACAGCCTCTGAGTACTTGAATGACCATTTCGTTGTAGAGCGGAGCCTTGATGCAAAGGACTTTGAGGTGCTTGCAAAGGTAAAGGGGCAGGGTACCACTTCTAAAGAAAGTATCTACAGTTTTACCGATGAAAGCCCTATGGATGGCGCATCTTATTACAGGTTAAAGCAGGTAGACGAAGATGGGACCTACAAATACTCAAAGACAGTTGCAGTAATGCGGCAGCAAAGTAAGCTGGCTTACAAGGCTTACCCTACCATTGTATCAGATTTCCTTGAGCTCGAGCAATTGGGAGTTAATGGTTTATACTCGGCAGTAATATTGGATGCAGTCGGGAAGAAGTTGATTGAGAGGCCGCTTAACCCGGCAAAGCGCAGACAGCAATTAGATGTGCAGAGCCTGCGTAACGGAACTTATATATTAGTCCTTTCGGATGAGAAAGGTACAAGGCATAACTTTCGGTTCCTGAAGCAATAGGGGAGGCATAAAAACAAAACAGGCCCTGCTTTAGAAGCAGGGCCTGTTTTGTTTTTATGATTTGTATGCGTTACACCGAGAAGCTGTCGCCGCAGCCGCAAGTACGGGTAGCGTTTGGGTTGTTGAAATAAAAACCTTTGCCGTTCAGGCCGTCAGAGAAATCAAGCTCGGTGCCTGCCAGGTATAAAAAGCTTTTCATGTCTACTACTACTTTCACACCCTTGTCTTCAAACTCCTGATCCATGGGCTTTACCTCATCGTCAAAATCAAGGTTGTAAGAAAGGCCAGAGCAACCACCACCCGCTACAGAAGCGCGCAAGCGGTATGTGTCATCCAACTGAGCATCCTGCTTCAGCTTGATGACCTTCTCTTTTGCTTTATCTGAAACTGTGATCATAACATCTATAATTTTAGGAGACAGGGTTAAGCACCACACTGAAAACAGTGATAGTGTTCATGTCTCGGCCATAGTATAATTTATCAAGCGCCTCATACATATTACGTGCCCGGAAATAAGAAGTGTTTAACTCCTTGTTATCGCGTGATATCCATTGCACGGTATAAGAACTCTCCTGGTCACGGTAGTTCTGCACGTAAACCAGCATCTTCTGCAGAGCATCCACCCGGTCATATCCCGACTCTGAATGGAGCAGGAAAGACTGGTGGTGGCGTGGGTTTACCGTGATCAGGTCGAGGCGCTCTTTGTTGTTGATGAGCCTGAATTCAAAAAGCAGACTGTTTCCGCTTAATCCTAAGTGGTCTTCAATCTGCTTTTGAATACGTGCACATTTCACATGCACATCGGTATTTTGTGACTCCATCGAGTCTTGGTCTTAGTGGTGCGACTTAGCCATTTCCAGGGCTGGCAGACCATTCTTCACTCTATAGTCGTTGATAGCAGATTTGATTGCATCCTCCGCCAGTACAGAACAGTGAATTTTAACCGGAGGCAAAGCCAGTTCTTCTACAATCGCCATGTTGTCGATAGCAAGCGCTTCGTCAACAGACTTTCCTTTCAGCCACTCGGTGGCCAGGGATGAAGAAGCGATGGCAGAACCACATCCAAACGTCTTGAACTTTGCGTCTGTGATGATTTGGTTCTCGTCTACCTCAATCTGAAGGCGCATTACGTCGCCGCACTCAGGGGCGCCCACAAGGCCAGTACCAACACTTGCTTTTGATTTATCAAGCGTACCTACGTTACGTGGGTTGCTATAATGATCGATTACTTTATCTGAATAAGCCATAGCTATATTTAATTACGAATTAAAATTATGAATTAGAAATCAAAGTCATAAGTTAATACTAGTATACCTAAACACAGTATCTCTAATGCTCAACCTCTGATTTTAATTTTGGTCTTAATGCTCAGACCACTCAATAGAGTTTAGGTCAATGCCTTCTTTGAACATTTCCCACAGCGGAGATAGTTCACGAAGCTTGGCAACCGCCTCTTTCACATGATCAATGGCGTAGTCAATTTCCTCGTCCGTAGTGAAACGGCTTAAGCCGAAACGCAAGGAAGAATGTGCCAGGTCATCGCTCAGGCCAAGGGCCTTCAGTACATAAGATGGCTCCAAAGAAGCAGAAGTACAAGCAGAACCAGAAGAAACGGCCAAATCTTTCACGCCCATCATCAGGCCTTCACCCTCTACATAAGTAAACGAGATGTTGGATACGTGCGGCAAACGGTGCTCTGTAGAACCGTTCACATAAGACTCCTCAATCTTGGTAAGCTCGTGCTCCAGTCTGTCGCGCATGGCGGCGATACGCTTGGTATCAGCTTCCATGTCCTGCTTCGCTATTTCGGCAGCCTTGCCTAAACCTACAATACCAGGTACGTTCAGTGTGCCCGAACGCATGCCGCGCTCGTGTCCACCACCGTCCATCTGGGAGGTTACTTTAACCCGTGGGTTCTTGCGACGAACATAAAGTGCGCCAACGCCTTTCGGGCCGTACATTTTGTGGGCCGAGAAAGCCATCAGGTCAATGCCGTCGGCAATCACATCCACCGGAATTTTACCTACTGCCTGCGTCGCATCTGTAAAGAACAGGACACCGTGCTTTTTAGCAATGGCAGAAATTTCACGGATCGGCTGAATAACGCCAATCTCGTTATTGGCATACATCACAGAGATCAAGATGGTTTTGTCTGTGATAGCAGCTTCAAGCTCCTGCAGGTCGATCAGGCCTTTCTCGTTTACCTTCAGGTAAGTTACTCTGCCACCAATCTTCTCGAGGTGCTTACAAGTGTCCAGAACAGCTTTGTGCTCTGTGGTAACCGTAATAATATGGTTACCTTTTGATGCGTACATCTCAAACACACCTTTAATGGCAAGGTTGTCGGACTCTGTGGCACCAGAAGTAAAAATGATTTCCTTTGGAGAACAGTTGATAAGCGATGCGATTTGCTCGCGGGCATAATCAACGGCTTCTTCAGCCTGCCAGCCAAATGCGTGGTTGCGTGAAGCGGCGTTACCGAACATGTTTGTCATGTATGGCAACATGGCCTCCAGCACACGCGGATCGAGTGGCGTAGTGGCATTGTTATCCAAATATATAGGAAGTGTTAGCATATCACTGATATTATCTATTTATGATCTGTTTTATAAACAGTTGAAAGAAATTATTAGTTTTGACTCTGCCGCAAAATTAATAAAAAAAGGTTACTTAGACTAATTACAAATAGAAAATGCGAAAGGTAGAACATATAGGGATCGCCGTGAAAGATTTTAGCGATGCGAATGCTTTATACCATAAACTGTTGGGTGTAGAACCTTACAAGGCGGAATTTGTTTCGTCAGAAAATGTTAACACATCGTTTTTTAAGGTAGGCGATACCAAAATAGAGCTTCTGGAAGGCACCAGCGAAGATAGCGCCATCACAAAGTTTATTGCCAAGCGCGGCGAAGGCCTTCACCACATTGCCTTTGAAGTGGACGATATTTTAAGTGAGATGGAGCGGCTGAAGAAAGAGGGCTTTACTTTACTAAACGAGATACCCAAAAAAGGGGCTGATAATAAATTGGTTTGTTTTGTGCATCCCAAAAGTGCCAATGGGGTGTTGATTGAACTGACGCAGGAGATAAAGTGAGTGTTTGGTTGAATTGGTAAATCATTAGAAGCGATCTCAAATCAGCGCTTGAGCTTTTTTGTGACGCTTGTATGGAGCCAATAAAGGAGCAGTGGGAAAGCAAAGGACCTGATGGAGCAAGGCGGTGTGGACTTAAGCGCGTGCTTTATTGACGTCCCTTGCTGCATGGACTAAACGGGGGCGCTGCTGTGGGAACGACTACGCGCGGCAAGGGCGCCAAGCGCATGGCAGCCACTCAACGTTACAAGTCTTGTTTTAGCTGTCTCAGCCGCCTCGGCCTACTATCACGGGGCAGGCAAGGTTTCATAGAGCAACTGCCCCGCACCGCAAAAACAGGGTAAAGAAAAAGATATAGGGCGGTAGATCGCTCAGGCGCTACCGCAAAAGGTGGAAAGTGGAAGCGCTTCTTCGTCTGGCTCTTCAATTTCAGGAGCACCTTGGGCAGGGATGCGTATAAAGCTGCAAGCGACCTGGCCTTCGTCCTGCTAGCCTGCAGGAAAAGCATGCGAAGGTATTTTTGAAATAGCTTCTAGTTGAATATAACAGAAACAACCATTTAGCCATCAAACCATGATAGAACAATCAAGATGAAACAGTTGATAAAAGCGGTGCAGGCTGCCGAAGAGGAGCTGTTGCTGGGAAATGTGATTTTATACCCCACTGACACGGTATGGGGAATTGGTTGTGATGCCGGGAACGTGGCAGCCGTGAAAAAGATTGTGGAACTGAAGGAAAGGGATGCCTCCAAAGCCATGATTTTGCTGGTAGCCGATAAGGAGATGTTGCGGCACTACGTTCAGGAGATTCCTGCCGATTTTGAGGAGGTGGTGGAGCAGCAAGAGCGGCCTACTACCTATGTTTTCTCTAACCCACGCAACCTGCCCGATGAGGTATTGGCAAAAGACGGTACGGTGGCCATCCGGATTGTAAAAGATGAGTTTTGCCACCGCCTGATTCGGCAAATCAGCAGGCCAATTGTATCTACGTCGGCCAATATTAGCGGTGAGCCCTCCCCGAAAACATATGGCGATGTCTCCAACGAAATCCGGCAACGGGTTGATTACATTGTGCCCTGGCGGCAGAACGACCAGATGGAAGCACGGCCATCCCGCATTGTCCGCATTAACCCGGATGGCAGCCAGGAGGTACTGCGTGATTAGCAGGTGGTTTTTATCTGTTTTTAAATAAAGCCTCTGTCTTGTCCTGGCGCAGACTAAATGGCTGGGAAGAGGCATGGGAGCATATAAACTTGGAATTAAGAACCCTTAATTCGTAATTGAAAAGGTATTACCTTAATTTTGCACCTCAGGCTGCGCCAACGCGGACTGAGGTTTTTATTTTTAAGCGATGGAGAGAGCAGAACTACCCGAACACCCGATCTTTAAAGTTGTTGCCGATGCAGCTGCGGAACTGAACACCGATGCCTATGTGATTGGCGGCTTTGTTCGGGATTTGGTGTTGAAAAGACCATCAAAAGATATAGACATTGTGTGTGTGGGCGACGGCATTGCTTTGGCAACCAAAGTGGCGCAAAAGCTGCCTCACAGGCCAAAGGTATCTGTCTTCAAGAATTTCGGGACAGCCATGCTGCGCGCCGACGAGTGGGAAGTGGAGTTTGTAGGTGCCCGCAAGGAGTCGTACCGGGAACATTCGCGCAAGCCGGAAGTGGAGTTGGGCACATTGGACGATGACCTGAAACGGCGGGATTTCACCATAAACGCTTTGGGCATCAGCCTGAACATGGAAAACTACGGCGCGCTGATTGACGAGTTCGGTGGCCTCCGCGACATGAAGCGTAAAATCATCCGTACGCCGCTTGCGCCGGGTATAACTTTCTCCGACGATCCGCTGCGCATGATGCGTGCCATCCGGTTTGCCTCGCAGCTGGGCTTCGACATCGACCCGGATACCTTTGATGCCATCGCGGATAATAAAGAGCGCATCAAAATCGTGTCGCAGGAGCGCATTACCGATGAGTTGAATAAAATCATCCTCTCGCCGGTGCCGTCCTATGGCTTCAAACTGCTGTTTGTGTCGGGCTTGCTACAACTCATCTTCCCGAAAATGACAGAGCTGCATGGTGTTGAGACCATCAACGGGAATGCCCACAAAGACAATTTCTACCATACCCTGCAAGTGCTGGACAATGTGGCCGAGGTTTCAAATGACCTGTGGTTGCGCTGGGCGGCCATCATGCACGACATTGCCAAACCTGATACCAAGCGCTACTCCCCGAAGGTAGGCTGGACGTTTCATGGGCACGAAGACCGTGGCGCACGCATGGTGCCGAAGCTATTCACCAACTTAAAACTGCCCCTGAACGAGCACATGAAGTTTGTACAGAAGCTGGTACGCCTGCACCTTCGGCCGATTGCTTTGGTGAAAGAAACTGTCACGGATTCGGCTATACGCCGGTTGCTGTTTGAGGCCGGTGACGATGTGGAGGCGCTCATGATGCTGTGCCGGGCCGATATCACGTCTAAAAACGATAACAAAGTGAAGCGTTATCTCCAAAACTTCGATAAAGTGGAGAAGCGGTTAATAGAGGTAGAGGAGAGCGACAAGCTACGCAATTTTCAGCCTGTTATCACCGGGGAGGTTATCATGAATACGTTTGACCTGAAGCCATCTAAAACGGTTGGCGAACTGAAGGAGATCCTGACGGAGGCGATACTGGAGGGGAAGGTGCGAAATGAATTTGACGAAGCCTTCGCATTCCTGTTAGAAAAAGGAAAAACGATGGGGCTTCGTCAAGGATAATCAAACAACTAAACAAACATTAGTACTCTGTAAACGCGCAGTGCCTCACAAATATTACTTATCGCCGGATGATAAATTTCTGAGGAAGCTGCTGAAGCTTTTCAATAATTTTATTTTGTACGAATGGCATATGAAAGGTGGCGCTGCTGACACAGATCGGTGTGCCACCTTTTTTATATGTATGGGGTATAAATTTAACGCCGCTTTACTGAGCTCGGTCCGTTGCTGTCGATGGTGGTATTGGCAGGGTTGCCCCGGTACGTGATGCGGCTGGCACCCGATGCCTCAGCACGCAAAGTAGTGGTAGCATATACATCGGCTTTGCTGGCTCCAGTCGCGTCTACTTTCACGGTTGTAGCTTTTAAGTCCTCCGCATCAATCAATCCGGCTCCGGTCACGTCCAGCTCAAAGTTCTCAGCGCTGCCGGTAAAGTTGCTCTTGCAGGCCCCGGAGATGTCTACTTTGAGGTTGCGCACTTTAAGGTCAGCGGCAGATTTGATGGCTCCTGAAAAAGTCAGGCGCAGTTCGTCTGTTGTGATACTCCCAATATCTGCCCTAATGGCGCCACTCAGGTCGATATGCTTGAAATCTGGTGCCGTAATCTGGATCAGGACAGGGGCGTGGTCCTCAAAAATGTTGATGCTCCTTTCTTTATAACTCAACATTAACTCACGGCCCTGCTTTTCAACCTGCAGCATTTTCAAGTCTTTGTTAGCGGCGCGTACCTGCACGGCATAGTCATTGCCCTGTTTCAGTTGCACAAAGTAGGGTCCGCTCACGGTTACGCGGTCAAAATCACGCATGTCAAACACCTGCACGTTACTGCTGTATTCTTCCTCGTCCAGCAACACACTGCCGCGCAAAGTCTGGCCATCTGAGGTTAGGCTAAAATCATTGCGGTTCTCGTCGGTGCCTAGTGTGTCGGCAGCGCAGGTAAGGCACTCTAGTTGGTCGCCACTCACCTGCCAGGTGTTGCGCACAATCTTGTCGGTTCCATAGTCTTGGGTAAAGGTAGCGCTAGGCAGCATGTATACAAACTCGCGGGTCAGGCGCAACGGCTTGTTTTGTGGCAACATCAGGGTAATGTTTAGCTCCTGGTCGCGGTATCGGGCGCCTTTTTTAAACTCGAAGCTGTTGTCGAGGCGCAAGGTGGAGTCTTTGTGCACGACGCGGTAAGTAATCATACGGGCGTTTTCCTGGGCTTCCTCTTCCGTTCTGCCCTTTGCCGCCGCGCGCTGTATCACCTCCACGTTGCTGCTGTTATGCGCACGCACATCCACATTAATATGGTTGAAGTCAGAGGTGGTGTCGTAAGCATCCAGCGTAAGGGTGCCAAAGCCAGTTGTCGGGAAGGACTTGGAGGTGATCACCTCGCCAGAGCGGCGGAAGTTCGTGCTGTGCATGGCAATGATAGTGCCCATCGTGAACACGCTTACCAGCCATACCCCAAATAGCGACCAGCCTACAATGGGCCGCATAAAGAAGCGTTTCGCTAAAAGGCTGGCCGCCAACACTGTCAGGAAAAGCAGCGGGATAAGACCTACAAAAAAACCTGCCACCAGTCCGAGCCTGGGAAAGCCCCCGAGCAGTACGGAGGCCGGAAGATTACCGATGACGAAATACTGCGACTCTTCAACAATGCCAAGGGCTACAAAAAGCGTGGAGAAAAGGGCAAGCGTAAGGCCAATAGACACGACCAGCAGAATAACACCAGCCCCAACGCGGATCAATGTGATCAGGAAAGCCAAGATTGGGCCGAGCGCAGTGCCGAGCCAGCCAAAAAGCTGCGATATAAGCCGGATGGGGAGCAGTATGATTTTGGCAAGCGGCGTTTCCTCGCCGTTGCTGTCTTTCATGTTCAGGTTGTCTTTCAGCGTTTTCTCGATGCCCGCCAGCGTTACCGGGTCTCCCTGCATCTGCATGCGCTCGGTCAGGGTAACGGCTTCGGGTGTTGCCACCCAAAGCACGATATAGGTGATGATCCCAAAACCCCCCAGGAAAATAGAGACGATAAACAGGATGCGCACCACCGATACATCGACGCCAAAATACTTGGCTATGCCACTGGCCACACCTGCCAGCCGTTTATCGTCCGGGTCACGGAATAGCTTTTTGGCCGATGTTTCCGGTAATAGCGTGTTCTCAGGCATCGCAATCCACAGCGCTACATATAGGATAACGCCCATGGCTGCCGATATGCCCGCTGAGAGAATGCCCAACAGTACAAAAAGCACGAAGAAGAGCCTGATCCAAAGCGGGTCAACGTTGAGGTAGTTGGCCAAGCCCGCCGAAACCCCAGCGATGACTTTGCGGTTCACGTCGCGGAACAGCCTTTTGGGGCCGGTGCTGGTGTAGCCACTGTTTGTGTCGTGCGCCTCAGGGTTTGGCTGTGCGTGTGGCGCGTCCTCCTCCATTATCGGGTCCAGTACCGCGAAGTCAGACACGCTGCCCATCCGGGCGATCAGGTCTGCCACGTCCAGCTGTGAGATTACCTGTTTGCCCGGGGAGAGCTTGGCAGAGAAAATCTCAGCAATACGCGCCTCAATATCCTCTACAATCTCCTCGTGGCCTTCATAGTTAGAAAAATAGTTTCTGATGGAAGCAAGGTAGTTGCTGAGCTGCTCGTAGCCATCTTCCTCAATATGGAAGATGATGCCTTGCAAGTTGATGCTTATGTTCTTTTTCATGATTGCTGAGCTTTCTTGTTTAGAATAATGTATTCGGTCGAGGCTACTAAGTCGGTCCAGGTTTGGCGAAGCTGTTCCAAGAACTCGCGCCCGGCCTCGGTAAGGGTGTAGTATTTGCGTGGTGGCCCGGAGGTGGACTCTACCCAATTGTAGTCGAGAAGCGACGCGTTTTTCAGTCGGGTGAGCAAAGGGTAGAGAGTTCCTTCCACAACGATCATCTTGGCCGCTGTCAGCTCTTCCAACATATCCGACGCATAAACTTCACCACGAGAGATAATCTCCAGGATGCAGAATTCGAGGATACCCTTCCTCATCTGCACTTGTGTGTTTTCTACTTTCATGATGATTCGGTTATAATGTTGAGGCAAATATATGATAAGGTACTATGTAACGCAAGGTACTGTATAAAATAATTTACGGCAGATTATTTTATTGGTTCACAGGTTGGTAGGGATCTCTTGATTAATCAGTATTTTTGATGCAAGATTTTTAAGGCTGACTTTCAACTAAAACTGGTTATGGCGTGTTGCAGGGGGAATTAACGCGTGCTTTCGCACGTTTGCAGGAAAGCAATTTGTACCAAATAATTTTTTTGAATTGAGTTTAGCGCTACACAATATATGACCAAGTCTACCCTTCACTGCTTGTGGGTATTATCGTTGCTCTTCGCCTGGTCGTCGGGAATGGCGCAGGTATCCACGCCCAAGTACAGCAATGAGTTTCTGAATATTGGGGTAGGGGGGCGTGCCTTGGGTATGGGCAATGTGCAAGCCGCCATTGCCGACGACGCTACGGCAGGTTACTGGAACCCAGCTGGCCTCCTGCGCCTTTCCAGGAAGTATAATGTGAGCCTGATGCACTCTGAGTTGTTTGCGGGCATCGCTAAAAATGATTTTGCCAGCTTTGCCATGCCACTCGATACCAACAGTGCTTTGGCCATCTCGGTTATTCGCCTGGGTGTTGATGACATTGCCGACACGCGGCGGCTGCAAAACGAATACGGCTACATCCAGTATGACAGTATTCGGTTTTTTTCGGTGGCTGATTATGCCATGTTGCTGTCTTATGCACGCAGGAGCAACCTTGTGCCAGGCCTGATGCTGGGTGCCAGTGCCAAAATAATTTACCGTAATGTGGGCGAGTTTGCAAACGCCTACGGGTTTGGGATAGATGCCGGCGCGCAATTGCAACGCGGCAACTGGCAGTTCGGCCTGATGGCCAAAGATATCACCACCACCTTTACCGCCTGGACGCACAATGTAGAAGAGTTAGAAGCAGCCTACCTGCAAACAGGCAACGATTTACCCGAGAGCACCGCTGAACTGACGCTGCCTCGGCTGGTGCTGGGTATAGGCAAGGCCTTCCAATTCAGTGATAAGCTGTCCGCCCTGCTAGCCGCTGACCTGGACTTTACTTTCGATGGAAAACGCAATGTATGGCTCAAGTCTGATGTAGTGTCGGTAGACCCGCATGTGGGCGTAGAACTGGCTTATGCTAACACAGCTTATGTGCGAGGCGGAATCAACAACTACCAGGAGACAAGGAATTTCGACGGAGGCACCACCAAACGGCTCCAGCCAAACTTCGGAATCGGGGTCCGAACCGGGGATATCACCTTGGATTTGGCACTGTCACGCGTAAATAACAGCGAGCGTAACTCTGTGGGAGGGGCCAACACCTCATCCGTTATTGTGTCCTTCGCTTATACTTTCGATAAATAGAGCTTCAAAAAAGCCCTTGTCTATACCTTATTTAATGATGAAGCGATCCTTACTGTTTTTACTGTTCCTATTGTCCTCAGCCTTTGTGGTTAGGTCTGTACAGGCGCAGCAGGTATATGGGAATGAGTGGATAGATTATTCCAAATCTTATCATAAACTAAGCGTCGTTAACACCGGACTGCACCGGCTAAGCTATGGCTTCCTGGATAGCCTTGGCTTGAGAAGTGTAAACCCGCAACACTTGCAACTCTTTCGCAGGGGTAAGGAAGTTTCGATATACGTGGCTGGCGAAGCGGATGGCAGGCTCGATGCGCAGGATTATGTAGAGTTCTACGGCGAGCGAAACGATGGTGCTTTAGATAGGGAGTTGTACAAAAATCCAGCGCACCAGGTTCATCAGTTTCACAGCTTATACACTGATACGGCCGCTTACTTTCTGACTATAAACCCTGGAGGGGGCAAGCGCATGCGCGAGTTAAACCCTGCTCTTACAGGCCTCACTCCGGAACCCTACCATTTGCAAAAGGCTATTTCAGTTAGGGCAGATCGGTTTAACTACGGGAAATTGTATTCATCTAGCCGCCAACCCTGGCTTGACGAGGGAGAAGGTTATTTCTCCCATTTTTCTATAAACCCCAGATCATATGAAATTGCGGGCATAGTGAACGTTGAGCCCAGTGGACCGAAACCAGTTATTGAATATGCCACTGTTGGGGCGTTCCCTGAGTTCCATAGATTTGATGTGAATGTGATTGCGCCGACCGGAACACGCAAACTCAATTATTTTGAATATGACGAATTTGCGTGGGCGAAAGACCGACAGGCAGTGGAGTTTACCGATGTTAGTTCAACAGGGCGGTTCACCATTCAGGTGTTTCCAGTTGCCACGTCTACACGAGGTAATGCGATTAGCTTTGCTTATGGCATATTTACCTATCCTCAGAAACCAGTCTTCACTGGGTCGTCAATGCTTTTGTATACGGACTCTACCAGAAGCGCTACCCCATTTTTTAATCTAGCCAATACGCCATCAACAGCAATAGCCTATGACATAACGGATACTTATAATGTAACCAGGATAGCAGGCCATGTTAATGGAACCACGAAAGGCTTTGTAGTAGGAGCTAACGGTACTACCCGCAAATTAGTAATTACTGATGGGGTTAAACCCTTTAAGCCGATTGGGAAAACGAGGCGGGCATTAACCTTCAGGCCACTAGACCCTAATAAACATAATTACCTTATTCTTACAAATAAGAAGTTGATGAAGCCTGCTTCGGGAAGCCAGGCGACCGCCCCTCATGCTTATGCGGCTTATAGGGCCTCTGCGGCTGGTGGGGGGTATGACACGCTTTTAGTTGAGATGAACCAGATCGTGAATCAGTTTCATTATGGGGAGTTCTCTGCGAACGCCATACGTCGGATGGTGCATTACATGGGCACTTCCAAACGGCCGTCCCAACTGTTTATACTAGGCAAAGGGGTGAAGTACGCAGACCAAGAGTATTTCTCCACATATTACCCCGGAAAGTTTAGCTACTACCAGGTAGGAGCGAGACACCCTAAAGTAAGCGAGTTGGATTTGGTGCCTACCGGCGTCGTGCCTGCCTCAGACCTCTTGTTCTCTGCCGATTTCCAGCAGGGGTCATATACCCCTGTCATGCCTATTGGTCGATTGGCGGCTACCAGCCCAGAGGCCATCATGGCTTACCTAAACAAGGTAAAGGAGTATGAAGCTGTTAAGGAGGGTGAGCCTTGGAGAAAGAACATTTTGCAGTTAGGAGGAGGAAAAACAGCTTCTGAGATCAGCCAAATTACCAATTACTTAACTGCTTATACCAGCATAGCGGAAGGTCCACTGCTTGGCGCCAATGTAATTGAACGTTACCGGCAAAATGTGAGCGAGACTGTGGAAGCGGTTAATGTGTCAGAGCAGTTGAATAAGGGACTTTCCCTGCTGACGTTCTTTGGGCACAGTTCACCGGGCACCACAGACTTGGATATTGGGTATGCCTCCAGTGCAGTGAACAACTACAATAACAAAGGTAAATACCCGCTGATGCTGATGAACGGCTGTAACGTGGGCAATGCGTTTATCCCGAACTATGTGTCTTTTGGGGAAGACTGGCTGAACACGCCCGACAAAGGTGCAGTGGGGTTAATAGCCCACGTAGACGCAGGCTATCCTAATTACCTTAATGTATACTCTACTTATTTTTATCAAGCTGCTTTCAGAGACCCTCAGTTTTATGGAAGTTCTATAGGAGAAGTTCAAAAGGAAACTATCAAGCGGGTGATGCAGGCAATCTCAAATGACTTGGCTGTGGCAATGGTTTTAGAGATGACACTACAAGGGGACCCGGCCTTAAAACTATACAATCCAAGCAAGCCTGACTATGCCATTAAGGAAGGCGGCTTTGACGTGCTGAGCTTGAACAGCGAAATCGTAACAGCATCTGCGGATAGCTTTGCAGTGGCTTTTGAGGTAGAGAATTTAGGCAAGGCGATAACAGACCCCGTTTACGTCTCTGTAAAAAGGACTTTGGCTGATAACACTGTCCTGCTGCATGACAGTCTACTGATCGGGCCAATTATCAAAGGCAGAAGAGTGCTGCTGAAGTTTTCAAATAAAAATGTGCAAGCTGCTGGCATGAACAAGTTTGAAATCACGTTGGATAGTCCGAATACAGTAGCTGAGCTCAGCGAAACCAATAATACCGCGCAGTACCAGCATTACTTCCCGGTCAGCAGCATCACAGCCATTTACCCCGCTAATTACAGCATTGTGGGTACAAGTAATGTGAAGCTTGCAGTGCAGGCAAGCAACCTGATTGATGACCAGGGATTCTATTATGAATTAGACACCACCCAGGCTTTCAATAGCCCCCTGCGGATGACGCACACAATCGCCAATACCGGTGTGCCCCTTTGGGAGGTGACTTTGCCACCTGCCGCCAGAGACAGCACTGTGTATTATTGGCGCGCGCGCTTCACTAAATATGCGGCTGAAGAAGACACTGTCTGGATCACTAACTCTTTCCGGCATATCGCCAGCGTAAAGGGGGGATGGTCGCAAAGCCATGTGGGGCAGTTCAAAAGCGTTCACGCCACTGGCTTAGAGGCCGTGTCGGAGCAGAGCAGGGAGTGGAAGTTTACACCTACGCGAAGATCTGTCCGAATCAATACAGCAGGTGGTGATATCCGGTATGCTGAATCTCCTTTCGGGATTTTTATAGATGGTGTGGCTGAGATGAATAGCGCCTGTGGCAACCCGAGCGGCTCAGCTGTGCCTCGGTTTTTCTTTATCGTGATTGATAAACATACCTTAAAGCCCGTTACCTCGGTACCTGGTTTCAACTTTTGCTCTACTTGGGTAGAAGTGCCATACCTTTATGATACCGGGGACTTGTCAAAGCCTGCAGGAGTGGCAAACTTGAAAAATTTTCTGGCTGCTGTACCTCAAGGCCAGTATGTCTTGGGCATCAGCATCAACAAAGTGCCCTTCAGTACATACGCAACCGATGTGAAAGCCGCTTTTAAAAGCATAGGATCTAGCTTGATAGACCAGTTGGTGACAGGATCCCCTTTTGCGATTGTCGGGCAAAAAGGCGCTGAGCCCGGTACGGCGCAGGAGTTGACAGCCAATACAGCCAGTTCTACACCCGTCTTGTCTCAGTCAATTTCCCTCGATGCCACCTTGCATTCTGCAGGCACCAGCGGAACGCTTACTTCTACTACGATAGGGCCAGCCCAAAAATGGGGTAGCCTACATCATCAGATTGCAGCCCACAAAGGCGGAGATGACAGGTATAAGTTAAGCGTATTGGGTATAGATACCGCAGGGAATGAAACAGTGCTGGTGACGGATGTTAAGGAAAAGGCGCATGATATCGCTAGTATAGACGCGAAATTATACCCCCAGTTGAAGCTGTCGGCTTTCCTGTCTGATTCTACGGCTCGCACAGCACCCCAGTTAAAACAGTGGTATGTGCTTTATGAAGAGGTGCCTGAGGGGATTATACGTCCCGATTTGGTAAAGGTAAGCAGTGAGTTGCTGACACAGCAGGCGAATGCAGGAAGCATTACGGTACCGATGGCTTTCCAGAACATCTCGCAGGTAGCCTACCGCGATTCTGTGGTGGTGGAGGTAAACGTTTCGGGTGACGGTATGCAGCCAGCAGTTACACGGTTTAAGATTAAGCCAGTGGCGGCCAACGAAACCGTGACGTTCAGCTATACTATGTCAACCCAGGCCTTGGATGGCAATTACAAACTGAGCATCTACGTGAACCCTCGGGTACAACCAGAGCAGCATTATTTCAACAATATTTACGAAGTTGGCTTCCGGGTGAAATCCAAATTGCACCCGATTATGGATGTGGCCTTTGATGGCGTGCACATCATGGACGGAGACCTCATCTCACCAAGCCCAGTCATCAGCGTGACTGTGAAAGATGAAAACCGGCACGTGTACTTGCAGGACCCGGCAGGCATGTCGCTGATCTTGCTTACACCGGAGGGGGCAGAGCAGGAGATTACGCTGCTGAACAACCCGCACGAGGTAACTTATAAAGCTGCCACGGCACAAAACGACTTTAAGCTGGAGTATAAGCCAAATAAGCTGGCAGACGGTAAGTATACCATGGAGGTGCGGGCGAAGGATGCCGTTGGGAAGTCATCGGGAATATCGCCGTATAGGATTGGTTTTGAAGTGATCAGTGAGGCAAGTGTAACGAACTTTTATCCGTTCCCAAACCCCTTCTCCTCTAAAACCAACTTTATCTTTACCCTGACAGGCAGCACCATACCAGAACACATGAAAATCCAAATCCTGACCGTGACGGGCAAGGTGGTGAAGGAGATCATGAAAGAGGAATTGGGGCCATTACGCATTGGGCATAACAAAACAGCCTATGCCTGGGACGGTACCGATACTTACGGGGATAAGCTGGCAAATGGCGTATACCTGTACCGTGTGGTGATGAGCAAAACAGAGGAGGAGTTGAAGCACCGCATCACGTTTGGAGACAAAGCGTTTAAGAACGGGTATGGCAAGCTATACATCCTTCGGTAACTAATAAAATACTGATATAACAGAAACGGGCAGCTATAACTAGCTGCCCGTTTCTGTTATATCAGTATTTAAGTCGCCTTTCTATTTTCGCTGAAGTTCCAGGAAACTATAGCTATAAGGGTTCTTTTCATCTGGTTGATGATGCTCGGCTGATACGGTGACCCAGTCGGCAGTATCTAAAGCAGGGAAGGACACGTCGCCCTCGAAAGCTTGGTGTATCCTGGTAAGGTAGACGGTATCTGTGAGCGGGAGTGCCTGCTTGTAAATCTCCGCCCCTCCAATGATGTATACAGCTTCATCCAGCTTTTTTGCCTCATCCAGCGCCTCCTGCACCGAATACGTGATAATGCATCCTTCCGCTTTATAGTCTTCCTGAGAGGTGATGATAACGGTGGTGCGACCGGGCAGCGGCTTGCCAATTGACTCATAAGTTTTGCGGCCCATCACAATAGGGTGGCCCATGGTCATCTGCTTGAAGTGCCGCAGGTCGGCTGGCAAATGCCAAATCAGGTTATTGTCTTTCCCAATCACGTTGTTCTCGGCGGCGGCTACTACAATTGCTATCATCTCTTTTTGGGCTAAAATGTAAGGTTGCGGATAAGATAAATGGTGGAATATGCTGCGTAACAGCGGCAGTGCACAACATATAGCTGATTTAAGATTCAATAACCATGATCCTGGTATAGGAAAGAAGCAGCTTGTCTGGCTCTTAAGCCTCGAATTTATACCCTCGCAGCAGGTCCTGCACCGGCATCCGCTTTTTGCCTTCCATTTGCAGGTCCAGCAGAGACAAAGCACCTGCAGCGGTTTGCACGTTCAGGAACGTCTTGTTGTCGGTATGGACCTGGCCAGGCACTGAATCATCGGCTGTATTATCCAGTACCTGCGTTTTAAAGATCTTGAAGGTTTTGCCGTTCAGGCGAGTCCAGGCGGCGGGGTATGGGCTGAGGCCACGTATAAAGTTATGCACCTGCCGGGCGGGCTGGTTCCAGTTGATCTCGCAGGTGTCTTTGAATATCTTAGGCGCGTGCTTCGTTTCTGCGGAGATTACCTGCGGCTGCGGCTGCACTTCCCCGCGCTCAATGGCTTGTACCGTGCGAAGCGCCAGTTCTGCGCCTTTATACTTCAGTTTTTCGTAAACCGAGCCAAAGTCATCTTCCTCTAAAATTGGAACCCGCTCCTGGAAGATCAAATCACCGGTATCGATCTCATGTTTCAGGAAAAAGGATGTGACACCGGTTTCTTTCTCCCCGTTAATGATGGCCCAATTGATTGGTGCAGCCCCGCGGTACTGTGGCAGCAACGACCCGTGGATGTTGAAGGAACCAAGCTCAGGCATATCCCATACCACCTCCGGCAGCATCCGGAACGCCACTACAATCTGCAGATTAGCTTCGTATGACCGTAACTCCGCCAGAAACACCTCCGATTTGAGGTTGGTAGGCTGCAGCACCGGTATGTTTTGGGAAACAGCGTATTCCTTGACTGGCGACTGACTAAGCCTCTGTCCGCGTCCTGCGGGTTTATCTGGCGCCGTGATAACAGCCACCACCTTGTACTGGTGCTCAACAAGCGTTTGCAGGGTAGGCACAGCAAAATCGGGTGTGCCCATAAACACAATGCGTAAATCTCGTTTCATCTCTAGTTCTTTTCAGGGTATAGCAAGTACTGCTGTCGGAGTTTTTTGTAGGCCGATAACTCAGGCTCCCAACTGGCGCGGATCTCAGCTTCTGTTTTGCCGCTGATAATCTGCTCGCGCAACTTGGAGGTGCCTGCCAGTTTCTCAAAGAAGTTGTTAAAAAACTTGTCCTGCTGAGAAGAGTTCTGGTACATCTCCAATAGGTATGCTAGTGTAAAAGGCTGCGCTTTGGAAGGATCTGTCAGATCCATGCCGTAGCAGGCCTGGCCTTTATAAGGCGGGTTCGTAGCGCCGGCAGTGCTCTCGGGTGTAAAGTCAAAGCTTTTGTCTTTGTAATAAGGGCTCCCGATAATCTGGAAAGGGACAGGTGTGCCGCGGCCGACACTAACGTTAGTACCTTCAAATAAACAAAGTGAGGGGTATAAAGTAATCGCTTGTGCATTCGGCAAGTTAGGGGATGGCTGCACAGGGAGGATGTACGCTGTATTGTGGGTGTAACCGGCAACAGGAATCACCGTCAGGTTAGCCCTTCGCTGCCCTTCGAGCCATCTCTCGCCGTTAATCATATTCGCCAGCTCGCCAACCGTCAGGCCATGCACAATCGGGATGGGGTGCATCCCCACGAAGGACGTGTGAGCTTTCTCCAATACCGGTCCATCCACGTAATGTCCGTTGGGGTTAGGGCGGTCCAGCACCAGCACCGGTTTGTTGTTTTCGGCGGCAGCCTCCATCACATAATGCATGGTGCTGATGTAGGTATAAAATCGGGCACCCACATCCTGTATGTCAAACACCAGTACATCCAGGTTCTTCAGTTGCTCCGCCGATGGTTTTTTGTTCTTCCCGTATAGCGACACAATCGGCAGGCCCGTACGGATGTCCCTGGCGTCTTTTACATAGGCCCCGGCATCGGCCTCCCCCCGGAAGCCGTGCTCTGGCGCAAAGATTGTGACTACGTCTACGCCCCGGCTCAACAAGGTGTCTACTAAATGCGTTTGGCCCACAACAGAGGTCTGGTTAACGACCAGCCCCACACGCTTGCCTTGCAGTTGAGGCAGGTATGCGCTGAGTTGCTCAGCCCCCGTTTTCAGAGGTTTAGCCTTTTGCGCAGCGACAGCGGGAGCCTGCTGTTCGGTAGGTGTTGTGGCGCTCGCCGTAGCAGGCGCTTGTTTAGGGGCGCAGTTGCCTAAGGCAAGTAAAAAAGAAGTAAGCAGTAGAAGCATGGGCTGTGTCATAGTCATAAGGCAGAAGTCAAATTTCGTACCTATCTTTAAGGCTGTAAGAAATCGAAACGAGTGAACATATCCAGATACATATCCGATAAAATCTCAGAAGTGCAGGCCGGCTCGTTTACCTCGTCGGTCACAAAAATAGCAATAATCAGCATAGCGGCAGGCATCGCCATCATGATCGTTTCATTTGCTATTCTGGAAGGCTTCCGCGACGAGATCCGGCATAAGATCTTCTCGTTCGGCTCGCACCTGCAAATAAGTAAATACGATACGAACAACTCTTACGAGGGGTCGCCGATCAGCATGAACATTGGGGTGACCGACTCTATTGCCGGCATCAAGAAAATACAGCCTTTCGCCCGCAAAACCGCCATCATCAAAACCGAAGATGAGGTGTTGGGCGTAGTGCTGAAGGGGGTGGGGCCCGACTATGACATGAGCGCCATGCAGCAGAACCTGAAGGCCGGGGAGTTGATCAGTTACTCCGATACAGCCTCGTCAAAGGACGTGCTCATCAGCCAAAGCGTTGCCAGTAAACTTGCCCTGGAGGTAGACGATGAGGCGATTTTCTACTTTATTCAAAATCCGCCCCGTGCCCGCAAACTCAAAGTCAAGGGTATTTTTAATACGGGGTTGGAGGAATTCGACGAGGTGTTCGTGATCGGGGACATGGCGCTGATACGCGAGTTGAACAACTGGCCCGACACCTTGGTGGGAGGCATTGAGATTGTGCTGCAGGACTTTGACCAGATAGACCGGGCCGCAGACCAGGTATTTGAGCAGATGAACTACGACCTGCAACTCGAAAAGATCACAGACCGGCACGCCCAGCTTTTTGATTGGCTGAAGCTGTTGCGTAAAAACGTGATCATCTTTCTGGTGCTCATCATTTTTGTGGCCTCGTTCAACATGGTTTCCACGGTCTTTATTATGATTATCGAGCGCATCAACATGATTGGTGTCCTGAAAGCCGTAGGGGCTACCGATGCCCAGATCCGGCAGGTGTTTTATTTCCGTGGCCTGCGCCTTACCATCAAAGGCCTTATTTGGGGCAATGTGATTGGTCTGGGTTTTTGTGCGATACAGCACTATTTTAAAGTCATACCCCTTGACCCGGAAAACTATTATATGGACCGGGTGCCTATAAGCTGGAACCCAGGTATAATTATTGGCTTGAATGTGATTACGCTGATAATGACCATGCTGGCTATCCTCGTTCCCGCTGCCATGGTATCGCGCGTTAAACCAGTCAAGGCAATCAAGTTTGATTGATAAGATTTGCCGACTTTCGACAATTGCCTGCAAAGTATATAACTGCCAGCGCCCCACTGAATAGAGGGGCGCTGGCAGTTTTGTTAAGGTTCAGCGATTGTGTCAGGCGACTGTCACCACTTCTCGTTTCTGAATTGGAGCAGGTGCTTTAATGCCCTGCTCGGCAAAGGCAATCTTCACGCGCTCGTTCATTTCCCAATTCAGCGGCCAGAACTCTTCCTTCTTGGCCCATAGGCGCATACTGATGGTGAGAGAGTATTCTGTGAACTCCGTAACGGCGATAACCGGAGCGGGGTCTTCGAGGATGCGCGGGTCGTCTTTGATAAGGTCTTGCAGCAGCTGCTTCACCGAAGCCAAATTATTGTCCGGGCTGATGACCAGTTTCAGCTCCATCCGGCGCGTAGGCTCCACCGAGTAATTGACCACCACACTCGACGCTAACGGGCCATTAGGCATATAAATTACCTGGTTATTCCCTGTCTTGATCACTGTGTTAAAGATGTTGATCAGGTGCACCGTTCCCGCTTGCCCCTGCGCCTCAATAAAGTCGCCGACCCTGAAAGGCTTAATAGTGAGGATAAGCACGCCCCCGGCAAAATTAGAGAGGCTCCCCTGCAGAGCCAGGCCAATAGCCAAGCCAGCAGAGCCGAGCACCGCGATAAACGAGGTCATCTCCAGTCCGATTTGCGCCACAACCAACACAATCAGAAGTACCCAAAGCGATACGTTGATGATGCTGCCTAAAAAGGGGCGCAACGACGGGTCCACGTTTTTGCGCAGCATCAGGTTTTGCAACAGCACGTTCATGCGTTTGATGACCCAGGCGCCAATAATCAGAATTAGAACGGCTACCAGAAGGCGCAGGCCATACACCATCGCAAAATTCAGAACCAGCTCGCGTATCGAGTCAATATCCAGGATCATATGAAATTGAATTGTGGGATTAAAAAAATAGCGCTGCATTTGGCACAGCGCTGGAAAATGCAATTCTAGTTAAAAATAGAGGTACTTGCAATTACTGGGGCAAGTGCCGGCTTTGCAGAATTAGGTTGGGGTTGGGGCAAAGCAGCTGGTAAACAGCCTTTTCTGAAGTGGTGGCCACACCCGGGAAATCCCCGGACCGGCCCTCCATCGAGGCTATGACCTGAAAGTGCAGGTGGGGCGGCCAGTTGCCATTCTCAGGATAAGGACCTACCGTAGCGATTTGCGCTCCTTTGTTAAGCTGCTGGCCTGCCTTTAGGTTTTGCAACGAGGCGTTAGACAGGTGCCCGTAAAGGGTATAAAAAGGAACACCCTCCAGCTCATGTTGCAGGATGATGGTAGGTCCATAGTCACCGAAGTTGTCGTTGTTCTGGAACGAGTGCACAGTAGCATCCAGCGGGGTGAAAACCGGGGCACCTGCTTCCAGCCATACATCCACGCCCAAATGCAGGTTACGGCTCTCAGCGGCAACATCAAAGTGCTGACTGCGGCGGTATATAAAGCGGTCCTCAAGGTAGCCGCCCACCCCCACAGTGGCGTTTTTTGCTGATAGCATTTGCTGCACGGCAGCATCAAAGGCCGCAGTGTCGCGCAAATCGGTAGCTTGTAGGAGGGTATTGGCGGCAGTGAAATCCAGCGCGCATACATGCCCTGTGCTCAAATCCATACCCAGCACGGGGGCAAAGGCTTGCTGGTTTCTCTGAAGGATTTCGGAAAGGTTAGCCTGCTTGTTCATATACGTATACCTGCCAAGAGGGAAATTAAGACTTTTGGCAGGTACAAGTATAAGCAGAAATTAGCTGAGGGCCACTTCCTCGGTCACTTTAGAAAGTGTCTTCAGGCTCTTGGTCTTGCCAAAGAGCTCTTCTGACTTTTTGCTATAGGCATTTGCCGCTTCTTGCAGGGTTTCAAACGTGCCCAAGTTGATGCGTTGCTTGTTGAAGTGGATGATAGCGCGGTATTTCTGTGCCTCTTTGTGCACCCCGCGTACGCCTAACTTGTTCTCTGTTTTGGAGGTGTTACGCACTATTTTGCAAAGCGGAGCCCATTCAAGGTTTTCCAGGCGACAGTCCAGCTTGTTTCCGTTTTTAAAGTGCACATACAGTTTCAGGTCGCTTTCCTGCTTCTGCAGCAACTGCTCGCCAATCATCTTGTGCAGGTAAATTGTCTCGTTCCGGTACTTACCGTTCTTCAGGGGCCAGTTCTTCTGGAAAAAAGCATATCCGTTGGAGTGGATACGCAGGTGCTTTAAAAATTCTACCTGTTGCAGGTATGGGTTGTTTTGAATATACTCGTAGGTTTTATCATCTACGACTACGGTTTTCTCACAGTTTTTGAGCGTAAGTTTATACAGCATGTTGTTTTCATTAATAAAAGGACCAGGTATGCGCAACACTGCCAGCCAGCACGAGGATTAACTCATACTCACACAGCATGCAGTAAAGTTGCAGCTTTTTTTATATCTGATACAACTAATATTCATTAAAATTATTAATCTTTTTATATTCAAATTCAGGAATGCCAGTTTCTATACGCAACTTTCGAAGAACAGTCGGGATTATCGTAACTTTAAGTCAGAAAAGTAGTTTTTTCTAACAAACCCAACACGAGCAAACGAATAAACTATGAGTAGCCCTTATCTTAACCTGAAGGTTGTAGACATTACCCGGGAAACCCCCGACGCTGTTTCTGTTCATTTTGAGCATCCCGAAAAGAAGACCATCCCATACAAGCCAGGCCAGTTCCTGACGCTGATCCTACCGATTGAGGGAAAGGAGTTTCGGCGATCTTACTCGCTGAGCAGCGGGCCAAAGGAGGCGCCACGGCTGTCCATTACTGTAAAGCGTGTAGAAGGAGGCGTTATATCCAATTATCTGGTGGACCACCTGCAGGTAGGCCAGGAGGTAAAAGTGATGGAGCCAACGGGCAACTTCTGCATCACCTGTGCACCGGAAAACCAGCGCCACGTGATTCTGTTTGGAGCAGGTAGCGGCATTACACCGCTGATGTCAATCCTGAAGTCGGTGTTGGAGGATGAGCCAGAGAGCCGCGTGACGCTACTGTATGGCAACCGGGACGAAGACAGCGTGATCTTCCGGGACCAGTTACAGGGGCTGCAGCAACAGCATGCAGGCCTTTTGTATGTGGAGTATATATACAGCCAGCCTAAGCACGATTGCGAGCACCGTGGCCGTATGAACCAAAGCTTGATTATCAAGATTCTGGAGCGGTTGCAGCTGGCCAAACTGACGGATGCCGTGTACTTTATGTGTGGCCCTGAGGGGATGATGGCAGAAGTGCGCCATGCCCTGGATGTGCTGCATGTGCCGGCAGAGCGCGTGCACCGGGAAAGTTTTGTGAGCAGCAAGGCCTCGGCAGCGGAAGCACCGCAACATGGTGATGTGGCCGCTACAGACGAGGATGGTGAGATTACAACACAAACCGTGACCATTATTTACGAAGGCGCTGAGTATGCCGTAGAGGTAGCACCTGACCAGACTATTTTGGAAGCCGCCCTTGACCAGGACATTGATCTGCCATATTCCTGCCAGGCAGGCCTGTGCACCGCTTGCCGTGGCAAGTGCATGAGCGGAAAAGTGCATTTAGACGAACGAGAGGGCCTTTCGGATGCCGAAATGGAGGAAGGCTACGTGTTAAACTGTGTGGGCCACCCGCTTACAGCCAATGTAGTGATAGAAATCGGGTAAGTATTAACTACGTATAAAGAAGCAGTGCCAGAGGATTATTCTGCAGATGGCACTGCTTTTTTTTGCACTTTCAAGAGAAGTGCCTACATTGTACTTCTAAAATTCTTCGTGCCACAATGACAACGCAGACTGCTAACCTTACCATACCAAAACGAAAACCAAGGGTATACCTGCCCGAGGATTTCAAAGTTGACTCCTGGGAAACGCTTCAGCCTTATTTTAAAGAGCTAAAGAGCCGACAGATACAGCATGTGGCTGATCTGGAGAAATGGATGCAAGACCGCAGCGAATTGGAAAGTATCCTTTCCGAAGACCTCGGCTGGCGCTACATCCGGATGACATGCGACACACAAAATGAGGAAACCACACAGGCTTTCCAATATTTCATTTCCGAGATTGAGCCGTACATCGCTCCCCTAGACCATGAACTGAACCTGAAGCTGATGCACTCGCCTTACGTGAATGCCCTGGATCAGGAGAAGTACAAAATATACCTGCGCGGTGTGGAACGGGCACTGGAGATCTTCCGGGAAGAAAACATCCCACTCCAAACCGAAATCAGTACCAAGCAACAGCAGTATGCTGCCATTACCGGTGCCATGACGGTAACTTTGGACGGAGAAGAAGTAACGCTGCAGCGTGCCGCTGACCGCCTAAAGCGCACAGACAGGGCCGTTCGGGAAGAAGCATGGCGTGCGGTGCAAGAGCGCCGTTTTGCAGACCACGAAAAGCTAGACGACCTGTTTGATGAACTGCTAAGGCTGCGCCACCAGGTAGCCACCAACGCAGATTTTGAGAATTTCCGGGATTTTATGTTCGCTGCCTTAGGGCGCTTCGATTATACCCCACAGGATTGCTTTGATTTTCATCAGTCCATCGAGGATACAATCGTTCCGTTCCTGACAAAATTGGATGAAGAGCGAAAACAGGAACTGGGCGTGGCGCAATTGCGCCCTTGGGATCTGGATGTTGACCCTACTGGCAGGAAGCCGCTGGAGCCTTTCCAGACTGGGGAAGAGCTGTTGGAGAAAACCGTGCAGGTGTTTTATAGCCTTGATACTTATCTAGGCGATTGCCTGGCCACAATGCGCGAAATGGGCCACCTGGACCTGGAGTCGCGCAAGGGCAAGGCACCGGGGGGGTATAACTACCCGCTGGATGAGATTGGGGTACCGTTCATTTTTATGAATGCCACCTCCAGCTTGCGCGACGTGATTACGATGCTGCACGAAGGGGGGCACGCTGTCCACTCGTTCCTGACCCGCGAGATAAAGCTCAATGCCGCCAAACACCCGCCTTCTGAGGTTGCTGAGTTGGCCTCTATGTCCATGGAGTTGATCTCTATGGATTATTGGGACATCTTTTTTGAGGATGAAGAAGAGTTAAAGCGCGCGAAGAAGATACATCTGGAGAGTGTGCTGGAAACGTTCCCGTGGGTAGCCACAGTCGATAAATTTCAGCACTGGGTATACGAGCATCCTGAGCAAACACAGGAAGAGCGCCACCAGGAATGGATGCGCATTTTCGAAACCTTCAATCAAAAAACTGTTACCTGGGAAGGACTGGAGAAGTACAAACCCTTCATGTGGCAAAAGCAGCTGCATATCTACGAAGTACCGTTCTATTACGTCGAGTACGCCATGGCCCAGCTTGGCGCTATAGCTGTCTGGAAGAACTACAAGGAAAACCCAACAGAAGGGTTGGCCGCCTACAAGCAAGCGCTTAGCTTGGGTTATACCGTTTCCATCGGGGAGGTATATGAGGCAGCCGGTATCAAGTTTGATTTTAGTACAGACTACATCAAAAGCCTCGTTGACTTTGTGAAAGACGAAATGGCTAAGATTTAGATCCTATAAAAAGCAAAAAGAGAAGCCCTGTTATAGAAATATAGCAGGGCTTCTCTTTTATAATAGCAGCAAAGCAAAGGCTGCGTGATTTATACCTACAGCGGTTTAAACTGCTCAAACATTTGCCGGCAATCGTTGCAGTAATGCATCGAGCGGCAGAGTGTCGGCCCAAACGGAGTGCGCATGGCGGTGTTCTCGCTGTTGCAATAAGGGCAGGTGGCATACTCCATGATATCGAGGTCAAGCACTATGTTATACTTAGGAGGAGGGGCCAAGCCATACTCCTTTAGGTGTTGCCGACCCCTTTCTGATATTTTATTACTGTCCCAGGGCTTGTCAAAACTCATATTAACGGTGTGTTGGCTGATGCCGTGCTTCTCTAAGGTGCGTGCTACATCCTTTTTCATGTAGTCCATGGCAGGGCAGCCAGCAAAAGTGGGAGTCATGTTAACGGTGACGTGGCCGTCTTCTGAAATCTCAATTCCCGTAATCACCCCTAGGTCTACCAGCGATAAGACGGGTATCTCAGGATCTTTTACTTCCTCCAGCAGGGTTAATATGTGTTCTTTGGTTAAGCGCATTTATTTGGTGTGATTCGTTGATGATTGTTCGTTGCCTGTAATTCAGACTGCCCGGACTAAAGTCAACGGTCAACGGAAACCTACCACTCCGCAGTAGGGTCAATTTTGAACACCTCTGACATTTCGTCTAAGAGCGGCTGCAGGTGCTCGGTATGTTCACCTCTTCTACCACCAAACTTGGGTTCAATCGGACCAAGGTCAGGAAGCTTAAGGTCAGTCTTCTCAATAACAGCCTGGATACGCTGCAGCCATTCAGCTTTCACAGCCTCTTCGCCCGCATAGACACCAGCAGCAATCAGCTCCTGCTCATACTGCGATGGCTCGAATATACCCAAAGCATAAGGCAACGCCTCTTCTAGCGAATACTGCAGGCGGAGGATAGCCTCCTCAGTAGATGTGCCCAGGTTCTTAATCCAGGTATTGGCATGCAACACATGGTACTTCACTTCGCCTTTCAGTTTGGTGGCTACCTTAGCAATTGGCTCATTGCTGGAATGCGCCAGCATCTCGAAACGGATAATTTCGGCGTTGTCGTAGAGGAAGTGACGGATCAGGCTGAAGTCGTACTCGCCGTTTGGCAACTCGACCAATTGGCTGTTATGAAACTGGTTAGCGTTTCGGTTGAAGGCAACCGTATCGGGCTCTGCTTCACCTAGCTCGTGCAGTAGCGTGTAAAATGCCAGGCTATGGCCGATTTTATCCTGCGCCATCGAAGAGAAGGCAATATCCTCTTCCAGGATCGGGCCGAAGCCTGTCCACTCAGAGTTGCGGTGGCCAAATATTAGCTGGTCGTCTGCCAGTTTGTATAACAGGTCTTTTATTGCTAACTCGTTCATGATTGCACCTCTGTGTTTTTACGCTCCTCCTTAAATTTCGTGATCCTGTCCATTACCTTATAGGCAATGGCCTCGCGGTACTTTTTCTCCGGTACTGTTGCCCATATGTCCTTGTCTTCCTCAGCCGACTGCAGCACATCCTTCGATTTCACGACCCAAACATTAACCACGGGGCCTTTCTCGCCAAACGCTTTCTTGGCTTCCTGCAGTGCCTCGAGGTATGAAGTAGCCAACACGCGGCCAGCATGGGAATGCGCTTTGCCACGCTTTTTTAAATGGAAAATCTCATATGGCTCCGCTTGCGCGGTCTGCTCGGCTGGTTCCTCTGCCTTGAGCATGTTGTAAACAATCTCCCCATCGTTGGCATAAGGGGTTACCTGTATGTTTTCGGTGCGCACGATCCATAAGCCAACGCAGGTAAAGCGGCGGCTATACTGCTCTTTGGCGAATAGGAAGGCAACGTCCTCGTTTGGAGCATGCACTGGGCCTACATAGGTATGGGCTGCGCCCTCCTTCTTCTGATGGAAAACTTCGTATGTCTCAAACTGATCTAACAGCGGTTTTTCCTCCATCGGAGGCACTTCGCCTTCCGGAAGGTTTAACCGCGTTACGCGAGGGTCTAATGATTTTAAGCTCATCTCTTTTGATTATGAATTCAAAATTAGAAGTCAAAAAGGTAGGTGCGCTTTCACAGGAGCAGCCACACGCACCGCTTCGGTCTCTAATTTATAATTGCTGCTAAGCCAGGGGCTTTACGTATTTTGCCTTTGGGTTAAGCAGTGCCCGGCGCACCCAGGCACCACGCTCCTCAGCAGTGCGGCGAACAGCCAAACGCTCGGCGTTGCACGGGCCATCTCCATTAATTACACGCTTGAACTCATCCCAGTCAGGCTCTGAGAACTCCCACTCACCCGTTTCAGCGTTTTTCTTCAGATTAGGGTCCGGCACAGTTAAACCAAGTTCCCAGATCTTCGGCACATACATATCCAGGAACTGCTGGCGGCACTCATCGTTAGTGGCCATTTTTACTTTCCAGCGCATCAGGGTTTCCGTGTGGGTGCTCATCTTATCGGCAGGTCCGAAGAAAGTCATGATCGGTCCCCACCAGCGGTTAAGGGCAGCCTGAATCATTTCGCGTTGCTTCGGAGAGCCGGTAGCCATGTGTACCACAGCATCATGTCCGTACTTCAGGTGAAATGCCTCCTCAGCGCAGATGCGCTCCAGCGCACGGGAGTATGGGCCATAGCTGCCTTTGGCGTTCGCCATCTGGTTTACAATAGCCCCTGCGTCAATAAGCCAGGAAATGATGTTAGAGTCAGCCCAGGTGAGGGCCGGGTAATTAAACACGTTGGAGTACTTGGACTTGCCGTTGATCAAATCGGTCAGCATCTGCTCCCGCGACTTGCCCAGCGTTTCGGCGGCGGAGTACAGCAGCTGCGCATGGCCGACCTCGTCTTGCACCTTGGCCATTTGCGCCATTTTGCGGCGGAAGCCAGGGGCACGGGTAATCCAGGTGCCTTCCGGCAAAGACCCGATGATCTCAGAATGCGCATGCTGCTCAATCATCCGAACCAGCTGCTTGCGGTAGAGCGCCGGCATCCAATCATTCGGCTCAATTTTCTCGCCACGCGCTATGCGTGCTTCAAACTCGGCCAGTTTCGCAGGGTCTTCAGTCTGCAGGTCGTCGAATTTAGTAGCCTCAAAAACGTTTCCTCCTCCGTACATGATATATAAAGTTTTAAGGTTCTTAAAAAATGCCGGGCCGCGTTACCAGCCCGGCATGTTAGATAGTGAGTAATGCAATAATGTGTGAGTAGTTATGTAGTATGTATAGCGGTGTTTTTTGTTGTTAAGCCATGCAGCAACATCTCAGACAGATTCTCAGCAATCTCTGCCGGCGACATTTTCCCTTCCGGTTTATACCAGGTATGAATCCAGTTTAGGCCGGAAAGTATGGTCAGCACTGCGAATTTCTCATCGGGCACCATAAACTCTCCGTTTGCCATCCCCAGTTTAATAATGTCCCGGAAATGCCTCTCGTATTTGTCGCGCAACGCCAGGAACTCGCCGTGATGAGGCTCGCTCAGGTGGCGCCATTCGTGTAAAAAAACGGCAGAGGCCGCCGTGTTCTTGGTCAGCACCTGCACGTGGGCAGCAATGGCGTTTTTCAGTTTGGCGGTGGCCGTGTCTCCTGTAGCTTCTGCGCCTTCGATAGCCTCAAAAAACTCTTGTGCCATCCGGAAGCAAATGCGCTGCAGAATCTCCTCCTTCGAGCGGATGTGCGAATAAATACTCGCAGCCTCTATACCCAAGGCATTCGCCAAGTCCCGCATCGAAGTGGCCGAGAAGCCTTTCGCTTTGAAGAGGGTGGTGGCTGTATGTTCTATTTGTTTTTTTCTGCTCACTACTTCCGTCATAGTATTTAACAAATATAAGCGACCTAACGTTCGTTAGCAAGTGTGTTTGTTTTAAACGAGCGATTTTATTTTAAGTTGAGCGGCAGGAAGTTAACCCGCTACCCCGAATGTTATCAGGCGAACTCTGGTGTGTTTTTTGCTTCCGTTGCAGTAGCGGGTCTGGCCTTGTACCTTTGCCCTGTGCCCGCGCTCCATCAGGCGATTGCCTAAAACCGAAACCTTAGCTGATTTTTTAAGCTATACTGTATATAAATAGACTTACTATGACGGATACTATAAACACCCTTGATATGCCTACCAAAGAGTTTGTGCACTACGAAGTGCGCGAGCGTGTGGGCTACATCACGCTTACCCGTGCTGAAAAGCGCAATGCTTTGAATTTCGAGGTAGTGACGGCGCTTAAACGTGCCTTTGCCGCTGCCGAAGAAGACGAAGCCTGTAAAGTGATTGTGTTGCGGGCAGAGGGTAAGGTTTTCTGTGCCGGTGCTGACTTGGAGTATATCCAGCAACTGCAGCAAAACGACTACCACGAGAACCTGCTGGACTCTACCCACCTGATGGAGTTGTTCCGGATGATTTATACCCTGAAAAAAGTCGTGATCTCGCAAGTGCACGGGCATGCCATTGCGGGCGGCTGCGGCTTGGCGGCCATCTGCGACTTTGGTTTTACGGTGCCAGAGGCCAAGTTCGGGTATACAGAGGTGAAGATCGGTTTTATACCTGCTATTGTTAAAGTGTTCCTGTTGCGTAAAATCGGGGAGGCCAGGGCCAAGCAACTATTGCTGACCGGTGACCTGATCTCGGCGGAGGAGGCCTCACAGATCGGACTGGTAAACTACGTTGTGCCAGCCGCCGAGCTGGAGGAGAGGGTGTTTGCTTTTGCCCAGAAGCTTTGCAAGGAGAACTCGCGCCAGTCGATGGAGGTGACCAAAGAGATGATTGCGCGCGTGCAGGGTATGAGCCTGGAGGAGGGCTTGCAGTATGCCGCTGAGATGAATGCCGTGGCCCGTGGCAGCGAAGACTGCCAGCGCGGCATAGCGGCTTTTTTGAACAAAGAAACGTTAAGCTGGTAACTATCTGTTTAATTGTTTAAACCATTTGTTCAACTCGCTGTTCTTGGGGTATGCTGACAGGCATCGGAATAATATTGCTTACCTTTATGGTGATGGAGGGCGTGGCATGGGTCATGCACAAGTATGTGCTTCACGGTTTTCTGTGGTTCCTGCACAAATCCCACCACGTACGTCATGCGCACGCTTTTGAGCTGAATGACCTGTTTTTCGCCTATTATGGGGTGTTGGCCATGTCGTTCTTCGTCTTTGGCAGCGACCCGATCGATTACAGATTTTGGATCGGGGCAGGCATTACTGTATATGGCGTTGCTTACTTTCTGATTCATGATGTATTTATTCACCGCCGCTTAAAGCTTTTCGGTAAAACGTCTAATGTTTACCTGAAAGCGTTAAACATGGCGCATAAAGTACATCACCGCACACACGGCAAATACGGGTCAGAGTCGTTTGGCATGCTGTGGGTAGCTCCGAAGTATTTCCGGTCGGCATACGCAACAGTTAAAAATAAACAAAAGCGTGGCTCAGTACACTATTAAAGAACTCGAACATCTTTCCGGGATCAAGGCTCATACTATTCGGGTATGGGAGCAGCGCTACAATATACTCAACCCCAAGCGCACCGATACCAATATTCGCTTTTACGACGATGCCGACCTCAAATCGCTGCTGAATATTTCCTTGCTCAACGAGCGGGGGTATAAGATCTCAAAGATCGCGCAGATGGAGCCTGATGAGATTCTGCAGATGGTGACGCAACTCTGTGATGCACCTTGTGTGTGCTCCAACCATGTCAGTGCCCTGGTTTCGGCAATGGTGGACATGGATGAGGTGAAATTCGAAAAACAGCTTTCCACGGCCACCTTGCAATTTGGCCTGCACGAGGCCATGCAGGAAGTGATTTACCCTTTCCTCCGCAAAATCGGGATTCTATGGCAAACAGGCAACATCAGCCCGGCGCATGAGCATTTTGTAAGCAACCTGATTCGGCAGAAGTTGATCGTGGCTATCGACGGACAGGTGATCCACCGCAAGGAGAATGCCCCTGCCTACATTTTATACCTGCCGGAAGGGGAGTTGCATGAAGTGGCCTTGCTCTATATGAGCTATATTCTGCGGTCAAAGGGCCAGCATGTGGTTTACCTAGGGCAGAATCTTCCATTTAAGGATTTGGAACTGACCTATGAGCAGTTTAAGGGGGCACGCCTGTGCTCGGTGCTTACTGCTTACCCGGAGCGAGACCAGGTGCAGGCTTACCTTAACAAGCTTTCTGAACGGTTCTCCGATACTACCATTTATGTCTGTGGGTATCAGGTGCACCACGACTTTTTAAACCTTCCGCATAACGTGCAGCGCTTTGGTTGTATGCGTGACTTTGCAAACTCCCTGTCCGTTTAAATCTCAATAAGGCAATCCGGGCCCCTGTCCGTTTCGTTTATCGAAGAAGGCAAGGGCTTTTTTTTTAACTTGTCGTTCGCCTTAAAAACAAGTACGTACACGGGTTCAAGAATGTCGTTTGTCGTAATTGTTTAACTAATATAGAAAATAAGTTAAACAAAACGAGTTTTATTCCAGATTCTGTCGTATATTTGTTTATGGTTTAACCATAAAATATAAACAGAATGACTTCTATCGAATTCAATCATCTCGTACAAAATATAGCACAATCTCTTCGTCCCGTTGCCATGAACCTTACCCGCGACGCGGATGATGCCAAGGACCTGGTACAGGAGACCATGCTGAAAGCGTTGACGAACCGTGATAAATTTAAATCAGGTACCAACCTGAAGGCATGGCTGTATACCATCATGCGTAACACGTTCATCAACAACTACAATAAAATCACCAAGCGCAGCAGCAACATCGACAGTTCTGAGTACCTGCAGTACCTGAACACGGATGAAAGCTACGTCACGCAGAACAAAGGCACGGCAACTTTCGTCATGAACGATATTAACAAGGCGATTGCCAACCTGAGCGAAGAACATCGTACCCCGTTTATGATGTACTACATTGGGTATAAGTACCTTGAAATTGCCGAAAAGCTGCAGATTCCGATTGGTACGGTTAAAAACCGCATCCATATTGCCCGGAAAGAATTAAAGCAGGCGCTTAAGGTATATAACAGAGATATTTAAGCTATCCGTTTCCCGTACCCGCACCCTACTGCATGAGGCATACCAAAGTAATTGTCATCGGATCTGGTTTTTCCGGTTTGTCGGCGGCCACGTGCCTGGCCGATCAAGGATATGACGTAACGGTATTAGAGAAGAACAGCAGCCCCGGGGGCAGAGCGAGAAGCTTTGCCGACCGGGGCTTTACTTTTGACATGGGGCCAAGCTGGTATTGGATGCCGGATGTATTTGAAGCTTATTTCAGGCGTTTCGGTAAAACCGTGTCCGATTATTACCACCTGAAGCGCCTCGACCCGTCCTACGCCGTTGTCTTCGGGCCAAACGACTTCATGCAAGTGCCCGCCAGTATGCCGGAACTGCGTGACCTGTTCGAAAGCCTGGAGCCAGGTAGCGCGGCGCAATTGGATAAGTTTCTGGAGCAGGCAGCCTATAAGTACGAAGTGGGTATAAACCAATTGGTGTATAAGCCGGGGCGTTCGGTGAGGGAGTTCCTGGACTTGCGCCTGCTGCTGGATGTGCTGCGAATGGATGTTTTCCAGTCGATCCACAAGCACATACGCCGCTTCTTCCGCCACGAGAAAATCATCAAACTGATGGAGTTTCCGATCCTGTTCCTGGGGGCATTGCCCGAGAATACGCCGGCCCTGTACAGCCTGATGAACTATGCCGATATGAGCCTCGGGACCTGGTACCCTATGGGCGGGATGCACAAAATAGTAGAGGCGATGGTGCAGCTGGCCGAAGAGAAAGGCGTGAAGTTCTATTATGACCAGCCGGTGCACCGCATAGAGGTGGAGGACGGAGTGGCCACGGCGGTTCATACAGACTCAACCCGGTTTTATGCCGACGTAGTGGTAGGCAGCGCCGATTACCATCATGTGGAGAAGAACCTGTTGCCCCGCGAATACCGAAGCTACTCCGAGGGCTATTGGGAATCACGTGTGATGGCTCCTTCTTCGCTGCTATTTTACCTTGGCGTGGACAAGCGCCTGCACAACCTGCAGCACCATAACCTGTTTTTCGATGAGGATTTCGGTCCGCACGCGCATGAAATCTATACCGATCCGAAATGGCCTGAAAAGCCGCTTTTTTATGTGTCTGCCCCTTCTGTAACAGACCCTTCTGTGGCACCCCAGGGGTATGAGAACCTATTTGTGCTGATCCCGGTTGCCCCGGGGCTTCACGATACGGAGGAAGTCCGGGAGAAATATTATAACTTGGTAATGGACAGATTGGAGAAACTGACTAACCAGGATATCCGCAGTTCCGTTATATATAAGCGCAGCTATGCACACAGCGACTTCATCAGCGACTACCATGCCTTTAAAGGCAATGCCTATGGCCTTGCCAATACGCTTATGCAAACAGCGCTCCTGAAGCCGGGGCTGAAGAGCAAGAAGGTAAAAAACCTGTTTTATACCGGCCAGCTGACGGTGCCGGGGCCGGGAGTACCCCCATCGCTTATTTCAGGGCAGGTGGTGGCTTCCGAAATTGCCAAAGAGTATGCTGCCTCGCCCGCAGCAGTTAACGAATCGCAGCCTTAATCTAATCATCATGGAGCTTTTCAGACAAACCTGTTTGCAGTGCAGCAAAATCATTACGCAGGCCTATAGCACGTCTTTTACACTAGGCATCAAAACGCTGGACAAGAAGTTCCATCTACCGATCTATGCGATATATGGCTTTGTGCGATGCGCCGACGAGATTGTGGATACCTTCCATGCCTATGACAAGCGTAAATTGCTGGCAGAGTTTAAGCAGCAAACCTATCAGGCGCTCGAAGCGGGCATCAGCCTAAACCCCGTGCTGCATGCTTTCCAGTGCGTGGTGAAAGAGTACAGCATTGACACGGATTATATTGATGCCTTCCTGAAGAGCATGGAAATGGACTTGGATGACCATGTGTATGATAGCGCACTTTACCAGGAGTACATCTATGGTTCAGCGGAGGTGGTGGGTCTGATGTGCCTGAAAGTGTTCTGCCAGGGTGATGCGGCCATGTTTGAGCGTTTGAAAAAGCCCGCGTGTAGTCTGGGGGCAGCCTTCCAGAAAGTGAACTTCCTTCGCGACATGGAGAGCGACTACAAGGAGCGGGGTCGGGTATATTTCCCGAAAGTGGAGTACGCAAAATTCAGCAATACCTGCAAGGCCGAAATAGAGGCCGATATCCTCCAGGATTTCCGGGATGCCTATACCGGAATCATGGCGTTGCCTCGCAGTGCCCGCATGGGGGTATACCTGGCCTATGTGTATTACCGCAAGCTTTTCCGGAAGATACAGAGCCTCCCAGCAACCCATATCATGAAAGAGCGCGTAAGAGTACCTGATAATACGAAACTGGCCCTATTATTGGGCTCGTATCTCAAGTACCGATTTAATGCGATTTAATAAATGTTGAAGAATACCCTTATCCTATGCCTTTTAGTTGTACTCCACACTGGCGCATGGGCCGACAGTACCCGTTATAATGTTACACAATTGCGCTTACAGTACCTGCAAGCCAGCAAGGAAGAGGAGGTAGCGAAGCAGTTTCATCAGAAGATGAGTGCCTACCAGCAGGCCAACCCCTTGGTGCTGGCCTATAAAGCGGCCTCAGAGGCTGTGATGGCTAAATATGTGTGGAACCCTTATCATAAGCTAAAGCAGCTGCGCACCGCCTCCGAGATTTTTGAGGATGCCATTGCCATAGACCGGCATAACCCGGAGATACGGTTTCTGCGCTTTACTGTGGAGCACTATGTGCCGCGCTACCTTAACCTGAGCGCGCACGTGGAGGAAGACAAGCGCTTGGTGATCAAAAGCCTGCAAGCATACCCTAACGGGCAGTTGTCGGAGCCACTGGCCCGCACTATCCGAGATTTCCTGCTGACAAAAGACCATTGTACAGAGGCTGAGAAAAAAATACTGCGTAGCATCCGGATCTAAATGTACCTATACCTCTACCTGCACCTGTTCACCATCTCATTCCCGCTCCTCCTGTCTTTCGACAAGCGGGTGGCCTTTTATAAAAACTGGCCCATCCTGTTCCCGGCGATTTTGTTGAATGCGGCCGTGTTTGTGATTTGGGATGTATGGTTTACAGCGATCGGGGTATGGGGTTTCAACGAGGCATACCTGACGGGAATCTATATATTCAACCTGCCTTTGGAGGAGGTCTTGTTTTTCGTGACAGTGCCCTATGCCTGCGTGTTTATCTACGATGTGCTGAATACATACATCAAGCGCGATCTGTTGCAGCCTTACGCGAAGCGCATTGCGGTAACGCTGATGGTTTTGTTGCCGCTCATCGCGGTGTTACATGCTGGCCAGCTTTATACCTCAATCACGTTCGTTGCGCTCGCCTTGCTGCATCTGGTGCATCTGCGGCTGTTCGGCACCCGCTATTTGGGGCGCTTTTACATGATGTATGTAGTGCACCTGCTCCCGTTTCTGCTGGTTAACGGCGTGCTGACCTACATGCCGATTGTCTGGTATAACAACGCCTACAACCTTGGGCTGCGCATTGTCAGCATCCCCGTAGAGGACACCATGTATTCGATGTTGATGCTTTTGCTAACGGTCTCAGTGTATGAGGGATGGCGGCAACAAAAAAGGGCTAAACAATCTTCGCCAATTGCTGTATAGTAGTATATGCATAGCCTCTCTGTTACCATAGACTCAAATTCAGGATTTTGCTTCGGAGTGGTGTATGCCATCCAGATGGCAGAGGACATACTGGACCAGCAGGGCTACCTATACTGTCTGGGTGATATCGTGCACAACGACGAAGAGGTAGAGCGGTTGAAGAAACGGGGGCTGCGCATCATTGACCACGAAGACATGACGGCACTGCAGAACGAAACCGTGCTGATTCGGGCACACGGTGAGCCGCCCGCTACTTACCAACTGGCGATGGCAAATAACCTGACGCTGATTGACGCTTCCTGCCCGGTGGTGCTGAAACTCCAAAACCGTATTAAAACCAGCTTTGACAAGGGCGACAAAATCTTTATCTACGGCAAGCATGGCCATGCCGAGGTTATGGGGTTGTTGGGGCAAACCAGTGGCGAGGCAGTGGTTTTTGAGAGCATGGAGGAGTTGCTGCAGCACGAGTTGCCGGCCAACATTACACTCTATAGCCAGACAACCAAGAGCACCGATAGCTTCTACCGTGTAAAAGGTGAACTGGAAGGGCGCGGATACCAGGTGAATGCCAATGATACCATTTGCCGGCAGGTATCTAACCGGGATAAAGAACTACGGAACTTCGCAGCTAAGTTTGACAAGGTTGTCTTTGTGTCAGGTACCAAATCGTCTAATGGCAAGGTGCTCTACCAGGTTTGCAAGGATACGAACACAAACACATACTTTGTGTCGAAAGTAGAGGAGTTGCAGCCCGGATGGTTTCAGAAAGGCGAGACAATAGGGATTTGCGGGGCTACTTCCACCCCCATGTGGCTAATGGAATCGGTGCGCGAGACCCTGTTAACCTATCAACTATAACGCATCAGAGGAGGTATGAGCAGACTCCGGCAGCTGTAAATTAATGATAAGACCAAAGCCATTTACATACCGAGGCGTCGCGATTGCGGCTATTATTGTAGTGCTATGGGCTGGGTTACTGGCTTACCTGCTTACCTGGCCAGTATCTTTTGCTTCTCCGTTTACTTATCTTTTTGTGCTGGTGCAAATGCACCTGTATACAGGCCTGTTCATCACGGCCCACGACGCCATGCATGGGGTGGTAGCGCCCGGAAGGCCAAAACTGAATCGGTTTATTGGCACACTAGCAGCTTTTCTTTTCGCGTATAACTGGTATCCACGGTTGCTGCCGCGGCACCACCAGCACCACCGGCATGTAGCCACTCCCCACGACCCTGATTACCATACAGGCGCATTCTGGGTCTGGTACCTGAGCTTTCTAAAGCAATACATCACGTGGTGGCAACTGGTGCTAATGGCAATTACCTTTAACGTGCTGAAGCTCTTTTTCCCGTTAGAGAACGTGGTGTTATTTTGGATGCTGCCAGCTATCCTGGCAACCTTTCAGCTTTTCTACTTTGGTACCTACCTGCCACACCGTGGTGAGCATCAGGAGGATAACGTGCATAAGTCCGGGTCGCAGGCTAAAAACCACCTGTGGGCATTCATCAGCTGCTACTTTTTTGGCTATCATTATGAGCATCACGACAAGCCATACCTGCCTTGGTGGCAACTCTATAAAGCTAAAAATTAAGGCGGGGTTCTGTTGTGGTTTTTTGCCTATGCCACTGCAATATGGGTATGACTTAAATGCGGAATCGCCTTGCTATTAGTAGAGTTCCCCTCAATCCTAAAGAATTATAGTGCAATTAAGGAGCCGCATTTCAGGTACAAATCCATCCGATTCCTGCGTCTAAACATCTTACCACAATCCCATCCTGTCTGCTAATTTTATTAGTATTTTAGGCGCCTTTCGGCAGTTGCCTAGCTTGCCCTGCTATGGAGTTGGGCTGGTATATTTGCGAGATAGAGTATGACTGTTTTAGTTATGACGCACCTATCCAGGCATTGAGTCTTCCACATTTCCCCACTTATGGCATTTTCCGCCACTTTTGAGGCAAAATCAAGGTGCTTCAATTTATTGTTTAGCACAAAGCTTTATGGTGTTGGTTATCAGCGTATTAAATAATGATGGTTCGTATTTTATAGAATTGTTGAGAATAAAGCAAATAAACTTATACCCAAAATATAAACCAGAAAATGTGGATAATGTGGATAAGTGGGGTGGATAACCATAATTTATCCACAAAGTGGTAAAAAGTGGTAGATTGTGGTTGTTGAGTTTTGCTGATTCGCTACATTTGTAGAGTCCGAAATCTATACGGTCCAAAACACTGTGCCTATGAACTTCCTCTCTGGCGAGTATGAGTGCAAGATTGACCCAAAGGGAAGATTGGTTTTACCTGCAAAGATAAAAGCCAATCTGCCGGAGGCATCTGGCAATCATGTCGTACTAACGAGAGGGTTTGAGCCTTGCCTGGTGTTATACCCGAAGGCTGATTGGAAAGTGATTTACGACAAGGTGGCTGGCCTGAACGAGTTCAACGAGGAGTACCGCCATTTTCAGCGGAATTTCTTCCGGGGAAACACCGAAATAGAGCTTGATGGGACAGGGCGCTTCATCGTTCCGAAAACCATGGCGCGTTTCGCCTCCCTCGAAAAAGAGGCGATCGTGGTGGGGCTCGGTAACCGTGTCGAGATTTGGAACCCGGAGCAGTACGAGGAGTTCCTGATCAAGGACCAACAGAATTTTTCACAGTTAGCCCAGAAGTTTTTGGGCGATAAACCGGCTCAAGAGCCATTGCTTTAGTTCATGGAATACCATCGCCCTGTCATGTTAGAGGAGTCTGTAGAGGCTTTGGCAATTAAGCCGGATGGGATTTATGTGGATGTGACCTTTGGCGGTGGGGGGCATTCCACGCTAATCACAAGCAAGCTTACAACCGGTAAGTTGTATGGCTTTGACCAGGACCGGGATGCAGAGGAGCAGGCGCAGAAGCTGGATACGGACACGTTTCAGTTTGTGCGGGCCAACTTCCGGGACCTCAAAAAATACCTGCGCCTCTATCGTGTAACGGCCGTGGATGGTGTGCTGGCAGACTTGGGTGTCTCGTCGCACCAGTTTGATGTGCCGGCGCGTGGCTTTTCAACGCGTTTTGATGGGCCACTGGATATGCGTATGAACCCGGATGCCGGGATAACAGCCCAGGAAGTGCTGGAAAGCTACTCGGAGGAGCAGTTGCACCGCATCTTCGGCATATACGGCGAGGTGAAGAATGCGAAGACATTGGCCCGGACCGTTGTGGAGAAACGCAACCAGATGCCTTTGCAGACGATTAGCCAATTTAAGCAGGCGATTAGCTCTTGTACGCCGAAAGGCAAAGAGAACAAATACCTGGCACAGGTTTTCCAGGCGCTGCGCATCGAAGTGAACGATGAGATGAAGGCGCTGGAGGAGATGCTGGAGCAGGCCACGGAACTGTTAAAGCCCGGAGGCCGCCTATCGGTTATCTCGTACCACTCGCTGGAAGACAGGCTGGTCAAGAATTACATTGCCAAGGGCAAGTTTTTCGGGGAGGTAGAGAAAGACCTCTTCGGCAACGAGATAAAACCGCTGGAAGCGGTGCACCGCAAACCGATAACACCAACAGAGCAGGAGTTGCTGCAAAACAGCCGCTCCAGAAGCGCAAAGCTAAGGGTGGCAGAGAAGAAGGAGGAAAGCGTACGAAAGTAAAGCATACGAATTAGCTCACGAAAACAAATTGATATGGCTTCAAACGTATTAACTAAGAAAGCAGCCGCGCCCCGGGCAAACCAGGCGCGGATGAAGCCAGAACCTGAGGCACCAAAAGCCAAGAAAGGCAGGAGCTTCAGTATTTTTGCACTGCTTGACAAATATGCCAACGTAGATGCCCTGTTTGAGGAAGGCGTGCCGCTGAAGTTTATGCCGCACGTGCTTTTTCTGACAGGCATAACCATTTTCTATATCGGCAATACCCACTTCGCCGAGAAAACCATCCGCAAGATAGACCGCATCAAAGTGGAGACCGAGGATCTGCGCGCCGATTTCACAACACTAAAGTCTGACTACATGGAGGCCAGCAAGCAGTCGGAGGTGGCACGCAACGTCGCTCCCCTGGGCCTGGTCGAAAGCTCATCCCCTCCTTACCAAGTAGAAGTGCCTGCAGATGAATATTAAGAAATCCATACTGATTCGGGTACGGGTAGCTTTTTTGGCTATCTGCTTATTTGCCTGCGCGATCGTGTATAAGATTGCGCAGATTCAGTTTATGGACGGTGAAAAATGGAAAAGCATCTCTAAAGAGCGCCGTATTTATTACAAGCCTGTGGCGGCCACGCGCGGCAATATCTTTTCAGACAACGGCAGCATTCTGGCCACTTCCCTGCCTTTTTACCGCGTAGCCCTGGACCCCACTGTATCCAAGGCTGAGGTGTTTAACGGCGGGGTAGATTCCCTGGCATACCTGCTCTCTAGGTTTTATGGCGACAGGTCTGCAGATTATTACAAGCGCAAGATCAAGAACGCGCGTCACGCTGACCGCCAGTACATCCGCCTCAACAGCCGCCAAATTAATTACCAGGAAAAGAAAATGTTGGCCAAATGGCCAATTTTCAGGGAAGGGAAAGGACGCGGCGGCGTGATTTTCGAGAAAGTAGAGAAACGCTTCAAGCCTTTCGGCATATTAGCAGACCGCACCATCGGATTCATTAATGAAGACAAGAACGGGGCAGGGCTGGAGTATAGCTTCAACAACAATTTGGCGGGCACCGATGGGGAGGCCCTTTTTGAGCGTATAGCCGGCGGTAGTAAACCGATCTACGACGGTACTGATGTGAAGCCGCAGCACGGCTATGATATCAAGACGACCATCGACATTAACCTGCAGGACGTTGCGGAAAACGCGCTTTACAAGGCACTGGAGAAAACCAATGCCGAGTATGGCTGCGTGATCATGATGGAAGTGAAAACAGGCGAGATCAAAGCCATCGCCAACCTGGGCAAGACGAAGGGCGGCTACATTGAGGACTACAACTACGCCGTTGGTAACCAGGGGCGGACGGAGCCAGGCTCTACCTTTAAGCTTGCCTCCATGATGGCCCTTTTTGAGCATGCGCCCCACGTGAGCCTGTCTGATACCATCGATACAGGACATGGCCGTTACCGCATCAAGAACACGTACATGACCGATGCCAAAATCAATGGGTATGGCAAGCTAACGGTGCAGCAGGTATTCGAGAAATCATCCAACATCGGGGTAGCCAAACTGATGGAGGCCACCTTCGGGCAAAACCCTCGGGCCTATGTCGATTACCTGCACAAGTTCGGGCTGAGCAGCACGCTGGGTTTCCAGATGGACGGGGAGGCAAGGCCATACATGAAAAACCCACAGGACAAGAACTGGTATGGCACCACCCTGACCTCGATGGCAATCGGGTATGAATTGAAGCTGTCGCCGTTACAGACGCTGGCCCTTTACAATGCCGTGGCAAACGACGGGGTGAAGATCCAGCCGATCATCGTAAAGGAAATCCGCAAGGCCGACAACGTGATACAGTCGTTCAGCACGCGGGTACTGAACGAGAAAGTTTGCTCGGACGAGACACTGAAAAAACTGAAAGCGATGCTGGAGGGCGTGGTAGAGCACGGCACGGCTAAAAACATCCACAGCGAGGACTACAAAGTGGCAGGTAAAACCGGCACAGCGCGTAAAGTGAAAGACGGGCGCTATGTAAAGGAATACTCGACCTCCTTTGCGGGTTACTTTCCGGCCGATAACCCCAAGTACTCCTGCATTGTGATCATTGACAGCCCGAAAGGGGTGAACGTGTACGGCGGTGACGTGGCAGCCCCGGTGTTTAAGGAGCTGGCGGATAAAGCGTATGCCCGCGACTTGGCCATGCACAAGCCGATGCACGCACGTGTGATACCGAACAAAGACAGCCTTCCGCTGGTAGAGGCAGGAAATTTTGATGACCTGAGCATTATCCTGAACAAAGTCGGCATCAGCAACCACAGCGCCGCGGCTGCAGATGAAGAGTGGGTAAAAGTAGCGCCGCAGCGCCGCTCGCTGAATTTTTCAGCGAACCCGGTCTTGCAGGGTAAAGTGCCGGATGTAACCGGTATGACCCTGCGCGACGCGTTGTTTATACTGGGCAACCAGCACCTGGACGTAAATGTAGAGGGAGCAGGTAAGCGGGTGCAAAAACAATCGCTGGAGCCTGGCACAGAGATAACTAAAGGAAAAAACATAACGATTACGCTTAGCTAATGCAACAGCTACAAACCATACTGCAGAATGTAAAGGTGCTGGACACCCGGGGTGTACTCGAGGTGCCGGTGCAAGCAATTACGTTCGATTCGCGCCAGGTGCGGGAAGGGGTGGCTTTTGTGGCGGTACGCGGGGTTCAGACAGACGGCCACGACTTTATTAGCAAAGCCGAGGAAGCAAAAGCGGCAGCCATAGTCTGTGAAACCCTGCCTGCCGACTTACATCCAGGTATAAGCTATGTAGTTGTAGCCAACTCAGCCACCGCGCTGGGGCAAATGGCCTCCAACTTTTACGGCAACCCATCCGCCAAGCTAAAGCTGGTAGGTGTTACCGGCACGAACGGCAAAACTACTTCTGTCACCCTGCTGCACAAGCTTTTCCGGGAACTGGGCTACCATGTGGGCCTGCTCTCGACGGTGCAGAACCAGATTGACGAGGAAGTGATACCTGCCACCCATACCACCCCGGATGCTGTGAAGCTAAACGAGTTGCTGGCACAGATGGTAAAGGCAGGCTGCACGCATTGCTTTATGGAAGTAAGCTCGCATGCCATGGTACAGCAGCGCGTGGCAGGGCTGACTTTTGCAGGCGGCGTGTTCACGAACATCACCCACGACCATTTAGACTATCACGGCACCTTCGACGAGTATATCAAGGCCAAGAAATCCTTTTTTGACATGCTGCCGAAGGGTGCTTTTGCCTTGATCAATGCCGACGACAAGCGCGGACCGGTGATGGTGCAGAACACCAAAGCCAATGTACGCTACTTTGCCTTACGCAAGGCGGTGGACTTCAAGGCGCGCATTGTGGACAACACGCTGCAGGGCCTGCACCTGGATGTGGACGGCCACGAGATCTGGGTAAAGCTGATCGGCGCTTTCAATGCCTATAACCTGTTAGGCGCCTATGGCGTGGCAACCCTGCTAGGCGAAGACCAGATGGAGGCGCTGACTGTGCTTTCGGGTCTGGACTCGGCGGCAGGCCGATTCGATTATATCGTCTCGGATGAACATATCACCGGTATTGTGGACTATGCCCATACCCCGGATGCGCTGGAGAATGTGCTGACGACCATACAACAGATTCGCAACCCAACGCAGCAAGTGATTACGCTGGTAGGCTGCGGAGGAAACCGCGACGCGGCCAAGCGGCCTGTGATGGCCGACATTGCCTGCCGCTACAGCGACAAAGTGATCCTGACCTCCGACAATCCGCGCTTTGAGGAGCCGCAGGCCATTATCGAGGACATGCAGAAAGGCGTGAAGCCACTGGATTACAAGAAAACCCTAACGGTGCTGGACCGGCGCGAGGCGATTAAAACAGCCTGTATGCTGGCACAGCCTAACGATATTATACTGGTGGCCGGAAAGGGCCATGAGACTTACCAGGAAATTAAAGGCGTACGGCACGACTTCGATGATAAGCAGGTGCTGCGCGATACGTTCAGGCAACTGGGCAAATAAATTTTTGATTTTTAGCCAAAGGAAACCGATTACGATTTAATGCTTTACTACCTCTTCACATACCTCGACCGCGAGTATGACTTCTTCGGTGCAGGTGTATTCCAATACATCTCGTTCAGGGCAGGTATGGCTACGCTTGTGTCGCTGTTGATCGCCATGATTTTTGGCGGGAAGCTGATAAAGGTCCTCCAGCGCAAGCAGGTGGGCGAGAGCATCCGTGACCTTGGCCTGGAAGGGCAGCTGGAGAAAAAGGGAACCCCAACGATGGGCGGACTCATCATCCTGTTGGCTATCCTAGTGCCTACTTTGCTTTTCGCACGGCTTGATAACATCTACATCCTGTTGATGCTGGTATCTACCATATGGCTGGGGCTCATCGGTTTCCTGGATGACTATATCAAGATCTTCAGAAAGAACAAAGAAGGACTGGCGGGCCGCTTTAAAATCCTTGGCCAGATTGGATTGGGACTGATCGTGGGCCTCACACTATATTTCAACGATGATGTGGTGGTACGCCAATATATCTTCAGCGACGGTTCTACTTCTGCCGTGAACGCCTCCAGAAAGTACATGGACGTGCACAGCATGATCACCACCATCCCATTCCGCAAGAACAACGAGCTCGATTACTGCAACCTGTTTTCGTTTGCGGGGCCGCTTTTCCAGGACTGGTCCTGCTACCTCTACATCCCGTTTGTAATCCTGATCATCACGGCGGTTTCCAATGGCGCGAACATCACAGACGGCATCGACGGGCTGGCAGCAGGTACCTCTGCCATCATCGGCATGACGCTGGCCATCTTCACCTACGTTTCGGGTAACACCATTTTCGCGGACTACCTTGATATCATGTTTATACCCAACTCCGGCGAGCTGGCCATCTTCTGTCTGGCCTTTGTGGGGGCCTGTGTGGGCTTCCTGTGGTATAACACGTACCCGGCGCAGGTATTTATGGGCGACACGGGCAGCCTGGCGATTGGGGGAATCATCGCGGTGCTGGCCCTGATCGTGCGCAAGGAGCTGCTGATCCCGATCCTGTGCGGTATCTTCCTGATCGAGAACCTGTCGGTGATGCTGCAGGTGAGTTACTTTAAATATACCCGGAAGAAGTATGGGGAGGGGCGCCGCATCTTCAAGATGTCGCCGCTGCACCACCATTACCAGAAGTCCGGGTACCATGAGTCGAAGATCGTGGGCCGTTTCTGGATTATCGGCATCATGCTGGCCATCCTGACACTGGCAACCTTGAAACTGAGATAGGAGAAGGTTAATCGTTCTCTGTTGATCGTTTATCGAGAGAAAGTTTACGATGAAAGATTATAAAGGGCTTGATGTCTGGAAAAAAAGCAGAGAATTGGCAAGTCAGGTGTATAGCATTACGAAGTTATTTCCGAAAGAGGAAATATTCGGTTTGACAAGCCAAATGCGACGTGCGGCAGTGTCAGTGGCATCAAACATAGCAGAAGGCTGTGGCAGACAACATGCAAAAGATGCCATACAGTTTTTTTATATAGGCAGAGGGTCTTTATACGAACTGGAAACACAGCTTTACATTGCAACTGATTTGAACTATCTAAATGCAGCTACTTTGGCAGAAGCCTTGGAACTGATAATAAGTTGTAAGCAAATGTTGAACGGGTTAATCAAGTATTTTAGGCAGCTCTAATACGCGCACAACGAATAACAAACAACGAACTATGAAAATTGCGATACTAGGGGCAGGAGAGAGTGGAGTAGGAGCCGCTTTGCTGGCAAAGGCAAAGGGGCTCGACGTGTTTGTATCGGATATGGGTAAGATTAAAGAGCAGTACAAGGCCAAGCTGGCCACTGCTGCCATTCCTTTTGAAGAAGAAACACACACTACTCACAAAATACTAAACGCAGATGAAATCATTAAAAGTCCTGGCATTCCTGATAAAGCTCCAATTGTACAAGAAGCAGCCAAAAGAGAGATACCGGTCATTTCAGAGATAGAGTTTGCCGGCCGTTATACCGATGCGAAGTTTATCTGCATCACGGGTACAAACGGCAAGACGACCTCTACGCTTCTGACCTACCATTTGCTGAAAAGCGCTGGTTTGAATGTGGGCTTGGCCGGAAACATTGGGGAAAGCCTGGCTGAGAAGGTGATCGACAACAAGTATGATTACTACGTGGTGGAGCTGAGCAGCTTTCAGCTGGACAACATGTACCAGTTCAAGGCGCACATTGCAGTGCTCACCAACATCACGCCTGACCATCTGGACCGCTACGCCTACAGCATGGAGAAATACGCTGCCTCTAAACTGCGCATCGCCCAGAACATGACCGGTGCAGACTTCTTCCTCTACAACGCCGATGACCAGAACATCGCCAACGCTTTTCATACCGAGAACTTTGCCGGTACGGCCGTGCCTTTCTCCCTGCAAGGGGCAGGCAAAGGAAAGGTATACTTCGAAGGACAGGATATAAAAGTGGATGTGAAGTTCTACGAAGGGACAGTGGATACCTCCAAGTCAAGCCTGATCGGGAAGCACAACCAGTACAACACGATGGCGGCCGTGGCGGTGGCCAAGTTAATGCAGGTGGAGGACGCGGTGATCGCGCAGACCCTGGAGACTTTCCAAAATGCCGACCACCGTTTGCAGGAAGTAGGCGTGGCCAAAGAGGTAACCTACATCAACGACTCCAAAGCGACCAATGTGGAAGCAGTTTGGTACGCACTAGAGGGTATAAAGCAGCCCATTATCTGGATAGCGGGAGGCGTGGACAAAGGCAATGACTACAGCAGCCTGGTAGAGCTGGCGCGCGAGAAGGTGAAGGTGCTGGTATGCCTGGGCAAAGACAACGAAAAGCTGAAGCAGGCCTTCGGCAGGGTAGTGCCTATCCTGGCGGAAACCACCTCCATCGATTATGCGGTGCGCCTGAGCCGCTCGCTGGCAACCCCCGGTGACGTGGTGTTGCTGTCGCCGGCCTGTGCCAGTTTCGACCTGTTTAACAACTACGAACACCGTGGGCAGCGATTTAAAGAAGCTGTAGAGAAGATAGTGCTGAAGAAATAAGAAGAATAACATAGCCGAAGCCAAAGGTTTATGATAAAGCAGTGGTTACAGAAAAACCTGAAGGGAGATGCCGTCTTATGGGGCATCGTGATCATATTCTCGCTGATCAGCGTGGCGGTGGTGTATTCTGCAACCGGCACACTGGCCTATAAAAAGATGGAGGGAAATACCGAGTATTTCCTGTTCAAGCACTCTTTCCTGATCATCGTCGGTCTGGCATTTATGTGGGCGGCACACAAAATCAACTACCGCTATTACTCTAAGCTTTCCCTGATTACCCTTATCCTGTCGGCCCCACTGCTGATCATTACCTTTTTCTACGGATCGAACATCAACGAAGCCTCGCGCTGGATCACGATTCCGGTGATCAACCAGACATTCCAGCCTTCGGATTTAGCCAAACTGGCGCTTATCTCATACCTGGCCAGCATGCTCTCGAAGCGCCAGCAGGTATTGCATGACATTAAAGGGACCTTATTGCCAATTTTCGGATGGACAATAGTCATCTGTGCATTCATTGCCCTGACCAACACCTCGACGGCCGTGCTGCTTTTTGCTACTTGTTTGTTGCTGATGTTTATTGGCCGCGTACCAATGAAATACCTGGCAGGCGTAGTGGTGGTTGGTATTGTGGCGGGCGGTATTGGACTGGCCGCTGGGCAGCGTATGGACACGGCCATCAGCCGGGTGCAGGACTTTATGGACCCCAATGAGGTGCCTTTCCAGTTAGAGCAGTCTTATATAGCCATTGCAACGGGCGGTGTGATGGGCAAAGGCCCCGGAAACAGCGACCAACGCGACATCCTGCCACATCCTTACTCCGACTTTATCTATTCGATCATCCTGGAAGAGTATGGGCTGGTTGGCGGGCTCTTGGTTTTATTTATGTACCTGGCGCTGTTATACCGCGGGTTAGTAACGGTTAGCAAAAGCAACGGTGCTTTCGGGGGCCTGCTTTCTGCCGGTCTTAGCTTCAGCCTGGTACTACAGGGTATGGTGAACATGGCTGTGGCCGTGGGGCTAGGCCCAATCACGGGTTTGCCCTTGCCACTGCTCAGTATGGGAGGTACCTCCCTGATCTTTACCGGAATTTCTATTGGGATTATCCTAAGTGTGAGCCGAAATGAGGATGACCTGTCGCGAAATGCCATGGCCACTACCGTGAACAAACCAATTAATACACCGATCCATGCCTAAGCCAAACCGACCATATCGCGTGATTATCAGCGGGGGCGGTACCGGCGGGCATATATACCCGGCGGTAGCCATCGCAAACCAGCTCAAGGCTGTGAACCCGGAGACAGAGATTCTGTTTGTCGGGGCGAAGGGCCGCATGGAGATGACACGGGTGCCGGAAGCGGGGTATAAAATCGTGGGCCTGTGGATCAGCGGGTTGCAGCGCCGCCTGACCCTGGATAACCTCTCCTTTCCATTCAAGGTGTTTTCCAGCATTCGGGCAGCGCACAAAATCATACAGGAATTCAAGCCCGATGCCGTGGTGGGCGTGGGGGGCTATGCCAGCGGACCCCTGCTGTATGCCGCCACCGCGCGTAAGATTCCGGCGCTCATCCAGGAGCAGAACTCTTATGCCGGCATTACCAACAAGCTGCTGGCCAAGCGGGTGAACAAAGTGTGTGTGGCTTATCCCAACATGCAGCAGTTCTTCCCGGCCGAAAAGTTGGTTCTGACAGGAAACCCGGTGCGCAGCGACATTATGGACAGCCAGCAGAAACGGCAGGAGGCTTTGCAGCATTTTGGCTTGGTTGGCAACAAGAAGACCATTTTGGTCATCGGCGGGAGCCTTGGCGCCCGCACCATCAACCACAGCATCGCTGCCGGGCTGCCTCAGATTTTGGAGGCGGGCCATCAGTTGGTATGGCAGACCGGCAAGTTATACCACCCGGAGGCACAGGCACTGGAAGAAAAATACAAGGCGCAGGATGTGCGTGCGTTTGATTTTATCAAGCGGATGGACCTGGCCTATGCCGCCGCCGACATTGTGATTTCCAGGGCAGGGGCCTTGTCTATCTCAGAACTATGCCTCGCGGGCAAGCCATCGCTGCTGGTGCCATCGCCGAATGTGGCGGAAGACCACCAGACGAAAAATGCGATGGCCTTGGTAGAGCAGCACGCGGCCCTGTTAGTGCGGGATGCGGAGGCGAAAGAGAAGTTGGTGCCGGCTGCGCTGCAACTGGCCGAAGATGAGCAGGAGCAGAAGCGCCTTCAGGCAAACATCCTGAAAATGGGCCGGCCGGACGCCGCCGCCGATATTGTGAACGAGCTTTTAAAACTAATCAAGTGAAACTGGAGGACTACCGATATATCTACTTTTTAGGCATTGGCGGCATCGGCATGAGCGCCATTGCCCGATGGTTCAAAGCCAAGGGTTTTCCGGTGTTGGGCTATGATAAAACCCGCACCACCCTAACCGAGGCATTGGAGCAGGAAGGTATTGTGGTGCACTATGAGGATGCTGTGGACCAATTGCCACAAGAGGTGTTGCAGCACAAGCAGGAGACGTTGGTCATATTGACCCCCGCCATACCCGCTGACCATGCTGAGTGGGCTTACCTGAAAGAGAACGGCTACACGATCAAAAAGAGATCTGAAGTATTGGGGATCATCACTGCAGCGGCTTATACCGTAGCTGTGGCCGGCACCCATGGCAAAACCACGACTTCCTCCATCGTCGCGCATCTTTTGCACCAGGCCGAGGTAGACTGCTCTGCCTTTTTGGGCGGAATCGCCACCAACCTCAACTCAAACCTGCTGGTTAGCAAAGGCACTTCCGAGAAAGAGGTGATTGTGGTGGAGGCCGATGAGTATGACCGATCGTTCCTGACACTGTACCCGGATATTGCCATTGTAACGTCCGCAGACCCAGACCATTTAGATATTTATGGGGATAACGAGGAACTGATCCGCACTTTTCAGCGGTTCATAAGCCAAATTAAGCCGGGCGGCTACCTGTTTATCCATGAAAGCACGGACCCACGCCTCACCGATCATGTGCAGCAAGGTGTGCACGTAATCAAGTATAGCTTGGAGCAGGGGCAAGCGCATACCCAGCAGCTGGAAATAAACGGCCGATGGTTTGAGTATGACACGGTGAGCCCATTCGGAAACATGAACGGTTTTAGCCTGGGAGTACCAGGTTTCCATAACGTAGAAAACACCTTGGCGGCTACGCTGGCAGCCCAGGCGCTAGGGGTTCCGGAGAGTAAGATAAGAGCAGGAGTAAAGACTTTTACTGGGGTGAAGCGGCGCTTCGAATTTGTGTACGAGGGCCATGGCAAAGTATACATCGACGACTACGCGCATCACCCCAAAGAGATAGACGCTTTCATGACTTCGCTGCGGGCGCTATATAAAAATAAGAAAATTTTAGTGATATTTCAGCCGCACCTTTTCAGCCGTACCAGGGACTTTGCAAACGAGTTTGCGGAGAGTTTAAGCAAGGCAGATAAATTAATATTGCTGGATATATACCCCGCACGGGAGAAACCCATACCGGGAGTGACTTCTGACATCATTTTGGACCAAGTAAATGCCTCCGAAAAAATGCTTGTGCATAAAGACGATTTACTGGAAAAACTGTCCAAAAACCTCGATTTTGACGTTTTGGCCACAGTTGGTGCCGGTGACATTGACACGCTTGTAAAGCCTCTGAGAAATTTTTTAGAAAATAACGGCGATGGGCTTGAATAGTAAAATAAAATCTTTAATTTTTGCAGGTTGTAGCATGGCTACAATGGGCGCTTTAGCAACATTTGCTTCTTCGCGGCAGAATGAAAAAGTATGTGAAAAAGTGTCAATTAAAATTGATAATGAGTACAATAATTACTTTATTGGGGATAAGGAAGTACGAGACCTGCTCACACGTGAAGGGGAGCGGAAATTAGAGGGCCTGGCTAACCAAGAAATTGACCTGAAGAACCTGGAAAAGCGCATTGAAGCAAACAAATTTGTGAAGGATGCGGAGGTGTCAAGGGGGTTGGATGGTAATGTACATGTACATGTAAAACAGACAAGGCCTATAGCGCGAATTATACGAACAAATCAACAGGATGTCTACATTGACGCAGAGGGAAACATACTGCCCCTGTCGGACAGATATACCGCTCGTGTAATCCCCATAACGAAGTCAGCACTTATCAAGTCGTCTGACAAAGGATTCTTTCAGGATTCTATAGGCCATTCTTACCTTTCGTTGCTGGCGTTTATTGAGAACGACCAGTTTTGGAAGGCCCAAATTGCCCAAATGCACATAAACGGTGTTGGGGAAGTCTCTTTCCTGCCGCAGGTAGGTGAGCACACCATTGAGTTTGGCAAGCCTGTAAGGGTGGAGCAGAAATTCAAAAAGTTAATGATCTTTTACAAGGAGGTGCTGCCCACCATGGGCTGGGACCGCTACAAGAGAGTTAACGTGGAATACGAAGATCAGATTATTTGCGAATAACATAGAAAGATATGCAGAACGACAAAATAGTAGTAGGCTTGGATATTGGCACCACCAAGGTTTGCGCACTTGTAGGTCGTAAAAATGAGTTTGGCAAGCTGGAGATATTGGGCATGGGCAAGGCTGTCTCGGAAGGGGTAGTACGCGGCATCGTCAGCAATATCGATAAAACAGTTGAAGCCATCCGAAAAGCGATTCGTCAGGCTGAGGAACAATCAGGCATTAACATTGGCGTAGTAAACGTGGGTATTGCAGGGCAGCATATCAAGAGCCTGCAGCACAATGGCAGCATCACCCGCCAAGTGACTGACCATGAAATCACGGTAGACGATGTAAATCGCCTCACAAACGACATGTACCGGTTGGTAACTCCGCCGGGGAGCGAGATCATCCATGTAATGCCACAGGAGTACAAGGTTGACTACGAGGAAGGAATTGTGGACCCAGTTGGGATGTCCGGGGTGCGCCTGGAGGGCAACTTCCACATCATCACGGCACAGTCAAACGCCATCAACAACATCAACAAGTGCGTGTCGCGGGCAGGCCTTGAGATTGACCAGCTGATTCTGGAACCGCTTGCCTCCAGCATGTCTGTGCTGAGCGATGAGGAGAAGGAAGCAGGGGTAGCTTTGGTAGACATTGGCGGCGGCACGACCGATTTAGCCATCTTCAAAGACAATATAATCCGGCACACGGCAGTTTTACCTTTCGGAGGGGATATCATCACCTCCGATATCAAGCAGGGCTGCATGGTGATGCAAAACCAGGCAGAACAGCTAAAGGTGAAGTTCGGAAGGGCTATCGCCAACGAGGCGTCAGAGAACGAGATTGTTTCTATACCTGGCTTGCGGGACCGCACGCCGAAGGAGATTTCGCTGAAAAACCTGGCATTCATCATCGAGGCCCGCATGGAGGAGATCGTGGAGCTGGTTTATGCAGAGATTGTCCGGTCGGGGTATGCCAACAGTCTGGCCGGTGGCATTGTGGTAACGGGAGGGGGATCTCAGTTACAGAACCTGGTGCAACTGGTAGAGTACATCACCGGCATGGATACCCGCATCGGCTACCCGAACGAGCACTTGGGCAGGTCAAAAATCGACGCGGTGAAGAGCCCAATGTATGCCACGAGTGTGGGATTGGTGCTTGCCGGGTATCAACCGCTTGACCAGCGTGCGGAGGGATACACAGGCGTAATAGAGCAGCCAGTATACCATAACAAACCACAAGCAGAGCCTAAAGGAACCAGTAATGGAGGCAGCACCAGTGGTGGCCTGCTGCAAAAGCTGAAAGGCTTTTTATCTGACGACATCGACAACAAACAAAGTTATTAACCCATTAGAGCAGGAAAATTAGCATGAGTTCAATGTATACGTTTGACTTGCCAGCCAGCGGTAAGTCTATTATAAAAGTAATTGGCGTTGGGGGAGGTGGTAGCAATGCTGTGAACCACATGTATAGCCAAGGTATCAAGGACGTTGAGTTTATCATCTGTAACACCGATGCCCAGGCATTGAAGAGCAGCAGCGTCCCGAACAAACTGCCCATCGGCCAGAACCTGACCGAAGGCCTGGGTGCCGGCGCAAACCCTGAAAAAGGCAAGCACGCCGCCCTGGAAAGCAAGGAAGAGATTCGGGAGATGCTGAGCTCAGACACCAAGATGGTCTTCATCACGGCGGGTATGGGCGGTGGTACCGGTACAGGTGCCGCTCCGGTGATTGCCAAAGTAGCCAAAGAACTCGGCATCCTGACTGTGGGCATCGTAACGGCTCCTTTTGCTTTCGAAGGAAAGAAAAAGAAAACCGCTGCGGAGAACGGCGTGAAGGAACTGAGCGAGAACTGCGACACGATCCTGGTTATCCTCAATGACAAGCTGCGCGAGATGTTCGGTAACCTGACCATCCGGGAGGCTTTCGCCAAGGCTGATAACGTACTCACAACTGCTGCTAAATCTATTGCTGAAATTATTACAGTTACAGCCGAGGTAAACGTCGACTTTGAAGACGTTAAAACGGTTATGAAAGACTCTGGTGCGGCAGTGATGGGTTCTGCCACCACAGAGGGCGAGGGCCGTGCCCTGCGTGCTGCAGAAGAGGCGCTTTCATCTCCTTTGCTGAACAACACTGATATCCACGGGGCGCAGAAAATCCTTCTTTCGATTATGTCTGGGGAACAGGCGGAACTGGAGATGGACGAACTGACTGAGATCACGGAATACATCCAGGACAAAGCTGGACAGGAGGCGGAAGTCATCTTCGGGCACGGCATCGATTCCTCACTGGGTCAGAGCATCCGCGTGACGGTTATTGCCACAGGCTTTGCCAGTGATGCCGAAAGCATCATTGAGCCGAAGAAAACGGTTTTTGACCTGGATAGCCAAAAAAAAATTGAAGTAGCTGAGCCGGCAAAGCCTGAGCCAGCGCAGGAGGTTGCCTCTTTCGTGCCGCGCCCTGTTGCGCCAGCACCAGTGGTAACACCGCAGCCAACGCAGCAAACACCGCCACCGCAGCAGTCTACTTTCGAACCGATGCGTCGGCCGGAGCAGCCGCAGCAACAAGCGCCACAGCCAAGGGTTTTCGTGCTCGAGGATGACTATACACAGAGCCCTTCCAATTTTCATCATGAGGAAGAACGCGCCGTACGCACCCATGATGAAGAAGCCAGAAAGGCCTCAGAGCGTGAACTAATGGTTCGCCGCGCTGAAGAGCGCAAGGAACGCCTGCGCCTGCTTAGCCTGGAGAACTCCTCTGAAGCGATCAAGGAGAAACTGGACACGCCAGCTTACCTGCGTCGCAACGTGGCCCTGGATCGTGTGTCGCATTCATCGGAGCGCAACATTTCGCGTTTCAACCTGAACGATGACAACGAGATATTAGGCGATAACCGCTTCCTGCACGATAACGTGGACTAAGCCAAAGCTTGAAAGCATAAAAAGCAAAGGGCCTGCACATCATCTGTGCAGGCCCTTTGCTTTTAGGTATGGTTGGTTGGGCAGTTGCTGCGTGTATAGTCAGTTAAAATTTGATGAGCTGCTCTACATGTTGCTCCAATAGTTCGTTGTATAGCTTGTTTGTGATGAGTGTTCCATCAAAGTTTTGCTCGATGTGGGCCAGCTTAAGCTTCATGGCCATGATGTGCATACCCAGGTAGTTAAGGATGTCGGTGAGGTGGCTGAGGGCCAGGCCGCTGCCTTGCATCCCCGATGACAAGCCAATCAGTGCTCCTTTCTTGTTCTGGAATGGGCACGGATAGCTAAGAGCATCGATAAAGGCCTTCAGGACACCCGGGAAGGACGAGTTATACTCCGGCACCACAATTACAAACTTATCGCCGGAAATTACTTTCTCTGCCAACTGGTTGAACTGCTCATTCCGGCCAGTATTGTCATACATCGCCGAAGCGGTAAAGTCGGCTGGCAGATCCGCCAGGTCTAGTATTTGATAAGCCTCGCCTTTCTTGTCAAGCAGGCTGGCATACAAGTCTACAATGGCTCTGGATCTGGAGTCGGGCCTGTTAGTACCTGATATGAGTGTGATCATGCGTATAGTAAGGTTTCTACTGCTAACAGCTGCGCGCGCACTATGTTAACAGGATAGGTATAAAATCTTAGGATGGCAAGCCGTAAAAGTGGTATCCCCTTGAAACAGAAAAGGCGAGAACAGTGGATGCTGCCCTCGCCTTTATCTGAATGCCATCTAACTTAGATGTTCTCTGAAGTTGCTTTGGCGGAGATAAATTCTCTTCTCAGCATGTTGATGTTTTCCAAGGAGATGCCAACCGGGCACTCGGCCGCGCAGGCACCTGTGTTGGTGCAGGCACCGAAGCCTTCAATATCCATTTGCGCCACCATGTTCTCCACACGTGTTTTGCGCTCTGTTTTGCCTTGTGGCAACATGGCCAGCTGCGATACCTTCGCGGATACGAACAGCATGGCTGAAGCATTTTTACAGGCCGCTACACAGGCACCACAACCGATGCAGGTCGCCGCATCAAACGCTTTGTCAGCAATGGATTTCGGGATCGGGATCTCGTTGGCATCCGGCACACCACCCGTGTTCACGGAGATGTAGCCTCCCGCCTGCTGGATGCGGTCAAAAGCCGAGCGGTCTACCACCAGGTCTTTGTGCACCGGGAAAGCAGCGGCTCTCCAAGGCTCAATCGTGATGGTATCGCCGTCGTTGAAGTGGCGCATGTGCAACTGGCAGGTAGTGGTGCCGCGCTCCGGGCCGTGTGCACGACCGTTAATGAAGAGGCTACACATACCGCAGATACCCTCGCGGCAGTCATGGTCGAAGGCAATAGGCTCCTCTCCGCGTACGCTCAGGTCCTCGTTCAGCACGTCGAGCATCTCCAGGAAAGACATATCCGGAGAAATGCCCTTCAGGGGGTATGTTACCAGCTGACCTGCTGTATCTCTATTTTTTTGGCGCCAAACCTTCAGTGTCAAGTCCATCGGTTTAGCATTTGGATTACTTCCAGCCATCTCTTTTTAATTAGAAATTATAAATTATGAATTAGAAATCATTAGACCTGACGCTTATCCTAATCTGGTAGTAGCATTCATTTCTAATCTTTAATTTCTAATTTTTAATTATTTATCAATTACTTGTAGCTACGCTGCGTCAGCTTCACGTTCTCGAACTCCAGTTCCTCTTTGTGAAGGATCGGGGCACTGCCCACGCCAGTAAACTCCCAGGCCGCTACGTATGCATAGTTCTCATCATCACGCAGGGCTTCGTTCTCAGGCGTCTGCGACTCCTCACGGAAGTGACCACCGCACGACTCTCTTCTGTTCAGCGCATCCTCTACCATCAGTTCGCCAAGTTCGATGAAGTCGGCGACACGGTTGGCTTTTTCGAGTGTCTGGTTCAGTTCTTCGCCAACACCCGTCACCTTTACATTACTCCAAAACTCCTCGCGCAGCTTCGCGATTTCCTGCTTGGCAAACTTAAGGCCTTCCTCGTTTCGGGCCATACCGCAGTGGTCCCACATGATCAAGCCGAGCTGCTTGTGGAAATCATCTACGGTGCGTGTTCCCTGGATAGAAAGCAACTGGTTGTTTTTGGAGATAACCGCTTGCTCCGCCTCCTTGAAGGCCGGGTGATCCGTCGCTACTTTATCATAAGGCATTTTCGCCAGGTAGTCACCAATGGTGTATGGCAACACAAAGTAACCATCTGCCAGACCTTGCATCAGGGCAGAAGCTCCCAGTCGGTTTGCACCGTGGTCAGAGAAGTTCGCCTCACCGGCGGCGTACAGACCAGGGATGTTGGTCATGAGGTTATAATCAACCCACAGGCCTCCCATGGTATAGTGTACCGCAGGGTAGATGCGCATAGGGCGTTCATACGGGTTCTCGTCCGTGATTTTAGCGTACATCTCAAAGAGGTTGCCGTACTTCGCAGCGATTGCCGGCTGGCCTTCGCGCTTGATGGCGTCTGCAAAATCAAGGTATACCGCTAATCCGGATGAACCTACGCCACGGCCTTCGTCGCATACCAGTTTGGCGTTACGGGAAGCCACGTCGCGCGGCACCAGGTTACCAAAGGCAGGGTACTTGCGCTCCAGGTAGTAATCACGGTCTTCTTCCGCAATGTCGTTTACCGTGATCTCGCCTTTACGCAGGCGCTGTGCCATCTCCACTGTTTTCGGAACCCATACACGGCCGTCGTTACGAAGCGACTCCGACATCAGCGTGAGTTTAGACTGGTACTCGCCGGATACCGGGATACAGGTCGGGTGAATCTGGGTAAAGCAAGGGTTCGCGAACAAAGCGCCTTTCTTGTGTGCTCTCCAGGCCGCCGTTGCGTTAGAGCCCATCGCGTTAGTAGACAGGAAGAACACGTTTCCGTAGCCGCCCGTCGCCAATACCACCGCGTGTGCACTATGCGATTCGATCTGACCGGTGATCAGGTTACGCACCACGATACCGCGGGCTTTGCCGTCTACCATTACCAGGTCCAGCATCTCGGTGCGTGGGTACATCTTCACCTTGCCGTAAGCGATCTGGCGGTTCAGGGCTGAGTATGCACCCAACAGCAGTTGCTGTCCGGTCTGGCCACGGGCGTAGAACGTACGCGATACCTGCGCACCACCAAACGAGCGGTTAGCTAATAGCCCACCGTAGTCACGCGCAAAAGGCACACCCTGCGCCACGCACTGGTCGATGATGTTGACAGACACTTGCGCCAGGCGGTAAACGTTTGCCTCACGTGAGCGGTAGTCACCACCTTTAACCGTGTCGTAGAACAAACGGAAAACAGAGTCACCGTCGTTCTGGTAGTTTTTGGCGGCGTTTATACCGCCCTGGGCAGCAATAGAGTGCGCACGTCGTGGCGTATCCTGAAAGCAGAAAGCCTTTACGTTATACCCCAGTTCACCGAATGTAGCAGCAGCGGAGGCACCAGCCAAACCCGTGCCCACTACAATAATATCATATTTACGCTTGTTAGCCGGGTTCACCAGCTTCACATCAAATTTATGCTTATCCCACTTTTCCGCTATCGGGCCTTCCGGGATTTTAGAATCTAATATCATAGCAACTATATCAATTAGTTATTATTTTAAGAAGAAGAAGTAGAGTGGGATGATGGCAAAGCCCAGGCATACGATAACCGAGAAGGCATAGCCAAACATCTGGATGAACGGCGTGTATTTCTTGTGGTCAAGCCCTAGGGTCTGGAACGCACTCTGGAAACCGTGAATCAGGTGGTAGGCAAGCGCTACCATCGCAATCACATAAATGGCCACATACCACCAGATCTGGAATGACTCTACCACACGGCTATAAAGGTTATCATACTCCACGTCTTCAATTACAACACCCTCCAGGCCGCCAAAGCGTGCCGGCACGAAGAAGTTCCACAGGTGGATGATCAGGAAAACCAAGATAACCGTGCCTAAAAGGCCCATGTTGCGTGAAGACCAAGTGCTGTTCTGCTCGGGGTGGTTATTTACATACCCAACCGGGCGGGCTGCCTTGTTTTTGCGCGACAGCACGATAGCATCGTAAATGTGAAAAAGGAAACCAGCCAGTAAAACAATCTCCATCGTGCGGATAATGGGATTAGTACCCATAAAGTGGGAGTATATATTAAATGACTCCCCACCGTCGTTATTAAAGAGCTGCAGGTTACCGATCAGGTGTACTACTAAGAAAGAGCACAGAAAAAGGCCCGTAATCGACATTACGATTTTGCGCCCCATGGTACTGGAGAACGTTTTAGTAAACCAATTCATCTGTATTAGTTATAGGTTAAGTTGATAAGCTTTTTAATTCTCAAAGGTACATGCGCACCCTATATAAACCAATATAAATAGCATATTTTGAATCAATCTAAATTGCTTCGCGTACCTGAAAAAGCTATATAATGTTAACCTACCAGACTTCTATTTGTTAAGAATAAAATCAAAAAACAGAAGTTAATTAATTGCCTATATTTACCGACTAACCCTAGGAATATGCCATATAGTCTACCGTCGAGGTATTTGCTGCGCGTCTCCCTGATGATGTTGCTGTTTGTGGTGATGGGCTGCCTCTCAGAGGCGCAGGCCACCCACATCCGGGCAGGTGACATCACCGCAAAACGCGATACGACCCCAAACCCTAACCCCCGCCGCTTCTTTTTCACCATGACGATCTATACCGATAAGGCCTCTTCGGCCGAGGATCCGGTAGTGTTTATGAACATGGGGGGCGGTGTGGTGCTGGAAGTGCCGCGCAAATCCGTAACAGACATTGGCAACGAGACCGACCGCGAGGTATACCAATGGGAGTATACCTTCCCCGCAGATGGAACCCACCGGGTATCGTGGGTCGGGGTAAACCGAAACAACGACATCCTGAACATGGCCCCGCCATCTGACCAGCGGTCGTTTTATATCGAAACAGTAGTTAACATCAACGCGCTTCGCGGCTTTAACAGTACCCCGGTGCTGACGGTGGCCCCAATAGACGTGGCAGCGGTAGGCCGCAGGTTCGTGCACAACCCCGGTGCCTTCGATGCCGACGGCGACAGCCTTTCCTTTAAGCTGATTGTGCCGCGCTACGAGGATGCCCAGGGCCGGATAACGGTTGTGCCGGGCTATAGCCTCCCGCACCTTACCTTCCGCAATGCCAACTGTACTACCTCAGATGGTTCCGGCCCCGCCACGCTTGCCCTGGACCAGCAAACCGGTCAGCTCACCTGGAACGCTCCCTGCGTAAAGGGCGAATACAACGTGGCTTTCGTGGTGGAAGAATGGCGTGTGTCGCCAAACGGCGGTGCCGTGAAACTTGGAGAGGTGGTGCGCGACATGCAGATCTTGGTGAAGGAAACGCCTAACCGACCGCCAGTGCTGGTGCCCCGCGATACGTGTGTGGTAGCAGGAACTTTGCTACGCGGCACGGTGCGCGCCACTGACCCCGATAACGATTTGATTGACATCACAGTGGCTGGTTCCGGTATCGTGCCGCCTGCCACCTTTAGCCAGACCCAACGGCAGCCGGGCAGGGCCTCTGGCATCCTGCAGTGGCAAACTGCTTGCAAGGATGTGCGTGAGCAACCTTACCAAGTGATTTTCAGGGCAGAGGATGTCCGGCCACCCGCAGAAACCCGGCTGACAGACGTACAGCCCTGGAACATTAAAGTGATAGGGCCAGCACCCCAAAATCTGGTGGCCACAGGAGGGCAAGGCAGTGTTACGCTCAACTGGGATGCCTATACCTGTGCCAATGCCCAAACCATGCGCATCTACCGCCGCGAAGGCCCTTCGGGCTTTGTGCCAGATGTCTGCCAGACGGGTGTGCCAGCCTCCACTGGCTATACCCTGATTGGCCAGGTGCCTGCAGGCTCAGTCAATACGTTTGTGGACGACAAGGTGCAGGCTGGTGTAGAGTACTGCTATATTATCTATGCCGCCTTCCCGGCTCCGGGCCGTGGCGAGAGCCTTGCCTCCAACGAGGCCTGTGTGGGTGTGGAACGCGACATCCCTTACCTGACCAACGTGACGGTAGATAGAACGGATGCAACCAACGGGCAGATCACGGTACGCTGGACACAGCCTGATTTTCAGCTGCCGGTTTTACCGTTGGAGTATCGCCTGCTGCGCAAAGTAGGGCAGGAACCGGGCGCTGGGTTCACAGAGGTTTTCAGAAGCCGCAATATCGCGGATACTACTTTTATAGACCAACGCCTTAACACATTAGCGCAGGCCTACCGGTATAAGCTGGAACTGTACCTGGCCGAGACGCCAGCAGGGCAGCCTACCAAGCTCCGAGAAAGCACTGAAGCCTCCAGTGTGCGGCTGAATGTAGCACAAGTGGCCAACGACCAGCCGGCATTCAGCCTGAGCTGGACTTACCAGGTGCCCTGGGACAACGGGAAAGCCCAGCACCGCATTTACCGCCGAACCGGCAACGGGCCGCTCCAACTGATCGCCAGCGTGGGGGCCACTGCTACCAGCGGAAGCTATACAGACCAAAGCACAGACTTGGCAAGAGGCCAGCAGTACTGCTATGTGGTGGAAACCGTGGGATCTTACGATATTGCCGGGCTGCCTAGCCCGCTGGTTAACCGTAGCCAGGAAGCCTGCGGCCAGCTGCCGTTGCAGATATGCGCGCCGCAACTGAGCATCGACCAGCTCGACTGCGCCGCCTTTAACAGAAATCCGCAACAGCCGCCGTATACCAACACCCTGACATGGGTGCCGCAAATAACCGGCGACTGTACCGATGAGATTGATTTCTATACCGTGTACTTCAAGCCTTCGCTTGATGCAGAGTATGTTTCGCTGGGTACTACCACTGAAACCACCTTCCTGCACCAGGGGCTGGAGTCTTTTGCAGGCTGCTATGTGGTGACAGCGACGGACAAAGCAGGACGAGAGAGTGCCTTCAGCAACGAGGTATGCAAGGATAACTGTATCTCCTTCCTGCTGCCGAACATCATCACACCAAACGGCGATGGCCGGAATGATGTGTTCCGGCCGGCCTCCGGCTCTGCGTTTATCCGCAGCATGAAGTTTAAAGTCTTCAACCGCTGGGGCGTGAAGGTGTACGAACTGAATGCGCAGCGCGGCGGAGACCAGCTGTCCATCAACTGGGCGGGTGTAGACCAGGACGGAAACCGTTTGACGGACGGCACCTACTTTTATGAAGCCGAAGTAGAGTTCCATACCCTGGATCCAAGCCAGGCCCGGGCCACATACAAAGGATGGGTGGAGATTGTGCGATGACAGACCAACCGGATATACAGCAGCTAAAGCAGAAAGCCATCGTTTTTTACGATGGCACCTGCGGTTTCTGCCAGGGTAGCGTACAGTTTTTGTTGCGGCACAACAAGCACCGCACGCTACACTTCGCAGCCCTGCAGTCGGGGGTGCTGGAGGCACTGGTGCCGCCCCAATTGAGGCCCGCTGCGTTACCGGATTCTGTTGTCTTTTATGAAAACGGACAGCTTCACACAGAGTCAGAAGCCGCCCTGCGCATTGCCCGCCACCTCGATTTTCCGTACGCCATACTTGCTGTTTTCCGCATTATTCCTTTATCTTTCCGCGATTTTGTGTACCGCCTGATAGCCAGAAACCGCTACCGGATAGCGGGACGCACAGAAGCCTGCCTACTACCCAGCCCGGCACAAAGGGCGCAGTTTGTAGCTTGATAAGAGCTGGTGCAGGGCCTGTGCCCATACCATCTAACTTAATGAAGAAAGATAAACGAACACTATTAAACAAAATATCAAATGAAAGCATATGTTTTCCCGGGGCAGGGTTCTCAGTTTGTAGGCATGGGCAAAGACCTGTATGAGCAGCACGAAGAGGCGAAGAATCTGTTCGACAAGGCAAACGAGATTCTTGGCTTCAACATCACCGAGATCATGTTCAACGGCACGGATGAGGAGCTGAAGCAGACCAAAGTGACCCAACCGGCTATCTTCCTGCACTCGGTGGCACAAGCTGCCGTAGCTCAAGAATTTAGCCCCGAAATGGTGGCAGGCCACTCTTTAGGTGAGTTTTCTGCCCTTGTTGCCAGCAAGGTATTGAGCTTTGAGGACGGTTTACGCCTGGTGTCGAAGCGTGCGCTGGCCATGCAGGCTGCCTGCGAGGCAAACCCCTCTACCATGGCCGCCATACTTGGCCTGGAAGATGAGAAAGTGGAGGAGGTGTGCGCTTCTATTGACGAAGTAGTAGTGGCGGCCAACTACAACTGTCCGGGTCAGCTCGTGATCTCAGGCTCTAACAAAGGCATCGAGATTGCCTGCGAGAAGATGAAGGAGGCCGGTGCCAAGCGTGCTCTTCCGCTACCGGTGGGTGGCGCATTCCACTCGCCGCTAATGAAGCCAGCCGAAGAAGAATTGGCGAAGGCGATTGAGGAAACCACCTTCTCAGAGGGTATTTGCCCTATCTACCAAAACGTGGATGCCAAACCGCATACCGACCCAAGTGAGATCAAGCAGAACCTGATCAAGCAACTGACCGCCCCGGTGCGCTGGACACAGTCGGTGCAGCGGATGCTGGCCGACGGCGCGACGCATTTTGTGGAGTGCGGACCGGGCAAAGTGCTGCAGGGACTGGTGAAGAAAATTGACCGCAACGCCGAAGTGAGCTCTGCGGAGTAACAGTTAGCGATTGCCAAAGTATAACGCCCGCCCTGGCCATGAGCCGGAGCGGGCGTTTGCTTTTTTTACCCTGGCTGATACTTTTGCCTGAAGTGAGGCGCTGAAGCGTGATGTTTTATATTTTCTCTTCCTGATCCCTCCTAGACTATGGAAAATAAAACGCTGCTGCTCCTCGTGCTAGGGATGTTCCGCCACAGAAAAGCCGAGCCAAAGTCGCGGTTACCTGAAAAGCTGGTAGCCTGACAAAATTTTGTATGCTACTTACCTGAGCGAAAGTTTGCCAGTAGGTAAGGGATATCAACGGATTTAGGCCAGTTGGTTGGCCGCTCAAAATCCTGCCCCGATTGCAGCACCTGTGCCTGCGGGTATCGTTTTTTAACCTCTTTCCAACTCGTGTCCTCCCAATGTGCCTTATCAAGCTCCTGCAGGCGCACACCTTTCAAGGGGCCAGACACTGCTTTCTCTACCAAGGGCCACCATAGGCTTTCTGTCTCACGGTCCCACAGCACAAAAGCGTCAAGCCCGTTCCAGATCGCTGGGTCATAATAGGTATAGCCACTCAAGGCAAAGGTGAGGACTTCATCGCCGTACTGGCGCTTGTATACAGCGCCCAAATCCGCTAAGATACAATATGCCGCCATGATCGGATGCCCGTTCAGTTCATCGTTCACGACCTCGTGCCGGATCAGATCCTGCACGGCATAGGCTTTCACCTCATCACCGGCGTGCGCTACCAGAAAGCGCGCGTTGTTCGGCCACAGCCGGTCTGCCTCTGCCACGGATATGAATGCAGGCTGGAGCAGTGCCGGAAATGCCTCACGCCCCAAGCCATAATGAAACTGCTCTTTTTTCAGCTCCAGGTTACTGACATCAAAGTGGTCGGAGTCGCACGGGCCACCGTAAAGGAGCTGCTTACCTTGCCCGGAAAAAAACTTCCCGTCTTGCAGCGCAAGGGGCCGCAGTGGTTGTTTCGTTTGCTGGGAATGCGAGGCGATGTGGTCTGTCTGCTTCACGCTATGCGAGTTGCAGGCGGCAAGCAGTACCATCAGCAGTATACTTAGTGGCTTCATAAAGAACATGTGCGTGGTTCTTAAACAACGTGGCCGTATGCGGAGGCAGTTCCCAATCTCGTCTACCTTTGGCAAAATAGAGAAGTAAGTTACAGGAAGTGAACGGCAGCCGTGCCAGATAGAACTTGCAGCAAGGCCACCCAGGACTCCGGTTAGCTGCTATACCCCCCGCTTATGCCTTAAACTCCCATACCTCCAAGGGGTCGAGGCAAGCCGCCAGTAGGTGTGCTGCACTAAGTTTCAACACCGGGTGCTGCAGGTCCGGGGCCAATTCGGCCAGCGGCAGCAGCGTGAAGCGACGCAGGTGCAGTTGCGGGTGCGGAATCGTCAGGCGCTGGGTTTGCAGCACCAGGGCGTCATAAAAAAGGATGTCGATGTCGATGACGCGGGCACCCCAGTGCTCCTGCCGCACTCGCCCCAGGTCCGCCTCAATTTGGTTGACCGTTTGCAGCACCTGCTCCGGCGTCAGCGCGGTGTGCAGCTCCAGCACCTGGTTCAGGAAGTTAGGCTGCTCCGTATTGCCCCAGGCCGCTGTTTCGTACAGCCGCGAGGCATTGGTGGTAGGGCCTATCTGCTCAGAAAGGCGCGCGCGGGCCTGCTGCAGGTAATCGGCGCGGTTGCCAAGGTTGCCGCCCAGCAGGAGGTATAGCCTAGGCATGTCTCCGGAAGAAATCAATTGTTAGGTCAGCAGCAGCTTTTGCAGGCGCCGGAAGTTCCTCTGGCGCATAGGGGTGCTCTCCGCCAAACGAGTGGTTGGTATCCGGCAGGAAGTGCAGCTCGGCATCCGGCTTCCAGCTCTTCAGGTCCAGGGCCATTTGGGTGGGCAGCGTCTCGTCTTGCTCACCGTGCAATAAAAGCAGTGGCTGCTGCATGCGTTTCACCACGGTAGGTATATCGAGCCGGTATTTGTTCTCGATGAAATTCTCCACGATCTGGTAATACAGCGGCATTTGCTGGCCGGTGCGCCCGTTCAGCACGTACTGTACGCCTTTCTCTTTCCACTCACCCATGTGCAGCTCGTCCCAGCGGTTGTCGTAGCGGTTCACGGCGGCCCAGGTAGCCACGGCTTTGATGCGCGGCTCCTCGGCGGCTTTCAGGATAACGGCGCCGCCACCCCGGCTGTGGCCAACCAGGTAGATGCGTCTCAGGTCCAGTTCTTTTGTTTGGATCGGCGGGTTCTCGCTGTGCAGCAACTCTACCAGCGCCTGCATGTCATCCAGCTCCAGCGTAAAATTGTTCAACCCGAACGCCTCCAGGTCGTGCATGTCCGAGTGGTCGTCCACGGAGGTGCCGTTGTAGGCAAAGTTAAACTTGATGAACACAAACCCATGCTTGGCAAAGTAGGTAGCCAGGTGGTTGAAGTGTCCCCAGTCTTTAAAGCCTTTAAATCCGTGCGCAAAGATCACGATAGGTTTGGGCTGGCTGTCGGGCCAGTACGTAGCATCGGCGGTGAAAGGGCGGCCGTGGTCAGGGTATACTACAAAATCAACTTTCATTTTTTCTGTGGGTTGGTGGCTTTGAGCTGTTTGTTAAGTGGCGCTGTAGTGCCGAAGCAAAGCAGATTGTTTATCCGCTGAACAACAGCGTAATGTAGTGGTTGATAAAAAACAGTGTTGTTCAGTCGGTTTACAGCCATACGTTCACGGTGCCGGGAAAGGCTACTTACATCCAGCAGGCAACAACCAGACTCTCGGGCAATTTAACAATTTCTATATAATATAACGCCGATTCGCAACGACACGTTTGGATACCACTTTGGCAGGTAGTAATATTGCGGTCTTAACACATGAGCATTAGCCTAAAGGAAATACAAGCGCCTGTTGCGCCGGAAATGCAGCTTTTCGAGAAGAAGTTCAGAGCCTCTATGAAATCGAAGGTGCTGCTGCTGGACCGGATCATGAGCTACATCGTGAAGCGCAAGGGGAAGCAGATGCGGCCCATGTTTGTGTTCTTCTCGGCCAAGCTTTTTAACGGCGCCATCAGTGAGGCGACCTACCGGGGTGCGGCCCTCATCGAGTTGCTGCACACCGCCACGCTGGTGCACGACGACGTGGTGGACGATGCCAACTACCGCCGCGGGTTCTTTTCGGTCAACGCCCTCTGGAAAAACAAGATCGCCGTGTTAGTGGGTGATTATCTCCTCTCCAAAGGCCTGCTGCTCTCGCTGCAAAACGATGATTACGAACTGCTCAAGATCGTGTCGAATGCGGTGAAGGAGATGAGCGAGGGCGAGCTGCTGCAGATTGAGAAAGCCCGCCGCCTTGACATCACTGAAGACATTTACTTTGACATTATCCGGCAGAAAACCGCCTCCCTTATTGCATCTTGCTGTGCCGTGGGAGCCGCCTCGGCGGGGGCCTGCAAAGAAGATGTGGAAAAGGCCCGCCTGTTCGGCGAAAAAGTAGGCATCGCTTTCCAGATCAAAGATGACCTGTTCGATTACGGGACTGCCGAGATAGGTAAGCCGGTTGGCATCGATATCAAGGAAAAGAAAATGACGCTTCCGCTGATCCATGCGCTGCAGGAGGCTGACTGGCTGACCAAGCGCAAGGTGATCTATAATGTTAAAAACAACAACGGCGATAGCAGGCGGGTACAGTACGTGATCGACTTCGTGAAAGAGTCCGGCGGTATTGCCTATACCATCGAGGTGATGAACCGTTACCATGCCGAGGCCCTGGCCATTCTGAATACCTTCCCGGCGTCTCCCTCGCGCCGCTCCCTGGAACAACTGATCGCCTATACCATAGAACGCGAAAAGTAGTATTTTAACAACCAGCGCAAACAATCTGAACCTTTTTGGGCGTTTTGCAGTAGCAGGTCTAACATTGGTTATATTGCTATATAAGCTTGTTGTTATAACACCTATTATTTATGCGTAATGCCCTCCTGTTGGCGAGCTTCGTGCTGTTGCTGTGCCCTTTTGCCGTGTTTTCCCAAAGCCACGAACCTGTCTTTGTGCATGAGAAATACCAGCATCCCACCCAACTCATTGCCGAGAACATGCTGCCTGATGTATATGAACTTTCTAAGCTATGTGTTAATTCGGTTACGTTTGTGCGCTTTGTAGTGGGGGCCGACGGGAAAGTGAAGAAAGTAGCCTGCACACAGAACACGCCTTCTGTGATAGCTAAAACGCTAAAGCAAACCGTTATGACTACCAGTGGGCATTGGCTGCCCAAACAGGTAAACGGTAAGGCCGTGGAGAGTAAGCCTTTCCTGCTCCCGGTAATGTTTGACGTGAATTACGGATGCCCCAAAGAGAACCAAAGCAAAAACAAGTATGAGGATGCCGTGCGCCTGATGCTGGTCTTTGATGACGGCAACTATTCCGATTCGATGGAGTGCACCATGTTGCCGCCAATGGTGCAGCGCTACGTAAAGAACTAAAGCTGTTCTACGAAAAGTATTGGTCTGAATCATGAGGTTCTTTATATTAGCCTTTGCTGATTTTTATACCCCATGGGACTCAACACCAACGCCTGGAACCGCCTTCGCTATACCTTGTACCTGCCCATTTATGACCTGGTGGCAGACCGGTTTTTTCGACGCTGCCGAAAACGCTCAGTGGCACTTTTGGGTGCGCACTCCACCGATGAACTGCTGATTCTGGGAGCCGGCAGCGGCCTGGATTTACCCTACTTGCAAGACTATCCCAACATCACAGCTATTGATATCACTCCCGGCATGATTGCATTGCTTCAAAAGCGGGCGGAGCGGCTGGGCATACCTGTCAAAGCCAAAGTAATGGATGGGCAGGCGCTGATGTTTGCGGATGCATCTTTCGATGCTGTGCTACTACACTTGATCCTGGCGGTGATACCAGACCCAGTTGCCTGTTTGCAGGAGGCAGAGCGGGTTTTGAAGCCGGGCGGCACCGTGATGGTGTTCGATAAGTTTTTATCCGATGGCGTTCAGCCTTCACCAGTACGCCGATTACTCAACCAAATAGCCAGCACCCTCTTCTCAGACATTAACCGCAGCATCGGCAGTATTGTAAGCCATACCTCCCTGCAAGTAGAACTGAATGAGCCAGCTGCATTGGGCGGTACTTTCCGACTCATCCGTCTGCGCAAACCGGCACTGAGCTAAATGGTTTACCGGCCCACCTATCCACCCATGAAGGGTAACGCGCCCCAGCCCGAGTGAGCGGTTGGAAACCAATTCAGCGCATGTGAGAGCAATGCAACAGGCATAACGAATAACCAGCTTTAGCTACTGGAGAAGGCCATACCCTCTCAGCTACACTAACTATGTGTTGCGCGCGATAAAGGCTTTGGCAAAGCATCGTAATTATAAGATATTTCAGGGGATTCATTAATTTTAGCTTTCATAATGTATCACGTGTGTGGCCTGCTAAGGGAGCATGCCTGCTGTTTTGCGCCTGGTTCGTTCAGGTGCAGGCAGCCAACAGACTTTTAACGATTCTTAAATGACTTCTATCCAAAAAATGCTTCCGCTACTCCTGTTGGCTGTTAGCGTGAGCACAGTAGCAGTGGCTCAGACAAAACCAAGAGCGCGCGAATTTGGGATACCGTTCGAAGGAACCACCGGTACGCATAACGCCATTACCGACGTGGCCGGGGTGCTGGTAGGGTATAAGACCAAGATCATCGGAAAAGCGCATCACGGCACGGGCCAAGCACCAATCCGGACTGGCGTGACGGTGATCCTGCCCAAGGGAAAATCCAATGCACCTGTGCCGGCGGGTTGGTTCTCGCTAAACGGCGATGGGGAAATGACCGGTACCACGGTGCTGGAGGAGTACGGCGTCACCTATGGTCCCATCGGCATCACCAACACCAACAGTGTGGGAGTAGTGCGCGATGCGATCGGGGAGTGGAATATCAAGCATTTCTCGGAAGGGGATATGCTTGATTTCTCGTTCGGGCTGCCGGTGGTGGCCGAAACCTTCGATGGGATTCTGAATGATATCAACGGGCTGCACATCAAGAAAGAAGATGTGTTTGAGGCGCTGGATGCTGCCCAGTCCGGGAGGGTTGCAGAGGGCAACGTGGGGGGCGGAACGGGTATGAGCCTCTTCCTTTTCAAGGGCGGCAGCGGTACCTCGTCCAGGGTTGTGCGCATCGGGGAGGCATCCTATACGGTGGGGGCCTTCGTGCAGGGCAACTTTGGCGGACGGCGAGACCTTGTTATTGCCGGGGTGCCGGTAGGCCAGGAAATACTGGAGGCCAGGCCTATTATCAACTCGAAGGAAAAAGACGGGTCAATCATCGTTATACTGGCCACAGACGCGCCCTTGCTGCCCATGCAGCTAAAGCAGGTAGCGAAACGGGCCTCCTTAGGCGTGGCGCGAACCGGCGGGTTGGGGCGCAACAGCTCAGGCGACATCTTCCTGGCTTTCAGCACGGCCACCTCAAAACTGAATAAGGATGAAACCATCGAAACCTGGCAAAGCTTGCCGAAAGAACATATGGATGAGGTATACAAAGCCGCTGTGGAGAGCACAGAAGAGGCGATCATCAATGCCCTAATGGCGGCTGAAACCATGGAAGGCGTCAATGGGAACACGCTCTATGAAATCCCAAAAGACAAGCTAAAAGCCGTGCTGCGCAAATACAACCGCTTCAAGGTTAAAAAATAGGCTGTTCCCAGGTCAGCGAGCGCCCTTGCCATCGAGATATGCTTGCACCCTTCGCCTGTTAGGGGTATGAGCAAGGTTGCTCACCACGAAAAAGCCATCTACCGTTTTCGACAGTAGATGGCTTTTTGCTGAAGGCGTTTCAGTGAGACTATTTCTCAGCCAGTAGCTTTTCCATGGTTTGGTTAAAGTCCGCTACAAACTCCTCGTAATACTTGCCGGTTCCGGGCCCGGAGAAACCCGTATGGATCTTGCGTACCTTGCCATCGCGGCCAATGAAGATGGTGGTCGGGAAGGACATCACGTGGTTCAGAGCGGGGAGGGCTTTGGCTGCGGCCTCTTTGTCCGACACGCCTGCCACCAGCAAGTCGTAGTTGATGTTGAGGCGGTCTTGCATCTTTTGCAGGCGCGCGGCGGCCTTCTCAAACTCCGGGCTGCGTTCAAAGCCAAGCCCGATGATTTCCACGCCTCTGTCTTTGTTCTTGATATAGTAAGGAATCAGGAACTGCGTTTCATCCAGGCAGTTCGGGCACCACGAGCCCAGCAACTGCACAATCACCACCTTGCCTTTGTATTTAGGGTCCGACAAGGAAACAGATTCTCCCTCCAGGTTCGGGAACGTAAAGTCAAGCGACTCATACCCCGCCTTCAGGTAAGTCAGGGTGTCGGCGCTGGCGAGCTCGGCATTGGCGTTGCGCTTTGCCGTCCAGCTTTCGTAACCGCTTATGCCGGAGTAAAAGTCACCGATGAGGGTGCTGTCAGATGCTGGCTTTGCCGTGAACAGGTAAGCGTGGTTGCCATCAAAGGTCGAGAGCTTCAGCTGGTCGCCTTCCACCTGGCCTTCGAGGTAGCGGTAGTCGCCTGTTTCTGTCAGGAAAGTTCCGGTTACGTGGTTGTCCTGTTGCTCAAACACACCGATGGCGTTGTAGCTGCCGCCTTCCCTGTCCGAGAAAACCACTTCCCATTTACCATCATAGGTATAAGTAGCAGGAGCGGGACTTTCAGAAAAGCGGTTCTGCTTGCCATGCACAGCGGTAAAAGGCACCGAGTAACGGGTCTGGGTGTCGTTCTTCACGAAGCGGCCGGCCATCTTACCATCCTTGACACTTGCAATCAAGTCGGCGTCAAAAATATGCAGGCCGATCTTAAGCGAGTCGCCTTGCGGGGTGATGTCGTCCAGCAGCAGGCGCTCGTCACCGTTAATTAAATAAAGCACGGGCTTGCCGTCTTTTTGCGCGGCTTCCATCACAAAGGGGATTTCCTGGCCCTGTGCCTGCAAGGCAACGCGCCAGTAGCCTTCTTCAATCGTGTTATCGGGGGTGTCCATTGAGGTACAGGAGTATAAAAATTGACTGATTACTATTGCCAAAAACAAAAACAGGCTGGCAGGGGTATTAACAAACTGATGTTTCATGCGGAATAGGAGTATGAATCGGTATCACAAAACTACACCATGCGGCCCAAAAATCCGCATACGGCACTAAGAGCCTGTCTAATTAATCATGTACCCTATATTCGTAGGGGCTAATGTTTTAAGAGAAACTTAGTTTTCGTACCTTTGTGGACTTTATAAGTAAGCAATATAAAAATTAACAATAGCAAAACTATGGCATTTGATTTAGGAATGATCAAGGCAGTATATGCCGGCATGGAAGAGCGCATTACCGCTGCCCGTCAGGCAGTTGGCCGACCGCTTACCCAAACAGAGAAAATCCTGTACGCCCACCTTTACGAAGGCAAAGCAACGCAGGGTTTTGAGCGTGGCAAGTCTTACGTGGATTTCGCCCCGGACAGGGTAGCGATGCAGGATGCAACCGCTCAGATGGCGTTGCTCCAGTTTATGCAGGCTGGCAAACCGCAGGTGGCGGTTCCATCTACCGTGCATTGCGACCACCTGATCCAGGCGCGCGTGGGCGCTGACGCTGACTTGCAGGATGCATACGATGAGAACAAGGAAGTGTATGATTTCCTGGCCTCTGTATCCAACAAATATGGTCTTGGCTTCTGGAAGCCGGGTGCGGGTATCATTCACCAGGTAGTGCTGGAGAACTATGCCTTCCCGGGTGGTATGATGATCGGAACTGACTCGCACACACCGAATGCCGGTGGTTTGGGTATGGTGGCGATTGGTGTCGGCGGTGCAGATGCCGTAGACGTAATGGCCGGCATGGCCTGGGAGCTGAAGTTCCCTAAAGTGATCGGTGTGAAACTGACTGGCAGGCTGAGCGGCTGGACTTCTCCGAAAGACGTGATCCTGAAAGTGGCTGGTATCCTGACTGTAAAAGGTGGTACGGGCGCTATCGTGGAGTATTTCGGTGACGGTGCTGAGTCGATGTCTTGTACTGGCAAGGGCACCATCTGTAACATGGGTGCTGAGATCGGGGCGACGACTTCGCTTTTCCCTTATGACCGCAAAATGCGTGAGTACCTGATGTCCACTAACCGCGAGGAGATTGCTGACATGGCCGATGAGGTAGCAGCACACCTGCGTGCCGACGACGAGGTATACGCTGACCCAGCTGCCTTCTATGACCAACTGATCGAGATCGACCTGTCTACCTTGGAGCCACACGTAAACGGCCCGTTCACGCCGGACGCAGCCTGGCCAATCTCTCAGTTCGCAGCCGTTGTTAAAGAGCACAACTGGCCAGCTAAACTAGAAGTAGGTTTGATCGGCTCATGCACCAACTCATCTTACGAAGACCTTACCCGTTCTGCTTCTATCGCCTCACAGGCAATCGAAAAGGGCTTGGTAGCCCAGGCAGAATTCACCATCACGCCAGGCTCTGAGATGGTGCGTTACACCACAGCCCGCGATGGCTTGTTGGACACATTCGCGGAAATGGGCGGTGTGGTGTTGGCAAACGCCTGCGGTCCGTGCATCGGCCAGTGGGCACGCCATACCGATGACCCGACGCGCAAGAACTCTATCATCACCTCCTTCAACCGTAACTTCGCGAAGCGTAACGACGGTAACCCGAACACACATGCGTTCGTGGCATCGCCAGAGATCGTAACTGCTTTCGCTATTGCCGGTGACCTGACTTTTAACCCGCTGACAGATACCCTGACGAACAAGGACGGCCAGCAGGTGAAATTCGATGAGCCACAGGGTATCGAGTTGCCGACTCAGGGCTTCGCTGTAGAAGACGCTGGTTATGTGGCCCCTGCTGAGGATGGCAGCCAGGTAGATGTAGTGGTAAGCCCTGCATCTGACCGCCTGCAACTGCTGGAAGGCTTTAAGCCATGGGAAGGCACTGACCTGAGAGGTCTGAAGCTGCTGATCAAGGCGCAAGGCAAGTGTACCACAGACCACATCTCGATGGCTGGCCCATGGTTGAAGTACCGCGGCCACCTCGACAACATCTCTAACAACATGTTGATCGGTGCCATCAACGCCTTTAACGGCGAGTCTAACAAGGTATACAACGACATGACCCGTGGCTATGACACCGTGCCGGCAACCGCCCGTACGTACAAAGCCGCCGGTATCGGAACGGTGGTAGTGGGAGACGAGAACTACGGTGAGGGATCTTCTCGTGAGCACGCGGCTATGGAGCCACGTCACTTAGGTGTTCGTGCCGTGATCGTGAAGTCGTTCGCGCGTATCCACGAAACTAACCTGAAGAAGCAGGGTATGCTGGGTCTGACATTCGCCAACAAAGCGGATTACGACCTGATCGAGGAGACCGATACGTTTGATATCTTGGGTCTGGAAGACTTCCAGGAAGGCAAGCCATTAAAAGTGGTTGTGCACCACGCAGATGGCAGCCAGGACAGCTTCATGGTAAACCATACCTACAACCAGGGACAGATTGAGTGGTTCAAGGCAGGCTCTGCCCTTAACCTGATCCGTCTGAAGGAAAAAGGCGCACAAGCTTAATTCTTTCCTGTTGATACTTCATTGCGAAGGCCTCCTGCAAGCAGGAGGCCTTCGTGTTTTATACCGGTTAAGTGAGGTGGTAGGAGCGAAGTACAATAACAGGGTATGAGGAACTATCAACCTTGTGGCTGTGCCTTAATGGGAGCAAAAAGAAGCATGCATAGCAGCAACGGCCTGATCATACGCTGTAACCTGAAAATATCGGGCAAGCAAAAATCCCCCTGCAGCTAACCGCAGGGGGATTTTTGCTTGATGGTTTTGATGGTATAAATAATGCCGGTTAGTCAACTCCAAGCTTTACCTGTGGCGCACCAAGATGCGTTTGGTTATGGTCGTGTTGTTGTATCGCACATGCGCAATGTAAATACCCGCGGTCAGTCTGCTCACATCGAAATGCAGGTTGCTGCCTTGTATAGAGCTGTCAGGACTTACGACTTTTCCCGTCAGGTCGGTTAGCGTTAAGTGCGGTGTGGAGGCCTTGTTGTGGGGGTCAATAGGGCCGAGCAGCGAAAGCGCGACAAAGTTGTAGGCCGGGTTAGGGTATAAGACTATTTCGTTGGCGTACACCTGCACTTGTTTCTGAGTGATGCTCTGTGTGCAGCCCATGCTGTCGGTTGCGGTGAGCGTGATGGAGTACAGGCCGGCGTTTTGGTAAGTGTGCTGTGGCTGCAGGTCCGTAGAAACTGTTCCGTCTCCGAAGTCCCAGAGAAGCGAGGCGGCGTGCTCGCTGTGGTTTACGGGGCTGATGGCGGCAGCGGTGGTGGCATATGCTTTTTCCAGGGTGAAGTTGGCTACGGGTAGCGCGGCTACCTGGTAGGTATAGGCTACCGTCGCACTCTCGAAAAGCGAATCTGCGTTGCTCACGTAAATGGTTTTATTATCAACCAGAGTGCCCAGGTTCAAAGAGTTTCCCTCGCCAATCAGGTGTTGCTTTGGTTGGTCGGTATAAAAACGGAAGTTGCTGCCTTTGTCAGGTGTTACGAGCACTGCAGCGCCTTTGCAGATGCTTTGCTGCACCCCGGAAGGAAGCGGGCCTGTCTTGATGCTTTTATACTTGGCCTGCGCGGCAGCGGCAGAGGTTCTCATGTCATCCAGGTTGTCGGCGGCCAGCACAGCAAAGGCTACCGTGCGGGTTTCGTTCGGGGCCAACTGGTAAAAAGTCTCCCCCAGCACATGCGACACGCTGTTGCCGTTTACCCCTCCGGCACGCGTGCGGCTGATGCCCCTCGAGATGATCTTGTACTTTTCTAAATCCGTGAAGCCATCATCCACAGTCACAGTGGAGTCGTTGCCGCCAACGTTGTCCGCAGCATGGTAAAGTGGAGCACCCGTATCGCTTAGCAGTTTCAGGCCAGCGTAAGGGAGTGGGGCTACGGTATTGTAGACGTAGCCCAATGCCAGTGCGCTGTCCCAGGCGGCAGCGTTTTGGGTATAATTTCCGATGTCCCAGTCTGCAAACAAGCCGGCGTGCACTTTCCTGAGGGTATCGGGGGTGATGTTGGTCAGCTGATACTCCACGATCACGTAATCCAGATCCGGGCTGCTTTTCCAGGCCGAGGCCACCTGCTTCACTTTCACGCCTGCCTTTCCCTCTCCGGCAGCAGTCATGGCCGAGCGTACCTCCTGGTCGGCTAAAGCAGTGCTGTTGTACAGCTGGATCGGGCCTGCCGATTTGTAGTTGTTATCGTTTAGCCAGTCAGCGTTATGCAGGTTATCGGAAACCCTGGTGGAGTCTGTTGCTACGATTAGTCCTCCCTCAAACAAAAGCGAAGGGCCCCCTTTGTACTGCATGCCCACGCCTTGTTTAAAGTTCAGGCCATTATAGCCCAGGTTCCCTGTATTGTTCAGGCTGATGTTGATGTTGTTGGCCGTCAGGGTAACAATGCTTGGGTTGATGACAAGCGGGATGTACTGAAAATCTGTGTAACTGTCATCGCTAAAATCCAGGCGCAAGTATACGGTATAGTTTTCGGGTGCATCTGCGGTGATGCGCAGCGTGTACGGCCGAGCCCCGGTATGGCTGGTGCTGTTGGTAGCCATTACCCCCGCAATGAAGGTGCCCTGCTCCACCTGCACGTAAGGGGAGGCAGTCGACAGGCTTACGGTCAGGTTACTGACAGGGGCCAGGTAGTTCTGGAAGCTTGCCTCCAGGAACACGGTGCTGCCTGCAGCCGCAACAGGACTGCGGGCTTCCAGTTTGGCAAGCGTGCAGCGCACCGAGCGTAGCTGTGCTTCCTTCAGGGCGCGCTTCAGGTTCAAGCGACCTTTGCCAAGTAGCCCCACGTAAGGTTGGTTGCCTGTCAGGCTATAAATGTCATCGGTGCTGACGCGTAGCCGCTCAATCGCCTGCAAGGCAGTCAGGTGCGGAAACCGTGACCTCACTAATGCTGCAGCCCCCGCCACAATAGGGGAGGCAAATGAGGTTCCCCAGGCTCCGGCATAGCTGTTGTCGCTGGTCATGTTCGGGGACAGAATGTTCTCGCTCGGCGCTGTCAGGTCTATCCGGTAATTGTAGGAATGGTCCCTGGACTTTACATCGAGGGTATTGGAGCCGCCCACCGAGAGCACATTGTCGTATGCCGCCGGGAAGATGTCCAATAATTTATTAGTGTTGCCGGCAGCGGCCACGATCAGCACGTCGTAGTCAAGGGCAGCAAAGTTGATAATGTCCTGCTCAAACTGCGATTGGCCGGTGCCGCCCCACGATAGGTTGATGACCTTACAGCCGTGGGTGGCCGCATACACAATAGCCTCATACCCCCCAAAGCGCCCGTTCTTGACAGATGAAAATACCTTAAGGGGCATGAAAAGGGTGTTATAGCCGAGGCTGGCAATGCCCTTGCCGTTGTTGGTGGCACCTGCGGCCACACCTGCCACCCCGGTGCCATGGCCTTTGTACTGTGTATCGTCAAACACATTGTTGTCCTGGTCCGAGAAATCCCAGCCTGTGTAGTTGTCCACGTAGCCATCCCCGTCGTTGTCAATGCCGTCGATAGGGTCGCTGTAATTGCGCTTTACCTTGGTGCGCAGGTCCTCGTGGCTCAGTTTGTATCCTGTGTCCAGTATCCCGATCACAACGTTTGTGTCTCCTTTCTCCACTGCCCATCCCTCATAGGCGCGCACCAGCTTAAGGTAAAACTGATTTGTTTTCAGGGAGTCTGCGTGTGGGTCGTTGGGTTGGGAAAGGGGCTCCCGGATATAAAGCGGCTCGGCATACGCCACCAGTCCGGTTGCCATGAGCGTTTGCTGTACCTCCTCCAGTTTCATGCCTGGGGCATACTGCAGCTCGTAAATCAGGGAAAGGTCTACGGTTGGGGTTCTTTTGCGGGTATTGGTTGCTGGAGCAGCTGCCTGAGCCGGGAACTTCTGGTGCACCCGTTGGGCCCCGATGTGCTCCAGGGCCCTGTTAAAGCTGCGCGCCGATGCCTGGTTTGTGCGGGCGGCCTGCGCAGCGGCGGGCTTCAGTTTATATACAATTGTGTTCGGAACCGTGTTCTCTCCAAAAGTGGCCGGGCGCTGCCCGTAAACCCAGTTAGACAAAAATAGGACTGCAACGATAGTGCAGACGCCATGCTTAAGCAAAGAGAGGAGTGGGAACATGGAGTAAATATAAAAGAGAATAGGCTTTAAATCTATTAACGGGCATGAAAATGATTTGTATTTCGTTGTGTTACAGGTTTCTAGATGTAGTTTTATTTACTTCTGCAACCAAGGCAATTTTTTAGTATCTTTCCTTAAAGCAAGTGCCCCCTGAAAGGGCAAGGCAGTGTAAAAGCGAATTGATGGCTTTATGGCGTAAATAAGCTTTTGTTGTGTTATTTTGTTGTTAATGTATATGTTTTCTATTATATAATCAAACTACTATGAATTTAAATTTAGTGGATAAGCACAATTCCACCCTCGAAGCGGCAGTTCGTGCCTTGCATGAACGCACCTTTTTCGCCCATTTCCCTGAAAACCCTTCACCGGATGTATATGGGGAGACTGCGGACAAAGATGGCCGCGAGAAATACAAGGCACAACTGAACAGGAATTTCGACGAGCTGCTGCAGCAAGACCCTGAAACATGGGTAGGGCAGGAAGAGTCGCCTTACGAGCAGCAGCCACTGGGAGTTAAGTACCCTTTCTTTTCGCCTGAAACGTTAGTGACACGTGCCGAAGAGGCTTTCCATGCATGGCGTAAGGTAAAGCCCGCAGATAGAGCGGCACTGTTGGTAGAGGCCATTGAGCGCCTGAGGGGCCGCTTTTTTGAGATTGCCTATGCCACCATGCATACCACCGGTCAGGCTTACATGATGTCGTTCCAGGCTTCGGGGCCGCACGCCGCGGACCGCGCGCTGGAGGCTGTGGCCGCTGGCTACGAGGAGCAGACACGCTTCCCGGAAGCTGTGAGTTGGGAGAAAGCGATGGGGAAATACAGCCTGAGGCTGAACAAAAGCTGGAAAGCAGTGCCAAAAGGTGTTGCCCTGGTAATTGGCTGCGCGACCTTCCCGACCTGGAACACTGTGCCGGGCATGTTTGCCAGTCTGGTAACCGGCAACCCTGTGATCGTGAAGCCACATCCGAAGGCCGTGCTGCCGATTGCCATTGTGGTGGCCGAGGTGCAGCGCGTGCTGCAGGAAAACGGGCTTAACCCCAACATCTGCCAACTTGGCGTGGATGCCGATGACCGCCTCATTACGAAAGAGCTGGCAGAGCACCCGAAGGTAAAAGTGATTGATTATACCGGCGGTTCGGCGTTCGGGAATTACCTGGAGGGCCTGCAGGGCAAAGTGATCTTCACCGAAAAAGCAGGCGTCAACTCTGTCATCCTAGACTCGATGGAGGATTTGGACAAAGTGGTGCAGAACCTGGCTTTCTCGGTGACACTGTACTCCGGGCAAATGTGCACGGCTCCGCAAAACTTCTACATCCCGGAGAGCGGGGTTGTGGTAGCAGGCGAGACCGTGCCTTATGAGCAAGTGGTGCAGAAGTTTTCGGATGCGGTTACGGCACTCGTGAACAACCCAAAGGCGGGACCGCACGTGCTGGGTGCCATTCAAAACCCCGCCACACTGGAGCGCGTGAAAGGCGCCAAGGACCTGAAAGGCAAAGAAGTGCTGAGCACCTGCGATTTTGCGCACCCGGTATTTGAGAATGCCCGCACCTGCACCCCGGTAATCTATGAAATAGACGCTACAGAAAAGGAAAGCTATAGCCGCGAGATGTTCGGGCCGGTGGTGCTCGTTGTAAAGACGAAGGATACCAGTCAATCCGTGGAGCTTGCAAAGGAGATGGCCCTGAACCATGGGGCGCTTTCCTGCGGTGCCTATACCACCGATCCTGAAATGAGGGAGTTGATCATGGATGAGATGAGCCTGGCGGGTACTTCCGTTGCCATTAACCTGACAGGGGCCACCTACCTCAACCAGAACGCCGCCTTCTCAGACTTCCACGGGACGGGCGGGAACCCGGCAGGCAATGCTTCTTTCTCTAACCCGGAGTTCGTGATCAAGCGATTTACCTGGGTAGGGTTCAGAGAGCCTGCAGCAAGCTAATTTTGCCGATAGCCTATAAAAAGGAATCCCCTGCCTTGTACGGACAGGGGATTCCTTTTTTGTTTCAGCGATGTAAGTTGCAAACCATACCCGGTAACAAGGCCATCTAAAGAGACCCGGCAGCCTTGTTACAGGGGAATTTACTTAAACAAACTGGTGATCTCTTTTTTCAGGCTCTCAAGGCCTTCCCGGAGTTCGTGCCAGCTGCTCTGGTCTTCTTTGGCGTCGGCCATTTTAGAGGCAATCAGTTCCCGCTTTTTCTCCAGCCCCGCAATGTGCTCGTGGTAGGTATGGTTCGAGTCGGCGGCAGTGGCGTTGGCGCGCCCTTTCAGCACTTTTATTTTGCTGTCCAGTTCATCCAGGCTTAGCTGTATCTCCTCGCGGGTAAGGTGCGCGGGTGCTTTCATGTTTTCGGGTTTGAGAGGGTAGTGGTCCATAGCTTTAGAAATCGTTATACCATGCCCATTGCAGGCGATTTATTGAGAGACTTGTTTCATGTAATACTTATCTCATCAAAAAAGGATATACCAAGGTCGCGTGTTTCGGGTGCTTTAAGGATATCTCTTTAATCCCGATTGTGCCTAGATGTTAAATAGCCGGGCCTGGAATTCCGTATACAAACACGATACACTAACCTGAATGACACATGAAACCAATATGCTGTTTGCTGTTCCTTCCTTTGCTCATCTGGCTTGCGGGGTGCAGGCCAGCCATACATGTCACCACCGAACCCGCCCCCGATTTCAGGCTAGGCGAGTATAAAACCTTTACTTTCTATGACATGGATGCTGCCTCAGAGCAGGGTATCGGCCAGGCATACGCCACGGAATTAGCCTCCCTGCAGCAAGCCATCGCCGCGCAACTGAAGCAGCGCGGCCTCAAACAAACCGCCTCAAGCCCGGACTTACTCGTTAACCTGGGGATTGTAGTGAAGGAGAGAGTACAGACCCGCGAGACGAATATCCTGACAGACCCGCCGCAGTATATCGGGCAGCGGCGCTATACCTGGCGCAGCCGTGAGGTTGAAGTAGGGCGTTACCAGGAAGGCACTGTGTCGGTGGACTTTGTAAACAACGAGCGAAACGAACTGGTTTGGCAGGGCACTGCAGAGGCCATCCTGAAGAGTGAGCCAGCGAAGGTGCAAGAGCAAATGCAGCGGGGTATGGCCAAATTATTTGAAGATATACCCTTGTAAGGCTTAGTGCAGGGGATTAAGCCTTACAAGGGTTTGTTTTGCCGGCAGCTTTCGTGAGGCGTTCGTTTATCGTTTTGCCTAACCCGTAGTCCGGCAGTCTTTCCGCGATGATGCATGTCAGGTTCAGGGCGTCCAGCCGGTGCAGGGCTTGGTACAAGTTACGCGCAGCCTCCCTTACATTGCCTGACTCAGATAGTATGGCCAGATGCTCTTGCGGGACATCTTTAACAGCTCGGTTAAACGTGATCATGCCTGTAGCGCTAAGGTCAGCGTTCTGAAGCAGGTCTTCTGGTTTATCTGCCAGGTAAAAGGACGTTCGGGGCGAGTAGTGAAAAAGCAGCATGCCCGGGCCCACCGGATGGCTGTCAATTTTCTGGTGCATTTTGACTTCGCCTACCACTTCCGCTATCTCTTCTGGCGCAATGGCCCCCAAACGATAAATAACCGGTACATCTTCCTCAAAGCCAACAATAGTAGATTCGAGCCCCTGTTGGCACGGGCCACCCTCCAGTATATATGGAATCTTGTTTCCGATTTGCTGCTCCACGTGCTCGGTGTGGGTAGGGCTTATGTAGCAAAACGGATTGGCACTTGGGGCCGCCAACGGGAAATCTATCTGTTGCAACAGCTGTAAAGTGAGGGGGTGGTTCGGTACACGTATGGCAACCTGTGGCAAAGAGGCCGTGACCAGGTGCGGGACGATGTCCTTTTTAGGCAACAGCAACGTCAAAGGCCCGGGCCAAAACGCATCGATCAGCTTTTGTGCTAAAGCAGGAACCGCTGACACATACTTATGCAAATCATCGCTGCTACCGATATGGAGGATCAGGGGGTTATAATGCGGCCTGCCCTTCACCCTGAAAATTTCCTCCACGGCCTGCTGGTCTAAGGCGTTTGCCGCCAGGCCATACACCGTTTCCGTTGGGATCGCGACAACCTTTCCCTCTCTTAGCAACTGCGCAGCGCGTTGAATGTCCTGACCAATAGCAGCCATACCTATATGCTTTAGCTTTACGGGAAGTACCACATTACTTCACCCTACAAAGGTATGCAAGCCGCGTTATAAGCGCCTATTTATATTCTTTATGCAAGGCATAAGATGTGCTTATAGGTATGGCTAATTTCGGGTTCGCATTTAGCGAATCAAATTAAATTTAACAGGCTGAGGATTGACTTAGAATTGATCGAGCCAACCGAACCATTCCTGCATAATGCGGCTTTTTTCGTGCTCGATATACTTTAGGAAGGCCGCAGCCACCGGAGAAAAGCTTTTGTTTTTAAGCCAGATAATGTTCCAGGTCGAGTTGATGGGGAAGCCCTTGACGGGTATGATCTGCAGGTCGCCGTTCGTCAATTCGTTTTTGATGCCTATCAGGGGCATAATGGAATAGCCGAGCCCGGCGATCACAGCTTGCTTCACGGCCTCGTTAGAGGTGAGTTCCAGCTTATTGATAACAGCCAGGTTGTTCTGCTTGATAAACTTCTCCATACTGTGGCGGGTGCCCGAGCCCTGCTCACGGTAAATCAGCGGCATTTGCTCCAGCAGGCTCTGCTCGTGCGTTTTCCCCCGGAAGGCTTGTCCCTTGCCGCCCACCAGGTAGAGTTTGTTCTCCATCAACTCAATTTTCTCTGTCTGCAGATTGTCCGGCAACACCGACACCAGCGAGAAATCGACCTCATTTTGCTTCAGGCTTTCAATCACCTTGGTCTTGTTGGTCACATCCAGCACCAACTCTACCCCGCTGTGCTGCTTCAGAAAATCCGACAGGAAGTAGGGCATCACGTACTTGCCCGTCGAGACCACCGTGATCTTCAGCCGGCCAATCAATTGCCCTTTGTGCGCCTGTGTTTTGTAATTGATGGCATGCACCTCATTCAGGATCTTCTCTGCCGCCTCAGCTATCTCCTTTCCAAAATCCGTGATGAATATCTTCCTGCCCACTACTTCTGTAAGCGGAATGTCAAACTGGTCCTGCAGGTTTTTAAGTTGGATGGATACAGCCGGTTGAGTTAAGTGCAATTCCTCTGCCGCTTTGGTAATGCTCATGGTCTGCGTGATTTTCAGAAACACCTGAAGCTGGTGCAGGGTATAGTTCATAAGTTTTATTTATGGGTTTCATTAAAAGTATATATTTTTATTTATGTAAGCAAATGCGGAGGTTTGTATCGCCGAATGACACAACGGGCAGGCAGTCATGAGAAGGGGGCTTATGCACCGAAGCAGGAAATCAAATAGGGGAGAGGGGGCATAAGTAGTAAGTCATACACCAGGCACAGGCATAAACCAAAACCAATTATAAACCAAAACGATACATGAAGCCTTTTATCACCCTCTTGAACGTGCTGCTGCTGGCAATCTGCCTGCTGACTGCAGTTGTAAACCAGGACCCCATCCTTACTGAATTCCTGAAAGGGGCTGTCCTGCTGCTGTTCCTGAATGTATTTCGCTTAAACACTAATTCAACCCTTAACTTATAATCAAATTACCATGAACACATTCGATCTGATTGCCGGTGAGTACACGCCCCTGGAGGCCAAAGAAATTCTTTTCAAGACGATTGAGAGCAAGATAAACTTTCATGAACTGAAGAGCTTTAGCTCGCTGATGCGGTTAGGCTATGCCGATGAAAAATCGGAAGCACGGCTGGAAGAACTAAGAGAAGCTAAAAAACAAGTTATTGCCATGGTTGAGAAAGCAACCCAGGAAAACACCACCTTGAAAATACAGGCGACAGTACATGTCGTGCCTGGCCCCACTCTTCAAAGCTCAGCCCATGTTCAACGGCAGGAAGTTGTTAATAGCAACTAAGCATCAGAAAGAGCAGGTAATTTCCCCCTTGTTTCAGCAAGGTTTGGGAGTTACCTGCGTTATTGCCCAGAATTTCGACACAGATGTGTTTGGCACCTTTTGCGGGAAGGTAGAAAGAAAGGCAGACCCCTTAACTACAGTCCGGAAGAAATGCCTGGAAGCCATGGCCTTTTCCGGTCATGATCTGGCCATCGCCAGCGAAGGCTCATTTGGGCCGCACCCACAACTCTTCTTCCTGCAAGCAGATGAGGAGGTGCTGATGCTGATCGACAAGAAGCATAACCTGGAGATTACGGTGCGGGAGTTAAGCGCAGATACCAACTTTGGGGGCGAGGAAATCTTTAATGAGATGGAGCTGCTTGAGTTCGCCGAACGGGCGCTGTTTCCCTCTCACGGGTTGATTGTCCGGAAGCCGGGAAGCCATAATGCGGATGCCGTGAAGGGTATAACCGACTGGGAGTTGCTCCTCGACTCCTTCCGAAGCCTGCAGCAGAAGCACGGGGTGGTATATGTCGAGACAGACATGCGGGCCATGTATAACCCCACCCGTATGGCCGTGATCGAAAAGGCTGCCCAGAAACTGTTGCAGAAGGTAAACTCCTGCTGCCCGAAATGCGATATCCCTGGGTTTGCCGTTACAGAGGTTACCCAGGGTTTGCCCTGCGACCATTGCCGTTTCCCTACCCAGTCAATCCTTGGGTATAAGTATACTTGCCAGCACTGTAACTTTGTGCAGGTAGAGAACTACCCACATCAAAAAGCGACCGAAGACCCCATGTACTGCAGCCTCTGTAACCCTTAACGGCACTATGCACACGTAAGGGGTATGGAACCGGGAGATGTAACAGTCAGGAATAGGAAGGGCAGGCCGTAGCGCACTTGTCCTGCACCGCCACTACCCAGCCAATTACAATAAGCGCGGGATAGGTGAGCTGATGGTCCTGAATAAGCTGCGGGAGGTTTTTTACCTTGCCAACCGCTGATTTCCGATGCGGCAGGGAGGCATGCTGGATCACGGCCACAGGCATGTCGCCCTTGCCCTCCTGCACGTAAGTTGCGGCAATCTCCGCAGCCTTTTTCATGCCCATGTATATAACCACGGTGGCATTGCTCTGCATCGACAGGCGCAGGTCCCTGGAAAGGGAGCCGTCTTTCTTGGTGCCCGTAATAGCCCATACCCCCTCGCTGACCGCCCGGTGCGTGAGCGGTATATCTTCAAAGCCGCTCGCCTGCATACTCGTGATACCCGGAATATAATGCGTGCGTATACCATGCGCGCGGGCATAAAGCACCTCCTCAAAACCGCGCCCGAATATGTAAGGGTCGCCGCCCTTCAGCCGCACCACCATGCCTTTGGTCAAAGCCTTCTCTTTGATGAGCTCATGAATGGTTTCCTGGGGGGTATAATCTCCATAGGGCATTTTTCCTACATAGATGTGCTCACAGTCGGGTTTGGTAATATCAAGCAGTTCCTGGTTTGCCAGGTTATCATAGAGTATTACCGCTGCCTGCTGTAATACCCGGTAGGCTTTCATAGTGAGGAGTTCTGGGTCTCCTGGGCCAGCGCCCACCACATATAATTCTGGTGTCTGTAGTTGTCCGGACATAAATGTATTTACGGTTAAGGGCACTATAAGCTGCGCAGCCTTAAAATTGGGCATCAGCAATCCACCTCAATCAGCCAGCATTGTTCGGCTTTAGCTTCCCTTTCATATAGTTCCTCCCGCTCTTGCCTCTACCTGTTTCTGTAAGGTTAAGCATGAAGGATGTTTTGAGTGTATTATTAAAAAAGCATAAGTTATGTCTAAATAAGGTATAAAATAGAATAGGTCCAAATATAAAGGTGGTATTGATGATTTTAAGTGTGATTAAGAAATTATACCCTCTATTTATAAAGGGTGGTTAGTGTAAATATGTTAAATAATAATTTATGGTACCTTGATTATGTGGGGTAATTAAAAATTCGCAAGTTTTTTTCAAGGTTTCACAATATGGGTATTGTTCAATTAAACCACGTTGAACTGGCGAATTTTGCTGTAATTGTTAAAATTTTAATAATCAGGATAGTTGTTGTAGTGGTTGCAATGGATGACAGCTATTTTGATAATTTGTTAACGGTTGTTAAGTTTGGTTAATAAAATCATTAATAATAATGCTTTTATGTGCAATACGGAGTAAGGATAGCAAGCTTTGTAAGGCAGCAAATGATAAGCTGACACAGCTAAGTGGCGAATAAAATTGAATATTATGAATAAGCCCCGGCAAACAATAGTGGTAGTAGGCAACGGAATGGTTGGCTACAAATTCTGCGAGAAACTACGCAAGAAAGACGCAGCGTTCGATATCGTCGTGTTCGGAGAGGAGCCGCGCCATGCCTACGACCGCGTGCACCTGAGCGAGTACTTCAATGGCAAGTCGGCGGACGATCTTTCGATGTCGCACCTGGACTGGTATAGCGAAAACGGCATTACCCTGCACCTGGGCGAAACCATCACGGAGATCAACCGCGCTGAGAAGATTATCCATTCCCAGAAGGGGGTATCCCAACCGTACGATTACCTGGTGCTGGCCACGGGCTCGTCGGCCTTTGTGCCTGATATACCGGGGGTGGAGAAGGACGGCGTATTTGTATACCGCACCATCGAAGACCTCGACCTGATCCAGGCCTACGCCAAAGTAGCCCGCCGGGGAGCCGTGCTGGGCGGCGGCCTGCTGGGGCTGGAGGCGGCCAAAGCGCTGATTGACCTGGGCCTGGAGGAAGCGCACGTAATTGAGTTCGCCTCCCGCCTGATGCCCCGGCAGATAGATTCGGCAGGCAGCCGCATGCTGCAATCCAAGCTGGAGTCGCTGGGCCTGAAGATACACCTCAATAAGAGCACCAGCAGCATACAGGGAGCCGACAACATCAAAGGCGTGCAGTTCGCTGACGAAACCGCCCTGGAGGTGGACATGCTGGTGATCTCGGCGGGTATACGTCCGCGCGACGAGCTGGCCAGACTGGCCGGACTGGAGACAGGCACGCGTGGCGGCATCGTGGTGAACGAGCAGATGCAGACCAGCGACCCCAGCATCTTCGCCATCGGCGAGTGCGCCCTGTACGACGGGATGATCTACGGGCTGGTGGCACCGGGGTATGAGATGGCCGAAGTGGTGGCCACGCAGCTAAGCGCCGGCCAGCGGGAATTCACGGGCTACGACATGAGCACCAAACTGAAGCTCATCGGGGTGGACGTGGCTAGCTTCGGCGATCCCTTCGTGACCGAGCCCGACAGCCGCTCCATCGTGTTCGAGGACGCGCATAAAGGCGTGTACAAGCGCATCAACATCAGCACCGACGGCAAATACCTGCTGGGAGGCGTGCTGATCGGGGATGCTGATGCCTATAATATCCTGCTGCAAACGGTGAACAACAAGCTCGTGCTGCCGCCAAACCCCGAAGACCTGATTCTGGGGGCAAGAGGCGGCGAGGCGGCTGGTGGTGCCGGTGTAACGGCTTTGCCGGACGAGGCCCTGATCTGTTCCTGCGAGGCCGTGTCGAAAGGCGCTATATGCGGTGCCGTGACAGACCTGAACGTGACCAGCGTGGATGGAATGAAGAAGTGCAACAAGGCCGGTACGGGCTGTGGCGGCTGTGTGCCGCTAGTGAAAGACCTCATCCACGAAACCCTGAAAGCCAACGGCACCTACATCAAGAACGTGGTGTGCGAGCACTTCGACCTGTCGCGCCAGGAACTCTTCGACCTGGTGAAAATGAACAGCATCAAGACCTACGACGATACCCTGGACCAGCTGGGCAAGGGCGACGGCTGCGAGGTATGCAAGCCGGTGGTGGCCAGCATCCTGGCCAGCCTCTGGAACGACGTGATCGTGAAGCAGCACACCATCCAGGACAGCAACGACCGCTACCTGGCCAACATCCAGAAAGGCGGCTCTTACTCGGTGGTGCCGCGCATACCGGGCGGCGAGATAACACCGGATAAACTGATCGTGATCGGGCAGGTGGCCAAGAAATACGGGCTCTACACCAAGATCACGGGTGGTCAGCGCATCGACCTGTTCGGCGCGCATGTCAGCGACCTACCGGATATCTGGGAAGAACTGATTGACGCCGGCTTTGAGAGCGGACACGCCTACGGCAAAGCCCTGCGCACCGTCAAGAGCTGTGTGGGCAGCACCTGGTGCCGCTTCGGCCTGCACGACTCGGTGTCGTTTGCCATTGAGGTGGAGGAGCGCTACCGCGGCATCCGGGCCCCCCACAAGATAAAGGGCGGCGTGAGCGGCTGCGTGCGCGAGTGCGCCGAGGCACAGTCAAAGGACTTCGGCATCATCGCCACCGAAAAGGGCTGGAACCTGTATGTGGGCGGGAACGGCGGCTCCAAGCCGCAGCATGCCCAACTGCTGGCCACCGACATTGACAAGGAGACCTGTGTCAAGTACCTCGACCGCTTCCTGATGTTCTACATCAAAACCGCCGACTCCCTTACCCGCACCGCCACCTGGCTCAACAAGATGGAGGGGGGCATGAGTTACCTCAAGAATGTGATCATCAACGACAGCCTGGGTATAAACGAGCAGCTCGAAACTGAGATGGCCGCCCTGGTAAACAGCTACCATTGCGAGTGGAAAGAGGTGGTGGACAACCCGGACCTGCGCAAGCAGTTCTCACACTTCGTGAACGCCCCGAAAGAGAAGGACCCGAACCTGCAATTCGACAGCATGCGCGAGCAGGTGAAAGCCAAAGAGTGGTAGCCTTCCATTTTTAGTAGCATCACCATTATTACTTAACATATGAATACAGCAGTAGAGATAGCAGTAGCGTGGGTATATGTGTGCACCACAAGCGACATTCCGCAAAATGGCGGCGGCTGCGTGAAGGTGGGTGACGAGCAGATCGCTTTGTTCAACTTCAGCCGCCGCGGTGCCTGGTACGCTACCCAAAACCTGTGCCCGCACAAGCAGCAAATGGTGCTCTCCAGGGGGATGATCGGGAGTGCCGGTGATGCCTGCGAGCCCAAAGTGGCCTGCCCTTTCCATAAAAAGACCTTCTCTTTACTCTCCGGCGAGTGCCTCAGCGGAGACGAGTACCAGCTGAAAACGTACCCCGTGAAGGTGGAAGGCGATAAGGTGTATGTAGGCATGGAATCCTGATCCTGCGACCTCACCCTCACGCACCATCCCATGCACGACCTTACCCATAGCAGCACAAAACTGCACGAGGCCCACGCAAGAGGCATACTTTTTTGCGGAGCGCCCACACAGCAGTCGCTGCAGGCGCAAGCTTGCACGGTGGCCGGAATGTTTGGGATGGCGCGGGCGGCGGGTTTCTTAGGGGCGAAGGCTAGCCCGCAGCTGCTTCCCAGCACCCATACCCCTGCCCTTGACGGACTGGAGCTCACTTTTGAGTGGCTGGATGCCGCGCAACACGCGAGCATGTTTCCGGAGACAGTGCTGCAACGGTCCGGGATTGTGGTGACGGGCCAGGCCAAGTCGATTGGGCGGGCAGGTATAGACATGCAAATCCTGACCGCGGTAACAGTGGCTATACTGGAGCTTTACAACAGCCTTCGGGTGCAGGATGCCCAGCTGGAAATCGGGCAGGTGCGCCTGCTGGACTTACCGGCGCAACGACACCGCAAAGGCAAGTATTTTGCCACGCCGCCCATCTGTGCCGTCCTTTCCTGCTCCGACGAGAAAGCTGCAGGCAGGCGCCCGGACACCAGCGGCCTGCTGGCCAGGCAACTGCTGGAGGAGGCGGGAGCCCATGTGGCGCATTATACCCTCCTGCCAGATGACAGGCGGCAGCTACAACAACAAATCAAGGCCTGGGTGCACGAAGGGGTCGGTTTTATTTTCACCACAGGCGGCACGGGCCTGGGGCCGCAGCATACCGCAGTGGCGGCCGTGGAGGAACTGCTGGATAAACGGGCCGATGGCATTGTAGCCGCCATGCGGAGCCACGGCCAGGAGCGCAGCCCCCTGGCCATGATGAGCCAGGGCGTGGCCGGCGTGATCGGCAGCACTCTGGTAGTCACCTTGCCTGGTAGTTCAAATGGTGTCCGGGAGTCGTTGGAGGCCATTTTGCCGGCAGTGTTCCAGGCCCGGAATATGGTCCGGAAGCGCGCCAAACCATACCTGCTTAGCAAGCTGTAAGCCCTGCCTGAGAAAAGTCGCGGCACAGTGTTTTATACCTTAAATTCTTTCAAAATGACAGGAAGCTTTACCCGCAATGCATTTTTTGGCTTGTGTCTGTTGCTCTTGAGCGCGCAGGCTTCGTTGGCCCAATTCACGTTATCGGCAGAGGTGCGCCCCCGGGCAGAGCTTCGCGACGGCTTTAAGTCGGTGCAGCCGGAGAGCGAGTCGCCTGCCTTTTTCATCGAGCAGCGCTCGCGGCTGAACGCCAGCTACAAAGCCGACAAACTGCGGCTGCGCCTCTCGGTGCAGGATATTCGGGTATGGGGCAACACCCCCCAGATTTACAAGGCAGACCCCAGCCTGCTGAACATGTACGAGGCCTACGGCGAGTACCAGTTCACGCCGCGGCTGGCCCTGCGCGTGGGGCGCCAGGAACTGGACTACGACAATGCCCGCTTCTTGGGCAACCTCGACTGGGCGCAGCAGGGCCGCAGCCACGATGCCGCCCGCCTGATGTATGCCGACAGCACCGGCTTTGCCGTGCATGTGGGGGCGGGGTTCAACCAGCAAGTGGCCTTTGAGCCCGCCAAGCTTTCCGGCACCTTCTACGGCACCAACGACAACTACAAAGCCATGCAGTACCTCTGGCTCCATAAGGAGTGGGGCACGGCCACCAGACTCTCTGCCTTGCTCTTCAACGACGGGCGGCAGCGCAGCGCTGATTCGACGGTGTTCTTCCGGCAAACCTACGGGTTAGTGGGTGAGCACAAAATAGGGCAAGTGCTGCTGGGTGGCGAGCTCTACTACCAGGGCGGCAAAGACCCGGCTGGCAGAACCGTGAACGCTTACCTGGCGGCTGTGTCTGCAACCTATGCTACAGCATTGGCGCCTATCACGTTGGGTATAGACTACTTGTCCGGCTCTGATGCCAACGACACCCGCAACAAAGCCTTTATACCCCTGTATGGCACCAACCACGCTTTTTACGGGCTCATGGATTACTTCTATGTTGGCAACCGGCACGGCCAGGCAGGGCAAACCGCTGGCCTGGCGGATGTATACCTCAAAACCAGCGTGAAGCTCGGTGGCAAAAGTAGCCTGATGGGGCAGTTCCACCACTTCGAGTCCGCAGCAACCGTGGTCGATCCCGCCGAGTCGGGTACTACGCTATCCTCACGGCTCGGGGAAGAGATAGACCTGGTGTACAACTACAACATCAGCCCCGATTTTAACCTGAAGGCCGGGTACTCGCAACTTTACGCCACCCCTTCGATGGAAGCACTGAAAGGCCGGCAGGGGCAAACCCTGAACCAGTGGGCCTGGCTGATGCTGACCTTTAAACCTACGCTTTTCAAGGAGTAACCCTCCCGCCACATCACCCTGTTAGCATCGCTTATTTCTAACTTTTTATCCTGAATAGTATGAACAACGCATCCAAAGGAAAAGCAACCTCCATTAACCTGTTTAGTCTGAAGACGATACCCATGCGTACGTTCCACCTCTCGTGGCTCGCTTTTTTCCTGTGCTTCTTCGGTTGGTTCGGCATTGCGCCGCTCATGGCGGTGGTGCGCGAGGAACTGAACCTCAGCAAAGACCAGATCGGGAACATCATCATCTCGTCGGTGGCCATCACGGTGGTGGCGCGCCTGGCCATCGGCTGGCTCTGCGACAAGATCGGCCCGCGCGTCGCCTACACTGGCCTGCTGCTGTTGGGCTCGCTGCCCGTGATATTTATCGGGCTTAGCAACAGCTACGAGTCGTTTCTGCTGTTCAGGTTAGCGATTGGCGTGATCGGGGCCTCCTTCGTGATCACGCAGTACCATACCACCGTGATGTTTGCGCCCAACGTGGTGGGCACGGCCAACGCTACGACCGCTGGCTGGGGCAACCTGGGCGGCGGCGTGACGCAGATGGTGATGCCGCTGCTGTTCGCGGCCTTTGTGGGGGCAGGCTTTGTGCAGGCAGAGGCCTGGCGCTATGCCATGGTGGTGCCGGGGCTGGCCATGATCGTCTGCGGCATCGCCTATTATCGGTATACCAAGGACTCACCTGCCGGGAATATCTCGGAGCTGGATGATATCGCCATGGCCAAGAAGAAGAAAGACACCGTGCCCTTCTGGAAGGCCGCGGCCGATTACCGGGTGTGGGCCCTGTTCGTGCTCTACGGGGCCTGCTTCGGCATCGAGCTGACGATCAATAACATCGCTGCCATCTACTACCACGACTACTTCTCACTGGACCTGGCCACCGCCGGGCTTATTGCCGGTTTGTTTGGGCTGATGAACATTTTTGCCCGCACCCTCGGTGGCTTCTTCGGCGACAAGGCCGGGATACGCTGGGGCCTCTCGGGCAGGGTATGGTTCCTGGGGGCGGTTATCCTGGTGGAGGGGCTGGCCCTGCTGCTGTTCTCGCAGATGACGGTGTTGCCGCTCTCCATCATGGCCATGATCGTTTTTAGTCTTTTCGTGCAGATGTCGGAGGGGGCCACCTTCTCGGTGGTGCCGTTCATCAACAAAAAAGCAATGGGTGCTGTGTCGGGTATTGTGGGCGCTGGCGGAAACGCGGGTGCCGTGGCGGCGGGCTTCCTGTTCAAGGTAGATTCGCTGTCGTACCCGGAGGCCCTCTTCATCATCGGGCTGGTGGTAGCAGGCACCTCGGTGCTGGCGCTGCTCGTGCGTTTCTCCCCGGAGATGGAAGAGGAGGCGCAGGCCGAAATGGAGCTGCTGCTGGCAGAGAGAGAAGGCATGCGCGTAGCCGAGCCTGTGCTGCAGGCAGAGCAGGTATAGCTTCAGCAGCAAACCCTGTGGAGGGACCTCACCTGCAGTAGAGCATATTAGGGCCAGTATCGCACCTGAAACAAACAAACATCAATGCCAGTGGAAACGCAACAAAAGGATTCGTTCAAAAGCACATGCTGCTACTGTGGGGTAGGCTGCGGCGTGGTGGTGCACCGCGAGAAGCATGGCACAGTGCGCGTGGAGGGAGACAGTGAGCATCCGGTGAACAAGGGGATGCTGTGCAGCAAGGGTATGAACCTGCAGTACACCGTGAACGACACCAGCGACCGGCTGCTGTACCCCGAGATGCGCTACAGCAAATCCATGCCCCGGCAGCGTGTTTCCTGGGATGCCGCGCTGGAACGTACCGCGGCTGTTTTCAAGACTTTCATCCAGAAGTACGGGCCTGACTCGGTAGCCTTTTACGCTTCGGGACAGTGCCTGACGGAGGAGTATTACGTCCTCAACAAGCTGATCAAAGGCTTTATCGGCAGCAACAACATCGACACCAACTCGCGGCTGTGCATGAGCAGCGCCGTGGCAGGGTATAAAATGGCGCTCGGCGAGGACAGCGTGCCCATTTGCTACGACGACATTGAGCTGGCCGACTGCTTTTATGTGACCGGCGCCAACCCCGCCTGGTGCCACCCCATCCTGTGGCGCAGGGTGGAGGCGCATAAGGCCCAAAACCCGGAGGTGAAGATTGTCGTGGTGGACCCGCGGGCAACGGACACCTGCGCCATCGCGGACCTGCACCTGCAGCTCAACCCCGGCACTGACGTGACGCTGAACCATGCCATCGGCCGCTTGCTGATCGAGCGCGGCGACATCGACCTGGCGTTTATACAGCAGCACGCGGAGGGGTATGAGCGGTACAAGGAGCTGGTGTTTGAGAGAACCCTGTCGGAGGCGGCCCGTATTTGCGGCCTCCCGGAAGACGACATCAAGCTGGCCGCAACATACATCGGCCAGGCCAAAGGCTTTATCTCAATGTGGACGATGGGGCTGAACCAGAGCGCTAACGGGGTGAACAAGAACCTGAGCCTGCTGAACCTCAACCTGATCACGGGACATATCGGAAAGCCCGGCTCCGGCCCCTTTTCCCTGACAGGCCAGCCCAATGCCATGGGTGGCTGGGAGGTGGGCGACCTGAGTAACCTGCTGGCCGCCCACCGCAACCTCAACGACCCGGCCCACCGGGCGGAGGTGCAGCGGTTCTGGGGCGGGACGGTTATCTCGGAGAAGCCGGGGCTCACGGCCACCGAGATGTTTGAAGCCCTGAACGACGGCAGCCTGAAAGCCATCTGGATTCTGTGCACTAACCCGCTTACCAGCCTGCCCAATGTGCGAATGGCCGAGGAAGGGCTGAAAAAGGCCAAGTTTGTGGTGGTGCAGGAGATCAGCAGCAAGCCCGAGACGCTGGCGTATGCCGACGTGGTGCTGCCCGCCGCCGCCTGGGCGGAGAAAGAGGGCACCATGACCAACTCTGAGCGCCGCGTAACCTACCTGCCGAAGGTGGTGGACGCGCCGGGGGAGGCCCTCCCGGATGCGGAGATCATCTGCCGCTTTGCCCGAAAAATGGGTTACCGCGGCTTCGACTACGCCAATTTCGCCGAGATCTACCACGAACATACCCAACTCACCGCCGGCACCAACATCGACGTGACCGGGCTTAACTACGAGGTTCTGCAGGCCAACCGCAGCCTGCAGTGGCCCTGCAGAACCGGTGATACGGGTAATGGCACGGCACGGCTTTTCACGGACAAGGTGTTTTATACCCCTTCCAAGAAAGCGGTGATACATGCCCCTTCGGACAAAATAGGAAGCGAGCTGCCAGACGAGGACTACCCGCTGATCCTGACCACGGGCCGCATCCGCGACCAGTGGCATACCATGAGCAAGACCGGCAAAGTAAGTAAGCTGAAGAAGCACATTTCACAGGCTTACCTGGAGGTGCACCCAACTGATGCCGAACGGCTGGAGGTGGCTGAGGGCGATGTGGTGGAGGTGAGGTCGCGGCGCGGCGAGGTGCGGGTAAAGGCAAAGCTCTCCGCCGGCATCAAGCCCGGCGTCGTGTTTTTGCCCATGCACTGGGGCAAGATACTGGGCAGCGACCTGCACCGGGCCAACAACCTGACCAGCGACGCGCTGGACCCCGTTTCGAAAGAGCCGGACTTCAAGTTTTGCGCCGTGCAGGTGCAAAAGTACCGGAAGCCTTTTCAGCGCATCGTGGTGATTGGGGCAGGAGCCGGGGCCTACGGCTTCGTGAAATCATACCGCGAGCTGAACCAGCAGGACCAGATCACGATTTTCAGCAAGGAGAATTTCCCGTTTTACAACCGCGTGATGCTGCCCGACTACATCAGTGGGCAGCAAAGCTGGGAGCAGCTCGTGAAGATGAAGGACTCTGAGGAGCCTGCCTACAACATCGAGCTGCTGCGGGGCGTGAGCGTGGAGCAGGTAAATCGCGAAAACAAGTTTGTGGTCGACTCGAGGGGCATCAGAACGGAGTATGATATCCTGCTGATGGCCACGGGCAGCCGGGCGGCGGTGCCGAAGCACATGCCGTCGCTCCCCGGTATTTTTACGATGCGCGACCGCATGGATGCCGACAGCTTCAAGAGCCATCTACCGGAGAACGGCCATGTGGTGATTGTGGGGGGAGGCCTGCTCGGGCTGGAGATGGCCGCCTCCTTGCGCGAGATCGGTATAAAGATCACGATCATCCAGCGGGTGTCGCGCTTCCTGAACCGCCAGCTCGACCCACTCGGGAGCCAGCTGCTGCATGAGGAAATGGTGGACCAGGGCTGCGATATTTACTACAACGATGAGGTACAGCTTTACTACGGCCGCTCCAAGCTGACGGGCGTGGGCCTGAAAAGCGGCCACCGCATCGATTGTGACGCCATGATCATCGCCATTGGCACGGTGCCCAACCTGGAGCTGGCCCGCGCCTGCGGCCTCGACTGCAAGCGCGGCGTGCTGGTCAACGAAAAGCTCCAAACCAACGATCCCAGCATTTATGCCATCGGTGAGATCGCTGAGTTTGAGGGGGTGCTCTATGGCATCACGGCGGCGGCAGAACAGCAGGCCGAGGTGCTGGCCCAGCACCTGAACGGTAACATTGCAAGCTACTACGAGGGCAGCACGTTCATGAACATCATCAAAATACACGGCTTTGACCTGTGCAGCATCGGCCTGGCCGAGAGCCCCGATGAGGAGCAGTACGAGGAGGTGGTGTTCATCGACAAGGCCAAGCGCTACTACAAGAAATGCATCATTCACCAGGACCGGCTGGTGGGTACCATCCTGATCGGTGACAAGACAGAGTTCCAAGAGTACCGGGAGCTGATCTCGAATAAAACGGAGCTGAGCGAGAAGCGCCTGCAGCTCCTGCGCAGCGGCCAGCAGGCCGAACCGGTGCTGGGCAAGCTCGTGTGCAGCTGCAACAACGTCGGCAGCGACAACATCCGGCAAAAAGTAACGGAGGGTTGCCACGACCTGAAAGAGCTATGCGCCAAAACGGGCGCTGGCACCGGCTGCGGCTCCTGCAGGCCCGAGGTGAAACAATTGCTGGAGGAGGCCTTGCAGCAGGAGGCACAGCCGGTTTTGGCCTAACACATAAGGTATGGACACGATGTTGAAAAAGAGCTTAGTAAAGATTAACCTGCCTGGTGGCATGGTATCGGCCGGCGACCTATACGGCATTTTGGACGCGGCAGAAAAGGCCGGGGTAGAGCACGTGCGCTTCGGAAACAGGCAGCAGATTATGTTTTATGTGCTGGCAGAGAAGCTGGGGGCCCTGCAACAGGACCTGCTGGCTGCCTCCATTATCTATGAGCTGGATGCCGACATGCACCCGAACATTATCAGCTCTTACGCCATGGAAGATATTTTTTACCACGCCGACTGGCTGCGTGAGGGGGTATACAAGGATATCCTGGACCTGTTTGACTACCGGCCGCAACTGAAGATCAGCCTGGTGGACAACAACCAGACGTTCTTTCCCTTCTTCACCGGAAACCTTAACTTCATCGCCTCCGACACCAGCAACTACTGGTACCTGTACATACGCTTCCCGAAAACCAACATCCTGTATGCCTGGCCTTCACTGGTTTACTCAGAGGACATTCCAAGGCTCAGCAGCACCATAGAAAGTATAGTGTTTTCCAGGAGGGAACAGTTTTACGACCAGCCGGCCATTGACGGGAACGTGCTGCATGGCCTGGTGAGCATGACGGGCAACTTTGTGGTGCAGCCGGTTACCAAGTCCCTGAAGCTCCCGGATTTTAAACTGCCTTATTACGAGGGTTTTAACCGGTATGGCAGCAAGCTTTGGCTGGGCATCTACCGCCGCGACGAGCTCTTCCCGGTACCCTTCCTGAAGGATGTCTGCAAGGTTTGCCTGAAGACCCGGGTAGGGCAGCTTTACACGACCTCCTGGAAATCCATCATCGTGAAGGGTATTGAGCTGGCGGACCGCGACCTGTGGGATGTGGTTTTATGCAAGCACCGCATTAACGTGCGCCACGCCTCCAACGAGCTGAACTGGCAGGTGGAGGATTTGTGCGAATACGGCCTTGACCTGAAAAACTACCTGGTGCGGCAGTTCAACGACGAGGACGTGCGCACCTACCGCCTGTGCTTTGCCATCAAAACGCAGCCGAAGACAGGGCTGTTCGGCTCCATCATTATCCGGACGCAGCACAGGAACCCGCAATTGGCCAACCGCGACGCTGAAAGCTTCGAGATTCTCCATACCCGCGAGTTCAACCCCAACTCCAAAGATTTTGTGGTGTTCAGAAGCGGGTTGAGCCGGACAGAACTCAGCCCCGCTCTGATAGAGCTCTGCAACTACTACTATGAACTGCAAAGCGAGCCGGAACTGATGGCCAACGTAGCGTACCTGGAGGAGGAGGCAACTGCTAGCGCGGTAGCTGCTGTGCTGCCGGTTTACCAATGCAGGCACTGCTTTACGGTGTACGATGAGCGGTATGGGGAAGAGGCAAGCGGCATTATGGCTGGCACCCCCTTCACGAGCTTGCAACACTACCAATGCCCTACCTGCGAGGCGACGAAAGAGGCCTTTGTACAGGTGGAGCTACTCACCCCGCAGCCCCTTTGAAGATAAAGGCTGTGCCTGTGCGGCGCGGGTTGCCTATTCGAAAATAATGGTCTTGTTGCGGTGCACAAACACCCGCTCGTTGAGCACCAGCCGCAGCGATTTTGCCAATACGTTTTTCTCCACATCGCGGCCCGCCTGCGCCATTTCGCGCGCGCTGTGGGTATGGTCCACAGGTATCACGTTCTGGGCGATGATAGGCCCCTGGTCGAGGTCGTTGTTGACGAAGTGCGCTGTAGCCCCGATGATTTTCACGCCGCGCTCATAGGCCTGAGCGTAGGGGTTGGCACCGACAAAGGCGGGCAAAAACGAGTGGTGGATGTTAATAATGCGATTCGAGAAATGCGCGACAAAGTCACCGGACAGGATGCGCATGTACTTGGCCAGCACCACAAAATCTGGGGTATACTGCTGCACCATTTCCAATACTGCAGCTTCGTGCGCCTCCCGACTCATACCCTCATGGCTGATGTGGTGGAAGGGGATATCGAACTTCTGCGTCAGGTTTTCAAGCACAGCATAGTTACTGATCACGCAGAGCACGTTCGCATTCAATTCGTTAAAAGCATGCCGAATCAGGAGGTCGCTGAGGCAATGGTGCTCTTTGGTGGCCAGCAGCACAATGTTCTTCTTGCGGCTGTCTGTCAGGCTGATTTCCACGTTGTCGGGCAGCACTTCATACAAGTCGCGCAGCAGTTCCTCCCGGTCAAACTCCCCCGAAAACTCCGTGCGCATAAAAAAGTGGTTGTAATTGCGCTCCACAAACTCCCCGTTGCTGATGATGTTCAGGTTGTACTTGTTATACAGGATGCTGGTGGCCTTAAAGACAAGCCCGCTCTCATCAGGGCAGTTGATCAGGAGTATGTTTGATTGCATGGTCGTTTATTCAATTGGCTAATAAAAAGAACTTACCGCAGCGCCTCGTATAACACTTCGATTGGGTGGAGGGCCTTTCGGCCAGTGCCATCTTTGATCTGGTGGCGGCAACTCGTGCCGGGGGCGGCAATGATCACCTCTTCGGGTTGCTGTCGCACCGTCGGGAACAGCACCAACTCGCCTACCTGCATCGACACGTCATAATGCTCGGCCTCATACCCGAACGAGCCGGCCATACCACAGCAGCCCGACGGAATGACCTCCACTTTGTAGTTGGGTGGCAGCGTGAGCATCTGCTGGGTATAGAGCACCGACGAAAGCGCCTTCTGGTGACAGTGCCCGTGCAGTTTGATCAACCTGGCTTCGTCTTTAAACAGCCCTTTGTCGATGTTGCCGTTCAGGATCTCGCGGGCGATAAACTCATCGAACTGCAGGCAGTGAATCGACAGGCTCTTCGCGTCCTCTTCCTGGTCGGCGTCCACGAGGTCAATGTACTCATCCCGGAAAGAGAGAATGCAGGACGGCTCAATCCCCACCAAAGGTGTGTCGCTCGTGATGATGTCTTTGAGCAGGGCCACGTTCTGCTGCGCCAGCTTTTTGGCCTCGCGCAACAGGCCCTTTGACATGTAGGTGCGGCCGCTTTCCTCGTGCTTCGGAATCTCCACCTCATACCCTAGCTTCTCTAGCAGCAGCACGGTGGTTTTGCCGATGTGCGTGTCGTTATAGTTTGTGAACTCGTCGCAGAACAGGTATACTTTCTTTTTAGCCTGCGGCTGCTGTTCGTTGCCGTAGCTTGCCTGCCGCTTGTGCTTTTTGAACCAGCTTTGCAGCGTGGTTTCCTGCAGCAGCGGAATGGTGCGCTTCGGAGCAAAGCCCATCATTTTCTTGGCGACGGCGGCGGTGGCATCCGTCCGGAACAGGAAATTGTATACCCCAGGCGCCATAGCAGCCAGCTTATTCGCCTTGGTAAAATTGCCAATCATACGCGTCCGGAAAGGCACGCCGTTGGCATCGTAATAGTGTTGCAGGAACTCCGCTTTCAGTTTGGCCACGTCCACGTTAGAGGGGCACTCCGATTTACAGCCTTTGCAGGAAAGGCACAGGTCCATCGTCTCTTTTATCTCCTCGTGGTCGAAGCGGTTGGTTTTGGGTGAGCGCGTCAGGAACTCGCGGAGTATGTTGGCGCGGCCGCGGGTGGTGTCGCGCTCGTTGCGGGTCACCATGTAGCTGGGGCACATGGTGCCGCCAGTGAGGTGCGTTTTGCGGCAGTCGCCGGAGCCGTTGCAAAGCTCCGCTGCCCGCAGCACGCCACCCGCCTGCCCGAAGCGAAACACGGTGTCAAACTCCGGCGTTTCCTGCCCGGGTTCATACCGAAGGAAGGTGTTCATGGAGGGCGTGTTCACGATCTTGCCGGGGTTGAAGATGTTGCCCGGGTCCCATACCCGCTTCACTTCCTCCAGCAGTTTATAGTTCTCTTCCCCGATCATGAAGGGTATGAACTCGCCTCGTAGGCGGCCGTCACCGTGCTCGCCGCTGAGGGAGCCACGGTACTTTTTCACGAGGTGCGCAATCTCAGTGGCAATGTCGCGGAAAAGCTTGTTGCCTTCCTCAGTTTTTAAATCGATGATGGGGCGCAGGTGCAACTCGCCGCTGCCAGCGTGGGCATAGTGCACGCAAAACAGGTTATACTGCTCCAGCGTGAGGTTAAACTCGCGGATAAACTCCGGCAGGTCGGCCACATCCACAGCCGTGTCCTCAATCACGGCCACCGGCTTGGCATCGCCGGGTATGTTGGAGAGCAGCCCGAGGCCCGCTTTGCGCAGCGTCCATACCTTCTTGGTGTCGGGGCCTGTCACGAGCGGGTAATGGTAGCCCAGTTTATTCTTCCCTAGGTCGCGCACCAATGCCTCGGCGCGTTCCTGTACTTTTTCCAGGGTATCATCACCCAACTCCACTACCAAAATAGCACCCGGGTCGCCTTTCACAAAAAAGCGGTTCTGGCTTTGCTCGATGTTGGTTTTGGTGCACTCCAGGATGTAATGGTCCATCAACTCACTGGCGCTCGGCTTGTGGTGCAGGGCCACTAGGTTAGCGCGCAACGACTCGTCGATGCTGTTGCAATGTATGCACACTAGGCCCGTCTCTTTGGGAGGCAGCGGGTCGACGTGCAGTTTGATCTCGGTCAGGAACGCCAAGGTGCCCTCCGATCCTGCGATCAGCTTGCAGAAGTTAAAGGCTTCTTTCCCTTCCGTGAACGGCTCCGACTCCAGCAGCAGGTCGATGGCGTAGCCGGTGTTGCGGCGCTGGATGCTGGGCTTCGGAAACTCCCTCCGGATGTTTTCCTGCGTCTGGGTATGCGACAGCATGGCCTTAGTAGCCTGGTAAATGCGTGTCTCCAACTCGCCGGATGTGTTCTCGCCGCGGCACTTGGCCTCAAACTCCTCTAGCGTCAGCACGCCAAACTCTGCCTCCGTGCCATCGCTCAGGATAGCTTTCACGGAGAGGGTATGCTCGCGGGCGCTGCCGTAAACTACTGAGTTAGAGCCGCAGGAGTTGTTGCCTACCATCCCCCCAATCATGGCGCGGTTCGCCGTGGAGGTTTCAGGACCGAAATACAGCCCGTAAGGTTTCAGCGCCATGTTCAGCTCGTCGCGGATCACGCCGGGCTGCACCAGCACCCAGTTTTCGGAGGGGTTCACTTCCAGAATCTCCGTAAAGGTGCGCGACACATCCACCACAATGCCGTTGCCTACCACCTGGCCTGCCAGCGAGGTGCCTGCCGTGCGCGGAATGAGCGAGGTGCCTTCTTGCCGGGCAAAGGCGATCAGCTTTTTGATGTCGGCAATCGTTTTGGGAAAAGCGACGGCTTCGGGCATTTCGCGGTAAGCCGAAGCATCCGTGGCGTACAGGGTACGCATGGTGCTATCGAAATAAAACTCACCTTCCAGTTGAGAGGAAAGCTGTTTCAGTTTTTCTGGGTTCATATAAAGAGGCGCAAGCTCCGCATGCATAGGGCACGGCAAGCTGATCGTATCATAGTGAAATTAGTTACTTTGCTAAAATTGTTGCCAACCATTCTGAATATGGCAAACAAAGTATTTGCCTTGTTGAACTTTTAGCAAAGTTTCTTTCCCCCGAAGGTAAGCAGCAGGAGGTTAAAGTCAAAGAAGATTTGAGTGGACATGCTGCATCAGGGCACTGCAAATTTTGACTGCCCTACAGCTTAAATGTACTATACCCGGCATGGTTAGTGGCGTTTAGCCAGCAGAAATCAGGCAAATTTACTGCAGCCATGTGCCTCTGGCGGCTTTGGTTGCAATATAGCAGGAGCCCTGGGATCAGTAGTTGACCTGAGCGACCACCTCTATGTCGCGGGGCTGGCTCAGTTTCATCTCATGGTCTACGACAAACTTCTCGCCCTGCGTTTCAGTGATCATGATATCATCCAGCAGAAAGCGGCGGTGTTTGTGTTCGCCACCTCCCACGGTGCCCCATACCCAGGCCTGCTCGTCAGAGTCTTTGCCGTAGACGTAGGGTGCCAGTGTTACCTGCTCCTCACGGCCCTTGCCGTCGTTGAAGAGAAGGTTAAGGGTTGTTTGACTTTCGATGGCCTGAATAATAGTGGCAATCTTTCGGTTCCCCTCCAGGTAATACATGCCCTTTTGGGTCATTTTGGCAGCGATAGGCTGTATCTCTTCCTGGTTTTTTGGGGTCTCAAAGGCGGTTTTCTCTTTCAACTCAATAAAACCCTCGAGGTGGAGGTTCTGGATATAGGTTTCAGTAATCTCGGACGGGTTCTGCTTCATCAGCGGCGTCAGGGCATGAAACTTGTTGTCACCGTAGTACTGGTGCAGGTAGGATAAAACTGGATTTATCATGGCGCTTTAGCGTTTAGGTTTTCGGTAAAGCCGTCCTGCTGTTGCTCCCTCATCACACAACGGGCTGCAACTTATATCACCTGACACACCCAGCGTAAATGCCTGATGGATGGTTGACATGTATATATAGTGCCTGGCGGCTACACTCCCTTGTATGCTATAAATCCTAAAAAAGTTTTAAAATAAAAGAAGGCTTTGCACATCCCTGTACAAAGCCTTTTAAACGTCGGAGTGGCGGGATTCGAACCCACGACCTCCAGCACCCCATGCTGGCGCGATACCAGGCTACGCTACACCCCGAAACTGGTGGCAAAATAAACGCTGCACCTAAAATATGCAAGCTGTTGTGGGTGAGGACGTGCAAATTATTTCTGCAGCCACCCATACCCTGCCTGCCAGGCACAGCAGTTAGACCCCTTGGGCATGACAGTGCAGGACAGTAATTCGCTTTCTCCTTTATACTTTTATACTTGCCAGCCCGCCCGCCGCAACACATAGCGCTCTGGAGCGACACTGCGTGCCCTCCGATAGTTGGGGTTTTACAGGATATACCACGATAAAAAAAAATTGGGAGAGCCTCTGAGAAGCGTCTTCGGTTGCTGGCAGGTATGAAAGCTGAGGAATTTCTTTTATACCTAAAGAAAAGGTAGTGCCTAAGTTCATCCAAATAAATCGAAATTATAATCATTGAAGCATATGTTAGCATCGACGACAAAAACGGAATTCAAGCATGTCAGCTACCTCTGGGACGAGGCGGAGGCGGCCAAGCTAGCCGGAGACGAGGTGGGGCTGCTGATCTACCGATCGAACCTGCTGGGGGCCGACCTGCGCCTGACCAACTACGGCGGGGGCAACACCTCCTGCAAGGCCATGGCCAAAGACCCGCTCACGGGCCAGGAGACGGAGGTGATGTGGGTGAAGGGATCGGGCGGAGACCTGGGCACGCTCAAGCGCAGCGGCCTGGCCGCTTTGTATGTCGATAGGCTGCGGAGCCTGAAGCACGTGTACCGGGGCATCGAGCACGAGGACGAGATGGTGGCGCTTTTCAACCACAGCATCTTCGACCTGAGCTCCAAGGCCCCCTCCATCGACACGCCGCTGCACGGCTTTTTGCCTTTCAAGCACATCGACCACCTGCACCCGGACGCGGCCATTGCCATCGCCGCTGCCAAAGACGGTAAGAAAATAACAGCGGAGCTTTTTGAGGGCACCATCGGGTGGGTGGACTGGCAGCGACCAGGCTTCGACCTGGGGCTGCAGTTGCGCCAATGCCTGGACGAGAATCCGGGCATCCGAGGCATCATGCTGGGCTCCCACGGCCTTTTCACCTGGGGCGACACGGCTTACGAAAGTTATGTGAACACCTTGGAGGTGATTGAGCGCTGCGCCGCCTACCTCGAGCAGCACTACGGCCGGAAAGGCCCGGTGTTCGGCGGGGCGAAGATCCAGAGCCTGGGGGAGGCGGACCGCAAAAAGCAGGCCGCTGCCCTGGCACCGGTGCTGCGCGGCTTCTGCTCCAGCGAGCGCCACATGGTGGGCCACTTCACCGACGATGCGCGCGTGCTGGAGTTCATCAACTCCAACGACCTGGAGCGGCTCGCGCCGATGGGCACCAGCTGCCCCGACCACTTCCTGCGCACCAAGATCAGCCCGCTGGTGCTGGATTTGAAACCGGACGAGGACCTCACGGATGTGCAGGTACTGAAGGAGCGGCTGGCCCCTGCCTTTGCGGCATACCGCCAGATGTACGCGGACTACTACGAAAAACACAAGCACCCCAACAGCCCGGCGGTGCGCGACAAAAACCCGGTCATCATTCTATACCCTGGCGTGGGCATGTTCTCCTTCTCAAAAGACAAGCAGACGACACGCGTGGCGTCGGAGTTTTACCTCAACGCCATCAACGTGATGAAGGGGGCCGAGGCCATCTCGGAGTATACCTCGCTGCCGCGCCAGGAGGCCTTTGATATTGAGTACTGGCTGCTGGAGGAAGCAAAACTGCAGCGCATGCCCAAGCCCAAGTCACTGTCTGGCAAAATTGCCCTGATCACAGGCAGTGCCGGCGGCATCGGCAAGGCCATCGCCAAGCGGTTTGTGGAGGAAGGCGCCGTCGTGGTGCTCAACGACATGAACGAGGAGCGCCTGCAGGGCGCCGGGGAGGAGTTCAAGGCCCAGTTTGGGAAAGACAGCTATGCCACAGCGATGCTGGACGTGACCAAGGCCAATCAGATAAAAGAGGCTTTTGATGTGGCGGCACTCGCTTTCGGGGGGGTAGATATCATCGTCAACAACGCCGGGCTGTCTATCTCCAAGTCCATCGAGGACCACTCAGAAAAGGATTGGGACCTGCTCTACGACGTGCTCGTGAAGGGGCAGTTCCTGGTGACGCAGGCGGCAACGGAGGTAATGCGCAAGCAGGCCATCGGTGGCGACGTGCTCAACATCGTGAGTAAGAACGCGCTGGTGTCCGGCCCCAACAACGCGGGCTACGGCTCGGCCAAGGCCGCGCAGCTGCACCTGAGCCGCCTGAACGCCGCCGAGCTCGGCGGAGACGGGATTCGGGTGAACGTGGTGAACCCCGACGCCGTGATCAGCGACAGCAACATCTGGGCCGGTGGCTGGGCCGAAGGCCGCGCCAAGGCCTACGGGGTGAAAGTGGAGGAGCTGCCGGCTTTCTATGCCAAGCGCACGCTGCTAAACGAGATCATTTTACCCGATGACATTGCCAACGCCTGTTTCGCCTTTGTGGGCGGACTGCTGAGCAAGTCCACCGGCAACGTGCTGAACGTGGACGGTGGCGTGGCCATGGCCTTTGTGCGGTAATTGTAGGCAGTGAACCTTGCCAAGAGGTACATTGTGTAAGGAAAATCCCCCTTGGGGGTAGCAGGGCCGTTAAGTTCTACCTGATTCTGGCGCGAATCTCCAGATTCGTGTCTTAAAGTGAATGTTGAGTCTCCGACTCAACTGGCCCAGAGGGCCAGAAAATAGTAGGACACGAGCGAGGACGCTCGCGCCATGGCTTAATATAATGTAGAACTTAACGGCCCTACCTACCCTTGGGGGTAGGGGCCCTCGACAAAGCAGGGCTGTTTCATTCTCTATCTTGATGGCGCCCTAGAGGCTTTTGGGGTGTCTAAAAATGATGTCGGGTTGGTAACTCGACTGTGCTAGAGGCCCAACTATATCCTACACGCGCAAGATGCGAGCGAAGGCAAGCTTAGAATGAAACGACCCTACCCTTTAAAGGAAGACGAAAGTAAAGCTGTGTTCAGATAAAGTCACCAAACTATACCGCAAGTTTAGCGGCATCGTAACTTGTGGCAGGGTATGAGGCAAGTTTATAACTTGTCTGCGTGTGCCGCCACCTTTACCGCTTCGCTCAAACTGGCGGTATGGAAAGCGGGCGAATAAATGTAACCGGTTATCGGGAACTCTTTCCTGCGGCCACTTTCATCAAACAGATTATAGTCATGCAAATAGAACAGTATAAGATAGACGAGTTCAACCAGCGGCATGCCTCGGAGCATGGACGCAGGTTCGACTTTGTTTCCGCTTCCTTCCGCAATGTGGAGGGGATCCTGCAAAAGCTAGTGGATTTCCAGATCGGCATTCCGAGCTGGGCACTGGGCACGGGCGGTACCCGCTTCGGGCGCTTTGCGGGTATAGGCGAGCCACGGAGCCTGGAGGAGAAGATCGAGGACGTGGGCCTGCTCCATGCCCTGAACCGGTCAAGCGGGGCCATCTCGCTGCACATCCCCTGGGACATCCCCAGTGACTACAGCGCCATCAATGCCCTGGCAGCGCAGCACGGGCTGAAGTTCGATGCCGTGAACTCCAACACCTTCCAGGACCAGCCCGGCCAAAGCCTGAGCTACAAATACGGCTCGATGCAGCACGTGGACAAAGCCGTGCGGCGTCAGGCCGTGGAGCACAACATCGAGGTAATCCGGCACGGCGTGGCGTTGGGGTCTGACGCGCTGACGGTATGGCTTTCAGACGGTTCCAGCTTTCCGGGGCAGCTCAACTTCCGCCAGGCCTTCGAGAACACGCTGGAGAGCCTGCAGGAGGTATACGCCGCCCTGCCCGACGACTGGAAAGTGTTTGTGGAGTACAAGGCCTTTGAGCCTAACTTTTACTCCATGACGGTGGGCGACTGGGGGCAGTCGCTGCTGTTTGCCAACAAACTCGGCCCCAAAGCCTATACCCTGGTGGACCTGGGCCACCACTTGCCCAACGCCAACATCGAGCAAATTGTCTCGCTGCTGCTGATGGAGGGCAAACTGGGCGGCTTCCACTTCAACGACTCCAAATACGGCGACGACGACCTGACCACGGGCAGCATCAAGCCCTACCAATTGTTCCTGATCTTCAACAGCCTGATAGACGGGATGGATGCCCGGGGTATGGAGCATGCCAGCAGCCTGGCCTGGATGATCGACGCCTCGCACAATGTGAAAGACCCGCTCGAGGATTTGCTGCAGTCGGTGGAGGCCATCCTGATCGCCTATGCCCAGGCCTTGCTGGTGGACCAACAGGCGCTTCAGGAGGCACAGCAGGAGAACGACGTGGCGCGCTGCCAGGAAATACTGCAGGAAGCCTACCGCACCGATGTGCGCCCAATCGTGGCCGAGGCGCGGCTGCGTTCCGGCGCCGCTTTGCGCCCGCTGCAGCTGTTCCGGGAGCTGAAAGTGCGGGAGCAACTGGTAAGCGAACGCGGATTGAAAACTGTCTCAACCGGCCTATAAGCATGCAAAAGATACCAGTAGTCGCCATTTTTGACGTAGGGAAGACCAATAAGAAGCTCTTCCTCTTCGACGAGCACTATAAGATTGTGTACGAGAAATCGGCGCGCTTCATAGAAACCGTGGACGAGGACGGGGAACCCTGCGAGAACCTGGAAAGCCTGCGGTTATCTGTCTTCGACTCGCTGCGGGACGTGTTCCGGCGGCAGGAGTTTGAGGTTAAGGCCATCAACTTCTCTACCTACGGCGCCAGCTTCGTCTACATCGACGAGGAGGGCAAGCCGCTCGCGCCCCTCTACAATTACCTGAAGCCCTACCCGGAGGATCTGAAGAAAAAGTTTTACGACACTTACGGCGGTGAGGTGAAGTTCTCGAAGGAGACCGCCTCGCCGGTGCTGGGGAGCCTGAACTCCGGCATGCAACTCTACCGCATCAAGCACGAGCAGCCGGAGCTATTTAAGAAGATAAAGTACGCCCTGCACCTGCCCCAGTATTTGAGCTATCTTATCTCCGGGGAAGCGTATTCCGATATCACCAGCATCGGCTGCCACACCAATCTCTGGGACTTCTCGAGGGGGGACTACCATGCCTGGGTGCGGCAGGAGAGCGTGCTGGAGAAGCTGGCGCCCCTGGCACCGGCCGACAGCGTGGTGCCGGCCGCTTTCCCCGGCAACAACTACGCGGTGGGCATCGGCCTGCACGACAGCTCGGCCGCGCTCATCCCGTACCTGGTCAACTTCCAGGACCCTTTCGTGCTCATCTCCACTGGCACCTGGTGCATTAGCCTGAACCCCTTCAACACCGCGCCCCTCACTGAAGACGAGCTGCGGCACGACTGCCTCTGCTACATGCAGTACAAGGATAAGCCCGTTAAGGCGTCGCGCTTTTTCGGGGGGTATGAGCATGAGCAGCAGGTAAAGCGCATCGCCGCCCACTTCAACCAAAACACCGCCCACTACAAGTCCGTGCTCTTCGACCCCGAGATCATCGCGAAGCTGCAGCAGGAGGAGCACCCCCTGTCTGGCGCAGGAGGGGCAGGAAAACAGCTGCAGGAGTCTGTTTTTGCGCAGCGCGACCTGGCCTCTTTCTCAACGGATGCGGAGGCGTATCACCAGTTCATCCTCGAGCTGGTGGAGCAGCAGGTCGCCTCCACGCAACTTATTTTGGAGGGCTCGGACGTGCGGCGCATCTTTGTGGACGGTGGGTTTGGCAAGAATGCCATCTACATGAACCTGCTGGCCTCCTTTTATCCCGACAAGGAGATTTTCGCCGCCTCCATGGCGCAGGCCACGGCCATCGGCACGGCCCTGGCCATACACCGGCACTGGAACACCAAGCCCCTGCCCAACGACATCATCGAACTGAAATACTATGCGGTCACGCATGACGCCAAACTATGAGAGTAGCTCTTTTTATCCCTTGTTACGTTGACCAGTTTTACCCCAACGCCGCCATTGCCACGCTGGAGCTGCTCGAGAAGCTGGGTGTGGAGGTGGCTTACCCCCCCAGCCAAACCTGCTGCGGCCAGCCCATGGCTAACTCAGGCTTCGAGCACCTGATCAAAGGCAGCAATGACCTGTTTATCCAGAACTTCAGCGGCTTTGACTATATCGTGGCACCGTCGGGTAGCTGCGTGCTGCACCTGAAGGACCACCTGCATTCCGACAAGCACCCGGCCGAGGCTGCAGCCATCCGGGGAAAGCTCTATGAGCTGACTGAGTTCCTGACGGATGTGCTGAAAATAGGCGACTTGCAGGCGCGCTTCCCATACCGGGTGGGCCTGCACCAGAGCTGCCACGGGCAGCGGGGCCTGAAGCTGGCCCAGATGTCTGAGCTCGTCGCGTCGCCTTTCTCCAAGCCGAAACAACTGCTGAATATGGTGGAGGGGTTGGAGTTGGTGGAGCTTGCCCGGAAAGACGAGTGCTGCGGCTTCGGAGGCACTTTCTGCGTGGCAGAGGAGGCCGTGTCGGTAAAGATGGGCAAGGACCGCGTGGCGGACCACCTGCAGCACGGGGCCGAGTACATCACTGCCTCCGACATGAGCTGCCTGATGCACCTGGAGGGTATACTCCGGAGGCAGAAAAGCAACGTAAAGGTGCTGCACATCGCCGAAATCCTTAACTCCCAAGCCCTATGAGCCATACCAAAGACCACGCCGCCCTGGCCGATGCCTTCAACATAGATGAGTCACGGGTAGACTGGCACGACGAAACACTTTGGTTCATCCGGCAGAAGCGTGACAAGGCGGCCCATACCATACCGGATTGGGAGCTGCTCCGCGAGACAGCCTCCCAGATAAAACAGCACGTGCTATCTAATTTGCATGACTACCTGCTGCAGTTTGAGGCCAAGGCCAAAGCCAACGGTATCATTGTGCATTGGGCCTCCGACGCTGCCGAGCACAACCGCATCGTGCACGGCATCCTGCGGCAGCACAAGGTAGACCGCATGGTGAAAAGCAAGTCGATGCTGACCGAGGAGTGCCACCTCAACGACTACCTGGCCGGGCAGGGCATCGAGGTGATTGACTCGGACCTGGGCGAGCGCATCGTGCAGCTAGCCAAGGAGCCGCCGAGCCACATCGTGCTGCCCTGCATCCACAAGAAGAAAGAGGAGATCGGGGAGCTTTTCCATGAGCACCTCGGTACGCCCACCGGTATGGCCGACCCGCAGGTATTGACAGAGGCCGCCCGGCAGCACCTTCGTGAGACTTTCCTGACGCGCCGCGCCGCCCTGACGGGCGTTAACTTCGCGGTGGCCGAAACGGGCGAGTTCGTGATCTGCACAAACGAGGGCAACGCCGACATGGGCGCGCACCTGGCCGACGTGCACATCGCCTGCATGGGCATCGAGAAGCTGATTCCGAAAAGGGAGCACCTGGGCGTGTTCCTGCGGCTGCTGGCCCGGAGCGCCACCGGCCAGCCGATCACCACGTACTCCAGCCACTTTAGAAGGCCGAGGCCGGGCCACGAATTGCACCTGGTGCTGGTGGACAACGGGCGGAGCGTGCAGCTGGGCCGCGAGGATTTCCGCAACTCACTCAAGTGCATCCGCTGCGGGGCCTGCATGAACACCTGCCCGGTATACCGGCGCAGCGGCGGCCACAGCTATCACACGGCCGTGGCCGGGCCGATCGGCTCCATCCTGGCCCCGAACCTCGACATGAAGAAGCACGCTGACCTGCCTTTTGCCTCGACCCTGTGCGGCTCCTGCTCCAACGTGTGCCCCGTCAAGATCGACATCCACGAGCAGCTCTACAAATGGCGACAGGTGATCGTGAAGGAAGGGTATGGGGACAGGAAAAAGGCACTGGGCATGAAAGCCATGGCGCAGACCTTCGCCTCGCCCACCACCTTCCGGCTGGCAGGCAAAGCCGGGCGCTGGTTTATGCGGCATGTGCCGTTTGTGGTGAGCAACAACCTCAACCCCTGGTACAAGCAGCGGGAAATGCCTGCGCCGCCGAAAGCGTCGTTTGGGGAGTGGTACCTGAAAAACAGAAAAAAGCATGAATAGCAGAGATAGCATACTGGCCGCCGTGGCCAGAAACCAACCCGACCGTTTGCCCCTGCCGGAGGTTCCTGCCTTTGCATCAGGCGAGGCGGATCTGGTTGAGAAGTTCACTAATGTGGCCATCAGCATCGGGAGCAGGGTTTTTCCGGTAAAGGGTATGGACGAGGTGAAAACGCTGCTGCGGCAGGAGCACGGCACTGCGAAAAGAGTCATCACCGCCTTTCCGGAACTAAAGGACCTGGGCGGGGCTTCCGTGGCGGCGGACGCGGACCCGCACACGCTGGCGGACGTTGACCTGGCCGTGCTGCCCGCCCAGCTCGGGGTGGCCGAGAACAGTGCCCTGTGGGTGACGGATGCACACTTGCCCGCGCGCGCGCTGCCCTTCATCTGCCAGCACCTGGCCCTGGTGGTCCCGCAGCATAGCATCGTGCCCTTAATGCACCAGGCCTATGAGGCGATCGGGGCGCAGGCATACGGCTTCGGCACCTTCATCGCAGGGCCCTCCAAAACCGCCGACATCGAACAGTCGCTGGTGCTGGGCGCCCACGGGGCCAGAACGCTGTCGGTATTTATCATGGAGGAAGCAGGGGTATAGCGAACCTCTTTTTCTTGCACGGAGCGCGTTGCCGCTACATTTTACAAAACCCTGCTGGCCATTAAAGAGGAAGGTAGGGGCCTTGCAAGACAAGTACTGCACATGCTTTGTATTTGATCAACCAGTTTTCATACCCCCTCCGTTGGTTTTTAGCTGGCTCACCTCTTGCCTGAGCTTGTTTTTAGAGCATTATGATTTACCCTACCAACGCGATTTGATTTAATGCTGATACCCGTAATTCCTGATTTTGGTGAGCAAGCTCATCTGGGTTGAGTTTATGCTATCAGCTTAACGCTAGTATAGCTAATTGGCTATTACTGCAGCAAGCGAACAATAAAGGTTAATCATCCCATTGGTTATTCCAGGCTAAAACCATTTCAGGCTTTTTCGTAAAGCGTTTCCCTGCTCCTTCTATTTATTCAAGCATACCTGCTTACGACGCTGGCTTAGCTAATCTGCTGGTTCCCTGTCCGGAGACAGCGTCCATTCCTCCTGTAACCAAGTAAAGTACTCCATTAAGGGCATCCAATATCTCACGTGTCTAATGCCAACAAGTGAGTGGTTAGGCATTTTGTGCCATCGATACCACTTGTCCGTAGCTGACAGAAAAGGAAAATCAGGAATAAAGATTTTTTGATAGCGTAAATAATTGTTATATTGACTTTTGAAAGAATGATTGACCAGTCACTTTTATAAGATAGTAGCTATTCAGATGCCCATGGGGCATTATTTTTTGGCCCTATGCGCAATCGGTTGCGCAGTCTGAAGGCTCAGGATAGGAATTTGGCATCTATGCTATTGAATGGCTTAACAACCTGAATCTGCGGCTAGCTATCAGCAAAGTGATTGCCGTGGTTTTTAACGGAGGCTGGTCGGTCATCTTGAAGTGCTTTGGAAACTGGTAATAATGTTCATCCTTATTAAGCTTTATGACTATGGAATTACTAGACAGAATTGATGCAACATCCGCGACACCTAAATATTTGCAGGTGGTCAATGCCGTTATTTCAGATATAGAGGCTGGCGTATTGAAGATCGGTGAGCGTGTTCCTTCCATCAACGAGACAAGCGAGATGTACTACCTCTCGCGCGACACCATAGAAAAAGCTTACAAAGTACTGCGGAAAAAGGGCGTGATCAGTTCTGTGAAGGGGAAAGGCTGCTACATCAGCAAGACCTTCTCGGTAGATAAGATCCGGGTGCTGTTGCTGTTCAACAAACTGAGCGCCTACAAAAAAACGGTATACTACGCCATCCTCAAAACGCTGGGAGAGGATGCGGTGGTGGATTTGCAGATCCATCATTTTGATGGAAAGATCTGCCAGAACATGCTCAAGGAGAATGCAGGCAAGTACCATTATTACGTCATCATGCCGCACTTTACCACCAATGTAGAGGCCGGGAAACAGGCGATCAAAAACATACCCGCAGAAAAACTGGTGGTGCTGGACAAAAACATCGAACACCACCCCGGCAACTATGCTGCCGTTTACCAGGATTTTGAGCGTGACATCCGTAACGCCCTCCATTCAGGAAAAGACCTCATCAGCAATTACAAGAAGTTTGTGTTAGTATACCCCAAAGACGTTGCCTATCCTTTTGAGATCGTGAAAGGCTTCCGCCAGTTTTGCAGGGATATCTCGATGGAGCATACGGTGGTTAACTGCGTGCACCAGGAGCCTTTAGTGCCCGGAACAGGGTACATTGTGCTCGAAGAGTCTGATTTAGCCGAACTGGTGAAGCAAAGCCGTGAAAAGGGGCTGCGTCTAGGCAAGGAGATCGGGGTCATTTCCTATAACGACACGCCTATCAAAGAGATTCTGGACAACGGCATTACGGTGCTATCCACGGATCATGAGCGGATGGGTGAGATGGCTGCCTATCTGATGAAAGAAAATCTTAAGGAGCAAATACACAACCCGTTTACCCTGATTCGGAGAAAATCGCTGTAACAGCTTCAATAGTTGCTTCGATGCTATAGCGCGAATGTGTTATTATCGTGTTATTAGAAAAAGTCCTGCCGCCACAGATGCGCGCTACAAGCGGGTATCTGTGGCGGCAGGACTTTTTGTTTATGCAGGGTATGGCGTAGCGTTTTCCCTCCTGTTACATTAATATGGCCATATATTGAGAGCCAAAGCAGCACCCAGAGCGGCATCCTGAACAGTTCGCCCGGCTTTTACTTTCAGGTTGGGCAGTTTGTGGCTGAGTATGGCCATGAAAAGCTCGTTCCGGCTAAAGTCTCCGTCCACGATCAGGCTTCTGAACCCACTCAGGTCTCCTTCGGCGGCTAACAGCAAAGAGGCAAGCTGCTGCTCAGTAATCTGCTCTAGCAACCGGTGGTAAGCCTCCTCATAGGTGTCGTACAGGTGCAGGTCAAGCTCAAAGCGGGTTGCTACGGCCTTTTTCTCCTGCACACCGACATTCCCCTGCGCTTCTTCCCGGGCGGTTCCCAGGTCTGCTTTTTCGGTCAGGCTAGCATCATAAGCTACGGTTTGGTAATACTCCAGTGGCTTATCGAAGTGTGCTGCCAGGCGGTATACCTGTGCTTCATGCGCACTTCGGATGTACTGCCGCGAGGCTTTCACCTGATCTCCCCGAAACGTCAGGTACTGCAGGCAATCCTGCTGCAACTCTTCCCGGCTGAGGGGTTTCTTGGCAAAAGGATTGAGAGTGATGCCCCAGGTAGCCGCGGAAAGCAACAGGAATCCGGTGCGATACTGCTTGAGATAAGGGATCAGCGCAGCGGAACTGTCGTGCAAGCCCAGACCCGCCGGAATAGGGGTGCCCCTGAAAGTGGTTTCGAGAGGTCGGTAATGCTGCCGCAAGGGCGGGAAAAGCGCATCTAGTTTTTCGGCGTATACCCAGGCATGGTAATCTTTGGCCTGGAAATCCCAGAGGGTGGTATGGCAACCTAAGCTGGTATATTCTGTAACCAACTGTCCGGTAAACACAAAGGCCATGTATTGCGACAGGTGCAGCGAATGCCGGATCTGGCGAAACATGGCGGGCTTTTGGTGCTTTAGCCAGTAGAGCTGCAGGCCTGCGTTAAGCATGCCTAAGGCGGGAGAGGCCGTCTGCTCCGAGAGCCGCAGCTTGTCGCCGTATACCGCGTAAAACTGCTGTTCCAGCTCCTGCGGGTATGGCTTCAGGTAATTGTAAAGCGGCGTTACTGGTGCCAGGTCCTCGTTCAGGTGCACCATGCTGGCGCCATACGCCACAAAGTTCACGGCCAGCACGTCATAGGCCTTGTCTGCCTGCAGGGCGGTCCAGGTCGTGCGCAGCCAGTCTGTCAGCGCTGCCAGGTTCTCGCCTGAGTCTCCATCATCGTCTGCCGTTTCGGGTAAGCAGATTTCTTCTTCCTTTACAACCTGGTAGTACTGGTTAAAAAGCAGGAGCCTTTTAATGGATTTACCGATGTGAAAAATGGCGATACAAGGAATCATAAAAGGAATAATGGAAATGGTTATACAATAAGAGGTAAAACGGCTTAGGCAACAAAACAAAAAGCGTTACTTGTTTAAGCACTCAGAGCATGGAAGCTTAGCTGGATAGTACCCAGGATAGCTGTCGTCAGTTCTCGATGCACGTGTGTTTGCAGCCGGGGCATGCCTGGCCCGAACAAAACTAAAGAGCTGTGAAAAGGCTGCTTTGGACAGAATATCCGCTTTAGAGAAAACGAATCTAGGAAAGCATCGCGCTCGTAACCTTCACAGGGGATTGGTGCTAGGCTGCTTCGGGGTGATCTGATTTGTTCAGCCAAAACGGCGCCGTAACAAACCAAAGCAAGGTGCCGACCAGCATGAGGGTTTTGTGAAAGCTAAGCTCAATAGCCCCGGAAAATACCAGGATAGACGGAACGATTGTCAGGGCCAGGCCGAGGTAGGATAAGATTTTAAGTATGAGTTGCATGGTATGGCTATAAAATGCGTTTCGAAAATTTTAAAAAGTGCTGCGGGAGACCTCCTGAAGCTTCTGCGGAGCGGTTTGCTTCTGCTGCAACATTTTGCTGAGCACAATGTAGAGGATAGCGGCAATAAACCAGCCCGGCAAGCCGAGGAAGAAGATCTCTATGCCCTGGAAGTAATTCAGGGAAAGGCAGATAAGCAATGTAGCAATCCAGGTGACGCCTGCCGCCACGTTAAAGCGAGAGTTCACGGCGCTGGCATAGTTGCTGCGCAGCCCAAGCTTCGGGATGATGTAAAAGTCGATGAAGATGATAGTACCCATCGGCATCAGCACCAATCCGTAGAGGGCAACAAAGTCCAGGAGGCGCATGACCAGGGCCGGGAAAAGCGCGGCTATGGTGGTAACCAGGCCCACCACCAGCGTTACCTTCCATCTCTTCACGTTCGGCACGATGGACTGTATGGCCAGCCCTGCCCGGTAAATGGTAGGGTTGGCAGTAGTCCAGCCCGCGATCATCACGCAAATGGCACCGGCGATGCCCGCGCTGTTATAGGCAATCGGGCCTGGGGTGATGGCTCCGCTGGCGGCGGCTACCAGTATACCCGAAGCGATCCAGGCAACCACATGGCCGAGGAACATGCCAGTGGTAGACGCAAAGCCATACTGCCACTTTTTGGCATAGCGCAAAATGGAGAGGTCGCCCATCCCGATGTGCATGGCCATGTTGGCAAACCAGGCAAAAAAAGCGACGTGCCAGAAGGTGAATTTGCTGAAGCCCGCTACCGGCACCCCGTTCCAGATGCGGGTTTGGGCAACCTGCCAGAAGCTCTCCAGAGAGGTGATACCCAACTGCGGCATCACGGCAAAAGCAGCCGCCACAAAAACCAGAATCATCCAGGGGGCGCAGATATTGGCGAACTTTGAGATTTGCTCATACCCCAGAATGGCGACCACTGTGATCACGGCACCGACAAAAAACACGGTCAACATCCAGCCCACGCTGCTCGGGTACAGGTCATCCAGCCCCGGCATGGCAATGTTAAACGGGATGCCCACCGCAGTGGCCGCCACTGCGATCATGGAGCCGGCCAGGAAGCAGAACATTAGCGCATTGACGATATTATACCCCGAAACCAGGTACCTCCCACATATTTTTTCTAATTGATAATACAAGGTTAGGCGGACCTTCACCGCAATCGGGGCACACAGGAGGGCCCAGCTCAACACCGCCAGTACGTTACCGGCCAGCAAACCCAGGAAAAGGTCGGGGGCGCTTACGCCGTGCACCACAAACAAAGGCCCGATCACGAACTCCGTTCCAGCCGTGTGCTCCCCGGCATACATGCCTATGAAGCTCTTCAGGCCTTTCAGTTTGCTCTGCGGCACCGGCTCCCGTTCATACTCATTAATGGCATCTAGCTGCTTGGCGAGGTTCTGCTTCATTTCTTATTTGTTATCTGATAAAATTCAGGGTGACACTGTAGCATTTGGCAGCGCAAACTTAAATGCTGCCTGACACGCAGGCTTAAAGGCGAAAGTATAAATGCGCTTTCTAAAAGTATAAAATTCTGCTCTCCGAACTATCCGGTAGTGTCCTGTATCGCTTGCCGCTGCCTGAAAAAAACATTTCCGGGCAAAACATCGCCGGCAGGGTATTTCCCTGATTAACAGAAATCCACGCATGATCCCCTATACTGCTGCGCACTTCAATTTTAGGCTTTCTTTATAATAAGGTGACTCCTGTTCACGTCCTAACACATCCTGTTGCAGGTGCTTCTAAGCTGTAATTGCCTGAAGGTCAGGTGTAAATAAGTGTGTGCTCACCTAGGTTGTATTGGTTTGGTAATCAGAAAATTCTGGGCTGGTAGCAGGATAGTGCAGGATAGAAAACGGGATGGCAGTGGCTAACTTTATAGAAAACTACATCATCTAAACGAACTTAATACTTGTTCTCGCCCCCATTGCCGCTCCTGAAATTGAAATGAAATTGCTGTGACATAGGAGCAGGCCTGTTGCAAATCAAATGTATGAGTAGCCCTTCCCTGGGTGGTGCCGATACAGGTTTTCGGCTTAACCCGTGCCAGTTTGGGCGCACAAACCAGCCATTGGCAGTGAATGGACGAAGAGAGATAGCCTAGTATATATGATGAATTTAACTACTAAACCGCTTACCTATGAGAAGTAAAAACACGCTATGGCAACTGCGCGGCTGCATGGCCTTTATACCACTTGCTCTTGCAGGAGCTGCCCTTCCGCAAAAGGCTTTCGCAAGTCCTTCTGCCATATCCGCTAACGCTTTTCAATGGACCGTGACAGGCAGAGTAACCGCTGCGTCTGGCGATCCGCTGCCGGGCGTTACTGTTTTGTTGAAAGGCACCACCAATGGCACCGCCACGGGGGCCGACGGCAGGTTCTCCTTGTCAGTGCCCGAAACTCCTGGGACGCTTGTGTTCACGTTTATCGGCTTTACGCCAGTAGAGCGGCAGTTCTCCGGCCAGCAAAGCATCAACGTGTCCATGTCGCAGGACACCAGGGCACTGGAAGAAGTAGTAGTAGTAGGCTACGGTACGCAGAAGAAGGCCGACATTACAGGCGCAATCGCGACGCTGGATGCAAAGGCAATAGAGGAAAGGCCCATTGCACGGGTAGACCAGGCCCTGGTAGGGCAGATGGCGGGCGTACGGGTACAGCAGACAAGCGGTTTGCCAGGGCAAGGCTTCAGCATACAGGTGCGGGGCTCGGGTTCGATTAGTGCGGGCAACGAGCCGCTTTATGTGATTGACGGCTTTCCGCTGGATGTGTCCACGCAGAACTCTGGCGGGGGCTTCTCGCAGGGTAATCCGCTGGATAACATCAACCCCAACGACATCGAGTCGATACAAGTGCTGAAAGATGCGTCGGCAGCGGCCATTTACGGCTCGCGGGGTGCAAACGGGGTCGTGATCATCACCACGAAATCCGGAAAGTCGGGCAAGGCCCAGATCAGCTTTAACACTTATACCGGCTGGAACGAAACAGCCAAGAAACTGGATGTGCTGAGTGGCGAGGAGTGGATTGAGCGGGCAACCGAGATGATCAACTTCAACTGGGTCAACTCCGGGCCAGGCCGAACAGCAAGCCAGACCAGTGCCGAGCGGCAAGCCATCCTCGGGCGCTTCAGCAGCAGCCTGATGTTGGACGAGCGCTGGTTGCAGCCAGGGTACCCGGGCTTGCGCATCGTGGACTGGCAGGATGAGATGTTCCGAAAAGGCAAGGTGCAGAACTACCAGGTCACGGCGTCTGGCGGCACTAAAGACGTGAATTACTTTGTGTCGGCGGACTACCTGAACCAGGAGGGAATCGCGCTGGGCGTAGGCTATGAGCGGTACTCCGGGCGCGCCAATGTGGAGGTGAAGGCAAATGAGAAACTGAAGTTCGGGCTGAACCTGAACCCCTCTTATTCCATCGCCAATGACCCCGGCGTAGAAGGGAAGGACCAGCAGATGCACATTGCTGTGGGCTTTAACCCGGTGGTGGAAGACACCGTGGGCTTGGATGTGAACACCGGCAATTTCCTGCCTTACCAATGGGGCGTGTCTCGTAACAGTCCGGTACGGGTTATCGAAAACTCCATCGGCGAGAACGCAATATTCAGAACGCTGGCTACTATGTATGGCGAGTACAGCATCCTGGACAACCTCCGTTTCCGGACAACGGTGAACCTGGACCATGCAGACGCTACCAACAAGTTCTTTCGTCCCTCTTATGTGAGCGGGCAGCGTGGCAACCGGCAGGCGGGCGGCACATTCAGTACTTACCGTAGGCAGACATTCGTGAACGAGAACACCCTCTCGTATGACAGAGTGTTCAGTGACAAGCACAATGTGTCGGCATTGCTGGGAGCCTCTTACAACATGGGCACTTTCAGCAACTCTCGTCTGGCCAGCACCGGCGGATTCGTGACGGACGACATCACCACCCTGAATGGCGCCCAAAGCATAGACAACCGCACCAACCGCTCGTTCACCACCGAAAGCAAAAACACCATGCTTTCCTATTTTGGACGCGTGCAGTACAGCTTCATGGACCGTTACTTGTTTAGCGCCACCGTACGCCGCGACGGTTCCTCCCGCTTCGGCGACGCCACCAAATGGGGTACATTCCCGTCAGCCTCGGTTGGCTGGAGAGTATCGGAAGAGAACTTCATGGCCGGTGTAGGCTTCATTAACGACCTGAAACTGCGCGGTAGCTGGGGTGTCTCCGGAAACAACGCCATCGGCAATTACGAGCACATTGCGCTGCTTGACCCTGCCGGCTACTCGCTCGGCGGGAGCCTGGCCACAGGGCAGGTGCCAGCCAACGCGCCGAATTCTGGCCTGGGCTGGGAAGAGTCCAGAACCGTTGACGTAGGCCTGGATATGGGCGTGCTGGGCAACCGCATCTTCCTGTCTGCCGACTATTACACCAAAGTAAACACCGACCTGTTACTGCGTATCCCGGTGCCCACGGCCACGGGTTTCTCTAACGCCCTCACTAACATTGGCGAGGTGTATAACAAAGGATGGGAGCTGGAACTGACCACGCACAACACCACCGGTGCCTTCCGTTGGTCCACCACGGCAAACATGAGCCACAACACCAACGAGGTGAGGAAGCTAGGCCCGAATAACACCCCGGTAGAAGGGGGAGACTTCGGTGTAGGCCACCGGATTCTGCAGGTAGGGCAGCCCCTGTGGAGCATTTATGTGGTAGAGCAGGATGGCATCCTGACGCAGCGGGACATTGATGCGGGGGCAGCCCTTTATGGCAAGCAAACCGTCGGGGACCCACGTTATGTGGATGCGAACGGCGATGGGCTGATCAACGAGAATGACCGTGTGATTGTGGGCAAGCCAAACCCGGATTACGTGTGGGGACTCACCAATACGTTCAACTTCAAGGGCTTTGACCTGCGTGTGCTCTTGCAGGGCCAGTGGGGAGGCGAGATCTATTCGCTCTTCGGCCGTGCCCTTGATCGTCCGGGACAGGGACTGGTGGAGAACACGCTTGGCCTGCACCGCGACCGCTGGAGATCGCCGGAAGACCCTGGGGCCGGACTGCGCGGAAAAGCCAATTCCAGCTTCGGTTTCCTGAAGAGCGATGCCTGGCTATACCCATCAGACTATGTGCGCGTCCGCAACATCACTTTGGGGTATGACCTAGGTAGCCTGCTGAACAACACTAAGATAGCCAAGAGCGCCCGCATTTATGTAAGCGCAGAGAACTGGTTTGGGTCCGACAAGTATGACGGCGGCTTTAACCCGGAGGCAGTGAACACCGGAGGCGACGACTATGGCGCTTTCCCGCTTTCCAAATCCATAACTGCCGGATTAAACGTCACCTTTTAATTTAAAGCTAAACCTATCGTGATGAAAAAGAAATCAATCTACATATGCGCACTGCTGGCGCTAAGCCTGGGCTCCTGCAGCGACAAGCTCGACCAGGCCCCTTTATCGGATGCCAGTACCGCGAACTTTTACCGCAACACCGACGATTTTGTGCAGGCTGTGAACGGCACCTACGCCCAACTGCGCCCATTCCCGGACCGGTATTACGACCTTTCCGAAACCAGGTCAGACAATGTGTACGGCTCCTCTTCTACGGGCGTGCGCGACTGGGACCCGATCAACGATTTTGCCATTACCCTGGCGAACAATGCCTTGATCGCTGAAGCCTGGAACAACAACTTCAACGGCATTATGCGGGCCAACACCGTGCTGGACAAATTGAACGCGAGCGTGGTGCCCGATCCGGTGCTCCGCGGCCGCTTGGAAGGGGAGGCAAGGTTCCTGCGGGCGCTCTATTACTTCGACCTGGTGCGCTGGTTCGGTAAGCTGCCGATCATGGACAAAGTGGTGTCGCCGGCCGAGGCGCTGGAGATTTCCCGTAGCCCGGTGGCCGATGTATACAAGCTGATTATGGACGATCTGAAAAAGTCCATAGAACTGCTGCCCGACACCAGGTATGCCGGCACCAACATAGGCCGGGCCAACTCCTGGGCCGCGCAGGCCTTGCTGGCCCGCGTGCACCTGACCCGTTCGGGTCCTACGTACAACACAGAGGGGCCGGGGCTTGGCGTGAGCGAATACTCGGATGCGCTTACGCTGCTGAACAACATCATCAACAACAGCCCCTATGCCTGGGTAAGCAATTATGCCAGCATCTTCTCTTACAAAAACGAGAACAACAGCGACATCATTTTTGATGTACAGTTCCAGAGCGGCAACGGCCTGGGCACTACCCTTCCGGGGTATATGGGCACACCGGCCTACTTTAACGCCACGCCAGGTATTCCGCTGCCACAGTCGAGTGTGGAGATGCGCGAGATCTCCGATGATTTGCTGAACGCTTATCCGGAAAACGACGTGCGGAAAGCCGTGACGGTGCAGCAGGGGTTCACGGATGCGAACGGCTTTACCGAAACCCGCGCCTTCTACCGTAAATTCTTGGATGAGACCAGCCCGGGAGCCGACCGCTTCGACTGGCCGATCAACTTCCCGCTGATCCGGTACACCGATGTGCTGCTGATGAAGGCGGAGGCCATCCTGCAGGGCGCCTCCGGGGGCTCGCAGCAGGAAGCGCTGGACATTGTGAACAGGGTGCGGGCAAGGGCAGGGGTAGCGCCGCTTGACAACCTGACGCTGGACTTGCTGCTGGAGGAAAGAAGGCTGGAGTTTGCCGGCGAGGGGCTACGCTGGCATGACCTGGTGCGCACCGGCAAAGCCATCGAAACGATGAACGCCTGGCTGCCACAGGAGGATGAACTGAACCGTATGCCGGAGTCCATCGAGCCTTTCAACGTTATTTACCCGATCCCTTTTACCCAGCTCACCGTGAAGGACGGGCTGTACCAGCAAAACCCAGGGTATTAGGTATAAAGCCATACATGCATCATTTCTCAAAAGGAGCGGCCCCTGTTGGTGCCGCTCCTTTTTTTATGGCCGGGATTTCCTGTTTCACGGGGTGCAGCGGTATGTCTCCCCATGCAGCCACTAGGCCAGACCGGACAGAGCAGGATAGCTGCGCTGGAAGAATTGCCTATATTTATCCAGGTGCCAACCCTTGCTACTGCTATTCTCCTGTTTTGTAGAGGGAACTGGCAGCTGGGGGGAAGTCCTTGTGTTTTGTCCTTCAATAGTTTAGACGATAAAAAAGATGTTGTATCGCTTGAAGCAGATCTTTGCGATTTTGTTTGTTCTGCAGGGGGTTTGCCTGTCTGTGCAAGCCCAGCAAAATGCAGGGAATTACCAATCGGGCTTCCGAAAACAGGGCAATGAGGTGTTTTTTAGGAACGCCAACGCTGACGTGACGCTAGAGTTTATCACCCCGATTGTGTTCCGGGTTCGGGCCAGTTGGGACAAACAGTTCGCGCCGAACGAGCCTTACATGGTCGTGCGGTATGATTGGCCCTCCGTTGCGGTAAAAACTGCGGAACAGGCCAGCCATTTCCTGCTCCAGACCGATAGCCTCGATATCAAGGTAAGCAAAGCACCCTTCGGGATAGCCGTTTATACCAAGCAAGGCAAACTGCTGACAGCGGATGCCTCAGGGAGCAGCCTTGCCAAAGACGGACAAGCCGTGTCGGTGCGCAAGCAGTTGGCCCCTGACGAGCATTTCTTCGGTTTTGGCGAGCGCATGGACTTCCTGGACCAGCGCAACAAGAAACTCAGCATGAACGTGGGGCGTGGCAAAGGGCTGCCGCACCACGTGGGAGCCTATAATGTGCTGGAAGCGAACTATGCGCCGGTGCCCTTTTTCATGAGTACCCGCGGTTACGGCATCTTCTTCCATACAGCCTATCCAACGGAATGGGACATGGGGATGAGCCAGCCAGACACCTACAGCTTCAAGGCTGAAGGCGGCGAGCTGGACTACTACTTTATGTATGGCCCGGACTTCAAAACACTTTTGGGTAGCTATACCTCCCTCACCGGCAAATCGCCGCTGTTGCCTGACTTTGCACTGGGCCTGCACATGGGCACCTACAGTGGCGGCACCTGGGGCCACGAAGCCGAGACCTCCGACCAGTATGTAGTGGCGCTGGGGCGCAAATTCCGTACCCACGGCATCCCGGTGGATATCCTTCACCTGGACTCCACCTGGCGCATCTTCGGGAAGGAAGGCGGAAAGGGCGCAACCTCTTTTGAGTGGCGGCCTACCTTTAAAGACCCCAAAGGTATGTTTGATAGCCTCTATGCGATGAATTTCAAGATGGTGGGCCTGCACCTGCGCCCCCGCTTTGACAACGGCAACACGCTGAACCTGCTGGCCATGGCCCAGGAAAAAGGCTTTGTATACCCTGAGCAGGGTAAGCCGGGGGAGTTTGTGAACTTTTTTGACCAGAAAGCGGTGGACTGGTGGTGGCAAAACGGCGTGAAGCGCATTGCCGACCAAGGCGCCATGTTCCTGAAAACGGATGAGGGCAGTGCCTTTGGAGCGCTGGCCAACGAAAGCGAGAAAGTGGGCCCGACCGGCGAGGATATCAAGTGGAAGCACAATATTTTCCCGGTCATCTACACCAGGGCCTCTTTTGAGAAATTCCAGGAGCACAACGGCATCCGGGGTATGGCCCATACCCGCGAGGGGTATGCCGGCATCCAGCGCTACCCCTTCATCTGGGCCGGCGACTGGCCAAGCGAGTGGCAGTACTTTGCGCCGGTCATCAAGGCCGGGCTGAACATCGGCCTGTCGGGCATAAGCTATTGGTCGCATAACATGGGCGGCTTTGAGCACGTGGCTGACCCGGAGCTCTACATCCGATGGGTGCAGTTCGGCATGTTCAGCCCCATCGCGCACCTGCTGGGTATGGAGCACCCCACCTACAAAGAGCCCTGGAACTACGGCGAGGATGCCCTGCGGAATTTCAAGAGATACGACCTGCTGCGCTACCGGCTCATCCCCTACATCTACAGCAACGCCTACGTGAACCATTCCACCGGTGTGCCGCTGATGCGCGCGCTGGTGCTGGAAAACCAAAACGATCCGAACGTTTACGACATCACAGACCAGTACATGTTCGGCAACAGCCTGCTAGTGAACCCTGTCACAACCAAAGGGGCCAAAACCCGCACCGTGTACCTGCCCGAGGGCACCTGGTTCGATTACTGGACCGGGAAAAAGTACGAAGGCAAGCAGTACGTGCACGTGCTGACCCCACTGGATACCATCCCGGTGTTTGCCAAAGGCGGCGCGATCATACCCATGCAGCCAGAGATGAAGTACTTCGGGGAGAAGCCCGTCAAAACGATCACGCTGGAAATATTCCCGCACGGCGCCTCCAGCTTCGAGCTGTATGAGGATGACGGCAAAAGCCTGGACTATCAGAACGGGGAATATGCCACCACGAAAATCACCGCTGATTTGACAGATAAAGAATTAAACCTGGCCATCGGGAAACCGGCGGGCAAGTATAAAACCACGGAGCATGATTACCTGGCCAAAATCCACTGGAACGACCGGAAAGCACCTGCCAGCATTACCGAAAACGGGAAGAAAACAAAGGCTGCGGCCAGCGCGGCAGCTCTGGAACGCGGGGCAGGATGGTATTATGATGCCCAAAACAACCTGCTCTGGATCAGGACCAAGCGTACCAACAAAGACGCGATTACACTGCGGGTGCAGCACTAACCTGGGCAAGGTATAGGCTGCTGAAGGCTACCCGCAAAGGCAGTTGTTGGTTGACATGGCTACAAGAAATAAGATAAACGCTAACTGGATGATGAAGAAACGTATCCTGAACCTCTCGCTCATTTTTGCGACTGGACTTCTGCTGAGCCTGTCGCCGCAGGAAAAACGGCCCAACATCATCGTGATCCTGGCCGACGACATGGGCTATTCGGACATCGGCAGTTTTGGCTCTGAGATCGAGACCCCGCACCTCGACGCGCTGGCAGACGGCGGCCTGAAGATGACGCAGTTTTACAATGCCTCCCGCTGCTGCCCTACGCGTGCCTCCCTGCTTACGGGGCTTTACCCGCACCAGGCGGGGGTAGGGCATATGGTGAATGAGCGCGAGCAGCCCGGCTACCGCGGCATGCTGAACGAGGAGTGCGTGACCATAGCCGAGGCGTTGAAAGAAGGCGGCTATAGCACCTATATGGCCGGCAAATGGCACCTCAACGACCGCCCCGAGCACTGGCCTGTACGGCAGGGCTTCGACCGGTACTTTGGCCTGCTGGACGGTGCCAACAGCTATTTTGGCAACCGCCCATACCGGCCCAACCAGAAACTGACTTACGCCCTCGATGACAAGGAATACACGCCCGGCAAAGATTTTTATGCCACCGATGCCTATACCGACTATGCGTTGAAATTCATGGAGGAAGGCAGGGGAAAGGGTAAACCATTCTTTTTATACCTGGCCTATACCGCTCCGCACTGGCCCTTGCACGCCTTGCCCGAGGACATCGCCAAATATAACAACCACTACATGAAAGGCTGGGACAAGCTGCGCGAGGAGCGTTTCCGGCGGATGCAAAAGATGGGCATCATCAGCCGGGACACGCAGCTGTCGCCCCGCGACGAAGACGTGCCCGCGTGGGCCTCAGTAACAGCGCAGGACAAGAAGCGATGGGCAGGGAAAATGGCCGTTTACGCGGCGATGGTAGACCGGATGGACCAGAACATTGGCAAGATCCGGCAAAAGCTAAAAGAACTTGGGCAGGACAAAAACACAGTAATCATGTTCCTGTCTGATAACGGCGGCAGCTACGAAGCAATTGAGGGGCCGGGCTTTACACCTGAGATTCTGGCGGCCAGCAAAAAGCCTGCTGCCGACCCTACCTCGTTCACAGCCTACCAGCATGAGGGTGCCAACCTGAGCAATACCCCCTTTCGCAAATTTAAGCGTTGGGAGCACGAAGGTGGAATTTCTACGCCGTTCATCGCCCACTACCCGGGCGTTATACCTGCCGGTCAGGTAAACCACCAACCCGCGCACCTCATCGATTTGATGGCCACCAGCCTGGACCTGGCTGGGGTGCGCTATCCTGAGGCCTACCGTGGCAAAGCCATCAAGCCGCTGGAGGGTATAAGCCTGGTGCCGCTGCTGAAAGGGCAGCCCTGGCAAGGGCATGAGGCGATTTTCTTTGAGCACGAGGGCAACCGCGCGGTGCGGCAAGGCGACTGGAAACTGGTCTCGGTTTACCCGGAAGATGACTGGGCGCTGTACAACATGCAATCCGACCGGTCAGAGCTGAACGACCTGAGCCACAAGTTTCCGGAAAAGGTGAAGGCGATGGAAAAACTATACACTGCCTGGGCGAACCGTTCGGAAGTACTGCCTTTTGCAGAACTGGAGGCATATGACCGCGCGCGAAAGCGCAGGTAAGCTGCTTTCAAAAGCTTGTTCACAGCCATTGATTCTGGCCCGCTGCCCCACTCAGATTATAAAACTGACATGATGGAAATGATAGAGCCATAGCGGGTACGCTTGATCCCCTTCCACGGATTTAGGGTGGGGTATCGCACCAAAAAATAGATTATCAGACTAAAGAACAAAATATACCCATGCAGCGAATCGCATTTAAGATGAAACTAAAGCCCGGCTATGCGGCCGAGTACCAAAAGCGGCACGATGCAATCTGGCCGGAGCTTTCGCAACTGCTCCGGGAAACCGGTATAAGCGACTATTCTATTTTCCTGGAGGAAGAGACGAATACGTTGTTTGCCGTGCAAAAGCAAAGCGGAGCCTCCTCTCAGGATCTGGGCAGCACTGAGGTGGTGCAGAAATGGTGGGCTTACATGGCCGATATCATGGAAACCAACCCGGACAACTCGCCGGTTAGCGCCCCTCTGCGGGAAGTGTTTTATCTGGCGTAGTCAGCTTGTACAATCAAGCGGACCACTGAACTACGCCTGCTCCTCAGATGAATAGGGGTAGGTTGATTTATACCTTGCAGCAGCTGATACTTATAATTTGAGGTACCAGCAGCAGCTTATCGTAAGATTTTGATACGACACATGATGCATAAACTTAAACTCTTCCCGGCATTTATCCTGTGCGGCATGCTCCTGACCAACTGCCGCCAGCCGCAGGCCAGCGATACAGCAGCAGCCACCACAGCAACCCCTGAGGCGGCTGCACAGGTATGGCCGGAAGTTCAGACCAAAATGCGCCCCTGGACCCGCTGGTGGTGGATGGGAAGTGCCGTGGATGAACAGAACATCGAAAGGCTGCTGAAGGAGTATGCCGATGCAGGGATAGGAGGCGTGGAAATAGCGCCGATTTATGGAGCCATGGGGCATGAGAACCGCTACATAGACTTCCTCTCTCCCCGCTGGATGGACATCCTGGACTACACCGTGAAGCAAGCGGGTAAGGAGGGAATGACCGTGGACATGACCCAGGGGACGGGATGGCCCTTCGGCGGTCCGCAGGTGACGCCGGAACACGCCGCTTCCAGGTTGCTGGTGCAAACCTATACCCTCCGCGCCGGACAAAAGCTGCAGGAGAGAATACAGGCAAAGGACCCGAAGCAGCAGGAAGTAAAGGCCGCTTTGCAGGCATTGATGGCCTACGGCAGCAAGGGGGAAGTGCTGAACATCACGGATCAGGTAGGGCCGGACGGCACGCTGAACTGGACTCCGAAAAGTGGGAAATGGAACCTTTATGCCGCCTTCAACGGAAGAACCCGGCAGATGGTGAAGCGCGCCGCCCCCGGCGGCGTGGGCTATACCCTCAACCACCTCTCAAAAGACGCCGTGGCAGCCTACCTGGACCGGTTCAGCAGGACGTTTGGCAGCCAGAACTATGGTGTGCGGGCCTTCTACAACGACAGTTACGAAGTATACGGCGCGGACTGGTCGGCAGGTTTTTTCGAGGAGTTTGAGCAGCGCAGGGGGTACGACTTGCGCCGCTACCTGCGGGAGTTAGTTAGTGGAGAGCATACCGAAACCGTGGCACGGCTCAAGGCAGATTACCGCGAAACGATGGGCGAAATGCTGCTCGACAATTTCTACGAACCCTGGAATGCCTGGGCGCATGCGCGTAACAGCTTCACCAAAAACCAGGCACACGGCTCCCCAGGCAACCTGCTCGACCTGTACGCCGCCGTGGACATCCCGGAGTGCGAAACCTTTGGCTCCAGCTACTTCCCGATTCCGGGCCTGCGCCGCGACAGCGCTGACGTCCGCAATGTGGACCCTGACCCGATTATGCTCAAGTTTGCCTCTTCGGCAGCGCACGTAACGGGTAAAAAACTTATCTCGAGCGAGACATTTACCTGGCTCGGCGAGCATTTCAAAACCTCGTATTCCCAAATGAAACCGGAGGTAGAGCAGGTGTTCCTTTCCGGTGTTAACCATGTGTTTTACCATGGCGTCACCTATTCGCCGGAAGATGTGGCCTGGCCGGGATGGCTGTTCTACGCCTCGCTTAACCTGACGCCGGCCAACAGCCTGTGGCCACAGTTCAATGGGTTTAACAACTACATCACACGGGTGCAGTCGGTGCTGCAGTCCGGGCAAGCGGATAATGAGCTGCTGGTCTACTGGCCCATCCACGACGTGTGGAGCAAGCCGGAAGGTATGGAAATGCTGATCAAGGTGCACGACATCGACGAGTGGCTGCACCCGACACAGTTTTATAAGCAGTCGCAGCAACTGATGGATGCGGGCTACTCCCTGGATTTCGTATCGGATAAAATGCTGCAGGAAACCAGCGTGAAAGACGGCCAACTGCTGACTGCGGCCACGGCGCCGACGCATAAGGTGCTCATCATTCCGAAGGCGAAGTACATGGCCGTGGAAACCTTGGAGCGAATCATTCAGTTGGCCAGGCAAGGCGCTACGGTGGTGGTGCAGGAACTGCCTGCCGACGTGCCGGGCCTCCACAACCTGGAAGCCAGGCGCGCGCAACTGAAGCAACTGAAAGCGTCCCTCGCCTTCACGGACGCTGGCAGCGGCATCAGGCAAATGAAGACAGGTGCCGGAGAAATCCTGTTGGCTACGGATGTGCAGCGCGCACTGGAGCACAAGGGCGTGCAGCGGGAAGCCTTAACCGATACGGGCCTGAAGTTTATCCGTCGGCAGCTGCAGGACGGGAAATACTACTACCTGGTAAATCATACCCCCAACGCCATCGACACAACCGTGCCGCTGAACTTACAAGCACCTGGTGTTGTGCTGCTGGACCCGCAGAGCGGGAAAACCGGGATGGCCATGGCAAACGCGGCAGGAGACAAAACAAATGTGCGGGTGCAACTGCAGCCCGGGGAGGCACTGATCCTGCAGGCCACCTCCAAGCCCAGTGCGCAGCTAATGGCATGGCGCTACCTCGAACAGGCGGGCAGCCCGCAGGAGGTAAAGGGTGAGTGGGCGCTGCACTTCACAAAGGGCGGACCGGCGCTCCCCGCCGACCAAAAGTTGAACGAGCTGGTATCCTGGACGAAGCTCAGCGATCAGAAAGGACAGGCATTCTCCGGCTCCGGCGAGTATACCACCACCTTTAATCTGCCGGCCAAGCAGGCGGAGGAATATGTGCTGGACCTGGGCCAAGTGCGGGAAAGCGCCCGCGTTTGGCTGAACGGGCAGGAAGTAGGAACCTTATGGGGCATTCCGTTCCGGGCCAGGGTGGGGCAGTATCTAAAACCAGGCAAGAACACCCTGAAGGTTGAGGTAGCTAACCTCATGGCCAACCGCATCCGGCACATGGACCAGCAGAAAATTGAATGGCGGAAATACCACGAGATCAATTTCGTGAACATTGACTACAAACCCTTCGACGCCTCTGTCTGGCTACCCATGCCCTCAGGTTTGCTGGGGCCGGTAACCATTACCCCCTACAGCGTATCGGCACCACAAAAAGCACGCACATTGGGGTATAAGTAACAATGCAATCGATAGATTATGAATTGAATGGCAGCCAACCTCAAATTTGCCTGCCATTTTCATTGCTCCTGCCTTTGCGCCCTTACCAGGCGAAGCGTATACCTGACAGGATGCCGCAGGATGCATTTATGTTTGGTATGCGTTAGCTTTAGCGTACCTCGAACGCTACATTCATACGCAATGCAACGACGCTCCTTTATTTCTTTCCTGGCCATCGGAACCCCGCTGCTGGCAACTGGCCCCACGCTTTTTACGCTACCCGGCATTCGGCAGCCGGATGAGCTAGCTTCTCCCTTCAGCAAAAGGCTGAAGCCGCTTGGGCGCAGGTTGGAAATGGAGGGCTATTACGTATGGGGTACCAGCCCGATCATCGGGCCGGACGGGAAAGTGCATGTGTTTTTTTCCCGCTGGGCCGCTGATAGGAAAATGGGTGGATGGATCAACAGTTCTGAGATTGCCCATGCTGTAGCTGACACGCCGGAGGCTCCGTTTCAATTTGTCTCCACGGTGCTGGCACCCCGGGGCGAAGGCTACTGGGATGGCACCACCTGCCACAACCCGCACATCAAGCTGGTGGACGGCAGATACTGCCTGTTTTATATGGGCAACGCCAACAGAAAAACAGACACAAAGCGCGTGGGGCTTGCCGTGGCCGATTCCCCTTACGGGCCATGGGAGCGACCAGACCAGCCGCTGCTGGAGGCCGGTACAGGCAATGCTTGGGACAACCACTGCACCTCTAACCCCTCCTTTATCAAACACCCCAACGGGGAGTACTGGCTCTACTACAAATCCTGGAATACTGAAGAATACGAAAACTATACTGACCCCAAGATCAGGGGAAACCGGAAATACGGCCTGGCCACTGCCGATAAGTTACAGGGCCCCTATACCCGGTTCGAGGGCAACCCGATTCTGGACTACTCCGGCAGGGGAAACAACGTGCAGGCAGAGGACGGGTATGTATGGCACGAGAGCGGTAAGTTCAGGATGATCATGCGCGACATGGGCATCTTCAACCACCAGTACGGCCTCTACCTGGAGTCTGGGGATGGTATAAAGTGGAGCGAGCCTAAAATAGCGTATTACAATACCGACCATTACTTCAGTCAGCCGCCCGCCCCCGCGCACCTCTCCAAATACGGCCGCTTCGAGCGGCCGCAACTCCTGCTGCAAAACAATCGGCCCACGCACCTTTTCCTGGCATCGCAGGGTGGCAAATACAATACCTCCAGCGCCTTTGTCTTCCAAATCAGCCCTGGAGGCTAATATGAGCTAGACCTGACAGGCAGGTTCCCCAGGAAGCATGTTCGCACCATCTTATACCGCCTTTGCTGTGTCATTTTGATTTGCAAGAAATGCCAAGGCAGTAATCGCTTGTTGGTAATCGCGGGAACAACGGCTAAGTTCTACTCCCAAAAAAATGTTACGCTAATCAGCTTCAACTTATGTACAAGCAGTACGCTAATCTTCTCCTCCAAAAAGCTGCCCTGTTGGCAACTGTCGCTTTCCTCTCCGGTTGCAGTTCCTCCGAGCCCTCCACGAGCCGCAAAAGCACCGCCATAGACCGCCATGCGTTGGTCAGCCGCCATAATATCACCTTGACAGCACCGGATACCCTCGCCTCCCTGTCGGTGGGCAACGGCGACTTCGCCTTTACCGTGGATGTGACGGGGTTGCAGAGTTACCCGGAGTACTATGAGAACGGGGTGCCGCTGGGCACGCAATCGCAATGGGGCTGGCATAGCACCCCAACAGCCCAAAATTATACCCTGGCAGACGTGACCCGCTACGACACGACCGAAACCGGCCGGGTGATCCCTTTCCCGGTGCAGCACAAAGGCATTGGCCGCAAAGTGGAGGCGATGAACTGGTTGCGCGCCAACCCGCACCGGCTGCACCTTGGGCTGGTTGGTTTGGTACTGCTGAAGGAAAATGGGGAGCAGGTGCCGGTGCAGGAACTGCAGAAAGTCAGCCAGACACTTAACCTCTGGACCGGAAAAATAGAGAGCAGGTACGAGGTAGATGGTGTCCCGGTAAAAGTGGAACTGTTCGGACACCAGGAAAAGGATGGCTTTGCCGCCCGTGTTACCTCGCCGCTGATTGCCCAAAACAGGCTGAGGGTATCGTTCAGGTTTCCGTATGGGGCGGAGTGCCATGTGTGCCCCGGTTACGATTGGCAGCACCCCGGCGCGCATACCACCACGCTTTCCGGCGCTGAGGGAGATGCCAGCCAGGTGCAGTTAAAGCGACAGTTGGATGCCACTACCTACTACACCGCTGTGGACTGGCAACAGAAAGGCAGCTTCAGCAAAAAAGGAAAACATCATTTCGAGCTAACCCCCTATCCGGCAGCGGATACCCTGGCGTTTTCCGTTCTGTTTGGCCGGGAGCCGCAGCTTGATATACCAGACTTTGAGCAGACGCAGGCGAACAGCAAGGCGCAATGGGACGAATTCTGGAAAGAAGGGGGCGCGGTGGATTTTTCAGGCTCCACAGACCCGCGCGCCCCCGAGCTGGAGCGGCGCGTGGTGCTGTCGCAGTACCTCACCAAAATCCAAGCTTCAGGAGATCTGCCGCCACAGGAAACCGGGCTGACCATGAACAGCTGGTATGGCAAGCCGCACCTGGAGATGCACTGGTGGCACGGGGTGCATTTTGCGCTGTGGAACCGCCTGCCGCTCCTGGAGAGAAGCCTCGGCTGGTATGAAAAGGTGCTGCCCAAAGCCCGCGCAACAGCGGCATGGCAGGGGTATGAGGGCGTGCGGTGGCAGAAAATGACAGAGCCGGGCGGCAGCGAAAGCCCTTCCAGCATCGGGCCCTACCTCATCTGGCAACAGCCGCACATCATCTATTTCTCGGAACTGGTATACCGGCAGAAACCCACTCAGGCAACCCTGGAGAAGTATAAAACGCTGGTGTTTGAGACCGCGGATTTTATGGCCTCCTTGCCAACTTACGCCGAGAAGGAACGGCAATATCACCTGGCGGCACCGCTCATACCGGCCCAGGAGCTTTTCCCGGCCAGCGAGACCAATGACCCGCCTTTTGAGCTGGCTTACTGGCAGTATGGGTTATCGGTGGCGCAGGAGTGGCGCAGGCGGCTGGGGCTGTCAGCAAACAAGAAATGGCAGGAGGTGCTAAATCAGCTGGCACCACTGCCCGTGAAAGACGGCTTATACCTGCCAAGCGCCACGCATCCGCAGGCCTATGCCAGCGATTCCTTCCGCCGCGACCACCCGGTGGTAGTGGGCGCATACGGCCTCCTGCCGCTTAGCCCGAAAGTAGACACGGTTATCATGAAAAACACCTTCGGGGAAATACTGCGAAACTGGCAATGGGACACTACCTGGGGCTGGGACTACCCGATGATGGCGATGAGCGCCGCCCGGTTGAATATGCCTGAAAAAGCGGTGGATGCGCTGTTAATGGACGTGCAGAAAAACACCTATTTACCCAACGGGCACAACTACCAGGATGAGCGCCTGCGCATCTACCTGCCGGGCAACGGCGGCCTGCTCACCGCAGTGGCCATGATGGCTGCCGGCTGGGACGGTGCTCCAGACAAAACTGCGCCTGGCTTCCCGGACAATGGCAAATGGAAGGTGAAGTGGGAAGGCCTGCAGCGAATGCCCTGATTCAAAACGATGCCTTTTGCAGCGTTGCCTTAGCGTGCTAAAAGAAAGCGAAGTTGCCTAACGCAAGTGAAGCCGGGATTAAGCTGCACACTGGCAGGACAGTGCAGGATGCCCTGGCAGAAAATAAAGTGTAGCTTAGCTAGTGTTAGAGATTTAGCGGGCAACTGTTAAAAAAGTATAGTGAGTAGAGTGTGGTTTATTTTGAAATGAGGCTGTCCCGGAAGGTCACTTTTAGGGCAGCCTCTTTTTGTTGCCACACACCATAGCGAAGAAGCGGGTTAGCTGTGCCAGTGGCGTGTATTCCGCAGCGTTCCTCCTAGGCCAGCCTTTTGAAATAAGGCATGCATGATGTCCTGCGAGCGCTTGCGAGGCGTGCAGTCGCACTGATAGCAAAGCCTGATTCAGCCCTAAGCGCCACCCTGCTGCCACCGGGAATACAGCCGTGCGGAACAGGCCTTGGAGGAGATCGCGCCTGCTTGAGAACAAACCCTGAGCAGTTAGAAGCAGGGCTGCAGTGCTGCAGTGCCCCTTTGTTGAGAACAGTTATACCGCTACCGATATGAAAAATAGAAAATTCGCCATTTTGCTGGGAATGCAGCTGCTGCTTTGCCCGCTTGCCCATGCCCAAGAAGTGCTGGAGACGGGTGCTCAGAAGCCCATGCCCCAAGAGTGGATCGATAAAGACACCGGGCATAAAGTGGTGCGCCTTTCCCGAAACGGCGGGAGCAACGCGAGCTTTTACTTTCACAACAATCCGTTTCTGAGGCAAAAGGGCAAGGAGGGCGATGCAATGGTATACTACCACACCGATGCACAGGGCGTGAAGCAGCTGTATGCCGTGAACCTGAAAACGTTGAAGTCGGAGCAGATTACCCGGAACGCCTCTGAGAAACGGGGGGAGCTCCTGGCCCGTCGCCGCCGGGAGGCCTTCTACCAGAGCCGCGACAGCGTGTTCGCCACCAGCATCGACACCAAGCAGACCCGGTTGGTCTATGTTTTCCCGGAGGGTATGGATGGCAGTATCTCTACCCTGAACGCTAACGAGACGCTGCTGGCCGGGAGCTTTGCCGGCCCCGAGAAAGCCCGGATCTACCAGCAGTACCCGGAAAAGAGCGACTACTTTAACCGCATCTTCGACGCCAAAATCCCACATACACTCTTCACGATCGACATTGAGAAAGGCAAGCTGGAGGAAATACACCGGGAGGACACCTGGCTTGGGCACATCCAGTTTTCGCCCACCGACCCAAACCTGCTCATGTTTTGCCATGAGGGCCCCTGGCACAAGGTAGACCGCATCTGGACCTACCACATGCAAAGCGGCGAGGTGAAGAAAATGCACACACGCACGGTGGAAGGGGAAATTGCCGGCCATGAGTTTTTTAGCCCCGATGGGAAAACGATCTGGTTCGACCAGCAGGTGCCCCGCGGCAAGACCTTTTACCTGACGGGCGCGGATGTGAAAACAGGCGGGGAAAAGCGTTACCAACTGCAGCGGAACGAATGGTCGATCCACTTCAACGTGTCCCCGGACCAGAAGCTGTTTGCCGGCGACGGCAGCGACCCTGGGCAGGTGGCCAAGGCAGAAGACGGGCAGTGGATCTATCTGTTCCGACCTGAAGGGAACCGCCTGAAGTCGGAGCGGCTGGTGAACATGAAGCACCACTACTACAAACTAGAGCCGAATGTCCACTTCTCGCCGGACGGTAATTGGATCATCTTCCGGGCCAACTTTGAGGGCGAGAGCCAGGTGTATGCCGTGGAAATTGAGAAGCATGGGAAGAAACTGGGAGCAAGGTAAAGTCCTGCAGGCAGGGCTGTGCGCTGAAATCAATTAGCGAAAGTGCCGCCGCGCGAACAAGAGAAGTGCAGGGAGAGTATGTCTGACGATGAAAATCATACATGGCCCGTCCTGACAGAGTCGGCAAAGGGATAGAGCCTGATGTGCTTGGCCGGTGGCGGGACCGTTTGCCGATGTGTGATCACACGCTAACGTCTATCAGCGATGTATGCCAGGATCATGTGCAGGGCTTCAGATTCGTAAGGCATGTAAACGCTGCCAGGGAGGTGGAAGCCCTTGTAAGAAGTATAGCGCTTTAACGTGGAGATGCGGATACACTTCCAGGCAACTAGCACGAGCACCTGTGCTTGGCCCCGGCATTGTGCTCGACAGAATTTCGATTGACTTGTGGGTACTGAAACCAGCTTACGGCGCTATGCTAGAAACACGAAAGCAGACGGCGGTCATGAGAAGGCAATGCCTGCCGCTACGGGCAGCAAGACAGAGCAGGACAGTTTCTTCCGTGAAAGCGCGTAGCTTTCAATGTTATAACCCATTGGCCACGACAAAAATAAAACATGCAAACCAAAAGACTCCTTTACCTCCTTTTCCTGCTCCTGGGTATAACGGAAGCTTACGCCAAAGGCCCTGTTACCCGCCAGGTGAAATACCTGTCAGGTACCGACAACGAGCACACCGTTGCCTGGGATTTTCAGGTGACCGGGGGGCGGAAAAGCGGGTACTGGACGCAGATACAGGTTCCCTCGCATTGGGAGCAGCAGGGCTTTGGCACTTACAACTATGGCCGCGACTACGTGACCTATGGCAAGAATTTCCGCTTTGCCGATGAGAAGGGGATGTATAAGCATACCTTTCAGGTGCCGAAAGCCTGGAAGGGGCAGGACGTATACATGGTGTTCGAAGGCTCTATGACCGACACCGAGGTGAAGGTGAACGGCAAGACAGCCGGCCCGATCCACCAGGGTGCTTTTTATGAGTTCAGGTATAACATCAGCGATAAGCTGGAATATGGCAAAGAGAACCTGCTGGAAGTAACGGTGAGCAAAATGTCGGCTGCCCCGTCGGTGAACAACGCCGAGCGCCTGGCTGATTACTGGATTTTCGGAGGCATCTTCCGGCCGGTATACCTCGAGGCGTTCCCGCAGGAGCACATCGCGTTCACGGCCATCGATGCGAAGGCTGACGGTAAGTTCTCGATGAATGTGCACCTGAGAAACCCGCAGGCAAGACATGTGGTAGTGGCCGAGATTCTGGATGCCAATGGCAAGGTGGTAAGCACCGGGAAAGCCACAATAGCTGCTGCGGACACCTTGGTGAACCTGAAGACCAACGTGCCGAGCCCGCTGCAGTGGACCGCCGAGACCCCGCATTTATACAGCGTGCGCACTGCCATCAAGGCAGGCCGGAAAACGCTGTACCAGACCACCGACAAGTTCGGTTTCCGGACCATCGAGATTCGGGAGGGAGACGGCATTTACCTGAACGGTACCAAAATCAAGATGAAGGGCGTGAACCGCCATGTCTGGTGGCCGGAAACGGGCCGCTCCGTCAATGCCAACATCGACCTGATGGATGTCAAGCTGATCAAGGAGATGAACATGAACGCCGTGCGCTGCGCACATTACCCCCCGGACAAAAGCTTTCTCCAGATCTGCGACTCGCTGGGCCTGTATGTGCTCGACGAACTAGCCGGTTGGCAGAATGCCTACAGCACCGAGGCCGGAGCACCGCTCGTAAAGGAAATGACGATCCGGGATGCCAACCACCCGTCCATCATCTTCTGGAGCAACGGAAACGAGGGCGGCCATAACAAAGAGCTGGACGACGACTACCATTTCTACGACCTCTCGAAACGCCCGGTCATCCATGCGCACCACCGCCCGGGCAATGAGTTCAACGGCATCGACTGTAACCACTACGAGGATTATTATAGCACCAAGAAATTACTGGAAGGCCCGAACATCTACATGCCCACCGAGTTTCTGCACGCCCAGGACGATGGCGGGGGCGGCACCTCGCTGGCCGATTTCTGGGAGCTGCACTGGAACGCGAAACTGGGCGCAGGCGGCTTTCTATGGGACTTGGCCGACGAAGGCGTGGTGCGTACCGACCAGAATGGCATCATCGATGTGAACCGGGTGAACGCGCCGGATGGTCTGGTGGGCCCGCACCGCGAGAAGGAGGGAAGCTTCTACGCCATCAAGGAGATCTACTCGCCGGTACACATCAAGCTGGACAAGCTACCTGCTGATTTCCAGGGCGAAATTCCGGTGGAAAACCGCTTCCACTTCACCAACCTCAGCCAATGCACGTTTCAGTGGCAGCTGGCCGATTACCCCAAACCGACAGATCAGGAGACCGGCTATATCATCCGGAAGCAGGGAACCGGGGCTGGCCCGGCGATAGCGCCCGTTGCGAAAGGCAACCTGAGCCTGACCCTGCCTGCTGACTGGAAAACCTATGACGTGCTGCTGCTGTCGGCTTTCGACCCGCACCAGCAACTACTGTATACCTGGACCTGGAACACGAAAAGCAGCGACATGCTGCTGGACGGGCTTGTGGCGCTTAAAGGGGAGAGCCCCGTGGAGGTGGCAGAGACAGACTCGACCATTACCCTGAAGGGCGGTGAGATCGGCGTGAAACTCAACAAGCAGAAAGGCACCATCTCGGAACTGACCAACACCAAAAGCAAGAACCTTTCCTTCGGCAATGGCCCGGTGTTGGTGGCTGGCACCGCTACCGTAGCCAGTGTGAAGCACTACCCAGAAAGCGATGGCCACGTAGTGGAGGTGTGGTATAACGGCGACTTGCAGTACGCCAAATGGAAAATGCACCCGAGCGGCTGGCTAAGCCTGGAGTACGCTTACAGCCTGAACGGCGCATACCCCTTTACCGGCATCAGCTTTACCTACCCCGAGAATTTTGTAATCGGTGCCAAGTGGCTGGGCAGAGGCCCCTACCGCGTCTGGAAAAACAGGGAGCAGGGCATGCCGCTGGGGGTATGGGAAAACGCTTACAACGACACCCATACCGGCAGCGCCCCCTGGATTTACCCGGAATTCAAAGGCTATTTCGCTGACGTGACCTGGATGGAGTTTAATACCGCCGAGGGCAAGTTTTTGGTAGCCAGCAAAGAAGACGACCTGTATGTGCGCCGCTTGGATTTCTACGGCCTGTCCGGTGTGAAGCCACACCCAACGCTCCCGGCTGGTAATATCTCGTTTCTGGATAACATTCCGCCGTTGGGTACCAAACTGGCCCTGAACGTGAGCAGCAACACCCGAAACCTGGGCCCGCTAGGGGAGATGAACCAGGTGAATGGCACGATTCGGCGCACGCTCTACTTTTATTTTGGCCTTCCTGAAGCAGATGACTCCGCCCCCGAACAGTTTAACCGCCCCGTGAAAGACGAACTGTTTTAAGCTGGCGCGGTGGGAAAGGGGTATGCTAACGCATAGCAGCCTTAAGGCTGCTTCTGCGTCCTATAATGGGGACAGGTCTCGACCCAATGCTGTAAACGTAAGGCGAAGCTGTCATGCCGAGCCTTTGCGAGGAATCTGGAAAATCGCATGACCATAAAAAATTCCAGATCTCTCCTTTCGTCGAGATGACAGATTGGATACAGCTGTTTCTTAAGTAGACGGCATTGGGGCGCGACCTGTTCGCGGACTGCCCCCAGCAATGTACAGGAGAAAGGAATCAAGCTTTAAAGAAACATACTGCCGTTTGCACATCAAGCAGGGATAGGTATGGGAACGAGTGGGCAAATCTTGACCCGTCCCTGCGAAATGCTTTGAACCTGCGTGCTTATACAGAAAGAAGGCAGACTTACAGGTTTACATTGGAGCTGTGTTCGATGTTCAGTTTGCTGTTGTCTTTTGTTTGGAGCGAGAAGTCATTGAATTTCCAGTCCTGGGCGTAGTTTATTTCGCCTGCCGTGCCGGCCTCGATGGAAATGTCATTCAAGTGGAAATTCTCTACGGAGGATTGCGGGATGCCGCTGGCTGAGAGGCCTTTTTTAGCGTCCGTGACGGTAATGTCTGTGATAAACACATCCCGGAACTTGGGGATACCCAGTGCCTCCGGTTCTACTTTCTGGAGCATCGTTTTCCAGTGCTGCGGAATGGTTTCGTAGGCGTAGCCTTCCGGCAGCGTGCTGTAGCTATAGCTCGGGTTCCAGTTCATCGACACCTCGATCGGCACGCCGACGCCATTCATCTCGATGTCCTGCATGTAAATATTCTCCACCGTGCCGCCACGCGTAATGGCCGATTTGAAGCGGATGCCGACACCCGTGCCCTTGGCTTTCAGGTTATACGCCAGCACATGCCGGATGCCGCCGGAGGTTTCGCTGCCAAACGTGATCAGGCCACCGCCCGCCCGCGAGATACAGTCCCGGATCACGACGTACTCAGTGGGGCGGTTCACGCGCAGGCCGTCCCAGTCGCGGCCCGCCTTCAGGCAAAAATTATCGTCGTTGCAGTCGATGTCGCAGTTCTGCACCAGCACGTAGGAAGAGGAGTCGATGTCGATGCCATCCGTGCTGGGGCCATGCCCGTCGATGTTGTTCTGGATCACGACGCCGTCAACCGTGATGTGGTCGGAGTACAGCACATGGATCGTCCAGAAACCCGCCTGTTTCATGGTGATGTCTTTGATCGTGACATCCGACGACTCCGATACGAGCAGTGTGCGCGGGCGTTTGGCGTCATAGTCCACGATCCAGCGCAGTCCTTTTGGCTCATACGCCTTGCGCAAGCTCCAGTAGGCGTCCCAGAACGGCTTGCCCTGCGCATGCACCACCCCTTTGCCGGAGATAGCCACATTCTCCTGCTCCAACACATTGATCAGCGCGGAAGGCCATTTCATCTCGATGCCTGCCACGCGGGTGTCAATCTCCGGGTAATCCGTTAAATCTTGGCTGCCTAACAGTTGCACCCCTTCGTCGAGGCGCAAATGCACGCCGCTTTTCAGGTAGATGGAGCCCGTCAGGTAGTCTCCCGGCTGAAATGAAACGATGCCACCACCCTTGGCAGCGCAGGCATCGATGGCGGCTTGTATGGCGTTGGTGTTAAGCGTCTTTCCGTCGTTCACGGCACCGTATTCCACGGCATCGAAAACCTGCTTCTTCCGGGGCATATTTTTAGCGCCTACCTCATTGGCCCAACCGGGTTTTCCGTCGTCTGCCAAGGCGGGTTTAACGGTGCAGCCGGCCGCAAGGAGCAGGAGCAGGACGAGAGATGCGAACGTGGTTAGCGGCTGATATTTCATGTTGTCTAAGGAATGGTAGAGGATAAATTGAATCGGGCACAGAGGACAACCCTGGGTATTTTCGCAAGGATTTTCGTGGGCAGTTGCCGCATCTGTGCAGGTCAGATTTTTATACCATCCAATTTAAGGAATCATTCCCAAAGGCCTGTCCTGTGCCATCCTGCCCGGCAAGCCATACCATGATACGGCAGGATGCAGTTTGACCAGGTGTTGTGTATCATTGCTATAGGAGCTCATCTAGCCGCGCCCCACAGGTTACAGGCAGGAGACGGCCGTGGAAGAGGCCAATTCTCCGCCTCAGTTCCCTTTTAGCAGGCGCCGCTGCGCCGCGAGATCCATCAAAAAATAGTTGAACAAACTGCACGTATCATGACACACACCGTCGCCTGCATGCTCCTGGTTCTTCGGGAAAGATGTTATCTGCAACCGTGCCAAAAGGGTATGAAAAAACTACTGGCAGGGCTGTGTGCCTTAGCGCTATACCCCGCAGCGCAGGCACAGGTCATCAACGGCGTTGATTATTCGGCGATGGCAAACGTATACCATACTTTCGATATGGCAGGCACCGATGTGTTCGGGCAGCGTTTCCCTTCCGAGAGCCTGACGATTATGGATCCTGTGACGGGCGTGAAAGTTACTGCCCTCACCACTTCCCGACACAGCAGTTCCAAGATATACCAGGACCACCCCAACTGGACCGCCGATGGCAAGCACATCGTCTTCAGCTCGAACCGGAATACGGCAGCGGGCGGCAACGTGACCTTCGCCACTAACCGCGAGGCACGGGGAGGGCGGCAATTCTATGCCCTTTCAATGGACAACCATGAGATTGTGCAGGTAACAACCGGAAGCAACACGCGGGACCTGCTGCTGGGGCACAAGCGCAATGTCGCCTTTTATATTCGGGACAACCAGGTGATCGAGTACAACCTCGGTAAGCTGCTGGCTGACAGTGAGCGTGGCAACGTGCAGGACGTAGCGAAGTATGAAAAGGTAGTAGCCACGCTGCCAGACAGTTTAAAGCCGGGCAGTACGTGCCTGGACATAAACGACAAACGTATTTTCTTCTCGGCAAAAGCGGGGGAGAATAACTCAGCCATCTACAGCATCGCGCTGGATTTGGGCAAGACCACCAAACTGACGGAAGTTCCCTTCCGGACAGGCCATTTTCAGGCTAACCCCTATGTGTCAGGTGAGATGATGTATTGCTGGGAAACCGGCGGTGACGCGCCACAGCGGATGTGGCTCCTGAGTGTGGACGTGCAGGGCAACGTAACCAACCGGCCAATTTACCAGGAGAAAGCTGACGAGTGGGTGACGCATGAGGTGTTTGCCGGCCCGGACCACGTGCTTTTTAATGTGATGGGCCACCTGGACCGTTTGCGTAAGAATCCCACGGGCATTATGCTGCTAAACATTCGCACGAACGAGGAGAAGCTTTTGGGACAGGCGAAAGAGCTGGGCGGATACTGGCACAGTGCGGGCACCAAAGACCTGAAGTGGGCTGTGGGCGACTCATTCGACGGCAATATATACCGCCTGGACATTGAGAAAGGGACCTCCACCCTGCTCACCACCGGCCACCGGCCTACCACCAAGAGTCCCTTTTCCAGCGAGGCCCATGCCCACCAGTCCATCAGCCCCGACGGCAAGTGGGTGCTTTTCAACTCCAGTCTCCTGACAGACAGCGATATCATGCTGCTACCCCTGCACCCAGAGAAGTCCACAGCGAAACGCTAACTGACATAAAACTAACCAGAACACCCTGGAGGATCATCTCTTTTGCAAGCGAAAACCTTCCGGGTGTTTTGTTTTAGGTATAGAAGATTCAAGCACAAAGCTCGTTGTCAGTTTCCGTCCGGTTTCACGGCTGTTACATCCGGGCTTTGGGGGAGTCTCCAGTCGGCAAAGGCATCCGGGTGGGCAGGGTCGAAGGGCTGTACGTCTTCCCGCAGGTAATCGGCGAGCTTGAGCTTGTTGCTTTTTATACCCTCCACAATGCCCCGGGCAAGTTGGTAGGCGCCATAAGTGCTGAAATGGGTATTGTCTTCCAGGGCTTTCTCCTGGCCGGGGAAGGTATGGGCGGAGTAGTGCACAAAGGCTTTCTTTGATTCCTCAGGGCCCATTGCCTCGTAAAAAACCTTGCTCATGGCATTCAGGTCGATCAGGGCCACGCCTTCTTCCTGTGCTGTCCGGCGGACTGCCTCCGGGTAATCGCCGAGCGTGTTGACGATGTGGCCCTGCGCATCGAAACTACGGCGGTGCATGGAAGTAACCAGCACCGGGATTGCCCCTCGTTTGCGCGCTTCGGTAATGAAGTGCCTGAGCATGGCCTTGTAAGTCGTGAACGGCTCGACGTGCGAGGAACCGGGTTTCTGGTCGTTGTGGGCGAACTCAATGAAAAGGTAATCGTTGGGTTTGATCACGCTCAGCACTTTGGCCAACCTTTTCTCGCCCACAAAGGCTTTGAGTGTTTCACCCGATTCGGCATAGTTGGCAACCACCACACCCGGTTTGAAGAAGCGCGGCACCATCTGGCCCCAGGCGGCCCAGGGCTCATGCTCCTGATCTACCACCGTAGAGTTCCCCGCCAGGTATACCGTGATCACATCCTCCACCTGCCGGATTTCGACGGCAGCCACAGCGGGGCGTTCGTTGTTGAATTCCAGTGTCAACTTGTCGTCCCAGTTCAGGTAACTTACTTCCCGCGGCTTCAGCCGGATACTATCTTCCATGTTAATGCGGGGCGTGCGCACATTCACGGTAAAAACATGCTTTTCCACTTTGCCCAAGGGTGTCTGCACTGCCTCCAGCATCAGGCGCCGCGACTCAGCCTTCACGGTGGTTTTGGAGGTGCCTTCCGGGTCGCCGAGCAGCACAGTCACTTCATAGTTTCCCTCCGGCAGATCCACGGTAAAGTAAAAAGGAACGCTACCCGTAATGAAGTCGCTTGTCAGGGCATCTTTCCCTTTCCGGCTAATGGCCGCTAAGGGTGCCCCGGAGGTGATGCCATACCCACGTGCTGCCGTATACGCTGTGCCCGGCAGCACTTGCGCATATCCCTCCGCCACCACCCCGGAGCCAAAGTCAAACCGCTTCTTCAGCAAGTTTGTTTCTGCGGCCATAGCAGACGCTACGGTAGTAGCTGCTGCTTCAGGCGGTGCGGTTTGGCAGGCGACCGAAAGGCAACAAATGCCAGCAAGCAGCACGGATTTGGCTGGGCGCATAGGGTATAGAAAGGCGTTGAAAGAGTGTATTGTCATATAGGAGCTACCATGTTGGGCTGAGGCTACCGGGCAGAGAACTGCACCGAGCTGTCGTTCATTTCGTATTTGCTGTTTTTGAGCAGGTGGATGATCTCGGCACCGGCCAGCAGCACAGGGCCATACCCATGCGCGGCATACACACTGATGGGTCGGTAAAAGTAGAAGGCCGGGTCAAAGGCCATTCCTGTGCCCACACAGGTGCCCTCTACCTGCCCCTTGGCGTTTACCTTTGTCGCCACGGCGTTCCAGGCCAGCAGCACCATAGGTCCATACGCCTGCCTGTCTATCCAGCCGCGGTTTATGGCCCGGGCAATGGAATAGGCATAAATGGCGGTGGCCGAGGTCTCCAGGTAGGAGTTGTTGCGGTCCAGGAGCTGGTGCCAGAATCCCTCGCCAGACTGGTAAGCGGCAAGCCCCGCCACATGCGCGCGCAACTGCGCCAATACCTTAGGGTAGCCCACATGGTTTTCTGGCAGCACGTCCAGCAGCTCTACCAGCGTCATCACGGCCCAGCCGTTGGCGCGCGCCCAATGAAACTGCGGGTGCGGTTCCATGCCCTGTACCCAGCCGTGCATGTATAGCCCCTTTTCTTTGTTGAACATCCGCTCCGAGATCTGCACGACCTGTTTCACGGCCTCATCATAGTATTGCTGCTCGCCTGTCAGTTTACCCATTTGCGCCAGTGCCGGCACACTCATAAACATGTCGTCCAGCCAGATGGTGTTGGGCAAAGGCCGGTTGCGGGCCAGAGTGCCGTCCGGAAGGCGGAACTCTTTGTGCATGATGTAATCGATGTAGTTATCGATGAGGGGGCGCAGGTTTGCCTTGGTAACGCCTGCCCGGCTCGCTTTGATCATTGCGGCGGCCATGGCCCCGGCATCATCCAGGGCACGCGGCTGCAGTACTTGCCGGAGCGGCGTTTCCAGGTCGGGGTTTTTATTGAGCTCTTTGCGGTAATAAGGGGCCAGTTCTGCCAGGAAACCCAGGCGCTGGGCGGTATAATTGGTGAAGCGGGCATCGCCGGTGGCCTCGCCGGCCAGCAGCATACCAGCATAGGTCACGCCCCACTCATAGCTCGTCAGCCGGAAATCGCCCTGCTCCATAACGATGCTGTTGCGCAGTTTTTTCAGATCCGTGACGGGCTTTTTGGTTTCCTTGTCGAGTAGCCGGGCGGGGGTGGCGGCATCGAGGTAGGCATGTACCCGTTGCAGAACCTGCGTCACATCCTTTGCAGTGGCTTGCCCATAAGGGGTGGGGTAGTCGGGCTGCATGGCGTGCAAGGGGGTGGTAGTGTCTGATACCTTCGCAGGGGTAACCTGTGCCTGTGCCGACTGGAACATGGTTGCCAGCGACAGCGTGAGGCAGGCTCGCCAAACGATTTTTCCTACTCCCTGCCGGTTACAATTAAAGGAAAACTGAGCTGCATTTTTCATTTGTTCATCATTTTAAATATAGCCATCGATTTTGTCCGCCACAATTGCCTCCTGCCTCTAACACAGCCACAGTTAACGCCCGATACAAGTGGTCAGTAGAGTCGGCGAACCGGTCGGCCGTATGTGTTTTTCTAGTGCACCCGTATATCGTAGCGCCGCAAAAAAATGCAGAGCTGCAGGAGCGGGTCACTTTACTTCTATCTTCACTTTTGCCGCTAGTTGCTCGGCGAGGTTTTGCACATAAGCCTTAAAGTCCGCCTCGTTCCGGAAGCGCTCATCACTCATTTCCCATCCGCCCACAGCGTAGTAGGTTACGGGCTGTTTCTCCCGCACCTTCATTCTGGCAAAGTATGCCCGCGAGAGGCTGCCCGTGGAAGGTGCCTCCATATACCCCAAGTAGGCGTCTTTTGGCAGTATCAGGGCGAGGCCCAGCAGCCATTCGTTGTCATACGTTTCGCGGTCATGCGTGAGCAGCGCCACCCAATCAGCATTCATATCGATTTCCGTCACCCGGCTGGTTTGGTCCAGGTTGTTTATCCCGATCAGCAACGTCTCATCCCCTTGCAAGCCGGATACGCTGGCCGTGTTTTGGTAAGCATACATGCCGGGCCAGATAGCGGGTTGCTCCGAGAGGGTATAGCTCCGGTTGGTGCCGTCAGGCTGCCAGCCCTCGTACCCCAGGCGCAGCATCGCGCGAACAGGGCCTTCCGTGGCGAGTTGCAGCGTGGTGCTTTCCACGTTGTTGATGGAATCGTTGGCCGTAACGCCCAGGCGGTAGGGGGTGTCGCCGATCTGCAAGGCGATGCCGCCGATGCCGGTGGAGTTGCCCACGGCCATGATGTCGCGGCCCCAGTCCTCCATCACATGGTAATTGTCTTCCACTGCCCCGGCTGCGTTCACGCCCACCGTCTCCGGCGACATGTAGGACACGCGCTTCCCGAACAGATCCTTGGCGTTGCGCCCGTCGAAATAATGCCGGAAGCCTACTTTGTCGTTTTCCCACATGGGGCCATCGGTTTGGTACGGCTGGTAGCCATACCCTGCGCTTTTGGGCAGTTGGTTGGCAAGCAGGGTGTCGCTGGTGCGGGGTTGTACGGGTGTGTCTTTCGAGGTGCGCTTTCCGAACCGTGCATGGGTGCGGGCGGTATACTGCGGCTGCGTGGCCAGCCACGAAAGCTGCAGCGTCCGGGTTCCGTTTGGCGGCAGGTCCGTCACGAAGAAAAGCTCGTCCCATTGCGCATCGCCGTCCAGGTCGTCTGCCTGTACAGCCACGGTGTCGCCCTGCGCGGTCAGCAGCAGCGGGAAATAGGTCCCTTCGGGGATGTCTGTCAGCTCCGCCCGCTTGATGGAAACGGCCTTGTCGGTCAGGTGGAGGGCAGTTGGGTTGGTGAGTGTGATTTCCTGCGTTTGCTTTTCTGTTTGGCAGGAAAAAAGTATACCCAACAGGCAGCTGGCAGTAAGCGGGGAGAGGCGTTTTTTCAGCATAGTGATGACGTTGATGTGCAGCATTTCAGGTTTAATCAAATATAGTGATGCCCTGCCGCAAAGCTATCCTGCCCTGACCTGCCTTCGGAACCGCTCGCGGCTGGCTTTGCAGGATAGTGCAGGATAGGAGATAGGGGAGCAAAGGTTAACTTGGCTTTCTACTACATCATCAAGGTTAACGTAATAGCATGCGCACGTATCATTTCCCCTATTGGACAAGTCTCTTGTTCGGTGTTTTTATGATGGGCTGTACCGCCAAAGTGGGTACCACCAGCCAGCTTCCCCAAAAGAAGGAAGTGCTGGAAACCCTTACCCTGGCCAATGCCTATTTTATGCAGAAGTGGCCCGACCCCGGCAAGGAGGTCGTGACAAACAAAACGCGCCCGAGCAACCTCTGGACCCGCGCCGTATATTATGAGGGGCTGATGGCGCTCTACGAGGCCGACCCGCAGCAGCGGTACTATGACTATGCCGTGGAGTGGGGCGAGAAGCACAACTGGGGCCTGCGCAACGGCATGGAAACCCGCGATGCCGACGACCAGGCCGCCGGGCAGACGTACCTCGACCTCTACCGGATCGACCCCAGGCCCGAGCGGATCCGCGACATCAGGGCCTCCGTTGACCGGATGGTGAACTCTGAAAAGAAAGACGACTGGCACTGGATTGATGCCCTGCAAATGGCCATGCCGGTATACGCCAAGCTAGGGGTGCTTTACCAGGACGATGCCTACTACGAGAAGATGTATGATCTTTACGCGGCGGCAAAAAATGACATCGGAGGCGGTCTTTACAATACTAAGGATAGCCTCTGGTGGCGCGATGCCGATTTTGTGGCCCCTTACACAGCACCCAACGGCGAAGACTGCTACTGGTCGAGGGGTAACGGGTGGGTAGTGGCGGCGCTCGTGCGTGTGCTGGAGATCATGCCAAAGGATGCCCCGCACCGTGCCGAGTACCAGCAAACGTACCTCGAGATGATGAAGGCCCTGGTGCCGCTACAGCGCCCGGACGGCTTCTGGAACGTGAGTCTCCACGACCCCACGCATTTTGGCGGGAAGGAAACCACGGGCACGGCCCTGTTTGTGTATGGCATGGCCTGGGGTGTGAACAACGGCTTGCTGGACCCAAAGGTATACACCCCTGTGATTGCAAAGGCCTGGGATGCGATGGAAAAGGACGCGGTACACCCGAATGGCTTTTTAGGCTACGTGCAGGGCACGGGCAAGGAGCCGAAAGACGGGCAGCCGGTTACCTATACCAGCAAGCCGGATTTTGAAGATTACGGCCTCGGCTGCTTCCTGCTGGCGGGCACCGAGATCATGAAAATGAAATAGCCCCGCGCAAAGCGACAAAGAGAAAAAAGGGGAGCATCCGCTGCGATAGGCAACGAACGCTCCCCTTTTTTGTGCCTCACACAGCTACTGAAGCTTCCCGAACTCCGCTTTAGTTACTGTAAAAATAGAGCCGTGGCGCATGCCTTTCGGAAATGAAATCTGATCCGAGATATCCTCCCAGTTTTTTAAGTCCGATGACCGGACAGCCCCCATGCTGTGTGCGGTGTATTTGTCGAAGTACACGATCCAGTTGCCATCCTGGCGCAAAGCTGTCGGGCCCTCCGCCCAATAGTTGCCCGTGATGGGGGCGCTGGCCGCGCTATAGGGGCCGGTCAGGTGTTGAGCATAGGCAACGCGCAGGTTTTTGGCGGCGGGCTCGCGGGTTTCGTCTTTCAGGAACATCACATACCGGTCACCGTCAGGCACGATGGTGGCATCGATCACGTTAAAGCCCGGCTCGTAAAGCAGCTTCGTGTCCGAAAAAGTCTCAAAGTCCCTGGTCGTGGTGTAGTACATGCGGTGGTTATACCCATTGTCGGCGGTCGACTGCGTTTCGGGGTATAGGCCCGTGATAGTGGTAGCCCAGTAAATCATGTATGCTTTGTTTTGGGCGTTGTAGGTAATCTCGGGAGCCCAGGTATTGCGGGCGTTGGGCTCGTGCGCCATCACGGGTATAAACCGCTGCTCCGACCAGTGCACCAGGTCTGGGGAACTGGCGTACCCAATCCCTTTCTCGTTCCAGCTAACCGTCCAGACCATATGGAAGCGGCCGTCGCCGCCCCGGATAATGCAGGGGTCGCGCATCAGCTTGTCGTTTCCGGCAGTGGGCTTCACAAAAATCGAGTCCTGTTTCAGGGCTTGCCAGTTATACCCGTCCAGGCTGTAGGCCAGGTGCAGGCCATCGCCGTTCCCCTTAAAATACGAGAACAGGTATACCTCCTCTCCCCGGTCGGGTTGCTGTTGGGTTGGGAGGCCGGCACAAGCCGAAAGCGACAGAAGCAACAGGAACAGTAATTTTTTCATGGATAAAGGCTGAATTTAATTTCAAACAGAGGGTGTGACGCTTGTGAGATTGATGCAAAGCGAGCAGCGGCGGGGGTGGCATGCGTGGTAGGGCAGGTATAAAACTGCGGGTTAAATATCTGATGAATACGGCTAAGTTGCAACCTCATCCTCGAAACTCCTGAGACCCCTCCGGTTTTCCTGCATCAAAACGCTTCACTCCAATTGGGTCACGTATAAACGAAATGCCTTTCCTCTCCATGGCATGGCTACTCCCGCCACGGCATACCGGACACTACAGGATATAGGCGTGGAAAAAAAATGGCACTTTGTAGTTCGCTCCTAAAATGACACTCCCAACGCGTGACTTCTAGTATAAAAGGCAGCTGCTGCATGAAGAAAAAGAAAGGTATAAGATTCAGTTTTTCAAAATTTTCGATCATAGGTTTGCTGCTATTTGTCGCTGGCAATACGATGGCGCAACGCGTGTTGGAGAACCTGGACCGCGGCCTGGTGGCGGTAAACCAGGGAGAAGGAAACGTATACGTGGGGTGGCGCATGCTGGGCACTGACCCGGACGACGTGGCCTTTAACCTGTACCGCCAGACAGGCACGGCATCGCCCGTCAGGCTAAACAGCGCACCCCTCACCGAGAGCACCAATTTTGTAGACACCGGGGCCGACCTGCAGCAGCCGAATACTTATTTTGTGAAGACGGTTGCCAGGGGCAAAGCGCGAAAAACAGCCGGGAGCTTTACGCTCGCTGCGCAGGCACCTGTACAGCAGTATTTATCCATCCCCTTGCAAACCCCTGCGGGCTATACCCCCAACGATGCCGCTATCGGTGACCTCGATGGCGATGGCATGTACGAGATCGTGCTGCACCAGGCGGGCCGCAGCCGCGACAACTCCATGAAGGGCTTTACAGACGAGCCGATCTTTCAGGCTTACAAACTGGACGGCACTTTGCTCTGGACCATCAATCTGGGCAAAAACATACGCGAAGGCGCGCATTATACCCAGTTCATCGTGATTGACATGGATGGCGACGGCAAGGCCGAGTTCGCCTGCAAAACCGCCGATGGTACCTTAGACGGTAAAGGGAAAGCGATCGGGGAGGCAACAGCAGACTGGCGCAACGCAGATGGCAAGATACTGGAAGGGCCTGAGTTTTACACCGTGTTCAGTGGGCAAACCGGCGAGGCCCTGGCCACCACTGATTATATTCCGGCGCGGGGCAACCTGGGCGGCTGGGGCGGTGTTGGCGGGAATGGCAAAAACGATGCCTCCGGCAACCGGGCAGACCGCTTCGTGGCCGGGGCCGCTTACCTCGACGGCAGGCTGCCAAGCGTGCTGATGTGCCGCGGCTATTACGGCCGCTCCGTTATTGCTGCCTGGGACTACCGCAACGGCAAACTGACCTCCCGCTGGGTTTTTGATTCGAAAGACGGTAGCAACCCCTATTCCGGCATGGGTAACCATGGCCTCAGCGTAGCGGATGTGGATGCGGACGGAAGAGACGAAGTGGTTTACGGGGCCATGGTGGTAGACGATGATGGCACGGGTTTGTATACCACCGGCCTGCGGCACGGCGATGCCCTGCACGTCACGGACCTGGACCCTGCAAGGCCCGGCCTGGAGGTGTTTGGTGTGCACGAGATAGAAGAAGAAACCACTGGACCCGGCGTAGCCATGTTTGATGCCCGGACGGGGGAAGTCCTGTGGTCTGGCCTGGATGGGCAGGACGCGGGCAGGGGCGTGGCCGCCAACATAGACCCGGCCAACCCCGGGGCCGAGATGTGGTTCTCGGGCGCAGAAGGCCTGCTGAACCTGAAGGGGGAGCGCATTGGCGACAACCCGCCCTCCACCAACTTTCTTATTTGGTGGGACGGCGACCTTACCCGCGAGTTACTGAACAGCAACCACATCGATAAGTATGGGCAGGGCCGCCTGTTCACCGCCGAAGGCTGCACCTCGAACAATGGCTCCAAGGCCACGCCCGCGCTCAGTGCCGACATCCTGGGTGACTGGCGCGAGGAGGTAATCTTCCGGACAAACGACAACCAGGAGCTGCGGATTTTCACGACCACGATCCCGACCACACACCGCATGCCCACGCTCATGCACGATGCGCAGTACCGCATGGCCATCGCCTGGCAGAACACGGGGTATAACCAGCCGTCGCACCCCAGCTTCTACCTCGGCGAGGACAGGGAACTCCCCAAGCGTGCCCCGGTGAGGGTGGCCAAGTCTAAAAACAGAAAATAACCAATGAGACTTCAAAAAGCTATATCTCTCTTCTTTGTGCCATTGCTCTTCTTGGTTGCCTGTGCCGTCGGGTTTAACCCAAAGCAAAAGCCCACGCTCTACATCATCGGCGACTCCACCGTGCGAAACACCAACGAGGGCTATGGCGGCTGGGGATCCTACATTGCAGAGCAGTTCGACACGACAAAAATCCGGGTGAGCAACCAGGCGATGGCAGGCCGCAGCACCCGTACCTTTATCAAGGAGGGCCGCTGGGACAGGGTGCTCACCGCGCTTAAGCCGGGGGATTTCGTGCTCATGCAGTTCGGCCACAACGAGGGCAGCGAACCGGATACCTCACGTGCTGGTTACCGCGGCGTGTTGCGCGGCACAGGACCGGAAACGAAGAAGCTGACGTGGAAAGACGGTGAGCAGGAAGTGGTGCATACCTATGGCTGGTACCTGACCAAATTCGTGCGTGAGGCCAAAGAGAAAGGCGCTACCCCGATCATCGCCTCCATGATTCCGCGCAACCAGTGGGAAGGCGGAAAGGTGTTGCGTGCCGACGACACCTTTGGCAAATGGGCCCGGGAAGTGGCCGAAGCCGAAGGGGTTCACTTCATAAACCTGAACAAGATAACGGCTGAAAAGTACGAGCAGCTCGGCCCCGAAAAAGTGAAGGCGCTTTTCCCCACCGACCATACCCATACCAACCCCGAAGGTGCCCGGATAAATGCGGCTTCGGTGGCGGAGGGTCTGAAGTTGAACAAGCGGCACCCTTTAAAGAAATACCTGAAAAGGCCCAGCTGACGTTTGCCCTCAGCGGCACTTGTTTCGCATCCCCTTTTTCATGGTAATTTAACTTCGATCTCATCAATTTTCTACCTATGGCATTCTATACCCCTTTCAAAAGCAACTATACCTATCTGGCTCTCGTGCTCGTCTTTTTTTCAGCTTCCTGTGTGGCGCTCAAGGGCAACCAGCCCAAGCCCACTTTGTACCTGATCGGCGACTCTACCGTGAAGAACGGTCAGGGCAGGGGAGACGGAGGCTTGTGGGGATGGGGCGACTTCCTGGCCCCGCATTTCGACACCGCCCGGATAAACGTGGAAAACCATGCCCTTGGCGGGACCAGCAGCCGCACGTTCCGGACACAGGGCCACTGGAACAAAGTGCTGCCCAACATCCAGCCCGGAGATTATGTGCTGATACAGTTTGGCCACAACGACAGCAGCCCCGTCAACGACACGCTGCGCGCACGCGGCACCCTCAAAAACAATTCCGACGAAGCCGTGGAGATAGACAACCTCATCACCAAAAAACACGAAGTGGTGCACTCCTATGGCTGGTACCTGCGCCAGTATATCTCCGAGATCAAGGCCAAGGGGGCGACCCCTCTTATCCTGACACCCGTGCCGCGCAATGTATGGGAAAACGGCAAAGCCAACCGCAACAGCGCGGACTATGGCAAGTGGGCCGCCGAAGCTGCGCAGCAGGAAAACGTTTTTTTTATCGACCTGAACCAACGCATCGCAGACCGTTACGAGCAGGAGGGGGAGGCGAAAGTGAGGAGCGCCTACTTTAACACCAAGGACCATACCCATACCATCGAGGCGGGGGCCAAGGTAAACGCAGCGGTGCTAGCAGAAGGCATCCGGGACACGAAGAAGCTGGACCTGGGCAAGTACCTGATCAAGCAAGGCAAAACGGCAGGTATGGCCTCCGGGCGCTAAGCAAGGATGGGGTTGGGTATGGCTTGCTGTTGGAGTTGGATAGCCGGTTAAGTTATGGTTGACTCAGTGTTTTAGCTTGGCTTAAAGTTTAGAATAAACGTGTATACCCGCCTTCCATTTACTTTAATCTCTAGAGAGATTGGGGTTGCTCGGGATGTGTTGTTTTACTTCGACTGACAACAGCCAGGACGGAGAGCGTCTTTCATGTTCTTGCGCCTTTAAAGTCCCATCAGAATTAACAAAAGCTAATTGTATGGATGAGTTTCGGGTGGCGGCTATTCTTATCGTTAACTGTTCCCGCCAGATTAGCCACAAGTCACGAGCAGTAAACTGAAAATAGAACAACAGGTTACTGAAGCAATTCTTGGAGGAACATCTGATGTTAAGTTAACCAGAAGCAAAAAAGCCTCGCCAGCATAAACTGACAAGGCTTTTAAAGTCGGGGTGGCAGGATTCGAACCTACGACCTCCACATCCCAAATGTGGCGCGATACCGGGCTACGCTACACCCCGAACTTGAGCCAGCTGGGGAAAGCCCTGTGTCAAAACAAGGCTTTCTTGGCTGGTGCACCCGAGAGGATTCGAACCCCTAACCCTCGGAGCCGAAATCCGATATTCTATCCAGTTGAACTACGGGTGCAAGTGCTGCAAAAATAGGAACTAAGTTGATAAAAGAAAAAATTATACCCTAAATTTTACTGCCCGCTGAGTGCGAAACTCCACAGTTGGTTCTGTTACAGTTGGTTGCTTATGTGAAACGCCTCAAGTTATTTTCATACGCCTCACCCATACCAGGTCATTGATACAGAAATAGCCCCAAAAGACCACTGGTCATACCTGGCCTAAAGGTTTGATCGGGTTCTGTAACAGGGCCTAAAGGAGTAGCGCACCTGCTTGGATGTTAGCCAGAAGCATGGCCCGGGAGAGCTAAGGAGGTAGCACCTTATTCATTTAAAAAAATAAATTTAAATAAATGGGCCTTTCGGGTAGAGTGTTATATAACATAAGATGACAGATATTGTAATTTGATGAGGTGTATCATGTTTTAGGTATAAGCTCATGTAGTTAAAATTATATTAATGGCTCTGTTTAGGAGCGATTTAAGTGAATAGGGTAGAATTATTGCAATCTCAATGGTTTAACTATATTTGCTGCACAAAGAGTTGTGTTTTAATTTTTGAGCCATTGATATGGAAATCGAACAGAACTCAATAATGTGGGAGAACCTTAACGCATTACCGATTCTATTTTGCTTATTCGACCAGGGAGGGACCTGTATAAAGGCCAGTAATGCTTGCAAAAGTATACTAGGCTTTGAAAGCAGCATGCTGGCAGGTCGGAATTTTACAGATATGCTGCTGTCGGATAGCGGCCCTGCTGCCAAAACTGCTATACATCATCTGCAGCAAGGCATTAATTCGCCTGGCCTAAGAAGCTATTTCCGGCGCCAGGGTGGTGGAAAGGTACTGCTGGAGTGGTCGGGGGTATGGGACCAGGCAAATCGCACATTCTTTTGTGCTATGCAGCAAGTGCCTGCGCACGTTCCGGCCGATGTACAGGAACAGCGTTACCAAGCCCTGTTTAACAACAGCCCTAACCTTATCTTTTTCGAAGACTCCATGGGGCTGGTGACGGATGCGAACCAAAGCCTGCTCGATACCTTCGGAATAAACAAGCTGCAGGTAATCAGGCAGACCGCGGCAACGTTTTTAGCGCCTGAGATGGCTAACCTAAACAGCCAATACCTTTGTTTTGCCTTGCAGGGGAGTGAAATGCGCTTCGATCTGAAACAGGAGATCAACGGGGAGATGAAGTATTTTGACGTCATCAAACACCCCATAGTAACAGCCGGCAAAGTGGTGTATGTGCAGACCGTCGCGAAGGACATCACGCCTATTTTTCGCTCGTACGAAGTTATACAGCAGCAGGCCTGGAAACTAAACACGGTATTTGAAAGTATCACAGACGCGCTTTACCTGCTGGATAAGAACTGGAACTTCACTTACATCAACAGCGAAGCACAGAGGCTCCTGAACCTGGACCGGGCTTATCACATCGGCAAAAACATCTGGGAGGTTTTCCCGGAAGAGATTCACGGGAAGTTTTACCAGGAGTACTACGCCGCTGCCCAGACTGATAAATCGGTGCATTTCGAGGCCTACTATAGCCCGGGCAACATGTGGGTAGAGGTTAAGGCTTTCCCATCCTCCGAAGGTTTGTCTGTGTACTTCTCCGATATCACAGCGCGTGTCAGGGCAAAACAGGAGCTGGAAAAGCTGTCATTAGTGGCTAGCAAAACAAATAACAGCGTTATTATAGCCGACAAGCATTATAAGATAGAGTGGGTGAACGAAGGTTTTACGCGCCTGCTTGGCTATTCGATGGAGGAGGCCCTGGGCAAGAGCCCATCAGATCTGTTGCATAACCACCAAACAGACAGAATGGCTTTTACCGCGCTGCAGGAAAAGCTCAGGCACGGAGAAGCCATTTCTCTGGAAACGCTGAACAGTAACAAAAGCGGTGAGGAGGTATGGCTGTCGGTGGAGATAAACGCTGTTTTTGATGAAGCAGGCGAAATCTCCCGTTTCGTGGAAGTGCAGACGGACATCACATCGCTGAAGGAATCTGAGCTGGAGCTGAGCAAGCTAGCCAAAGACCTGTTCCGACAGAACAACGCTCTCCAGCAGTTTACTTACATCGTGTCGCACAACCTGCGGCTGCCGGTTGCCAACGCAATCGGGCTTACGAACCTGCTCACTAAACTCGACAAACATTCGGAGGTCTACGACAAAGCGGTAGCCAACCTAAAGCTGAGCATGGGCACGCTTGACACCGTGCTCCGGGACATCAACACGATCCTAACTCTACAGGACAGCAAAGTAGACCTGGTGCAGGAAGAGATAGATTTAAACGCCGTTTTGCAACAAGCCCTATGCGCACTGCAGGGGCCATTGCTGGAAAGTGGAGGGCATTTGCACAATGATCTGGAGCCAGGGCTTATGCTGCGAGGGAACAAGGCGTACCTCTACAGTATTTTTTACAACCTGCTTTCCAACGCGATCAAGTACAGGGCTGAGGAGCGCGTACTGAAAGTGCTTGTGCGGAGCCTGAGCCATACTGCAAAGGGCGTGTTACTCTCTTTTGAAGACAATGGCTCTGGCTTTAACATGAAACAGGCCAGCAACCATGTCTTTAAACTGTACAAACGGTTTCATAAGGACAGGAAGGGGAAAGGCATTGGCCTGTATCTGGTTAAGGCACACGTAGAGGCGATGGGCGGCCACATAGAAGTGGTAAGCCATACTGGCATCGGTACGAAGTTTTTGATTTTCTTACCTCAGAACTGACCCATTTTATGTTATTAAATACTCAATCCTGTCTCTCCCCCGAGGAGCAGCGGCTGGCGAAATTGCACAGCTACCGGGCCACGCCTTATTACAAGCAGTCTGGCACCTTCCAGCACATCGCCCGCATGGCAGCGCATATTTTTAATGTGCCGATCGCCTTGGTAAACTTTGTGGACAACACAGAGGTGTTAACGGTTGCTAACCACGGTTTAGGTGACTTATATAGCTCTGCCCGGGAGATAAGCCTTTGTTCGATGGCCATTGAGCAGGACGCGGTGCTGGTGTTCGAGAGCGCGCGCGACGAACCATGCCTGCTATCAAACCCGGCAGTACACGGCAACCTGGGCGTGCAGTTTTACGCCGGAGCGCCACTGTTCACACCTGATGGCTATAAAATAGGGGTTTTGATGATCGTGGATATGCTGCCTCGCAAGTTCTCCGCCGATGACCGCGACATGCTGGTAAGCCTGGCGGCATTGGTAGTAGAGGAGCTGGAAGCCCATCAGTCGTTGGGTGTTCAGTTGGATGAAGCAGCAAGCCAATTATGGAATTAAGGCATCTACAAGTGCTTTAAATCCGGTGCTACGCGCACCGCTTCATGCTTCATGAACGCACCGTTATACCTGCCCCCGCTAAATCTTTAGAACATTCCGGCCTGCTCGGGAGTTAGCTAAACTATACCTATGAAACAACAAAATTAAAGTGCTATGGAGAAATTGTATACGGCAGAAGTTACTGCCACAGGAGGTCGAAAAGGACGTGTAACATCATCGGATGGTGTAATCGATATGGAGCTGTCCGTACCCGAAGGGTTAGGGGGAGCGAAGGGTAAAAGTAACCCGGAGCAGCTGTTTGCGGCAGGGTATGCATCCTGCTTCCAAAGTGCCTTACTGGTTGTGGCCGGTAATCACAAGGAGCGCCTCGACCCGGAGTCCACAGTAACAGCACACGTGGATCTTCTGAAGAACGACGAAGGCGGTTATAGCCTGGGCGTAAAGTTAGCCGTAGACCTGAAAGGGGTGGATGGCGAAAAAGCCAGGCAAATGGTGGACGAGGCGCACCAGATCTGCCCCTACTCGGTGGGCACGCGCGGCAATATAAACGTAGAACTGGAAGTGGTTTAAGCTTTTAGAGTGAAAGACTTGAAATTCGCGTGAAGGATTTTAACTTGACTTAGCAAATTCGTATAAAACAGAACAGGCTGCCCATATGGGCAGCCTGTTCTGTTTTATACGAATGGGAGAGGGATTATTTCACCTCAGCCAATACTTGCTTTACTTTCTCTGCAGCTTCTTTCAGCGCCACGGCTGAGTAAACCTTCAGGCCAGACTCATCAATGATCTTAGCGCCTTCCTCAGCATTTGTTCCCTGCAGACGAACGATGATCGGCACACGGATGTCGCCGATGTTTTTGTAAGCCTCTACCACACCGTTGGCAACACGGTCGCAACGTACGATACCGCCGAAGATGTTGATCAGGATGGCCTTTACGTTTGGGTCTTTCAGGATAAGGCGGAAACCAGCCTCAACAGTCTGCGCGTTGGCCCCACCCCCTACGTCCAGGAAGTTAGCAGGATCACCGCCGGAAAGCTTGATGATGTCCATGGTTGCCATGGCCAAGCCAGCACCGTTCACCATACAGCCCACGTTGCCGTCCAGCTTCACATAGTTCAGGTTAGACTCGCTTGCCTCTACCTCCAAAGGATCTTCCTCTGATGTGTCGCGCAGCGCAGCCAGGTCCTTGTGGCGGAACAGGGCGTTATCATCCAGGTCAACTTTAGCGTCAACGGCCAGAATCTTGTTGTCTGACGTCTTCAGTACCGGGTTGATCTCGAACATGGAAGAGTCGGTTTCGATAAATGCCTTGTACAGGTTAGAAACAAACTTCACCATTTCTTTGAAAGCCTCACCCTCTAAGCCGAAAGCGAAAGCGATCTTACGCGCCTGGAAGCCCTGTAGGCCAACAGCCGGATCGATCCACTCCTTGATGATTTTCTCAGGAGACTTTTCTGCCACCTCTTCAATGTCCATACCACCCTCGGTAGAAGCCATGATCACGTTACGGCCTTTCGCGCGGTCCAGCAGGATGCTCAGGTAGAATTCCTTTGGCTCTGAGTCGCCAGGGTAATATACGTCTTGCGCTACCAGTACTTTCTGTACCAGCTTGCCCTCAGGGCCTGTCTGGTGTGTTACCAGGGTCATGCCCAGAATGTCATCAGCAACTTGCTTTACCTGGTCCAGGTTTTTGGCCAGCTTCACGCCGCCTCCCTTACCACGGCCACCCGCATGGATCTGAGCCTTGATAACATGCCAGCTAGTACCGGTTTCTTCGGTAAGCTTCATGGCAGCTTTAACAGCCTGGTCTGGCGTCTCAGCCACGATACCCTCCTGGATACGTACTCCGTAGCTTTTTAAAATTTCTTTAGCCTGATATTCGTGTATGTTCATGCTTTCAGTTTTAATGGACGCACGAAATTAAGCCTTTATTCCCTTAGATTCAAGTAAAGCTTGGGCAAATAAAGTGTTGGCCTAATATGTGCGCGGTATGGTTTTCTGCTTGTTAATGATCACTTGCTTTTCTGGCATCCCGGCAACTGCTCGTGTGTGTATGGCTGAAAATTACGGGGCTCAAAACCCGTACGCCAGTCAATCCAGCAACTTTGGGCTTTCGGGCAAAACCGAGCCAGTGCTTCCTGCCCATACGGTCAATCTGTGAATTAGGTATACCCTGCCAGGTAACTTAGGCAGCCCATCATGTGCCCGCCATACCCTCTCAGGCGGCTTCGAGCTGGGTAAATGTAAACTTTTTTGCACGGAAGCGTTAAGCATGTACCATGCAGCCAATCCCGAATAAAACCCTTTTGACGCGCTACCTTTTGTTGGTTCCCTTTCTGTTGCTTTGCTGCAGTTGCGGGAAGAAGAACTTCTACGCGGATACCCAGGTAACCAGCCCCGCTGAGTACCATAAACTGCTGACGGCACCCAATTCTATTGACAGCGTTACGGTGCAGGCAGGCAGCCATTACAAGCGAAGCTCCTTTTACGAACTACTGTGGGGAGCGCGCCACCGCTCTTCTTGGGCAACTCCCGTCACAGTCCCGATTTTGCGGCTGGATACGGTGAAGGGCGGACTAAGCGTAGAGAAAATAGGCGGAGGGATGCAGACCATCAGCGCTACTTTGGTCAGTAGCAATGGGATGACTTACGCCTTGCGCACCGTTGATAAGCGGCCCGAACTAAGCCTGCCGGCTGTGCTCCGCCATACCTTCATCGCAGATTTGGTACTTGACCAGACGGCTTCGCTGCAACCCTATGCGCCCTTGGTGGTGGCGCCACTTTCTGAAGCCGTAGGAGTCCCCCACGCCAATCCCGTGCTCTATTATGTAATACCCAACGATACCGCCCTGCAGCATCACAAGGAGCTGTTGAGCGGCAGGCTGTATACCCTGGAAGAGAAGTACAGTGACGCGCGTGCCTTGCGCGGGAACCTGGCGGCGGCTTATACCATCGTGGGCACAAAGGAGATGTTTAAGCGCACGAACGCCCATAACAGCCACGTGGTGGACCCAATGGCCTATGCCAAGGCCAGGCTCCTGGACTTGCTTATCGGAGACCGCGACAGGCACGAAGACCAGTGGGAATGGGCTGTGTTCAGGGAAGGAAACAGGCATGTGTACCGTCCGCTCCCCAAAGACAGGGACAATGCCTTTTTTATGTATGATGACGGCTTGCTGTCCTGGCTCTTTAGCCGCAAGTGGGCGCAGCGCAAGTTCGTATCCTTCCATGGCAACTACCACGATGTGAAGGGGCTCATGCTGAAGTCTGAGGAGTTGGATGCGGGCATCTTGCCGGGAGTAACGGCGCAGCAGTTCGACTCGCTGGCCCGCGAGATGCAGCATCACCTGACAGACCAGGTCATCGAAGCGGCTGTCAGAAGATTGCCTGCGGCGGTGTACCAGGAGTATGGCCCTACGCTGGCCCTGAAGCTGAAAAGCCGACGAGATGCCCTGGATGAAGCCACCGGCACGTTCTACAGGGTATTGGCTGAGGAGGTAGAAATTAAGGGAACAGACGACCCGGAGCGTTTCGAGATAACAGGTATAAACGAGCGGCAAGTGGCTATAAAGGTTCAGTCAGTTGCCGATGGGGCCGTGCTCTACCAAAGGACATTCCGGTACCCTGAAACAGAGGAAATTACGTTACGGGGGTTGGGAGGCAATGATGTGTTTGTGGTACTTGGTCAGGGAAAAAACAAGTTTAGAATCGCCATAAAAGGCGGGGACGGAGAAGACAGCCTGACCAGTGCAACAGACGACGGGAATAGGAGGAAAAAAGGGACCACCACCAGCGTGGAGGTGATGAAGTGATATTTTAACCCTAACAAAGAGGTTTGTAACGCATATCGGCCAAAGCTAGTAAACAGGGACAACTAAATAATCCTAGCCCTTCAAATTGAGATATGCCTGAAATTTATAGTTATTCCAAGCGTGTTGCCCTCGCCGCTTTTATCAGCCTGCTGCTCTTGGCGGGTTTTTATTTGATAGGGCAGTATATCTATTTTTTTCTCCTGGTTTTCTCTGCTGTTCTACTGGCGGTGCTGCTCTGTGGCATCACCGATTGGCTGGAGGCTAATTTAAAGCTGAAGCGCGGATTGGGTGTATTACTAGCGGCGCTGCTTTTCTTCGGGGTGATTGTGGGCATGTTCTGGCTGATTGCGCCTACCGTAGGGACGCAAGTACAGGAAATGCAGCAGGCGCTACCAGAAGCAATCTCGAAGGTAGAGGACTGGTTACGAAATTATGGCTGGGGCCAGCAACTGATTGAGCAAGTGCCCGAAGACCTGAGCAAGGCTATCCCAAAACAGAAGGCGCTGGTATCCAACCTGACGGGCGTTTTCTCATCTACCCTCAGTTTTCTGGCAGACCTGGGCATTGTTCTGATCACGGCTTTGTTCCTGGCCTCAGACCCTAAAATCTACACGGTGGGCTTTACCAAGCTGTTCCCGGTGCGGCACCGCTCCCGTTTGATTCAAGTGTTGGGGATGTGCTACAAAACGCTGCGCATGTGGCTGCTCGGGATGTTGGCGGCTATGGTAATCGTAGGGGTCACTACGGCCATCGGCTATCGTATGATCGGGCTCCCGTTGGCGTATGCCCTGGCGCTGCTCGCTTTTTTCCTCGCTTTTATCCCGAATGTGGGGCCATGGATTGCGGGGGTGCCGGCCATTCTGATTTCCCTGACCGTTGGCCCGCAAATGGCAGTTTACGTGCTGCTGATCTATGGCGGCATTCAGATGGTGGAAAGCTATTTGATCACTCCCATTATCTTCCAGAAAACCGTGGACCTGCCACCTGCGCTGCTCTTGTTTTTCCAGGTGTTGCTGGGTATCCTGCAGGGCGCGCTGGGCTTGCTGCTGGCAGCCCCGTTGCTGGCCGTGCTGATGGTAGTGGTGCAGGAACTTTACATCAAAGATGTGCTGGAGGCAAAGGCAGTTGAGGAGGAGCAGGTATAGCGTAGCAGGGGTTGAATAAAGCTGAGACCCTTCTGGGAAGCAGCATAACGGGTAAGCAACAAATATCCTTATATTTGTTGCTATGGCAGGAATATTGCCAGTATACAATAGCCACTAAATTTATCTGAGAAGTGCTGGAGGTTTCGAATATCTATAAAAAGTACGGTTCGCTGGAAGTGCTGAAAGGCATTAACTTATCTATTTCCGCTGGCGAGGTAGTGTCTATCGTAGGCGCATCCGGTGCCGGTAAAAGCACCTTGCTGCACATCCTGGGTACGCTCGATACCACCGACTCGGGCGAGGTGTACTTTGATGGCAAGAACATCGCCAAGATGAACGCCTCGGATATGGCCCGTTTCCGCAACCGGCATATCGGCTTTATCTTCCAGTTCCACAACCTGCTGCCGGAATTCACGGCGCTCGAAAACGCCTCACTGCCCGGCTTCTTGGCTGGCAGGCCAGAGAAAGTAGTACAGGAACAGGCCACAAAGCTGCTGGAAATGCTCGGACTGTCGCATCGCCTGCACCACAAGCCCTCTGAAATGTCTGGGGGCGAGCAGCAGCGCACCGCCGTGGCCCGCGCCCTGATCAATTCTCCCCGTATCATTTTTGCCGACGAGCCAAGCGGTAACCTCGACTCGCAGAATGCGCAGGAACTGCACGACATCTTTTTCAGGCTGCGCGATGAGTTCAACCAGACCTTCGTGATCGTGACGCACAATGAGCAACTGGCAGGTATGGCAGACCGCACCCTGGTAATGAAAGACGGTATGATTGTGCAGGAAGCTGCTACAGATGCGTTTAAAACCCCTTCTTCGTATAACCCGCCAGGGTAAGGGCATATACTTTTGCCACAGATCTGCGTATAATTTTTTTACGTTTCACCTCAACTTTTAGCTTTTAGGGACAGGAAGCGGAATAGCCCGGAAAATAATTCGAAAATAGTTTGTAACCACTTGGTTATCAGGGGGTTGTAATGCATGTTTTCTTTTATTTTTTGCACTATTTGTGTAGCCGTTCTGTTTAATGAATGTATCAAACTATGGAAGCTAAATGAGTATGAATCAGGATAATAAAGAGACTAAATCAGCAAAGAAACCAAAGATTGAAAGCTACGATATTGCAAAGTCTGATGAGACGCTTCATCTGGCAATCGATCTGGCAAAATTCATCAAGGAGAACCGCCTTTATCAGAATATACAAGGCAAGGAGTATGTGAACGTGGAGGGCTGGCAGTATGCCGGTTCCAGGTTAGGCATCCTGCCGGTGGTAGAGCATTTGGTGAATATCAGCACTGATGACGAAGTGAAGTACCAGGCCAAAGTGAATTTGCTGGACCTGCGCAGTCAGCAGGTGGTGGGAGCGGGCTTTGCCATTTGCTCTAACCGCGAGCAAGGCAAAAAATACTATCAGGAGTTTGCCATTGCTTCGATGGCCCAGACAAGGGCGATTGGTAAAGCATACCGTAACATCCTGGCCTGGATTATCCGGGCGGCAGGGTATGAGCCTACACCGGTAGAGGAAATGGATTATGCTGGCAATGACCAAAACGGTAAGCCAGCTGTGCCAACCGAGAAAAAGGTAACCATGAAATCGTCTACCCATACGGCCCCAGCCGCCGCCGCTGAAGAGGAGAAAAGCACGAGTGTGCGCTATGCCTCGGCCAAGCAAAAGGAGACGATCATCAGCTTATTGAATAACCCGACCATTACGCGTCAGGAGAAAACGAAGATGTTACTCAACATCAACCGCTTCGATGAAGAGCGTGCGGCGCAGGCCATCGAGAAGCTGAAGAAGGTGATCGAAGACCGCGAAGACGGCCAGTCGGCTGCGGCATAAGCTGCACTGAATAGCAGCAGTATAGAACGCCTGCCCCTTTTATTGGGGCAGGCGTTTTTTTATGGTGAAGCGTATACTAGGCAACCAAACCTAGCAGCCCATGACACGCTACAATTCCTTCGCTATTTCCTGGAGTATCCTGCTGCTGCTTACTGCGCTTTTACTTCCGTTTTCGGCATGTTGGGCGCAGCAAGACGATGCTGTGGCGGTCAAACCAATTAGTACAAACAGGCCTAATTTCTCACAAGGTTCAGATGTGGTGCCACAAGGCAGCGTGCAGGTAGAGGCTGGTATAAGTTATTACAAGGACACCCCGGCGAATGAGGAAATCAAGGCCCATACCTACCCGGATGTGCTGGTGCGGGTAGGCTTGCTGCAATGGCTGGAGCTGCAAGTAGCGGCGAGTGTGCAGGATTCGGTGGTGCGCGAAGGGGCAGTCCGCCGAAAAGTGAACGGCTTGGGGCCGCTGGCGGTGGGGCTTGTTACTCACTTGCTGGACGAGCAACGTTATACCCCTGAGCTGGCTTTTAAGGGAGCACTTACACTGCCCGTTGGCAATCGCGCGCTAATTCCAGATAACCCGGAACCATCCTTCACAGTGGCAGCATCGAAGCAAATCATTCCTCAGACAAGCCTGTTGCTGAATGCCGGGTATAGGTGGGAAGGCGGTGACCCGGTCAGGGAAGTGATCCTTGCCTTGAGTACGTCTGTAAGTGATGCCCTGTCAGTATACGCCGAAGCGGTAAACGATAAGCCGAAAGGTCAGCAAGCTGCTAACTTTGCCGATGTGGGAGTGCTGTGGCTGCTGAAGCCCAATTTGCAACTGGATGTAGCAGTAGGCAAGCAACTCAACGACATAGCAACCGATTTCTTTATTACCACGGGCATTTCGTTCAGGCTACCCCGGTAGTTTCGCAACCAAGACTTGCGTGTAGCTTTGGGCCATGAGCGCAGATACCTTATCTTCGCTGCATAATAGCGCGACTGCCTTGCAAGACATCCACCACATCCTGAAAACCTATTGGGGCTTTGAGCAATTCAGGCCTTTGCAGGAAGATATTGTCCGGTCGGTTTTGGCTGGGCAGGATACCTTGGCGCTCTTGCCGACCGGTGGGGGAAAGTCCGTTTGTTTCCAGGTGCCTGCGCTGGCCATGGAAGGGTTGTGCCTGGTCATCACCCCACTGATTGCCTTGATGAAGGACCAGGTGGCGCAGCTGAACCGCAGAGGTGTCTCGGCCATTGCCATCTATGCCGGTATGAGCCGGCGGGAGATTGACATCGCGCTGGACAACTGTGTGTACGGGAATGTAAAGTTCCTGTACCTCTCGCCGGAACGCCTGCTAACGGATCTGTTTCGGGAGCGGGTAAAGCGGATGAAAGTATGCCTGCTTGCCGTAGACGAAGCCCACTGTATCTCGCAGTGGGGGTATGATTTCCGGCCACCTTACCTGCAGTTGGCCGAACTTCGCGACACGCTGCCCACTATGCCAGTCGTTGCCCTGACGGCTACCGCCACAGCGGCTGTGCAGCAGGACATTCAGGAGAAACTGCGTTTTGTGCGGCCTAACCTCTTCCAGAAAAGCTTTGCCCGCACGAATCTATCCTACTCCTGCCTTGCCACGGAAGACAAAACCGGCCGCCTATTGGAGATTTTGCAACGTATGCCCGGCCAGAGCATTGTGTATGTGCGGAGTCGCCGGCAAACAGTGGAATTAGCAAAATTCCTGCAAAGCCGCCGTATCTCAGCGGCGCCCTATCATGCAGGCCTGAAGTTTGCCGAGCGGAACGCCGCGCAGCAAAGCTGGATAGAGGACAAGGTGCGGGTGATGGTGGCCACCAACGCCTTCGGCATGGGCATTGATAAACCGGACGTGCGCCTGGTAGTGCACATGGACCTGCCGGAGAGCCTGGAGGCATATTACCAGGAAGCGGGCCGTGCCGGCCGGGATGAGCACTATGCCTATGCCGTGTTGCTGGTGGGGCCAAACGATGCAGCGGATTTGCTCCAGAAAGTAGAGGAGGCGCACCCTGCACCTGACTTTATCCGGAGGGTATACCAGTGCCTGGCCAATTACTACCAGCTGGCGGTGGGCAGCGGTTTGCTCAGCAGCTTCGATTTTGAACTGGCTACGTTTGCAAAGCATTACAAGCTGCAGCCGCTGCAGGTGCATCACGCCATCAAGCGCCTGGAGGGCGAGGGGTATCTGCAGTTGAGTGAGAGTTACTACCTGCCGTCCCGGCTTCAGATTCTGCTGGAGAACCTAACCCTTTACGAGTTTCAGCTAGCCAACCCGGAGCACGACCGTTTTATCAGGTTAGTGCTGCGCCTGTATGGAGGCGAGGCGTTTACAAACTTCGTGAAGTTGTCGGAGCGGAAAATGGCCGGGCAGCTGAAGATTTCTGAAACGGAGCTGCGGCGAAAACTAGAGTTTCTGCACAAGCTACAGGTAATTGCCTACGAACCGCAGCACGACGCGCCGCAACTGCTTTTCCTGAAACCCCGCGAAGGCGCTGCTGCCTTGCCGCTCAACACAAAGCATTTAGCCACCATGCGGGAGCGGGCATTGCACCAGGCCCAGGAAATGGCACGTTACGCTACCAGCTCAACCCGCTGCCGCACGCAATTGCTCCTGGCTTACTTTGGGGAAGTGACAGACAAACGCTGCCGCATTTGCGACTACTGCCTGGCCGAGCGGAAAAAAGAACGTGACCACGAAGCGCAGGAGGTACTCAGAGGACAAGTAATGGCCCTGTTGCAAACGGAAGCACGCCTGCCCAAAGAGCTGGTGCAGGAATTTGAGCCTAAACACCTGGAAGCAGTCACGCAAGTCATGCGTGAGTTAATAGATTTAGGGCGATTGCGCTACCTGGAAAGCGGTAAGCTGGAGGCTGTTGGTTAAGGGATTAGCAGGCTGTGCGCTCCTTAACTGGCGGCGTCAATACCCTGGAATGAATATTGATGCTTGATAACATTTAAGCGATGCTTTACCTGCTGCAGGTTCTCATCCGAGAGCTTCTCCAAAGATATATCCCGCTTTTTCCCGCTCTTCATTCCCAGCACCACATGGAACAAGCGGATATCCATACTCTTTACCTCCTGCCACTGCACCACGATGGGCTTCTTGTGGCCCTTGTCTTTCAGAATAAACTCCCGGTCGGACAAGTGTAAATAGCGTTTCCCTAAAATGCCCAGGGGATCTTTGCCAGTTGAACGGATATACATCTGGTAACCATTGACGGGAAAAACCAGGAGCATCCACAATGATACCCAGCCTAGCTCATCCCAAAATAAAATCGGGTAGCCAAAAGCTAATGCGAGCATGAAGATATAATACAGCGTCTGGTAACTCCCCTTCGTTTTGATTGGATGCTGTTGCAACAGGTTGATGTATAGCTCTGGCGAAGCCGCCACATGGCCAAGCAACGTATCTCTTTTCTGTGTCATGGTTCAGGTGAAATATCAGGTTATCCTAATATAGGTGGAAGTGCCTGATCTTGCAATTAATTACCATTTAATAGCTAGATAATGTCACTTTTAAAAACCGACTTCGTCTAAACAAACAAGCTGGCTGCGCTGCAACAACAACCTACTTGTTTGATGCGCAACAGCACTCGCTAACACGTAACAACCCATCGCGCATGAAAGTAGCCTTCTTCAGCACTAAAAAATACGACAAGCAATTCTTCAGTGAGGCGAATGACGCCTTCGGTCATCACCTGGATTTTCTGGAAGTACCACTAAACGCGCATACTGCTATGCTGGCAAAAGGGTATGAGGCTGTGTGCGTTTTTGTAAACGACCAAGTGGGGAAAGAAGTACTGCAGGTACTGGCCCAGCAAGGCGTAAAGGTGATTGCCTTGCGTTGTGCCGGTTTTAACAACGTAGACCTGAAGGCTGCGGCAGAAATGCACATTAGGGTAGTACGGGTGCCGGCCTATTCGCCCTACTCAGTGGCAGAACATACCCTGGCGCTCATCCTGACCCTGAACCGGAAAACGCATCGGGCCTATAACCGGGTGAAGGAAGGCAACTTTGCACTGAATGGACTGATGGGCTTCGACCTGCATGGCAAAAAAGTCGGTCTGATTGGCCTAGGTAAAATTGGGTTGGTGACGGCGGATATCCTGAAAGGCTTTGGGTGCGAGGTGCTGGGGTATGATATCTCTGTAGTTCCGGAAGCCACGGAAATAGGCGTACGCCGAGTAGAACTAGACACCCTTTTCGCCGAATCCGATATTATCTCGCTCCACTGCCCGCTCACGCCCGAAACCAAACACCTCATCGACAATGCTTCCCTGCAGAAAATGAAGCAGGGCGTCATGCTCATTAACACCAGCCGGGGCGCCCTTATTGATACCAGGGCAGTGATTGGTGCGCTGAAAACCGAAAAGATCAGTTACCTGGGCCTGGATGTTTACGAAGAGGAGGCATCGCTTTTTTTTGAAGACAAGTCCGAGTCAGTGATTCAGGATGATGTGTTTATGCGGCTGCTTTCGTTCAACAATGTGCTGATTACTGGCCACCAAGCTTTCTTTACACAGGAAGCCCTGCAGGGCATTGCCTCCACCACACTGCAAAACCTGACCGACTTTGAAGCAGGCCGGCCGCTGCAGAACGAGGTAAAACCGTCTTGATTAATTTAATTGTGTTAGTATACCTGCAATTCATAAGTATACATGCACCCGCTTAATTCTTCAAGCTTTCCAGCAATTGTTGCAGTTGCTGGGCGGTATACACTTTGCCTCCTACTATCACAGCATGTAGCTGTTGGGTATGGCTGATGTTTTCCAACGGATTTTTATCAAGGATTACCAGGTCAGCTACTTTCCCCTCTGCTACCGTGCCATACTGTGCGTCTCTTTTCATCACCTTGGCTCCGTTGATGGTAGCTGTTTGGAGGGCTTGTAGCGGAGTAAGACCGGCCTCCACCATTTGCTCTAACTCCTTGTGCAGCGACAAGCCGGGGTATACATAGGAGTTATAGGCTCCTGCATCAGAACCAGCCAGGATGGTAACGCCGGCCTCCTGCATGGCGGGCAACATGCTGCGGAACTTGCTATTGAGGTTACGCATAAACTGCACCGTTTCCGCCGACTGTCGCTTGGCACTGTCAAAGCGGCGCGCATAGGTTCGCTCAATGCCATTGCCGATATAAGCCAGGTAGGCATCTGCGCTATGATTCTCCTGCTGCAGGTTGTTCAGCACCTGGCTGATATGGAGCGTAGGGACCACAGCTGTGTTGGACTTCGCCATCCGGCTGAAAAATTGATTAGCCGTGGCGGGGTCGTAGGTGTCGTAAAGCCAACCAAGGGTCGTGTAAAAGCTGATGGGCTGGTTGGTGAAGGAGCTGTTGCGCACCTGGGTTGTAATGCTGTCTTCCTGTGCCGAGCCGGCTTTAAAAGTATAGTACAAGTGCTCTGTTATGTCCAGCCCGCGGTCCATGGCGTCGCCGAGGGCAATAGTAAAAGGCATATGGCCGGAGGTGATCATTCCGCGGGCTTCGGCCTGCTTTACTATCGCCAGAAACACTTCTCCCGAAATCGTGCTGTCATAGATCTTAACAAAGTCTACCCCCAGGCTTTGGAGCGAGTCGAGAGCGGCAGGCACACCCGCTACAGAAGCTACCTCAATTGAGCCTTCCCACACCGGGTTGGGGCCGTCGAGTTTAGGGCCAGCGCTAATGATGCGGGGGCCGACGAGTTCACCGGCTTGTATTTGCTTGCGCCACTTTTGTATGGCAGGGTACAGGTCGCCGCCAGCGTCCCGCACTGTGGTGATGCCGTTAGCAATGTAGAGCGGGAGCAGTTGCCTGTTTTCCTCCTCCAACGCTTCTCCGCCGCGCAAATGGATGTGGTTGTCCCAAAGGCCCGGAATAACGTACTTGCCCTGTGCATCAAGAGAGACAATCGCTTTATAGGTTTTCGATGGCTTTGTGTCTTTTATAGCCGTCAGCACTCCCTCGTCAATCAGCAGGGTTTTGCCCGTCAGCACTTCCCCCGAGGTGACGTCTACCACATTGGCGTTGGTAATCACCAGGTCGTGGGTGGATTGCGTAAGAATAGCACAGCCGGCTAAAAGCAGGCAGCACAGGTAGATTGCAAACGTATTGCGCAGTTTCATGTAAGTTTGTTTTATGGTCGCATTGTATGGCAGTTTCAGCCGCCGTTTTTTCTGGCGGCAGCCGACAGGTCCAGTACCATGTGTTGGGTGGAAGGGCTAAAGCCTTGTCGTTCCCAAAACCGGATGGCGGCTACGTTCTTTACGGACACCTGCAGCTCAATGTGGTCGGCACCGTTGTCCAGGAGCCAGTTTTTTGCCGCTTCTACCAGCAAGTTTCCAATGCCCCTGCCACGGAAATCTGCTTTCACAATGGTTTCGCCCAGGTAGCCTTTGCGCGATAACCGGAAGCCGGGGGCGCTCTCCCTGAGGGTTGCCACAATAACACCCTGCCACTCCTCTTGGGGCACATACCCAAAAAAGCGGGTGCTTTTAGATTTTAAGCGCAACAGGAGTTCTTTGCGTAAGGTTGTTTCCGCATCGGGTTTATACCTGAAAATAGGGTGAAGCGGCTGGTGCAAATCCAGCAGTTCGCGCCACAGCGCATATACCTCGTCAATATCTTCAGGTTCGACTATTCTGATCACAGGCTGGTTTTTGGGGAAATATACGGCGGCCTCACTATAATTTCTGTGCAAACACTATATTTATTTACGACTCACAAACCCAGGTTTTATACCTGTTCAAGAGTGGTTGTGCAGCTCCTCTTTTTTCTTCCTATATCCGCAATACCTCAAAAGTAAGGTGTCTGTTTTCAATCCAGCATAGGTGACGTGATTAAAAAGCTGTGTTGCTGCAATAGCCAGGGTGCAAATCAATCAATTAAGATGTCGTATTTATCCAGCAGCCCGGTAACTCCGCTTAGCGAGAATTTAGCCTTTTTGATGCGGTTCGTTTCCGGGTCAATCGAATAATGGCTGGCTGTACGGAAATCCGTTTTCTCCAGAATAGCTTGTTGGAAAATAGCACGGGTCAGGTCGCAGTGGGCAAAAGTGGTGCTGGTTAAGTCTGCTTGCGTGAAGTTCGCTTCTTTGATGCTGCAATCCTGGAAGGTGATTTTCCGGAGCTTGCGCCTGATAAAGGAGGTGAAATCCAGGATGCAATTGTCAAACGACACCTCAAACAAGAATTCGCTGCAGGCGCCAAAGTCAACCCCGAGCAGTTTACAATTCGCGAAGGATACATTCTTTAAGCCGGTATGCGCCAATTGCATCATGCTCAGATTACACCCCTTAAAGCGGCAGTCGATGAACGCATTGCCGGAGAAATCACTATCCGAAAAATCACAGTCACGAAAGGTGCAAGCCTCAAATTCACGGCCCGCGATTACTTTGCCCACTTGGCTTACTTTCTCAAATAGTTTATCGGTATGATGGGTTTCCTGCATGTAGGAACGGTTTAAGGGGATGGTATACTGCGCAACAAGTTATACCTCATTGGCCTGGCTTACAAACTGAGGAGTGCTTTGTTCAGGTGGCTGGCCCAACTGGATCACAGGCCCGACCTGACACGTAAGGCATAATCCTGAAGAATGGCGGCAGTGGCTGTGTAAGCCCTGCTAAACGGCCCTGCTCATAAAATAGAGGTCGAAGCCATCTGCCCAATAGTCTGCTTCCACGCGCTGTAACTCAAAGCCTGCTTTTTGATAAAACCGGTAAACATGTTGCGTGGTCCGGACGACGATTTTGTTCACTGCAGGGTTTTCTTTGATCCGGTCTATTCTGTACCGTAGCAAGGCTTTCCCGATGCCCTTCCCCTGGAAGTTTGGGTGAATGATGTCCCACGAGATGAATACTGTTCTACCCGCATTAAAGCCCGTATTATACCCGCCACAGCCTATGATTTCGCTATCAGCTTCATAAACATAATAATGCTCGGCACGCTCCGCCAGGTAAACAAAAAAGTCTGCTTCTTCAGTAGGCGCAAAGTAAGCGGGCGTATTAAGGCGCAGCAACTGGATTAAGCTGTTTTTATCGGCACTGGTATAGGGTCTGATCATGGTATAAAGGAAGTATTACTTGTTTACAATGACTGTAATGTGCCGTTCAGCACATAGGTTTTCCCCTTTTGTGTTGGCAGTTGCACTACCTGGTTGCCGTAGCGCACCTGGCAGGTGTTGCCGAGTTTAGAAAGGATTTTTACTTCTTTCAACTGCCCATTCTCCCAGTCCATGTCTACTTCAAAACCACCGCGCGCCACGATGCCGTGGATGTAGCCCGTAGCCCAGGCGGTTGGCAGGGCCGGCAGCAGTTCCACTTCGCCGGCATGGCTTTGCAGCAGCATTTCCGTGATGCCGGCTGTGGCGCCAAAGTTACCGTCGATCTGGAAAGGCGGGTGGTTGTCGAACAGGTTAGGCAGCGTGGACTTGCGCAATAGGGCCAGCAGGTTCTCATAGGCGGCCTCACCATCCTGCAGGCGGGCAAAGAAATTGATGATCCAGGCGCGACTCCAGCCGGTATGGCCCCCGCCGTGCGACAAACGGTAGTCAATGGTTTTGCGGGCGGCTTCCAGCAGCTCGGGGTTTTGCTGTTTGGTGATCTGGCGGCCAGGGTGCAGGGCAAAGAGGTGCGAAATGTGTCGGTGTCCCGGCTCCGGCTCCTCAAACTCCTCGGTCCATTCCATAATGCGCCCGTCACCACCAATTTTGGTGGGTGCCAATCGTGTCAGCACGTTTTCGAGGCGACGACGGAAAGCGGCATCCTTGCGGAGTGTTTTACTGGCGGCAATGGTGTTTTCCAGTAGGTCGCGGATGATCATGTGGTCCATCGTCGGGCCCATCACCACGGTAGCTACCTTGCCGCTCTTTGTCTTAAAAGTATTTTCAGGGGAGATGGAAGGGCCGGAGACCAGCTGTTTTGTTTCCGGATTTTCGACGAGCCAATTAGCGCAAAATTCGGCAGCTTCTTTCATCACGGGGTAAGCCAGTTCTTTCAGGTAGTTGGTGTCTTCCGTGAACAGGTAATGCTCCCACAAATGCTGTACGCTCCAGGCCATACCCATCGGCCACATGGCCCACTGGGTTTGCCCGTAGGTTTCGGTAAAGTGCCACGGGTCGGTGGTGAAGTGGGCAACGGTTCCCTTCAGGCCATACATCTCCCGGGCGGTTTTGCGGGCATCGGGGCGCAGGGCATCCAGGAAGTTTAGAAACGGCAAATGCATTTCAGACAGGTTGGTCACCTCCGCGGGCCAGTAATTCATCTGGATGTTGATGTTGATATGGTAGTCGGCGCTCCAGGGCGGGGTCAGGCCGTCGGCCCAAATGCCCTGCAGGTTGGCAGGCAGGCTGCCGGGCCGTGAACTGCTGATGAGCAGGTAGCGGCCATACTGGTAATATAACTGCACGAGCTGCGGGTCTGTGTTCCCGTTTTGCAGCGCCAGCAGGCGGGCGTCTGTCGGGAAGTAGGCCGCATCCGAGGTGCCCAAATGCAGGTTTACGCGCTGGAAGTAGTGCTGGTAATCGGCAACGTGGTTTTGCTTCAGGATAGCATAAGGCTTTTGGGCAGCGGCCGTGAGCTGGCCCGCAGATTTTGCGGCAGGGTCTTCCTGCCAATAGTCGGTGGCAGCGGTCAGGAGCAACGTCACGGCATCGGCCTTCTCGATGCGGATGCCGTGACGTTGCTGTTGCACGGTACCGCCCTCAGCCAGCACTTTCAGCCGCGCTACCATACGCACCCCAGTGCCATCCCCAACATGCTCGGTCAGGGTTATTTCATCTCCGCGCAGTTCCAGTTTCGCCTTTTGGCCGGGTCTGCTTAAATCCAGCCCAAAAGACAGCGCACCGGCCTGGTCAGCTGTCAGGCGCACGACCAAGACCTGGTCTGGGGCGCTGGAAAAGACTTCGCGGGTATAGTTCACGTTGTTTGCACGGTAGCTTATTTTCGCCAGGGCAGTTTCAAGGTCCAGTTCGCGGCGGTAGTTACTTGCTTGTTCCGGGGCTGTGTCGAAGTGCAGGTTCAGGTCGCCGAGGGTTTGGTACGAGCTTTCAACAGTCTTATTGCCCATCATCTTTTCCTGCGCTAACTCTTGTGCCTCTGCGTATTTGCCGGTAAACAGCAGACCCCGAACTTCGGGCAGGGCTGCGCGGGCACCTGGGTTCACAAAGTCAGCGGGCTTGCCTGTCCATACTGTTTCTTCATTCAGTTGCAGCCTTTCGGTAGCTACCCCACCAAATAACATGGCCCCTAAACGGCCATTCCCCACCGGCAGTGCCTCATTCCATACCGATGCCGGTCGGCTATACCATAGCACCAGGCTGTCAGGCGCTTTTTGCTGCGCCTTTGTGCTGCCTGTGAGTAGGCTTAGCAGCAGGAGAACGAAAATACGCAGACGTGTAGGGGAGGGAAAATCGGGATGCGGCATGTGGGGCTTTGTATTTCTGGAGCGATATATAAATGTAAGTTAATTAAATATAAGAAACATGCAGCGCGGCGAAGTGCCTCTTTCCTTTATTGGGTTGAAGGAATAACCAGCGGTTGCGCGCGGCTGTAAAATAAAAATCCCCTGCCACTCCATCGAGCAACAGGGGATTGATTACTTATACAGGTGGCACTTTACCGGCCTCTGCCTTTCGTGTTCTTAGATGATTTGCGCGGAGGGCCACTCGTGGTGCCCCGGCCGCGGCCAGCAGCTGATGGTTTGTCCTTGCTGCGCACTGCTGTTTTGCCAACACCGCCTCTTCCGCGCAACAAGGCCGATTTCGGATTCACAAACTCGTCTTTCGGGTCAGCAGGAGCGGCCTTCGGTTTGCGCGTGGGTGCTTTCGGGCGGGCATTGCTGGCTGAACGGGCATTGCTGGCTGAACGGGCATTGCTGGCTCGGGGCTTGCTGTCTTCGCCGCGGGGAGGTCTTGCCTTCACCTTCGGTCGTTTGCTTGGAGCAGCCTCCTCCTCAAAATCTAGGAAAGAAGCCTCTTCCGTGTTCACCGAGTCGGCCACCATCTGGTGCAGCGTATCGGTTTCCTCTTGCGTGAGGTGGCGCCAGTTACCCACCGGCTGACTGCCCAGTTTAATGTTCATCACACGTGTGCGCTTCAGGCGGACCACTTTATACTCCAGTGCCTCGCACATACGGCGGATCTGGCGGTTCAGTCCCTGTGTCAGGATGATGCGGAATGTGTTTTTGCCTTGCTGGTGCACCGTGCATTTCTGCGTTACCGTATCCAGGATACGCACGCCGTTGCTCATCCGCGAGATAAACTCATTGGTGAGCGGCTTGTCTACCGTCACGATGTATTCCTTCTCGTGGAGGTTGCCCGCACGCAGGATCTTGTTGATGATGTCACCGTTGTTGGTCAGCAAAATCAGGCCTTCGGTAGGGTTATCGAGGCGCCCTATCGGAAAGATACGCTTCGGGAAACCGATGAAGTCGATGATGTTGTTCTTGTCTTTGGTGTCGGTGGTGGTGGTAACGCCGGCCGGTTTGTTAAAGGCAATGTATACCGGGCGGTCGGTTGGCTTTTTATGCTTGATCTGCTCTCCGTCCACAGCCACTTTGTCGCCGGCCTTTACGGTAGCACCCATCCGTGGCTCCTTGCCGTTAATGGTCACGCGGCCTTCCTCAATGTAGCGGTCGGCCTCGCGGCGGGAACAGAATCCGGAGTCGGAGATGAATTTATTCAGGCGTATGTTGCTATCTGTACTAGACATAGGTTACTTCTTTCTAAAATGTTGGCTTGCAGGCCAGGGGCTATTTGGTGCCAGGTGCGTAGCCCCAGCTTTTTATACGGTGCCAGCAGGGCAGGGGTGTTGATGGTAGAAGGCAGCCAAAGGGCCAAGCCTTGTGTTATTAGGTTCGTTGCCGTATTATCTGTGGAAGGTATAAATGTACAGCTTCTCTACTTTTTCGCGCGCCCACGGGGTTTTGCGCAGAAACTTCAGGCTGGACTTGATGCTGGGGTTGCTGTTAAAGCTGTTAATATTGATTTTATACCCCAGCTCTTCCCATCCATAATAGTCCACCAGTTTCACCAGGATCATCTCCAGTGTTTTGCCGTGCAGCGGGTTGTTTTTTTGCTCTTCCATCATACTCGGCACAAAATTAGTCAATTCCGGCACAAAAGAACATCGGAACCTCAATAATTAGAACAGCCGCACCCACAGGAGCCAGCGCTTGCCAGCCGGATGCGGCCGTTGTGCATTGCACCCTGGGCTAAACGTTACCCCTCAAAGCCTTCCAACACGATCATCCGCGTGTTAGAAGCGCGCTGGCGTATGGCCTTGGCCTCCGAGTATTCCGGTGAATTCCACCACTCCTTCGCCCGCTCCATGGTCGGGAACTGCAGCACCACGATGCGGTTTACAGGGCCTTCGCCTTCCAATTGCGCTGTTGCACCACCCCGCACGATAAACTTACCGTCGTAAGCGGCCAGTGTGGCAGGGGTGAGCTTTTTATAAGCTTCATAAGTAGCCGGGTCGGTTACTTCAACTTCTACAAGTACGTATGCTGGCATGGGTTTATATATATGTGTTCTGGAATTACAATTGAGATTGGAAAAGGTTTATGGCTGAGGTTAGGTGCTTTGCAGTGCCGGGTCCAACCACCCCCAGCACCTCAGCGCTACGCTCGTTAGTTTCGAACTCGCGTTCTCACTAATCCAAGGAGGGGAGTTTTCAGCTTTATGGGTTTCTCCCGCTCATCCCCTAAAGTGGTTTATCTGCTTTACCGGATTTTCCTTCTCTACTTTACTGGCGCCCCGAATGCTTTCGAGGCGTCTTAGAATAGTGTCGGGTTTGTAACCCGACTGGGCCAGAGGCCTACTTATACCTTACACGAACAAGACGCAAGCGAAGGCAATGTTTTTCTACGCTACTAAATTCCCCTCCTCGGAAGGGAAGGGGTGGGTTTGTCTGCTACTCGGCAGCAAGTAGAAATCGCCCCATACCCACTCAACAATTCAGCTTTCTTGCCAATAATCGCAAAGACGAAATGAGACTTAGCGGCTACTGGTTTTTGTCCTTTGGCTTAGGCTGTACGGCTGCGGCTTTGTTGCTTTCACGCAGTTGCTTTTTGAGTTGCCTGGAGGCGTGGTCGATGTTAAAGTAGAGCGGGAGCTTGGCACCATCCTCCGCTGACACATACTCCAGCACATCCAGGTAATTGCCATGCTTGTCTGTGTCCGATCCCATGCTGCCGATATCTGCTTTTAGGTACTTCAGGATAAAGTTCTGTCCGTCGATAGGGGTGAGGGAGAACAAGGCAGAATCCGGGTGCAGGCCAGTGCCGGACAAGGCCATGGCATCCATCACGCGCCTGAACTGCTTACTGAAATATGCGGAAGAATCAGGCTTGTGCAACTGGTGGTACGCAAACGAAAGCTCGATCAGCGTCATCTGGTTAAGGGGGTGCGTTTTGTTAAAGCTGCGTCCTTTCCTTACGGCCTCCCGGTAGAGTCCCTTGTCATTCAGGGTATAAATGGCCCGCTCGGTATTGAGGTCGGTATAGGCATTGTAGTTCTTGTCTGTTGTAAAGCCGATGAGCAGCGCCAGAACCTCGTAGTTAGAAAGAGACGGATCATTACGCAGAAACCGCTTCAGCTGCTTCGGGTAATGTAACTTATCCGACTGCTTCTGTGTGCGGGTCAGCACCTTGGGGTAATCCGTTTCATACGAAAAGTGAAACCCCTGCCCGAAAGCAGGCAGGGCCAGAAACGCAATAAATATAAAAAGGAAAGCTGATTTCATAATTTTAGTGGGTGATGGCGTCTAACAGCAGGTGGCAAATGAAGATTCCCTTCCGCAGGATTCTTTGATGCCCTTATTCAGAACAAAAATGATGCATCATAAAGTGCCTGCAGGTGATTTGGCAGTTTTGCCTGAGAAGCGCACCGGTGGTTTGCGGTGCTTGGTACCCTGCTCGTAGGCATAAGTCAGCCGGATCAGGGCAGGCTCGTCGAACATGCGGCCCAGGAACTGCAGGCCTGCCGGCAGGTTCTCGTAGGTAAAGCCCATTGGCACCGTAAAGGCCGGTTGGCCGGTATGGGGCGCAATGATCTGACTGTTGTCGCCTTTATACCCTTTCTCGTCGCCCACTTTGGCTGGCGGGTTGTTCCAGGTGGGGTAAATCAGGGCATCTACCTGGTACCTGTCCATGGTGGCTACCACGGCTTCCCGGAAAGCGATCCGGCGGGCATCTGTATAGGCATCGCTGCAACGGTCTTCCCCTGTTTCATCTTCCTGGCTAAACTCCTGCTTCAGGCTCTCGGCAATGTAGGGAGCGTATTTGCCCGACTTAATCACTTCCTCGAGGCTGGTAACCGGCGCCCCATCGCCAAGCGAAAAGAGGTATTGGTTGATGTCTTGCTTAAAAACAGCGCACCACTGGTTTTGGCGCAGCTGCTCAAAGTCCGGTACTTCCACTGAGTCCACCACCACAGCGCCCAGGCGGCGCAGGTCGGCAATAGCCTGCTCAAACAAAGCCTTCACCTGCGGGTCGGGGTCTTTTTCGCTCAGCGTCCGCAGCACCCCGATGCGGGCACCTTTCAGGCCGTCTTTCTTCAGGAACTGGGTATAATTGTCCGGCACCTTGCTCTCGCTGTATTCTGTCAGCGGGTCGGCGGGGTCGTAGCCGGCAATTACCTCCAGCACTTTGGTGGCATCCTCTACGGTGCGCGCCATCGGGCCGCCTACATCGTTGCGCAGGTACAATGGCGCTATGCCGCTGCGACTGGTCAGGCCTAAAGTAGACCGGAAACCAACAAGCGCATTGTGCGAAGAAGGCCCCCGGATCGAGTTGCCAGTATCGGTGCCTAAGCCCACGGTGCCGAAGTTAGCAGCCACTGCCGCCGCCGTGCCCCCACTGGAGCCGGCAGGCACATAGGCCAGATTGTAAGGGTTCAGGGTTTCGCCGGCAATGGAGCTAATGGTCACTTTCGGGCTGAAGGCCCACTCGGCCATATTCGACTTCGCCAGCACGATGGCCCCGGCCTCTTTCAGCGCCTTTACCTGGTGGGCATCGTCGGAGGGTGCGAAGCCTTTCAGGGCCAGCGAGCCAGCTGTGGTTTGCAGCCCTGCGGTGTTGTAGTTGTCCTTTACGATAACCGGGATGCAGTGCAGTTTGCGCAGTTTCCCGGTTTGGGCGTATTCCTGGTCGAGTTGCCGGGCCGTAGCCAGCGCTTCGGGGTTGGTGACGATGATGGCGTTGAGCTTGGTCGGCTTGTCGTAGCTTTTGATGCGGTTGAGGTAGGTGGTCACGAGCTGCTCGCAGGTGCAGGTACCATCCTGGAAAGCCTGTTGTATCTCTGCAATAGTAGCTTCCTCTACCTGCAGCGGCTTTTTCTTTTTGGCAGTAGCCTGTTGGGGTTGGGTAGTGCAACTGCTGAAAAGCAGGGTAAGTAAAAGGGAAAAGGTAAGCGAAAGCTGTATGGCGCGCATGTACAATATCAGTCAGAATGTCTTCAGGTAAAGCTAAGGCTTATTCGGCAAAGAGGAAAAGGGAGGCGCTAAAATAAATCTAATATAGTTTTGTATAATGCTGATGCTATATAGTATATTCGGTAAATCAATTTCATTTAGAAGTTGAATTTAGGTGGCAAGTGAGGAGTTACTTGGAAAAATTCAATAGCCTGAAGCAGCAATGGAGAATAATATAACGGGCAAGGTATTAGTCCAGTACACGATTGATGCAAATGGTAATGTTAAAGATGCTGTTGTCGTTGAGGGGATTGGGTATGGATGTGACGAAGAAGCTTTGAGAGTTATCAAGTTAGCAAAGTTTAAAAATTACATGAATCAGGATATTGAAAGAAGGTCAAGAGTGCCATTTGAAATAAAATCAGAAACTAACAAAAATTAAAGCACATTGAGATGCACTTTAACCAAAACGTTGGCAATTGTAAACCCTAATAAAAGATGAAAAAAACTTTACCCTTAGATAAAGGAGAGATAGAATTAAGCGAAGATATGCTGACTATCCGGGACAATGCTAAAAGGTATAAATGGAAGAGAATTCTTTATTCATGCATATGGATTGTCTATGGTGTATTATCTCTACTCAGATACACAAAAACAGGTGACCAGTTCTTGCTATGGTCTGGTGTAATCATTGGGTTAGGGCATGCAGGAGCAATAGTTTACAAGCTATTTGAAACGACCAGCAGTCAAATAGAATTGCATAACATCAAAATAGCTGTTTTCAAGAGAAGATTTGGCACTTCATATCTAATGCTAAAATTGAAAAGTGGATCTAAAAGAAGAATCAACAAAATTGAGCCTATAGAAGATGATTTAAGAGCTTTTTTAGACAGAAAGAGTATCGTAACCCGATAAATTAATTTTGCCAATAAGGTGAAGCCTTAATCTTTGCTATGCTTCGGGCTCCGGCTGCACGAACACCGTTGTAGCAAATCTTAAATTAAAAATAAAAAAAATGAATAGCATTAAAGATCTATTTTCTAACACTTGGAGAAAGTCTCTTATAGTAATTGCGACGTTGATTATTGTATTCCTAGCAGGTTATCATGTAGGGGGTAGTATCGGCGAGCTTATTTTTAACCTCACGCATTAATCTATTACTGACACTTTAGAATCAGTTGTAAAATTAGCTGTAAGTTTTGCGTTGGAAACCAGTATGCCACGACCCATACGGATAAATGCCTTTGAAACGCTTTTTCAAATCTTCTGCTAAAATTGTGCAGGCTGCAATGGCGAAAATAAATGATTCCATAAAATAGTCTAAGCGGAACAACTAGTGAATAAAAACCTTTTATTCTTAGCCATCTTCATGGTACTGATTTCCTGTAACAACCAAAACAAACCAACAATGGAAACAAAAAATGTGGATTTAGTGAATCGGTATTTTGAGCACTTCAATAACCACGACTGGGAAAAGATGGCAGCAATGTACACAGAAACGGCTGCGTTCAAAGACCCATCAATCGGACAAGGGATTGTAAAACAGACACGAGAACAGACTATCCAAAAGTACAGTGAGTTAAATGAGGTATTTCCTGACTTAACCGACAAGGTCATTCAGGTATACCCGTCAGGAGAAAAGCATGTCATTGTAGAGTTTGTATCGAGCGGAACAGCACCAGATGGGTCTGTATTTGAACTTCCAATCTGCACGATTTTCACTATAGAAAATGGTAAAATCATTAAGGACTTTACCTATTACGATAACTTTGAAGAATAAAGAAAACAGATCATAACACTGCACAGGCTCAAACCTCGGCTGCGCCTTGCTCTTAGCCTGTCCAATTCCGTTGCCGGACCCTCAACTCTCTCATCCCAATAATTGCGCTGTGTGATACCTGCGGTATCAAAGCAGGAGCCAGAAGATGCAATCACTCGCAGCTTCGTTCAGGATATTTTTAGAATAAAACCTATCTTTAAGGAGCGCTTTGCGGCGCTCTTTTTTATTTCCGTTTATCAAACTACACACATGTCTAAATTTTACCAGGTGCTTGGTGCTGCCTGTCTAATAGCCCTTTCGCAGGCAGGTTGTACGGTCGCGACAGTGCCTGACAAAGCAACCGCCAGCAAAACAGAAAACAGCAAAAAGCCCAAACCCGCCGCCAGAGGGGGTATGAAAAGCTATGCCGAGGTGATCACCAAAGATGCCGTTTCGGATCAGGGCCTCTTCAACATCCACAAGGTGGGCGACAAGTATTATTATGAGATTCCGGACTCGCTGTTGCAGCGCGACTTCCTGTGGATCAGCCGCTTTGCCGGTTTGCCTTCGGGGCTCGGTGGCGGTTACGTGAACGCGGGTTCGTCGGTGAACGAGCAGATGGTGGAGTGGCAGAAGTTTGGCGACAAGATCGTGCTCAAGACCAAATCGTACAACGCCGTGGCCGCCGACTCGCTGCCGATCAGCCTCTCGGTGCAGGCCAACAACTACCAGCCCACAATCTATGCGTTTGATATTGCCGCGCTGTCTCCGGACTCTGCAGGCTATGTGATCGACGTGACCAAGTTCTTCACCAGCGACGTGAAAGCCTTCAGCGGCCTGGACTCCGACATGCGCAAGAACTACAAGGTGAGCAAGCTGGATGAAAGCCGCAGTTTTATCTACAGTGCCAAAAGCTTCCCGCTGAACATTGAGGTGAAGCAGGACTTCACGTTTGAGGCTTCGGAGCCGCCAACCAATGCCGCCACGGGTGCCATTAGCCTGATGATGAACCAGTCGATGGTGTTGCTGCCGCAGGTGCCGATGCAGCCCCGCCTCAACGATTACCGCGTGGGCTACTTCAACATCAAGCAGTTCGACTACGGCTCCGAGGCCCTGAAAGCCGACGAGAAATCCTATATCCGTCGCTGGCAACTGGTGCCCAAAGACATCGAAGCCTATAAGCGCGGCGAACTGGTGGAGCCCATCAAGCCCATCGTATACTACCTCGACCCGGCCACCCCGGACAAGCTTCGCCCATACATCAAAGCAGGGGTAGAGCAGTGGCAGGAGGCTTTTGAGACAGCTGGTTTCAAAAATGCCATCCTCGCGAAAGACCCACCTTCTAAAGAGGAAGACCCCGATTTCAGTCCAGAGGATGTGCGCTATTCGGTGATCCGCTACGTGGCCAGCACGACCCGCAACGCCGTGGGGCCAAGTGTATCAGACCCGCGCTCCGGCGAGATCATTGAGAGTGATATTATCTGGTACCACAACCACCTGCGCTCGTACCGCAACCGCTACCTGCTAGAGACCGGTGCCGCCAACCCGAGCGCCCGCACCCTGGATACGCCGATGGACGACCTGGGCGAGATGATGAAAGAAGTGATCACGCATGAGGTGGGCCATGCCCTGGGCTTGCCGCACAATATGAAAGCCAGCGCCGCCTACCCCACCGACTCGCTCCGTTCGGGCAAATTCACGCAGCAGTATGGCATCGCCGCCACCATCATGGACTATGCCCGCTACAACTACGTGGCCCAGCCCGGCGATAAAGACATCCGCTTTGTGCGTCAGCTCGGCCCATACGACCATTATGTGATCAACTGGGGTTACCGCTACCTACCAGAGGCCAACAGCGCCGAAGCTGAGGTGCCAACGCTATCGCAGTGGATCAAGGAAAAGTCCGGTGACCCGATCTACCAGTTTGGCAGTGGGTATGGCAACCACGACCCCGAGAGCCAGACCGAAGGTATTGGGGCCGATGTGGTGCAGGCCAGCACCTATGGCCTGAAAAACCTGAAGCTGGTGGCCCCGAAACTTTACGACTGGACCGCAGCCCAAACTAACGACTACGACGACCTGGATGAACTGTATGGGGAGTTGCTGGGGGTATGGAGCCGCTACATCGGCCACGTGGTAACCAACGTGGGCGGGGTGCACGAAAATCGCCTGAAGCCAGAGCAGCAGGGCTTTATTTATACTCCTGTAGCCGCCAAAACGCAGCAAGCATCGCTGGATTGGCTGTTGAAAAACGCCTTTACCTCGCCGGAGTGGCTGCACCAGGCTAAGATCGCCCGCAACATCCACCACGCCAGCTATGTAGAGGGCATCCGAAGCCTGCAGGTGCGCCACCTTAATAGCCTGCTCTCCGCAGACCGTATGGCCCGCCTGATGGAGAACGAGGTGAACAAAGTGCCTTACAATGCCCTCGACATGGTGCGCCAATTGCAGCGCGGCATCTGGAGCGAGGTATACAGCGGTGCCAAGATCGACATCTACCGCCGCAACCTGCAGAAAGCCTACCTCGACCGCATGAACTACCTGCTGAACGAGCAGCCACCGCGTAGCCGCAGCAGCACGCCGGTTGATATGAGCCAATCTGATATCCGCTCTATTGCAAGGGGCGAACTCGTGAACCTGCAACGGCAGCTGAAAAGCGCCCGCAGCCGGTATGGCAACGACCTCTCCCGCTACCATGTGGAGGATGCCCTTGTCCGGATCGACAACATCCTCAACCCGGTGAAAAGCTAAACGAAAACGCCCCTTGATTTCAAGGGGCGTTTTTTTATGTAAGCCGGGTCAAACCACCCCCGGCCCCTCCTTGTCCAAGGAGGGAAGTAAGGCCTCATCTGCCTGGCGCAATTCTTTAGAATTGTGCCTTTATATAAAATCGAATCTGTGATTCGATTAAACCGGAGGTTTAGCCACAGTTGTTAAGTGAGCAACTGGCTTAGTCGAGTCACAGACTCAACATTATATACAGTCATGGATTCCAAATCCGCGCCATAAGCTGGGGAAAAAATTATGCACCAGACTCCATTCTTGGGAGGGGTAGGGGTGGGTTTTCATCCCTTAGGGATTTCTTTAATTTTGTGACTTCAAATCATACCCTCAACCCCTTATACCCATGCATCACATTACTGCCACCATCAACCACATCGCCCTCTACGTCCACGACCTGAAGCGGAGCGTTAAGTTTTATGAGGAGGTGCTGCAATTGCGCCAGATTCCGGACCCGTTTCAGGATGGCTGGCATGTATGGTTCAGTATGGGCGGGCGTAGCCAGTTGCATTTGATTGAAGGGGCTCCGGCTGAGATTTTGCAGGAAAAGAACAGGCATGTATGTTTCAGTGTGGCCTCGCTGGAGGAGTTTATGGAGAATCTGGACGAACTGGCTATCCCATACGGCAATTTTGCAGGCGAACCCAAGGCCCAAAACAAACACTCGGACGGCATCCGCCAGATCTTCTTCCAGGACCCCGACGGCTACTGGCTGGAGGTGAACAACGACCACGCGTAGCTCTTTTTTCCTCATTGGGGGTAGGGGCCTCGGCAAAGAAGGGGGCAGGGGGGATTACATTGCAGTGATACATTTCACGGTTATCTCGCGTGCTGTCTTACACTTAAAGAAGTGCTTAATATCGCTACCGGCCTTTCATCCCCTACTTCCTTCTTTGCCAAGGGCCCCTACCCCCAAGGGGGACTTTTTCCCGAATTATGATTTTGAGAAATGACTGCTTGGATTGCGTTTTAGCCAAAAACCTTTTATGCTGCATCAAGTTAAAAAGAGATATATTAATGAGAACGTAGTTATGAAAGCAATTACCTTAAAGGCGCCGGGAGGCGTGGAAAACTTCGAGATACTAGATATTGAAAAGCCAATTCTCAAGCCTGACGAGGTGCTGGTGAAAGTAAAGGCCATCAGCATTAACCCCGTGGATACCAAAACGCGTGAGGGCAAGGCGTTTTATAGCCAGTTAAAGGAAGATGTACCGGTGATTGTGGGCTGGGATATTTCCGGAGAGGTTGAAGCTGTGGGAAGTGAGGTGGTTGACTTCAAACCCGGCGAACCTGTATTCGGAATGGTGAACTTTCCGGGGAGCGGTAAGGCCTATGCCGAGTATGTAGCGGCTCCGGCTGCACACCTGGCGCACAAGCCTGTCAATATCTCACACGAAGATGCGGCGGCGGCTACGTTAGCGGCGCTCACGGCCTGGCAGGTGCTGGTGCACGAGGCGAATATTCAGGCAGGGCAGCGGGTGCTTATCCATGCGGCGGCTGGCGGTGTGGGGCATTATGCGGTGCAAATCGCGAAGCACTTCGGAGCTTATGTCATTGGCACGGCTTCTGTCGAGAACCATGATTTCCTGCGCAGCATCGGCGTGGATGAAACCATCGATTACAAACGACAGCATGTGGAGGAAGTGGTCAGGAACGTAGACCTTGTATTCGACTCGCTGGGGGCTGAGAACTCCATGAAGTCGCTGAAAACGCTGCGGTCTGGCGGGAAACTTATTTCCATCCTGGGCGGGGCCAACGATACCGTGCAGGAAGAAGCGAGCAAGCACCACGTGGAGGCCAGGAGCTACCTGGTTCACTCCAGCGGCGAAGACATGGCCAAACTGGCAGAACTCCTGCAACGTGACATTATCCGCTCGCATGTGGCCTTTACCTTCCCCTTTGAGGAAATGGGCAAAGCGCATCAGCAGGTAGAAACCCGCAAGACCAGAGGAAAGGTAACAGTGCTGATAAAGTAAGTGATTAAAAGGGATGAGCCAATTACAACAACATGGATTTGAAAGTCCGAAGGAGCTGTAACTGGCTAACTGCAATAGGGTATGACTGTTTCGTGTTTTTGAAGTTTCTATCTTTTTCGATTTAGGGTGAAATATGAATGATAGTTATGACACCACTATAACTCAGATTTCTTGCTAAGGCGCCAAATCACGAAGAGAAACAAAAAAGCCCTGTAGGTTTAGCTAACCTACAGGGCTTTTTACATTGAAATTTATAGCGATTAGTAATCGTTGCGCTCCAGGGCGGCAACGCCCGGCAGGGTTTTTCCTTCCATATACTCCAGTAGCGCGCCGCCACCTGTTGATACATAGGATACGCGGTCTGCGTAGCCCAACTGGTTCACGGCAGCGGCAGAGTCACCCCCACCGATCAGCGAGTAAGCACCCCGGCGGGTTGCTTCTACCACAGCCTCGGCTACGGCCTCGGTGCCTACCGAGAAGTTAGACATCTCAAACACACCCATCGGGCCGTTCCACAGAATGGTCTTTGAGTTGGCGATCACGCTGGCGTATTGCTCACGGGCCTCAGGGCCTATGTCCAGTCCCATCCACATCGGCTTGATGTGGTGGCTCAGGCAGGTATCAATGTTGGCATCATTGCTGAACGCATCGGCCACCACAGAGTCAACCGGGATCATCAGCTGCACGCCTTTCTCGCGGGCCATGGCAATCAGTCGGCCTGCCAGTTCTACTTTGTCTTCTTCTACCAGCGACGAGCCGATCTGGCCACCATCCGCTTTCACGAAGGTATAAGACATGCCGCCGCCGATGATCAGGTTATCCACCTTGTCCATCAGTTTCTCGATGATCAGGATTTTGTCGGAGATCTTGGCACCGCCCATGATGGCAGTGTAGGGGCGCTCCACGTTATCCAGCACGCGGCGGGCGTTGTCCAGTTCGGCCTGCATCACATAGCCCATCACTTTGTCGTTCGGGAAGTAGCGCGCGATTACGGCCGTAGAAGCGTGCTCGCGGTGCGCAGTACCGAAGGCGTCGTTCACGTATACATCACCCAAACTGCCCAACTCGCGGGCAAAGTCAGGATCGCCCTTCTCCTCCGCCTTATGGAAGCGCAGGTTCTCCAGCAACAGGATTTCGCCTGGCTGCAGTTCGTGCGACAACGTGGCCGCATCCGGACCCAGGCAGTCCTTGGCGAACTTCACCTCCGTGTTGAACTCCTCTTTCAGGCGGGGCACCAGGTGCTTCAGCGAGAATTTGTCTTCCGGTCCGCTTTTCGGGCGGCCCAGGTGCGACATCAGGATAACGGCACCGCCATCGTCCAGGATTTTCTGGATGGTGGGCACTGCCGCACGGATGCGGGTATCGTCGGTGATGCGGTAATTCTCGTCGAGGGGCACGTTGAAGTCAACACGCACCAATGCCTTCTTGCCGGCAAAGTTATACTGGTCTATCGTTCTCATGAAATGAAATGGTTTCGTTATCTGATACTCGTTGTTCGTTAATCAGAATTTTTTGTTGCTGTAGCAAATATAGTAAAACAGGTATAAGTTTGGCGTAAAAGCCATGGGTTTGTGAACGGGAGATGCTACTTTTTGAGTTATTTACAATGGTGCCCCCTCCATGGTAGGCGGGCGTAAGTGCCCAGCGCGTGTTTTGGTATGATTCCAGGGGGGCGGGGTACCAAGAAACCGGGCGCATGAGGGCGGCGGCTAAAACAATTTTAACTGACAGGGATATAGCATAACTTTATTACCTGATTTATTACCTTTGCAAGGATGAAAGTAGGAATAATTTTCGGGGGACCATCCCGTGAGCGCGAGATCTCGTTTGCAGGTGGCCGTACGGTATACGATAATTTAGACAAAGCGCTTTTTGAGGCAGTGCCGGTTTTCGCCGACAGCCTCGGTAACTTTATACTGCTCGATTGGCAGTATATCTACAAAGGCACCATCCGGGACTTTTACCCGCCCGTGGAGGCCTTGCCGGAAAGCGAGCACGGGCTGCAGATCTACCTGGAGTCGTTGGGCGAGTTGAGCATTGCCGAGCAGGACGCCATTATTGCTAAAGCCGGCAAGCGCCTGCTGCCGCATGAGTTCAAACAGCACTTTGACTTTGCCTTTTTGGCGCTGCATGGGCCTTACGGCGAGGATGGCAGCATTCAGGGCTTGCTGGAGTGGTACCACATTCCATACTCCGGTTCCGGCATCCTGCCATCGGCCATTGGCATCGACAAGGCGGCACAGAAAGAGATGCTGAAGCAGCACGGCTTCCCGACACCAGACTACAGCACCATACCCTACGCCGATTGGTCTGACCACGCGAAGCGGAGAGATATTTTTGAGCGATTGGTGGCCAAGCTGGGCTTGCCGCTTGTGCTGAAGGCGCCGCACCAGGGTTCTTCTATCGGGGTGTCCATCATCAAGGAGCACGACTTTGCCCGGTTTGAGGAAGGCGTGGAGCGCAGTTTCTTTACCAAGACTATTTACAAAGACCGCTGGCAGGCGCTGAGCGAGGAAAAACAACTGGCCAGTATGAAGCAACTGGTCGATATCCGCGAGGGCATCGGTATGCCGGTGCTGCTGCAAGACGGTGCGGTGATCTATCACCCGGAAGAATTACTTGGCCACATCAACCAGACATTCCAACAGGGTGCTGCTGACAGCATCATGCTGACAAACGTAGAGCACGAGCAGCAGGTGCTGGTAGAGGCGTTTATACAGGGCAAAGAGTTTTCGTGCATCGTGGTGCAGGAAGAGAACGGGAACGCCCTGGCTTTGCCGCCGACTGAGATCGTGAAAGGTACGGAGGTATTTGATTACCGCTCAAAATACCTGCCGGGCCTAAGCCGGAAAATCACCCCGATCAACCTGCCCACAGAGCAGATACAGGAAATACGGGAGGCATGCGCCAAGCTTTACAAGAGCTTTGGCTTTAACGTGTATGCCCGCCTGGATGGCTTTATCACCGAATCCGGCGAGATCTTCCTGAACGACCCGAACACAACGTCGGGTATGCTGCCGTCGTCGTTCTTCTTCCACCAGGCAGCTGAGATCGGACTCAACCCGTCGCAGTTCCTGACTTATATCATCCGTACCTCGGTGGCTGAGCGCCTGAAGTCGGGCAAGGATACTGTGAAGTTGACGCGCTTGCTGGCGAAGCTGGACGGCGCTATCCAGGACGAGCAGGCCCATCGCCATGATAAAGTGCGCGTGGGCGTGATCATGGGTGGCTACTCCTCGGAGCGCCATATCTCAGTGGAGAGCGGCCGCAATATCTATGAGAAGCTTTCCTCGTCTACCAAGTACGAGCCGTTTCCTGTCTTCCTGACGGGAAGTAACGAGGCGCACCGCCTGTATTCCATCCCGGTCAACATCATGCTGAAGGACAATGCAGACGATATCAAGGAAAAAATTCATCATTTTGAGCAGGGCGGCAGACCGCACCCGGTGCTGGCGCAGATAATAGCAGAAGCCGAAAGCATCACCCGCAAATACACGGGCCGCAGCCTGCAGGAGCCGCAGCGCATTTCGTATGCCCAGTTGCAGAACCTAGTTGATGCCGTGTTCATCGCCCTGCATGGTCGCCCGGGTGAGGACGGCGCCTTGCAGGCGGAGTTGGAGAAACTGCACATACCTTACAACGGGTCCGGTATTCGATCTTCCCGCATCACCATCAATAAGTACGATACCAACGAACTGCTTGCCAAGCACGGGGTGCTGGTGGCCAAGCACGAAATGGCGCTCAAGGAAGACTGGCTGAAGGATGAGGAAGCATTTTTTAAACATATAGAAGCTGAGTTCCCATACCCATTTATCGCCAAGCCCGCAGACGATGGCTGTAGTTCTGCCGTTAAGAAAATAAAGAACCGTCAGGAACTGGCCGCTTTCTCCAAACTGATGTTCCGGGAGATGGAGGAGCTGGACGCGGAATGCGCCCGCACACTCTCGCTTGGCTTTAAAGAGGAGTTCCCGAACAAGGCAGGCTTCCTGGTGGAGACGCTGATCTCAAGGGAGGGGGCAAAGCACTTCCTGGAGATAACCGGCGGCCTTTTAACGAAGTTCGGCCCGGATGGAGACGTGGAGTATGAGGTGTTTGAGGCATCTGAGGCGCTGGCGGAAGGCGAGGTACTGTCGTTAGAGGAGAAGTTTCTGGCCGGAGAAGGGCAGAACATCACCCCGGCACGTTACGCCGCAGACCCGACGCGCCGTCAGAAGATATCCGACAAGGTGAAGGAAGACCTGAAGCGCGTAGCGCAGATCCTGCAGATTGAAGGGTATGCCCGCATCGATGCCTTTGTGCGCGTACTGGACAACGACGAGGTGGAGACAATCATCATCGAGGTGAACTCGTTGCCGGGTATGACGCCGGCCACCTGCATTTTCCACCAGACAGCTATCAACGGGTATAAGCCTTACGACTTTATCAACCGTATCCTGCAGTTCGGCATGGAGCGAAACAAGATGAAGAGGAATTAGCGCGTCAGGAAATTGAAAAGTCAGCGCGACGGGAAGGTTTTAGCGTGGAGAGTTGCATGCAACAGTTCATCCTAAAGCCATTTAACAAGCGGCAATCACCACATTAATCAGTAAGCAACCTGGTATTTATACATCAAGCATGTTAAAATCAAATTCATTTTTAGGAGTACTCCTGCACCTGGGCCTGATGATTCTCATCGTGGTGATCCTGGTGGTGGGTTTCTTTTATGTATACCTGCCTTCTGCCACCAACCACGGCGAGAGCATTTCGGTGCCTCGCATAGAGGGCATGCAACTAGGCGATGCCGAGGAACTGCTGGAGGAGCAGAACCTGCGCTATTTCATCAACGACTCCAGCTATCATTCCGACAAGGCTCCTTATACCATCCTGACGCAGGACCCAGCCCCGGATGCCTTGGTAAAAGAGAACCGGAAAATCTACATCAGCGTGAACATGAAAAACCCGCCGATGATCAAGATGCCCAAGCTGATTGACGGGTCGGTGAAGAACGCGGAGTTGATTCTGAAAAGCTATGACCTCAAAAAGGGCAAGGTGACGATGGTGCCTGACCTGCAGCAAAACGCCGTGCTGAAGCAGTTTGTGAACGGGAAGGAAGTGAAGCCGGGTGATCCGATTCCGAAAGGCTCGGTGGTAGATCTGCACGTGGGCGACGGGCTGGGCAACACTGAGTTTGAGGTGCCGGAGGTGATCGGCATGCCGGTGGATGAGGCTTCGGTGCTGTTGGTGGGGCAAGGGCTTCAGATTGGCAACATCATTTATGTGCAGGGCAGCCAGGAGCCGGACGGCACGGTACTGAAGCAGCGTCCTTTCTCAGAAGTCGGGGCCATGATCCGGGTAGGGGAGTTCGTGGATCTTTGGGTGGCAGGCAGTGAGCCGATGGAGGACCTCGACTAAACTTTTGAAATTATTCAGCGAGCGCCTGCCCTAAAACGGCGGGCGCTTTCGTTGTAATCCTACATACCGCACAAAGCATGAGACGAACGCTGGCATTTCTTATCGTAACGCTGTGGGCCCAAATTGCCTGGGCGCAAGCCGTGCTGCAACCTTTGCAGCAGGAAGCGCGCACAACCAGCCAACAGGCTTTGCGCGGCGTCAATGCCACCCTGTCGTTGCCGTTCTTCGATGACTTTGCCGCGACTTCGGGTGCGCCAGCGCTCTCCAGGTGGCAGGCAGGCGGGGGCGTGTACGTAAACAACCGCTTTGCCCTCGAGCCCATCACCATTAACGTGGCTTCTTTTGATGGCCTGAATGGCCTTGGCAAGCCCTACAGCCCCGGCTCTACGGGGGCAGGCGCATCCGATACGCTTACATCACAGTTTATTCGGCTGACAGGCTTGAGCCCGTCGGATTCGGTGTACCTAAGCTTTTACTGGCAGTCGGGAGGCCTGGGCGACGTGCCTGACCGGACGGTGAGCAACCTGCGTTACCTAGCGCTGGAGTTCAGGGACAATACGGGGGCCTGGAGAGAGGTATGGCGACAGGCGGCAGTCGGTGTGGTCACGGATTTTACCCAGCAGTTTATTGCGCTACGCGAGCAGGCCTACTTTCATGAAGGCTTTCAGTTTCGGTTCCGGAACGTGGGGCAGCGCAATGGGCTTGCCGATGTATGGAACCTGGATTACGTGCTGCTGGACAAGAACAGGCGCAAAGCCCAACCCATTACCCGCGACATTGCCATCAGCGAAAGCATAAGCAAATTGCTCAGGCATTATACCGCCATGCCTGCCCGGCAGTTCCTGGCGAACCCTGCCGCAGAACTGGCCGAGGAGGTGAGCGCTACCCTGAACAACCTGGGCAGCCTGCCGGGGGCTATCAGCTGGCGAGGCTACATCCGGAAACAGAACGAGGCGAGAGCCGATACATTTTTGCGGGCGCAGGCATTGGTGCCCGGCAGCGCTAGGCAGTACCGGGTTGCGGGGAGCCCTACTATCAGCACAGCAAGCCTGCCGCGCCAGGGGCCCTTTACGCTGCTGCACGGCATACGCCTGGACACGCGGGAACAGAACCCTTTGCAACGCGCGAACGACAGCACGGAGCGCAAAACAGTATTCGCCAATTACTTTGCCTATGACGACGGCACCGCCGAGGCGGGTTTCAGCTTCGTGGGAACCGGCAACACGCAGGTCGCCCAGCGCTTCGATGTAAACCAGCCCGACCAGCTGAGCAGTTTCCGGGTATATTTCCCCCGGATAGACGGCAGGAGCGTGGAGGGCGCTACGCTGACATTTAAAATATGGGCGGCAACGACAGACGGCCTGCCGGGCGAGGTGCTGCACCAGCAAAACTTCCAGGTGCAGTACTCCGATGCCCTCAACAGCTTTTACGAAGTGCCCCTGACCAGGCTGGTACCCGTGGAGGGCAGCTTTTTTGTGGGCTGGTCGCAGGCAGGGAGCCTTTTCATCAACATCGGCTTCGACCGAAACGAGCGGGCAACGAATCGCCGCTATACCCAAACCCCCGGTGAGGGCTGGGTGCCGGAGAATGTACTGGAGGGCGTTGTGATGCTGCGCCCGGTGCTGGTGGGCGAGGCACTTGGCTTTGAGGAGGAGCAAGCAGCTGCCAGGTTGCACGTGTTTCCCAACCCGTCGGCTGGGTTGGTTTATATAAACGAGCCTTATGAGCAGGTGGAGGTAGTAGATGTTATAGGCCGGAAGGTGCACGAGCAGGCTTACAGCGGGCCATCGAACCCAATTAACCTAAGCCAGTTGGCACCAGGTCTGTACACTTTGCGTATTTATACTAGAAAAGCTATTATCATTAAAAAACTAATATTGACAAAACTATGATTACTTCATCAACCGATATCACGGCAGAAGAGCTGAAAGAGCGTTTAAGCAAAGGCGAAACGCCTATTATTATAGATGTGCGGGAAGACTGGGAGTACCAGGAGACAAACATTGCCGGTGCTAAGAACATCCCGCTTGGCACTTTGCCGCAGCGCCTCGACGACATCGAAGACTACAAAGATCAGGAGTTGATTGTACAGTGCCGCTCTGGTGCACGCTCTGCCAATGCAAAAGCCTTCTTGCAGCAGCAGGGCTTCAGCAATGTGCGCAACCTGCTCGGGGGTATACTGGCCTATCAAGGTTAAAACATCGATAAGGAGTAGCTAAAAAATTAATGGACGGCAGGGAAGTTTAATACTTCTCTGCCGTTTTTTTTTGAGTGGTTTATGTTCATTTGGGCTTAAAACGCCTAACAGTTGTAAGTATATACTTTTGCTATATTTAGTTAAAAAGCAATAGAGGTTTATTATAGTGTTTTTATAATGCTAGTAAAATATAAACTCATATAAAAATAAGTAATGTTACCTGAGGGGGTAATGAGTTGTTTTTTAAGGAGTTGATAAAAGATACATTTGATCATGTACAATCCGGTGCTGTAATGACTTCCGTAGTTATTCGTCACCGGTACCTAAACTAATTACATGTCAAACTTTTACTACTTACTTCTTATGAGAAAAATGATAAGTGCTCTTGTCCTTAGCCTGTTAGCTATTGGGCAAGTCTTCTCACAAGCCTTTGTGGATCCTAAGCTAAAGGCCGCACTCGCTGAACAGGCAACCCCTGTGCAGGTAGTGGTTACGTTTGCGGGCCAGGGCGCCCCAACTGCGCTGGATATCGCAGCCCTCTCGCAGGCAGGCATCACGAAAGGTCTTACCCTGCGCGCACTTCCGATGGCAGGTGTCGTGGCCACGGCCGCTCAGGTGAATGCGCTGGCACAAAACCCAAATGTGCTTTCACTGTACCTGAACGAATCGCTGAAGCTGGAAAATAATGCGGCTACGTCTATCACAGGTGTGAACAAAGTACGCAACGAGATGGCTTTCACGGTAAAGAACGGCGGTTTGCCGGTTTCCGGGAAAGGCATTGGTGTTTTGGTGAACGACAGTGGTGTAGACGGCACGCACCCAGACCTGACTTTAGGTAAAAACCTGAAGCAGAACGTGACGGCTGCCACTAACCTGAATTCCGTATCGGGTATCCTGCCCTATACACCTGTCGAGAATATTCCTAACACCGACGCCACAGGCGGACACGGCACACACGTTGCCGGAATTGTGGGTGCCACAGGCCAGGCGTCTTCTGGTAAGTACGCCGGGGTTGCCCCGGGTGCCGGGCTGGTAGGGTATGGCTCTGGCGCAGCTTTGCTATTGCTGGATGTGCTTTCCGGTTTCGACTATGCCATCATCAACCAGGCAACTTATAATATCCGCGTGATCACGAACTCATTCGGTACCACCAGCGACACAGGCACGGATGTGAACCCGAATGACCCGATTACCCTGGCTACCAAGCGTTGCGTAGACAGAAACATTGTCGTGGTTTTCTCTGCCGGTAACTCAGGCCCTGGCTCAGGCACCATAACGGGCCAATATAAAAAAGCCCCTTGGGTAATTGCTGTTGCCGCTGGTGACAAATCCGGCCGTTTGGCTAGCTTCTCTTCCAGAGGCGTCCAAAACAAAGGAGGCTCTTTTACCTTGAATGGCTATACCTATAACTGGGAGGATCGCCCGACCGTGACGTCTCCGGGTGTGGATATTATCTCAGCGCGTGTGCTGGCACCGGTATCCTCTTTATCGGCCGATAAGGATGCCACAGAGCTTGCTCCGGCGCATGTGCCATACTATACGCACATGAGCGGTACGTCTATGGCGGCTCCGCATGTGGCAGGTATCGTTGCCCTCATGCTGGAGGCCAACCCTAAGCTGACCGTATTCCAAGTGAAAAGCATCCTGCAGCAAACTGCCACCAACATCCCGAACAGGGCTTCGTGGGAAGTAGGCGCTGGTTACGTGAACGCCTATGCTGCCGTTGACCAGGCTTTCCGGGCAACTGCGCCTTATGGCTCCACGCTGAACATGAACAGAACCTTCAACAGCAACGTGAACGCTAACTCGGTAACCGAGAACTTCACGATCAACTACAACCCTGCCACTGCTGCTACCAACCGCACAACGTTTAACGTAGCGCCTGGCACTACCGGCCTGGAGGCTAAGATCAGAACAACAGGTATAGAAGGTGAGACTGGCAACCCGGTACGTTTATCTCTGATCTCTCCTAGCGGTGTGAAGACAAGTGCTGGTATCCCGGTGCTTTTCGCGCTGAGCTATGACCGCGGTGTGGCCGTTTCCTCTCCCGAAGCAGGAACCTGGACAGTTGAAGTTTCCGGATTGAACGGCGTCGGATTCCCTGAGTCTATCAAAGGTGTGATCAATATGATGACAGCTGCCGGTACTTCCGGGCTGAACGACATCACCGGACACCCGGCAGAAGCAGCCATTAAAATGGCCGTGAGTAGCCGTTTAGCGGATGGCCTGAAAGGAGGAGGGTATAAGCCGGATGAATTGCTGAAGCGCATCGAACTGGCCGATTACCTGATGATGGGCGAAGGCGTACGCCAGTTCCTGCCTATTAACGGTTCCTTTACCATGACTGATGTAAACGGCGATAACCTGCTGGTGGAGTCGATTGTAGCCAAGGGTGGCGCACTGCGTGACCAGGCATTGGCTTACGAGGGCATCATGAAGCCATTGGCGCCAGGTAAATTCTCGCCAAGCGGCAAAGTGACCCGTGCTGACATTGCGTACTCGCTGGTACAGGCACTAGGCTTACAGCCCTTCGCGGTGGAGCGCAACGGTAAAACCCCTACCGTAACGGTGGATGGCAAAACCTACCCGATCGAAGATGCCGCTTCTATTCCGGCTGGCTTAGAGGGCTACGTGAGCGTGGCGCTTGAGCTGAACCTGATCAACGCTTTCTTTACCCTGACGCAGGGGCCGTACGACTTGCAGCCTGTGCTACATGCCTCGTTCAAGCCAGGTCAGAACCTGACCAGAGCCGACTTCGCTGTGATCATCACCCGCACCCACGCACAGTGGAACGCGGCGACACAGCCTATGGCTGCATCCAGCAGTTCTTCTGCCACGGATGCGAGCGGCTTAGCCGCCGCCAAGGAGTATGCCTATAGCTACCCGAACCCTTTCTCTGGCAGAACCACCATCACCTACGTAGTAGCGCAGGATGGCCCGGTGCAGGTAGAGGTGTATGACGTGTTGGGTAAGAAGGTGAAAACCTTGGTAGCCAAAACACTGAAATCCGGCAACTATTCTGTGGACTTTGACGGAAATGCGCTGCCAGGTGGTACTTATATCTACCGTGTGCAAGCCGGCGACAAAGTATACTCTAACCGTATGATCCTGACGAAATAAATTAATCCTGCTAAGTTGTTGAGATTGAAAAGAGCCGCCCCGTATGGAGCGGCTCTTTTTTGTTTTTGCTTGTTGTACCGTCCTGCCACAGGTTTACATAAAAGCTGGCTTGTATGGACGGAGTAGCAAGAAGGGCCTTTTAAGGAAAAGTCAAAAGGACCACAGCCTAGCCTTCAAGTTGGCCGTAGTGGACTTCCTGGCCTGCCTAAACACGCCGGAACCTTGTTGAATCGGGCAACTTCTTGCAGCACGATTCATATGTTACATAAGGCTTTCTTACAGTATAAAATAGAAAACCATGTCTCACACAATGTTTAGGGTGCGTCCTGGGTATGCCATGAGCAACATGAATCTGCTTTTACGGAGGAGGCCCTTATGGTAATTCGGGCGCAGGGTACAGGCAGTTTAGCGCTGGCTTGATAAAAGTATAGGGCCAGCATATACAAGTTATCCTGGCCCTTTACCAATCCTGCAGGTCGGTGCTGATATGCCAGCGCCTCACCTTAATCAATTATGAAAGGGGACGGGCTGAAGCAAAGTATGAAAATAATAAAAGCCAGGATGCCCAAAGCCTTGCGGAAGGGTGTCAGCGGACGCTCATCGGGGCAGGAGGGATGGAAGATGCCCATCACCTGCGACAGGAGCAACCCAAAAACCAACCAGCCGCTATACCCGTCTGCCTTCGGGAAAACAAACGAAACCAGCACCTGCACGAACAACACCAAGCCTGTGAGATAGAAGGTATACCGAAGGTTAGGCGTCGCCGGCTGCAGCACAAACACCAGGTATAAAATATAAAAAGCCCAAATCCAGATATACCCCTCCAGGGCCGGCAGAAAGCCCGAAAGGCTGTAGAGCACTAGTAGCAAAGCCCCAGCCGCGATCAAGCCAAGCCGTTTATCGTCCAGGATCTTGCTGAAAGCCCAGTAGCTAAAGGGGGCGAAGACCACTAGCAGTTCCTCCGACCACAAGGGCTCTGTGTTAGGCGAGATGATACCCAGTCCGGCATAGGTGATGAACAGGGCAAAGAAAATCGGTGACAACTGGTTGAAGCGCCTGTCGCCAATCAGTCCATACAGCACATGCCCACCATCCAATTGGCCAATAGGCAGCAAGTTAAGGGCAGTGAAAAACAGCGCCAGGTAACCCGCAAACACAAGGGGGTAATGGATGACCTCGTATTGGTTTGGTAGCAAAGCCGGGTCAGCCACAAAATGCTCGAAGCCCATAAACAGGAGGTTCCGGCCTAGCGAGAAACTGCCCAGGCCATCTTCATACACGTAGCGGGCGTAGTCTAGGCCAAACCGCTCATACTCGGGATGCACCTCAAAAATGTACGTAGGAGGCGGCAGGTGTGTAAAAGCGTAAAAGAGCAGCGGGATGGCCACTACAAAACCAGCCAACGGTCCTGCCACCCCTATGTCGAAGAACTGGCGACGCGAGAAGATGCGCTCTTTGATACGGATAAATGCCCCCATGGTGCCCAGCGAAAAGGAGATGCCGAACCACAGCGGGATATAATACGGCAGCGTAACGCGGGTGCGGTAGTAGCGGGCCGTAAAGTAATGCCCGAATTCATGCACCGTGAGTACGCCTAAAAAAGGGAGTGAAAAGTACAGGCCGCCTGCAAACTCCGCCCATGTGAGGGTGCCCGTCCAGTTGAAGCCCTGTGGCCCGAAAAAGAAGAGCTTCCCATACCGCCATTCCGAACCTGCGATGGTGGTGGTGGTGAGGGTAATGCAGAAGAGCAGCAGGTGCAAGCCATACGTGCGTTGCTGCTTAGTGAAGGGCATCCTTGAAAAATTCGTTGATCGTAAGCGGTGGCTGTAGGTGCAGGGTTTGCAGCCCTATCTTGCTGGCGCTCTCGATGTGCTGTATGCTGTCGTCGATAAAAAGCGTTTCGCTCTTCTGTAGTTTGTTCTGGACGATGATCTCCTCAAAAACCAGGGCGTCGGGCTTGCGCTTCCCGATCAGGTGCGAGTAATAGCTTTGCTCGAACAGCGAATCGAGGCTTGGGATGGTGAAACTATGCGACACGATCTCGTTAAACCGGATCAGGTGGATGGCGTTGGTGTTACTTAGCAGAAACAAGCGGTATTTTTTGCCCAACTCCAGCAGCAGGTCGATGCGCTCCTGCGGAATGTCGAGGAGCATGGCGTTCCAGGCCGCGTCAATTTCCTCGTCGGGAGCCGAGATGGCGTAGGCCTCACGCAACTCCTGGCGAAACTGCTCCGGTGAGCTGGCCCCCGTCTCAAACATATCAAACAGTTTCGACTGTTCGCGCTGACTGTAAGCGATATCGCAGTTGTTCCTGCACAGTTTCTGTAATTCGGCAATGCTCTTGTAATAGTCGATGTTGATGATCACACCGCCGAGGTCAAAAATTATATTCTTGATTTGCGTGAGTTCCACTGAAAAATTTTTGGTTTCTGTTTGAAATATTGAATGCAAATATGTAAAATTGCACTCCCAAATCAAAGAAAGCCCTTCACAGAGGGCTTTTTTATGGGAACGGGCCTATAGCTCATTCGGTTAGAGCAACTGACTCATAATCAGTAGGTGCCTGGTTCGATTCCAGGTGGGCCCACATCCTTTGTAAAGCCAGACAACAAAATGTTGTCTGGCTTTACTGTTTTCGCCCTTTTCCGTACAATTAGCCTATACCAAATAAGAGAATTTGATGCCGTTTTATACGTTCTCGCGGCACACTCTACGGATTAAAAACGGCACACTACTTTTCTATGATTTCTATCCGACTCTACCTGCATACGAAAGTAAGTAAAAAAGCACGCACTCCCTCTACATGGATGTGCACTGTGACGGCGTGGCAAGGCTCCGGCAGGCCACTGGCGAGACATTAAGGGCCCAAGACTGGAACCCCAACCGCATGGCGGTGCGCGGCTCTCATGACTACCATAAGGAGATCAACGCACGCCTTGAGCGCCTGAAGCTGCGGGTGCAGAGCGAGTTCCGGGAGATGCTGGACCGGGAGCAGGTACCCTACGGCGATGACCTGCGCAGAATACTCAGGCCCCTGCGGAAGCAGAAGCTGGAGGGGCAGGCACAGACTGCTCCCGAGATCCTGCTAGCCTTTGCAGAGAAGTACAAGGAGCGGTAACAGGTAGGGGGTAAGAAGGTGACAGACTCTTACGCCAGAAAGTTTAAGCAGGTGGCCGGGCACCTGGAAAACTTTCGTCCCGGCCTGCACCCAAGGGACCTGACAGAGAAGGTATGGCATGAGTATTTGAAGTACCTGTATGAGGATGCCGGGGTACAGGACTCTACTGTAGGAAAGCATTTGCAGTCCTGGAAAGTGGCCCTGAAGGAGACGGGGCTACCGCACGAGCACCACTGGCTGCGCAATACCTTCAACAGCCAAAAGTTGAAGCCGGATTTGTCATGGCCCGAGGTGCTGAAACTGGCCAATCACACATATGAAGACATGCAGCTGCAGGAGGCAGCTCATGCCTTTGTGATTGACTGCCAGCTGGCCCTCCGATGGGGGGATCTCTCCACCCTCACGGAGAACCACCTGATTGAGCTGAACACCCCTTCCTATGGGACAGTGCAGTGCTTCAGGAAGCGGCAGGGGAAAACGGGGCAGCCGGTACTGGTGCCTTTGCCTCCCTTAGGTGCAAAGCTTTTCCATCAGTACAAGATGGTACCGGTCCCACGTGCTGCCCGCACCGGTACACCCAACCTGACAGAGTATAACAAGCGGCTGAAGAAAGCGGCGGCGGCAGCAGGGCTTAAGCGCATGGTGGCAGTGGAGACGATCAAGAACGGGCATGTGACGGAGGAAATGAAACCCCTGCACAAGGTGATCTCCAGCCATAGCGCGCGCCACACGGCTGCCACCAGGATAAGGGAGGCTGCGGGCTATGAACTGGCACAACTGCTCTTAGGTCACGCGGCGACGAGCAACACGGCAATATACGCCCACCTCGACCCGGTGAAGACGGCAGAGCGGGTACTGAAGGCCTGGGAGTACTATAAATAGATAAAACCTTTATCGTTGATAGGAGGCCTTTCGTGTAGGCCAAGGTGCTCAACTATCGAGCAATCTCTTTGAGGATTCAACTGCCACTTCTGATTTTTACCATACTAATATTTGACTGCTAATTTAGCCTTGGCTCATAAGTTGTGTAATAGTAAATCATTTCTGGGCCTTGGCGGCTCAGCAACAGGTATGCTTAATCACTGTACTTATCATAACTACTGTTAAGGGACAAGTATAGCGCAGCTGTGCCTGGAGTGCCTCAACGGTCAAGCATTCGCCTTCTGTACCACACCTGGAGGACTACTTACCTGGGCCGTAGCCCAGTCCGATAGGCTCTTTGATGGCTTCTACGTGATTTTTTTACACATACAACTTATTAATCTAAAGCCATGATGTCCTACAACCAGCTCACGCCCCGCCAGCAAACAGTCCGGCAGAACGCCTTCAGGACGGTGTTCTATGCTGTGTTCGCCTGTGTGTCATTGTGGCGCGTTTCCGAGCTGCAGGAGGAGGCGAACGCCGACGCCGGAAAGATAGAAGATGCCATCATAGGGTATCAGGCGCTGGCAGAGGAGAAGGACTGGGCGGACACCCTGTTCATGAGCGATTACATGCGCGACAGCCTTACGCTAGAGCAGTACCGGCTTTGGTGTGAAATGGGGAAGTAGTGCATATCTAGATACCCTACTTGGCTGATACTTTCTTTCCTTTTGTAAGGATGAGTTGCGAATACTCACCTCAGGCCAGAGGCGCTGGCAATAGAATTTCCGGAGGGGTTTTGTGCTTAGGCAGAATCCGAATCGTTGCAGTATTATTAGAACCAATAGAGAGGGTGCAAGCCAGGCGGGAGTTGCAGTAAAGGTGTTACAATGTGGAACAGGTTGCGGCATGTTATAGGCGGACCGCATCATCCTTTCTTCCCCGATATTCATTAAATCGGCTCCTATATATTAAATATTATTTTTTATATCCTTTCTTGCTTTTATTCAGTATATAGCCTCCAAACCATACTGTCTCGCAAAAGCCCCACTTATGAAAAAACTATACCTGTTGCCTGTCGCGCTGTTCTTTTTCTTTGTGTCCTGCAATGATGAGGACGGTACCCCAATCCCTAACCCTATTGAAACGGAAGCCACCTGCATGGTGCTCGAAGAAACCATGAGCTCACTTAGCGGTCTTAATGACCGAACAGCTACTGTGGAGTATGACGCGGAAGGGCGCATTGCGTCCGTTACCTACACGAACAGGCATGGAGCTGGGCTTGTTGATAGGTATGAGCGGAACTCTGACGGCAAGATCAGCAAAGTCCAAACCTTCAACGGAGCTAACGTTACATGGGAGATGGACGTGGAATATAATTCCAAGGGAGATGTGATAAGAGGGACAACATCTGAAAATGGAGGCATGGTTACCCAGGTTATCCAGCTTGAGTATGAGTATGATCCACAGGGGAACATAACGAAGACCACAAGGACAGTAGTGAGGAATGGGAGAGGAGAAGGAAGCAGGGTCAAAACCTACGAGTACACAAACGGAAACCTAACTAAAATGGTAATTACAAGCGGTAACTCTGTTAACCATTACGTCTATGAATATGACCTGGACAAGCCTGCTTTCCCTTTAGAATTCGATAATCTCTTCTCAATCACTTGGGACCGTGGGACACCATCCAAGAACCTGGTGAAGAGGTATACCATAACACATCCTAATAATGAGGATTCCAAAGATATTGTTGACTTCACCTATAAATTGAACGAGGCAGGAATGCCAACTAGGACCACCAGCACGTCTGTTGCTTATATTGGTGAGGCCGTTTACAATCACGCAGCAGACTCATTGGTTACCACCCGTTCCTACAAGTGTGAGTAGTGACTATCCTTCTGCATAAACCATATACCTGTTAGAATAACTCACCAGGGCAGCAGTCTTGGTGAGAACACAGCACGCCCCCTTATTTCTCCGGAATCGCACCCTTAGAAACCCCCTCTATTTAACATAAGAGTAGTTGTCAGAGAAACCTTAAGCCCGGACGTAACTGCCAAAGCCGCTGCCATCTGACCTTAACGGCTCAGCTATTGAGTGACACGCAAGAATTAGGTGGCCCCTGGGGCGCACGGATAGCCCAACCATAGCCCTCAGTGCACCCCAGAGTCCAACCATCTTGCCCTGTATATTCGTGAGTCGGGTGCGTGACTACTCGACTACCAAAACGTTGGTAACGGTCTGAGCGGCCGAGTGGTCCTCCCAACTCCATACCAGGTCGTTCTCTGCGTCGAATTCCACCGCGTGCGGACCCGTGCCGATGTTGCCATCGCCCAGCCAGTTGGCAACGAGGATATTGCCGTTGCCGGGAACAACACTGAAGCCCGAGAATTTTCTCAGCCTCGCATTCGGGTGAGTGGCCATGCCGCCCCAGAATTTGACGATGTCGCCGGTTGGGCCGAACTGTACCACCTTGTTGTCATCCCTGCCCGGCTCGTGCAGGCTGCCGATAGGACCCATCGTGGCCCGCGTGTCGCCGTTGGCAAGGCGGTTGGCAACGTAGCCCCTGCTGCCAAACAGCAACTGCCACCAGACGATGTCTCCGGTCGGATTGACCTCGAACACCTTAAACATTAAGTCGTTGTTGATGTCGCCGGTGAATAGCGTGTTGCCGTTCGCCAGCCGACGGGCCAGGCGTAAGGTGGTGATATTGTTGACCGTCACCCTCGAAACTTCCGTGCCTGCGCTGTTTACTTCCGAAAACATCACTTTGGCGGGCGTGGTCCCGGAAGCCGCTGTCGACCAACCAAGCAGGGTATTGCCATTGGCCAGGCGCTGGGCAGTGGATACGCCCGAGTAGGTGCTGATCGACCAGCCCTTGGCGCCTGTGGTGCGATCGTATTCAGCAGCACCGTTGCCGTGGCTCACCAGTACCTTGTTATTGGCGACCAACTGCAGGTCGCGCGACCCAATGGGAATCGGCACTGTCCAGCTCTTCGAAGGGTCTTTTTGGTTGAGGTAGACGAGCTTACTGAAGCCATTATCGACCATGAATAGAATGTGTTTGATATCGCCGCTGCTATAAGTAAGGTTATCAATATTTGGCCCACTGGAACCAATAGCGGTTAACCGTATTCTGTTTACCCCCGCAATTAAGTTAGCATTTGCCGAGGAAACAGACCAGTTGGACCAATCGCCTGTTGGTGAAAAAGCAAGGCTGGCCGCAACGGTAGTGCCGTTTACCTGCAACTTCAAGGGGCGATTGCTGGTTTCCCCATTGGCATATCTGAACTTCAGCGAAAATGAGCCGGCATCCGCAGCGTTGACTGTCCATTCGACATAGTCTCCCGTTGCATTTATATAGTCGGCAAATCCGCTTCCGGTATAGCCGGGGCGGTTGTTGGCCACTACTGCGCCGCTTAAGACTGCCTGCTCCGCTTCTGTAGTTCCTGACTGAGCTATAGAAGTCTCAATTGCAAGATGATCAATATTTGGCCCACTGGAACCAATAGCGGTTAACCGTATTCTGTTTGCCCCCGCAATTAAGTTAGCATCCGCCGAGGAAACAGACCAGTTGGACCAACCGCCTGTTGGTGAAAAAGCAAGGCTGGCCGCAACGGTAGTGCCGTTTACCTGCAACTTCAAGGGGCGATTGCTGGTTTCCCCATTGGCATATCTGAACTTCAGCGAAAATGAGCCGGCATCCGCAGCGTTGACTGTCCATTCGACATAGTCTCCCGTTGCATTTATATAGTCGGCAAATCCGCTTCCGGTATAGCCGGGGCGGTTGGTAGCCACTACTGCGCCGCTTAAGACTGCCTGCTCCGCTTCATAAGTACCGATTTTGGCATCCTGACTGGAACTTATCGGATCTATCATTTTCTCATTAAGTTCAATCGCATCTTTTTCACAACCTGTAAAGCAGAAGGCAAAAGCAATGAGAAAACTAACAAACAGCCTTCTTGCTGTAGGCAAATAACTGTCGTTAAGCGCATTCTTGTTTAAACGTTCCATTTTTTTAAGTTTTAATGATTAAAACAATATTGACCTGTTTGCAGCGGCGAAATAAAGTGAGCTGTCTGGCATCTGGGGAAATCATGCAGCATCCCCCGCTGACAGGCAGTATTCGCCACCTAAAGGATGTTTCTGAAAAGAATTTGATAACTGTACATGCGTTTGAGAGGGGGAAATAATTTTTTCACAGAACCCAGCTTTTATAGTGAAACTGACATGAATGGCGCAAGCGATAAAAGCTATTACCCCTGTAGGAACAAATCAGCAGAACTGATTTCAACAGTTGATTGGTCAAGAGCGAAAAATTAGCTATGCTACTTAACAGTAGCCATCGTAGGGGTGGTTAAACCGGCTGAACTAAGCCAGACAGCTTATTAGCAACATGCAGCAGCCGAATAAAATAGGGACACTGAATCAGTTTCCACTAAAATGAGTGTCATCTAACTATGTCTGGCAATAAAAGGTAGCGCAGATAAACGTTTAACTCAAGGTATTTGTGATGAATATGTAGATCAAGCTTCAGGTGGCTTATCAGCTTCTAGGAGCTGCAGAGGGGAGGCTGTGGAGTAGCTCTGGGTGGAAATATGCTTTTACTCCGGCTGACGTGTATCTTACAATGTCATAAAATATTGTCGATATAGTTATATACGCGTGGTTCTTTCTGAAGTTGGTGTAATAGCTAGTCGGAAAAGAAGGCAAGCGTTGCAGCAGCATTTGTTTGGAATGCCTCTCTAGCTATACTAGGTTAAAATCAGTTGATTATGGTTGAGCCACTATACCAGAAAATATTGGAATTTGAGATTTAAGCAGATAGGGACTGATCACGAAGGTTATGTTCTATAGAAAACATAGGAGATAAGAATTATTGCCTCGCCATGTGCATTCCTCCATTCTTAATGTATCAGAATCCAGGATACCATGTATAAGCGCGTAATGGTTTCTATTAGCAAGGCGTTTAGTACTTTTTTGAGACTAGGCTGTTTTGAACTGTTGCAGCCATTCTACAGCACTTGCCTCATCCGTAAACATACGGGTAGGGTTCTTGGGCTTGCTGACCCTAATGAAAAAATTAGCCATCATGCGGAGCATGGGGGAGTCTAACACGATAGCGCTCGCTTTCACCAGATCATTGCCATCTTCGGCCATAAAATCACGTGCCTCTTTAGAAATGTCTCTGACATTCCGGACATCAAAAAGGCTTGGGTAAGCAGTCCCGTTCTTAAATTCAATACGTTCTTTTACAACTTCTCTGGCTATAGTTATATCAAGATGGTGTAGTGGCTTATAGCATAAAAAAAAGATGCCGTCTTTCACCTTCATAGTAACATAGTCTGTGCTTTTAGACTTACTTTCGCCTGTATTTTTAGAATTCGCCATTCAAACGGAATCTTAACATTTCTGAGAGTGCGTGCTTACACATCAACTTCAGCAGCAATTATACTAAATAAATGGCTAAAATTAGGCATAATAATATTCTTGATACGGTAGACTCCGTATTATCAGTTTCCAAAAAAAACGGGATAATCCATTTACATGCGCAGGATGAGGAACTTAACGGACGTGAGCTTACCCTGAAGGGCGAGCGGGTGCTGCATTTTGGAACCTGCGGCTATTTAGGGCTGGAGCATCACCCGGTCGTGAAGCAGGGCGCCATTGATGCCATTGTGCGCTATGGCACACAGTTCCCGATGTCGCGCACGTACGTGTCGAACCCCCTGTATGCCGAGTTAGAGCAGCTGGTGCAGCAGCTATACAGAGCGCCTGCCGTGATCTCTAAGAATTGCACCCTGGCGCACTTAACCACCATCCCGAGCCTAATCCGGCAAACGGACCTGGTGATTCTGGACCACCAGGTGCACGCCAGTGTGCAGGAGGCGGTAAAGAAGCTGCTGAGCCAGGGCGTGGCTGTGGAGATGATCCGGCACAATAACCTGGAAATGCTCGAGGACCGCATCAAAAAACAACGCAGCAAGTATGAGCGCATCTGGTACATGGCCGATGGGGTATACTCGATGTATGGCGACTTCGCCCCGATCAAGAACATGATTGCGCTTGCCGAGAAATACGACCAGTTATATCTCTATGTGGATGATGCGCACGGCATGAGCTGGGCCGGTCAAAACGGAACAGGGTATGTGATGAGCCAGATGGAGAATACGCTCTACCGCAAGATGGTGCTGACAGCTAACCTGGGCAAGGCCTTTGGCGCTTGTGGCGGGCTTTCTATTTTTCCGGAGGAGGAATGGTATCATAAAGTAAACAACTTTGGCGGTCCGCTGACTTTTTCGGTGCAGATTGAGCCTGCCACATTGGGGGCAGCCATTGCCTCTGCAAAGATTCACCTGAGCGAGGAGATTTATACCCTCCAGGAGGCATTGCAGCAGAAGATCGCTTATTTCAATGCGCTGCTTAAACAAACAGGCCTGCCTTTGGTGCATGAGAGCGAAAGCCCGATCTTCTTTATCGGCACAGGCACCATGGACATGGGGAATTACCTGGTGCAGGCCCTCCTGAAGGATGGCATATACGTCAACCTGGCGACCTTCCCGGCAGTGCCTGCCAAAAACATCGGTATACGCATTACCATATCGTTAAAAAACACGCAGGAGGATATTGAGAAGCTGGTGAATCTGCTGGTGCTCAATTTCCGGAAAGCACTGGAGGCGACTAATCAGACGCATGAAAAGATTCGGAAAGCCTTCAAGATGCCTGCCCTTGATTTGCAGGCTGCCGTGGCTGAGGCAACCGGCTTAAAAAAGGAAACGCTGCAACTGAGCACCTTTGATTCTATCCGGGCCTTTACACCAACGTTTTGGAATGACCTCCTCGGTTACAGGGGCATGTTCGACTGGAATGGCCTGTGTTTTCTGGAAAAAGCGTTTCGGGGACATGGAGCGCCTGAGCACGATTGGGATTTTAAGTACTACCAGGTGCAGGATGAGCAGGGCGAAGTGGTGCTGCTGACTTTCTGTGTGACGGCGCTCCATAAGGAGGATATCTTTTCGCGGGTGTCGGTATCCAAGGTGGTAGAGAAGGAGCGGGAGAAAGACCCGTACTACCTCACCTCCGAGGGCATCATTATGGGCAGCTTGTTTACCGAGGGCAACCACATGTACCTGAACAGGCGCCACCAGCAGTGGAAGAATGCTTTTAAGCTGCTGTTGGGCGAATTAGCAGCAGAGCAAGAGAAAACCGGTGCTGCCAGCGTGATGCTGCGCGACTTTGACGCCGGAGACCTGGAGCTAAACGATTTTATGGTGGAGCAAGGGTATATGAAAGCCGATATGCCGGAATCCTGTGTTATGCCACAATTAGGCTGGAAAAATGAGGAAGAGTACCTGGGCACCCTGACCAAGGAAAGCCGCCGAAACTTTAACCGCTATGTGCGGCGTTATGAAAACAATTTCGACGTGGAAGTGCGTGACCAGCTGCCGGAGGCTGAAATGGCGCATGCCATCAAACTTTTTGGCAACGTAAAGGCAAAGAATTTTGGCATCAATATTTTCCTGTTCCCCGACGAGGTTTTCCGGCAAATGAACACTGACCCGAACTGGGAATTCATTACCTTAAAACTAAAGCAGGCGCAGGGCGGCGGCGAGTTGCCGGTTGCGGTTTGCTTCTGCCATAAGAACGCTGCCAAAGTATACAGCTTTATGCTGACAGGGCTGGACTACGATTATACCCATGAATTTGGGGCTTATCGGCAGGCTTTGTATCAAATTGCGAAACGGGCCAATGAACTTGGCTATAATAAAGCTAACTTTGGCATCTCGGCAACCCTGGAGAAAAAACGCGTGGGGGCCAGACCATACCCTAAAGTGGCTTATTTCCAGGCAAAAGACAATTATACGCTTGAGATGCTGGAGACGACCATCGCTATAGAAACAGAATAAACGAGAGATAAGTGAAGATTCTCAGGCAAAGGATAGAGGAAATCATCGAATTGATCACAGAAGTGGCCAATGGCAACTTCGATTACCAGCTTGAAGTATCCGAAACCGGCGACGAGTTGGACGCAGTGATTGCCGGCATCAACATGCTGGGGCAGGAGCTGAAAAGTTCGACCGTCTCCCGGGACTTTATGCAAAGCATATACCAGGGCGTGGTGGACATGCTGCTGGTGCTGAACACTGACTTCACTATCCGCAATGTGAACGAGGCGTTTGAGGAGATCACGGGGTATAAGGAGGCTGAGTTGATTGGCAAGCCCCTTGATGACGTTTTCGCCTCGAGCGTCAACCCTTTGCTACCCGAGGTCCTGGATCAGTTTCAGCGAACCGGGAAAGTCCTGAATGTAGAGTTGCTGCTCAGCTCCACTGAAGTACGGCTGATACCGGCGTCATGCTCCATTTCATACCTCAGAAACAGCAAGCAAGAACCAGACGGCATCCTGATTGTCGCCAAAGACATCACCGACCTCATCAACAAGGCCGAGGAATTGAAAGAGGCGAAGGAGAAGGCTGAGGCAGCCAATGAGGCCAAAAGCAGCTTCCTCTCCAGCATGAGCCACGAGATCCGGACGCCGCTGAACGGGATCATGGGCTTTACGAACCTGCTGAAGGACAGCCCTCTTACCACCACCCAGGCGCATTATGTCAGCCTGATTAAAACCTCCGGCACGAACCTCTCCAAACTGCTCAACGACATCCTGGACCTGCACCGCATTGAGCAGGACAAGCTGGCGACCGAGTCTATACCCTTTGACCTGCGGGAAGTGATGGCGTCACACCTGAACCCCTACAAGCACATGGCCGAGGGCAAGGACATCTCGTTTAGTTATGAGTTTGCCCCAGAGGTGCCCCGCGTGGTAGTGGGCGACCCAACGCGCATCAACCAAATCCTGATTAACCTGATCAGCAACGCCATCAAGTTCACGGACAGGGGAAGCATTAGCATGTATTGCAGCCCGCTGAAAATAGAGGAAGAGAGCGAATCGGTGCTGCTTAAATTTACCGTCACCGACACGGGCATCGGTATCCCGACAGAGAAGCAGGCGATCATTTTTGACTCCTTCACCCAATCCGACCAATCCACGTCGCGCAAATACGGGGGCTTTGGTCTGGGCTTGGCGATCTGCAAAAAGCTGGTCAACCTGATGGACGGGAACATGGGCATCGTGAGCCCGGTACCCGGGCAGGAGGATGGGGCGGTCTTCTGGTTCAGTCTCCGGTTGCCGTACGTGAAAAGCGGGGAAGTAGAAGTGGATGAAGATGAGCTAGACCCTAACTTCACTCTGGCACAGAACACCCGCATCCTGGTGGTAGATGATAACTCCGTGAATGTGATGCTGATGCAACTGGTGCTGGAGAACCTGGGCGCTGTGGTCACCACGGCCAATGGCGGGGAAGAAGCTGTGCAATTGGCGTTGGAGCATTCCTATGACCTTATTTTTATGGACATCCAGATGCCCGGTATGGACGGCCTGGAAGCCGCTAGCCGCCTGCGGAGAGCCAACATGCAAAAGCCAATCATTGCTTTCTCGGCCAATGCCTACCAGGTTGACATCGCCAAGAGTCTGAAGGCAGGCATGGATGACCACCTGTGCAAGCCCTTCACCAATCGCGATCTGGTAACCATCCTGAAGAAGTGGGCCTCATAAACCTTGCCTCAACCCATTGCAGCCTTTTGTCGTTTAGCCAGCATACCATCCTCACCGCATGAGCCAGGACTACAAAAAAGTAAAAGACAGTTTTAGGGAGCTGTTAGAAGAAATAGTGGCAAAAAAGCCCTTTACACGCATTCAGTACTTCTCTGATATCCGGGAGTTTATCACCACCACGGCTATCCCCAAAGCGCTTTTCGAGCAGGATGGCGCAGAGTACCTCCGTCTGGCAACAGGGGAGGTAATCCGGTTAGACAGAATCGTGCGCGTTGGGGACAAGGCAGCCCCAGGGTATAGCGAAGATTACTTTCAGTGTGACATTTGATCCAACTGCCTGAAATCCTTTTCTCAATTTCTTCGGCGGCGTCACCATCCTTTCATTGCCTGTAAGTTAATTTCCTAGCCTGAGAGTGGTAGGCACGATTATTCAGGGGAACCTGTCGTCGGGTTTTGGTCCGGCCCTGCTTTTTTGTTCTTTTGTAGCAGATTAACCCACGTCTACTGCAAAATGAAAAAAATACTCCTGCCTTTTTTGGCGGTCTCCCTCGGGTTGGCCAATTCAGCATCAGCCCAAATCCCCGCTGTATCGCAAGCCCCGGCGGCCAAGCCGAAATCAGAGTTGCGGTATAACCTGACAGAGGACGGCTCAAAATACGTGAAAGCCACTTTCCTGAACCAGGTATGGCTACGCTGGAATGAAAGCAACCCCGGCACGACCGTGAACAGCGACCCCACCGACAACACCCTGGACATCGGACTTCGCCGTACCCGTATGCAACTCTACGGGCAACTCTCGGACCGTGTGTTCTTCTATACCCAGTTCGGTATGAACAACTTCAACTATTTGGCGTAGAATGCAGGCAACCGAAAGCTGCAGGCCTTTTTTCATGATGTGCTGGGGGAGTATAATGTGTTTAAGGGCAGCGATATGCTAAAACTTGGCGGCGGCCTGACCATCACAGGTGGCCTCAGCCGCTTTTCACAGCCCAGCATCGGCACCATCATGACAACGGACGTACCCGTATTCGCGCAAGCCACCGTGGACCAAACCGATGAATTCGCCCGGAAGCTGAGTGTGTATGCCCGTGGGCAGGTTGGCAAACTCGATTACCGCATTGCCCTTTCTGATCCGTTCCCGATTCAAACCAACGGGCAGGCGCCTCCGGCCTTGGGGCCGAACGCCACTTTTACCCCTTTTGGCCATACAAAGCAGTATCAGGGCTTTTTCATGTATAACTTCCTGGATAAAGAGGCGCATACCACCCCTTATATGGCCGGCACCTACCTGGGTGATAAGAAGGTGCTGAACCTGGAAGGCGGCATCATCTACCAAAAAGACGCAACCTGGCACACCGGCAATGGCACAGAACCAAACTTCGAGCATATGACGCTATGGTCCATAGCGGCGTTTGCTGATATGCCGGTGCAGGAGAATAAATACGCAGTGTCGGCCTACGCGGGCTATTTCAATACCGACTACGGCACCAACTACATCCGTAACAACGGCCTTATGAACCCAGCCAACGGCAACAGCGACCCTGCTGCCTTTAACGGCGCGGGCAATGCTTACCCGATGTTTGGTACCGGTGAGACGCTGTATACCCAAGCGGGTCTTCGGCTACCACAGGATTTGCTCGGCGACCAGGGTACGCTGCTGCCCTATGCCTCATACCGCCGTTCCGCCTATGATCGGCTCGAAGACGCGATGGAAGTGTATGATATGGGCGTTAACTGGCTCATCAACAAACATCAGTCGAAGGTGTCGGTAAACTACCAGTTAAGGCCGGTATTTACGCAACAGGCGAGTGGCGCAGTGGTAAAAACCGACCACGCGAGTTCTGCCTGGCTGCAATACCAGGTATACTTTTAACCTTTCGGCATTTTGCAATAAAGTAATCCCCATTGGATTGCTTTTAAGGCCTGTGGTGTGTTGCCACGGGCTTTTTTGTGGTATGCCGGGGCCGGTAGGGTGGCTGAGGTGCAGTTAATATTTGCATGCAAATGGAATTATTTTGCTGATTATTGCTTAGTTTAGAAGAGCAATAATCTAATCCTTTCCGGTAACAATGCATCTTCTAAGGTATTTTGGCCTCCTGCTGCTATATACACTCGTTTCTGGTTGCGTGCTAGCGGCCTCGCCGTTGCAGCACCGGTTCTCGCACCTCGATATTAACAATGGCCTGTCTAACAACCAGGTCAAAAGCTTTCTGAAAGACAGTCGGGGATACCTATGGATTGGCACCGCCTCTGGCCTAAACCGTTACGATGGTTACAAGTTCAAGGTGTTTAAGTATAACTCCAACGACACCACCTCGCTGCTGAACAACGATGTCCGGAAGCTGATGGAAGGGCCGGATGGGAAGGTTTGGGTGCAAACCAGCGCAGGCATGTGCGTGTATGACCCAAAAACGGAAAAGTTCATCAGGTACCCCTCTAAACTGGCCCGGCAATACAAATTACCACAGGCGGCAGTAGATGACATCGTGAAAGACCCCGATGGCAACTACTGGTTTGTGAGCGCTGGCAAAGGGCTGACGCGGTATACCCCTGCCAGCGGCAAGTCCATACACCTTGCCCATGCCGTGAACAAACCCCATACACTGAGCACCAATTCCATCGCAACAATCCGGGCAAATAGCCGGGGCGACCTTTGGGTGGTCCACCGGAACGGCTTGCTGGAGCGGCTCGACCACAAAACCCTGCAGATAACAGAGCGGCACGAGGGCATTTTCCACACCCTGAAGCAGGCGCAGCAGCAATTCGGCATGACCGTGGACAGTGATGACGATGTATGGGTACACGTGCAGGAACAGGAGCGCGGCGTGTTCTTTTATGACCAGCAGCAGAAAACGCTTTCGCAGTTTAACAAGGCTTCCGGGCAGGTGCCACTTAACAACAACGTGGTGCGCAGCGTGGTGGAAGCCAGCAAAGGCCAGGTATGGGTAGGCACCGACCATGGCGGCATCAACGTGATCGACAAGCGAGACTTTTCAGTGCGGTATATCCGGCATAACGAGAAAATGGGGCAAAGCCTGGCCCACAATAGCATCAACACGCTGTACAAAGACGTTGACGGCATTATTTGGGTAGGCACCTTCAAGAAAGGCATCAACTATTATCACCCCGACAATATCCGGTTTCCGCACCTGGAGCGGCAGAACGTCAACTCGCAGGCGCTGCCTTTTGATGATGTGAACGCCTTTGCCGAAGACCGCAAAGGCAACCTCTGGATTGGCACGAACGGCGGCGGCCTGATTTACTGGGACAGGGGCGCCGGCTCATTTACCACCTACCGCCATGATGTCCGCAACCCCAACAGCCTGACTTCAGACATTGTTGTGAGCCTGCTGCTTGACAGCCGCGGGGTGCTGTGGATCGGCACATACCTCGGGGGGCTGGATAAGTTTGATGGTAGCACCTTTACCCATTACAAAAACCAAAGAGGCAACCCCCACACCCTGGCCGACAACAGCGTATGGGAACTGTACGAGGACCGCAAAGGGAATTTGTGGTTAGGCACGCTCCACGGCGGCCTAGCACTTTTTGACCGGGAAACAGGCAATTTCCAGCAATCGCGTTTTGGTGAGGGCGAGCTGCCCATTCATTGTGATTACATTTCCTCGCTGGAGGAAGACGCGAAAGGCAACCTCTGGGTAGGGGGCGGGTATGGCATCGACGTGATCAACCGTGAAACCGGGAAGAGCGTTTACTTTGCCCATAACCCCCAGGACCCACGCAGCCTTGTCAGCAACAACATCACCGATATTTACCGGGACAGCAAGAACCGCCTTTGGATCGGGACTACAGAGGGGCTGGACCTGTACGAGGAGGAAACCAACACCTTCCGCCATTTCACCAGTGCCGATGGCCTGCCCGCCGATGTGGTGGTAACGATTGTAGAAGATGCGGCCAATAACCTGTGGCTCTCTACGCCGAGCGGCTTGTCTTGCATGCTCCTCGACGATAAGAATGGCTTGAAGGTTAGCTTTCGGAACTACGATGAACTGGATGGGCTGCAAAGCAAGGCCTTTAACGAGAACGCCGCTTTGGTTACGCGCGCGGGTGAGGTTGTGTTTGGCGGCCCTAATGGCGTCAACCTGTTTTCTCCGGCAAATATTGGCACCAATAGTACGGCCCCCCGGTTGGTGTTCACCGACTTTCAGCTGTTCAACAAAAGCCTGGTGCCCGGCAACCCCGTGAAGGGGCGGGTAATCCTACAACAGTCCATCGGGACAACTGACCAAGTTACCTTGAAGCATGATGAGAACATCTTCTCGATAGAGTTCGCGGCCCTGAGCTTCATGCATCCCGAGAAGACCGAGTACCGCTACAGGTTAGAGGGTTTTGACGAGGAGTGGCACACGGTAACCAACAGCAGCCGGCGGGTAACCTATACCAACCTTGACCCCGGGAAGTATACCTTCCGGGTGATGGCGGCCAATAACGACGGCGTTTGGAATGAGGAAGGCATTCGGATGGCAATTGAGGTGCTCGCCCCGATCTGGCTTACTCCCCAGGCCTATATCCTTTACGCGCTGTTGGCTGTGCTGCTGCTTTGGCTGGTGCACCGCGTGATGCTGCAGCAGGCTAAGGCCAAGCTGGTGCTGGAGCAAGAGCGCCGCGAGGCAAGCCAGATGCACGAGCTGGACCTTATGAAGATCCGCTTCCTGACCAATGTCAGCCATGAGTTCCGGACGCCGCTTTCACTGATACTGGCCCCTGTGGAGCGACTCCTGAAGACAACTGAAAACAAAGACCAACTGCAACAGTTCGAGATGATCAACCGCAACGCCAAGCGCCTGCTCAACCTCGTGAACCAACTGCTCGACTTCCGGAAAATAGAGGTAGAGGAACTAAGCTTATACCCCTCTGAAGGCAATGTGGTGAAGTTTGTGGAAGGCACCGTGAAGTCCTTCTCAGAGCTGTCGGAGAAAAAGAACATCACCCTTACCTTTAAATCGAATGTAGAGGCGCTGCAGGTGTCGTTTGATATGGACAAGCTGGAGAAGATCCTGTTCAACCTGTTGTCTAATGCCTTTAAGTTTACGCCAGATTACGGGAACATCCACGTCTCCCTGAACTGCTTCGACAACGACTCTTCTTCGGAAGGCATCAAAATACTGGAACTGAAAGTGAAAGACACCGGCATTGGCATTGCCAGGGAAAACCATCAAAAGGTGTTTGAGCGCTTTTTCAGGGATGTGGTGCCAGGCAGTATGGTAAATCAGGGCAGCGGAATTGGCCTGTCCATCACCCAGGAGTTTGTGAAAATCCATGGCGGCATCATTACCCTGGATAGTGCGCCGAACATGGGAAGCTGCTTTACGGTAACCATCCCTGTGAAGGAAATGCTGCCAAACCCTGCAGATAAAGTGGATTCGTTGCTTTCTGCAGACAAGGTAGCGCCTGCGGGCATAGAAAAACCGGTGTCGGGCAGTGGCCACGACAATGCCCCGTTGGTGTTGCTGGTAGAAGACAGCGAGGATTTCAGGTTATACCTGCGGGAAAACCTGAAAGATCACTTTACGATTATCGAGGCCAGGGACGGCAAAGAAGGCTGGCAGAAGGCCTTGGCACACCTGCCCGACCTGATTGTGAGTGACCTGATGATGCCGGAAGTGAACGGAATAGACTTTTGCCGCAAGGTGAAAGCTGATTCGCGCACGTCCCATATCGCATTTGTACTGCTAACGGCCCACGCCTCCGAAGACAAGATGCTGGATGGCCTGAACATCGGCGCGAATGATTACATCACCAAGCCTTTCAGTTTCGAAATCCTGCTATCGCGCATCCGCAACCTCATTACACAGCGTGAGCAGCTGCAAAAAGTGTTTGAGAAGAAGATTAGCGTGCAGACAAGCGAAGAGAAGATCGTGTCGCTGGACGACAAGCTTATCCAGAAGGCGATTAAGGTGGTGGAGGATAACCTGGCCAATACCGACATGTCGGTGGAAATGCTGAGCCGTGAGCTGGGCGTGAGTAGGGTGCACCTCTACAAGAAGCTGGTGGCGATTACGGGGCAGTCGCCTGTGGAGTTTATCCGGAAGATCCGGCTGCAGCATGCGGCCCAGTTTCTGGAGAAGAGCCAGCTCACTGTGGCAGAGGTCGCCTACAAGGTTGGGTTTAATAACCGAAAGTACTTCACCAAATATTTCAAAGACGAATACAAGATTCTCCCCTCGCAATACGCGGAAAGCCGGCAGCCTAATTCCTGATAACCCATACGATCATTTGAACTACATCGGGTCTGATGAGCAAGACTTGCCTGCTGATGCTTGTGCTATCGTTATAACAATTTAGTGTCTAATCAACACGAAATAGATTTTGAACGTATGCAAAAATTAGCTAATATTTTATTGTTTTGTTAATTAGTGAGCAATATTGCTGTTTCATTGCTATAGTTTTTAAATATTTATCGATTTATCGACAAATTGTTATTGAATTACAAATCTATTTATTACCTTGTGTCTGTAATCACTCACATACTGCAAGCCGCTACATGTATTTGTAGGTATCAGAAATGTGAGTGAGGCGAAAAAAGGTCTTTGGAAAAACATGCTGGAGTTACCGTATTAATTAAGACAAATCTTAATTAATTGATAAGAAACATAACAGTAACCAGCGCAATTGTTTCCTGATAAGTGGCTGATTTTAAGGACAGGGCGAAAGTTCAGGCACTAGTTCTCGGTGCATCGGAGGATAGCATTCGGGGCAGATGCCAAGCAAGCCGTGACACCGGAAAGCCTTTTTTCGTTTTTAAATTAAGAATATGTTAGAAAGTGAGTAGTTTCTCAAGCATGGGGAGGGATATTGTCCCTCCCCAACTTTTTATTGTGATTTTCACACTAAACTGCTACATTACCAATCGAAATAAAAGAGAGCACATCTCCTGTGTGCTGAATCACTCATCTGAAACAGGCATGCTTCAACCACTATTCGCTTTTTTGTGGTATAGCTTTTTGCTAGCAGGCGACCATATGTCCAAATTATGCTCACATTACTTTGGCCCTGCTATGCCAACGTTGCCATTCCGACTGACACGCCAAGCCAATAGGCTTGTTATTGGTGATCAGGTTTTCATATTCCAGCAAATCCAAACCGCTTCCCGTTTGAATCATACCTGTTTGTTAACGAGGCAGGAGCCAATGCTTCAGTATGAACATGCCAGCACATGTTTTGCCATGCAAAAGCGGCGAGGGGTATAACCAATGACTTTAGATTTTCCAGAAAGCATACAATGACGAAACTACGATTGACTTTAATGAAAAGACTGGCTGCGACACTTGCCTTGGCGGCTTGTGTGGGCCTGGCACCGGAGGCATACAGCCAGCAAAACAAACTGGAACTCCGCGACCTGTCTGCCTTCCGGGATCCGGGGAAAAGCTGGCAGATTGTGGGTGAGGTATCCGCTGACCTGGAAAAGGATAACAAGTTACGCACCAGTGAGGGGACCGGCATCCTGGTGAATACACCGAAACGGGCAGGAGACGGGAAAGACCTTTATACCACCTTCGAGCATGGGGATGCCGATGTGGAGCTTGACTTTATGATGGCCCGGGGAGCAAACTCCGGGGTATACTTACAAGGCCGCTATGAACTGCAACTGGAAGACAGCTGGGGAAAAAGCGGCCTGTCGGCCGCTAACCTGGGCGGCATTTACGAACGCTGGGACGATAGCCGCCCGCGGGGGCAGCAGGGCTTTGAGGGCTATGCGCCGCGTCAGAATGCAGGCAGGGCACCGGGGCTGTGGCAGCACCTGAAGGTGTCGTTTCAGGCACCGCGCTTCGACGCCAACGGTAAAAAGACAGCCAACGCCAAAATACTGAAGGCTGAGCTGAACGGCATCACCATCCATGAGAATGTAGAGCTCTTCGGCCCGACGCGCGGTGCGATGGGCAACAACGAAGTAGCCCAGGGCCCCCTTCGCCTGCAAGGCGACCACGGCGCCGTGGCGTTCCGCAACATACAGGTAACCAATTATGTGAAGCCAAGGTTGGAGCTGACGGATTTAAGCTACAAAGTATACCCCGGCAGGCACGATAAGGAACCGCGCTATGACAGCATTCCTCCTGAAGCGGAGGGGCCATCGGGTATCCTGACTTCTAACCTGGGTACTGAAGCGAAAGAGTTTCTGGTGCGCTATACCGGCAAGCTCAAAATAAAAGAGCCGGGCCAGTATACGTTCCGGATTGCTGCGCCAGGGGGCTCTGGTCTGGTGCGCGTAAACAACCAGACGGTGGTGCCGATGAACCCTTGGGAGGGAGAAGGCAGTGTGCAACTCCAAGCCGGTGAAGTTCCTTTTGAACTGGCTTACGCCAAGTACGTGGAGTGGGCCAAGCCAAACCTGGCGCTTTACGTTTCCGGGCCCGACTTGCGCGAGTACCTCATCAGTGATAAGGAAGTAGGGCTGACGGATGTGGTAGACCCGATTTTGGTAGACCCGAAAGAGAAGCCGGTGCTGCGCAGTTTTATTGATTTACCGGGCAAATACCGTGTCACGCACGCCGTATCGGTGGGGAGCCCTGAGCAGCTGCATTATACCTATGACATGGATTACGGCACACTGGTGCAATTGTGGCGCGGCGGCTTCCTGGATGCCACCCCTATGTGGCACGATCGCGGTGACGGCTCTTCGCGGGCCATTGGCTCTGTGCAGCACTTCGGCAAACCGACCCTTTCGATTGCAAAGTTGCCATCGGCCCAGGCTGCCTGGGCTACCGACACCACGGGGACCTCTTACCGGCAGCGCGGGTATAGCCTGAACAAAAACAACGAACCGACCTTCCGCTACGATGTGTACGGCACCCGGGTGCACGATGCCATCACGGTACTGGAAAACGGAAAAGGCCTGAAGCGTGAGATAAGCCTGCAGCAACCCGCCGACCAGTTGTATGTGCGCCTGGCGACCGGAAGCAAAATTGAGGAGGCTGGCAAATCCATGTACACCGTAGACGGCAAGGCCTATTATGTGCGACTGGATGATACGAGCGGAGCAAAGCCAATAGTGCGCAGCAGCGAGGGCAAACAAGAGTTGCTGGTACCGGTGCGTGAGAAGCTGACCTATTCTATCTTATTTTAGAGCAATAGAACTGACTTATGAAACATAGCAGAAAAAATATACTGAAGAGCGCGTTGGTGGCAGCTGGCCTGTTTGTCGGATTTGGGCAGATAGCGCAGGCACAGGAATCACCGATGGAGGAAGACTTTTTTAAGATAATGCGCATCAGCTCGCCCGAGGGCACCCTGCTGGAGGTAGGCGGCCTGGCTGTGCTGCCAAACGGCGACTTGGGCGTGTCTACCCGTCGGGGCGACATCTTTATCGTGGAGAACCCCACGAGCGCCCGGCCTTACTTTCGCAAGTTCGCCTCCGGCCTGCATGAGGTGCTGGGCCTGGCCTACAAGGACGGTGCCCTATACGCCGCCCAGCGCGGTGAATTGACCAAACTGACGGATACAGACCACGACGGCAAAGCCGATTCATTTGAGACCGTGTATGCCTGGCCTTTGTCGGGTAACTACCACGAGTACAGCTTTGGGCCGAAGATCGCGCCGGACGGTTCGTTCTTCGTGTCGGCCAACTTAGGCTTTCCTGACCCCTGGTGGCATGCTAAAAGCCTGGTGCCGATGCGTGGCTGGATGATGCGCATCACCGAAGACGGCAAGATGGAGCCGTGGGCTACTGGCCTGCGCTCGCCTGCCGGTTTGGGCATGATTGACGGGGAGTTGTTTTACGCCGAGAACCAGGGCGACTGGGTTGGTTCCGGAGGTATCTGGCAAGTGAAAAAAGGCAGCTTTACGGTGCATCCCGCTGGCCTGACCTGGGCAGGACGCCCGGATTCTCCGGTGAAAATGAAAGCGGAGCAGATATACGCCAGGATCAACCCGCGCCTGGAGTTTGACGCGAAAGGAGAGTCTATCAAGCCGGAGAACATACAGAACGAGGAGTTCAAGACCATGTATGACATGAAAAAGGAGTTGCCGGAACTGCAGCTGCCCGCAGTATGGCTCCCGCATGGCATCCTGGGCATCTCAAACTCCGAGATCGTGAAGATTCCGGAAGATAACTTTGGCCCTTTTGGCGGGCAACTGCTGGTCGGTGACCAGGGGCAAAGCAAGATCATGCGCGTATTCATGGAAAAAGTCAAAGGGGAGTACCAGGGTATTGCCTTCGACTTCCGCAGCGGCTTCCAGTCAGGGGTGCTGCGCATGGCCTGGGCACCGGACGGTTCCCTGTTTGTAGGAGAGACCAACCGTGGCTGGGGCTCTGCCGGCGAAGCCAACGAAGGGCTGCAGCGCCTGGTATGGAACAATAAAATACCGTTTGAGATGCGTACGGTACGGGCCATGCCAGACGGATTTGAGATCGAGTTCACCAAGCCGGTAGATAAAAAATCGGCGGAGGATCTGGCTTCCTACGCCGTAGACAGCTATACCTTTAAGTACCATGCCGTGTATGGCAGCCCACCGATAAACCTGAAGCAGAACCCAATCAAGGGCGTGAAGGTGTCAGATGACGGGATGAAAGCGCGTATCGTGGTGGACGGCTTACGGCCGGGCTATATCCACTTGCTGAAACTGGACGGTGTCCGTGCAAAGGATAACTACTATACCCTCGTGCACCCGCAAGGCTATTATACCCTCAACAACATTCCGGATGGCGAAAAGCTGAGCCTGAAGGACGTGAGCACACGCAATTCCGGAACGGCATCCCAGAAAAAAGCCACCGCGTCTAAGGCTCCTTCAAAAGCGACAGCCGCTACAAAGTTGAAAGGCGATGGGCCAACAAGCCAGGCAGCTGCAAAGCCAAAACAGCAAGCCTTGGATTATGAGAAGGACATCAAGCCGTTGCTGGCAAAAAACACTTGCCTGGCCTGCCACAACACCGATAAGCGACAAGTTGGACCGGCCTACCGGGAAGTGGCCAAGCGCAAGTACACGGATAAGCAGATCGTGCAGCTGATACATGAGCCGAAGCCGTCTAACTGGCCAGACTATGCCACACCGATGCCGCCTATGCCGCAGGTGCCGGAAGCAGAGGCCATGAAGATAGCCACCTGGATCAACTCCCTGAAGTAATCCCCAGCAGTATTTATCCTAAAGAAGTAGAGCACTTAAGAAACACAACAACTCGATATGAAATCCATTTCGCTTCATAAAGCTGCTTTGGCAGCCGTGGCCCTGGGCCTGTTATCTTTTACCAACGTGCAGGCGCAGGAAGTGCCGAAACCGCCCAAGATGGTGCCGGAAATGACAGAGTTCTGGGAACCTGAAGTACGCGTTGTAGCGCCGGGTGCTACCAGCACCGATGCTCCTGCAGATGCGATTGTGCTCTTCGGGGGGAAAGACCTCTCGCAGTGGAAAGCCAAAGATGGCAGTGGGGAAGCGAAGTGGAAAGTAACGGACAATCATTTCGTGGTGGGGAAAGGCGATATCTCCACCAAAAAGGAATTCGGGGATTTTCAGCTGCACCTGGAGTGGAGTGCGCCCGATGAAGTGAAAGGTACCAGCCAGGGGAGGGGAAACAGCGGCGTGTTCCTGCAGGACCGTTATGAGGTGCAGGTACTGGACAACTATAACAACCGCACCTATTCCAACGGGCAGGCGGGAAGTATCTACAAGCAGCACCGCCCACTTGTAAACGCCATGCGCAAGCCTACCGAGTGGAACACCTACGACATTATCTATACCGCGCCACGCTTTAAAGAAGATGGTAGCCTGTTTACGCCAGCCCGGGTAACAGTGCTGCACAACGGCGTGCTGGTGCAAAACAACGTGGAGCTGAAAGGCCCGACAGAGTACATCGGACTGCCACAGTATACACCGCACGGCAAGGCCCCCATTTCGTTGCAGGACCATGGCAACCCAGTACAGTACCGAAACATCTGGGTAAGAGAACTTTAAAGAACGGAGTGCACGAAAAGCCTTCGGACAGAATATCTTAGAAGCACATAGCATGTATAAACTGATGAAAAAAATACGCGCCGGTATGCTGGCCGCCTTTATGGTGAGCCTCCTTTTTGCCTTTCCGTCTGTGGGCCAGTCGAAAGTAAAAGTGGCTTGTGTTGGCAATAGCATCACGGAGGGGCATGGCCTGAAGCAGACATACCCCCAGGAGTTGCAGGAGCTGCTGGGAGAGCAATACGAGGTTCAGAATTTTGGCGTTAGTGGCCGCACGCTACTCAAGAAGGGCGATTTCCCGTACTGGAATGAGGCAAAGTACGAACAGGTGCAGGCCTGGAACCCAGCTATTGTCATCATCAAACTAGGCACTAACGATTCCAAGCCGCAGAACTGGAAGTACAAAAAGGATTTCGTGAAAGATTATAAGGCGTTTGTGAAATCTTTCAAAAAACTGCCTTCGCAGCCGCAGGTATACCTCCTGTACCCGATACCGGTTTTTGAAGACAAGTGGGGTATCAACGAGACGATCGTGAAGCAGGAGATACTCCCTGCCGTGCAGAAAATTGCCCGCAAAACCCGCGTACAGACCATCGACGCTTATACCCCCTTTATCGGGAAAGCCGCGCTAACCTACGATGGCATCCACCCGAACGAGGAGGGAGCCGCCTTTCTTGCCCAGCAGGTTTACGAGGCACTGCAAGCCGCGCAGGTCTTGACTGGCACCGCGACAGCGCAGCACTAACATTTCATACCCCTTTGCCAATAAGCCACCCTGTCTCAACGGTGTTGTAGCCGCATTCTGAGACAGAGTGGCTTTTTGGCGTAAGGTCCCTTTCGTGATTTATACAATCTATAACTTCAGGGTCGTGATAGCACTGCTTTGGGAAGCGCATTTCTCAGGGTGGTAACATGAGTTGTAGTACCCATAGTTTGGCCTGCATATCCCTTGCTCCAAAAGCAAACAATCTCCTTCCCGACTTAAGAAAGCCCTCCTTCCCGACTTAAGAAAGCCCTGTTAAGTACTTGAAAAGTGCCTGTAAACGCTTTAAACGCCCTGTTAACAAGTTAGGCTTACATTGGAAACATCTGATACCCCTGCCTTATGACATAAGCTGCTACATTAGTGATAGCAACAAAGCTTAGCGCTGTCTGATCTGTATGCCAGACTTGGTTGGAAAAAGAGGCAGGGAATGGTTTTGTTAACGAAAGGAAGTTGTTTGGAGCAGGCCACGGCCAGGAAGGTTTGGGGCAGTGGTAAATGAGTATTAGTGATGGAGGAGATTTGCCCAAGAGCATTGACAAATTCAGTTCGCGACGCCATGCCAGAGAATAGAGGGTATGAGTGCGAATTACAAATCGCTTCATCTAAAAAAAAGCCTCTCCACATGGGAACGAGGGATGCAATGCAGGTTTACTTGTGATTGATTGCACACTAAAGCCTGTGCAATGCGCCAATTGGATAAAGGATTTGATAAAATTGTATTACTCACGGGTCATGGTTCTATCTATCTTTGTTTCAGTGCTTGTCAGGATAATTCATGAAGCAGTTTAGAAAAGCAGCAGCTTTTTAACGAACGTGCTCCATCATATAAACCGTCATTAAATAGCAGGGTATGAGTTGTTTACATAAGCTGCAGTCAAAAAACATCCTGAACTAGGGATAAAATCTAAAGATTATTGAGGAAGCAATCACTTGTGAATTAAAATTAAAATACCTAATCTTATGCCAACGTTGGCATAAGCTAACTCAACCAGTAGAAATAGCATTGCCACAGGCATACTTAACAGGGCAATATGTGCCCTGAATCTGACACACAAAATTTAACCTTTACTAATTAACTCTAAGCATGATGAAACACATGTACAACAACCGGGGGAATTTCCTGAAATACCCCCAATGTGAATCGCAGGGCATATGGAAGATAGCTCCTTTGATGCTGTTTTTTCTCTTTATGCAGTGCGTTTCCGCGTTCGCCCAGACGCCGCAGCCCGTTAGCGGAAAAGTAGTATCATCAGAGGACAGCCAGGGGCTGCCGGGTGTAAGCATTGGTGTGAAGGGTACTTCTGCCGGTGCCATCACGGATGCAAATGGCCAGTTCCAGGTACAGGCTGCCAGCAACGCAACACTCGTGATCTCCTATATTGGCTTCATGACGCAGGAGGTGCCTGTTAATGGCCGCTCTACCATCAACGTGACACTGAGACCTGACCAGAAAATGCTGGATGAGGTAGTAGTAACAGGGTATGGCGAGATCAGAAAGAGCGAACTGACGGGAGCGCAGTCCACAATTTCATCCGCGTCGATAGAGAAAACAGTGAACACCACCATTGAGCAGGCAATTCAAGGGCGTGCTGCCGGTGTTTATGTGACGCAGAACACAGGTGCGCCCGGCGGCGGTATCTCTGTGAACATCCGCGGGGTAAACTCTATCAACGGTACTAACGAGCCCCTTTACGTGATTGACGGGGTGCAGATCCCGGGATCTACGTCACCTTCTGGCTCAAACCCACTCTCTACCCTGAACCCATCTGATATTGAAAGCATGGAGATCCTGCAGGGACCATCAGCCACGGCTCTGTATGGATCCCGGGCTACAAACGGTGTGGTACTGATCACGACCAAGCGCGGTAAGAGCGGCGAGGTACGCATCAACTATACCTACCTGCACAGCATCCAGACGGCGCCAGAAAAACTGGAGGTGATGAACCTGCGCCAGTATGCCCAAATGGACAACGAATATAAATCCATTGCGGGAGGAAACGTTCGGGAAGATTTCCTGGACCCTTCGCTATTGGGCGGGGGCACCGACTGGCAGAAAGAGCTTTTCACGAGCGCACCGATGAAGAAGCACCAGGTGAGCCTGAGCGGCGGTAGCGACAAGACAACTTATTACCTGTCAAGTGAATACCTGAACCAAGCGGGTATCGCCCTGGGCTCTGGTTTCGAGCGTTACTCTGTGCGCCTGAACCTGGATAACCAAGCAAAAAAGTGGCTTTCGATCAAAGGTAACTTCAACTATGCGCAGACAGACGAGCAGCTGTCCACGACGCAGTCTGATATCATTACGCGTGCCATCCAGCTGCCACCGCACATCCCGGTGAGAAACCTGAACGGTACGTATGGCGGCGGTAACGTGAGCAACAACACGGCAGAACAGTTTACGCCACCAAACCCTATCGGACTTGCCAACCTGACATTGAACGAGCTAACTAAGCGGCAACTGCTAGGCGGCCTGACGTTAGGCTTCAAAATCACGGATGACCTGGATTTCAGCACCTCTGTGAACGGAAACATAGGCTTTTCCAACTCCACTTATTTCCTGCCAACCTACCAGTTCGGTTATCAGCAAAACACGGTTGCTGTAATGAACAACAACAACAGCCTGAATACCTACTGGAACTGGAACCAGATGCTGCAGTACCGCAAGCAATTCGGCAAGCACAGCATCAACCTGATGGCTACGCACGAATCGCAGGAGTCTTTTTGGAAAAACCTGTCTGGTGAGCGCCGCGGCTTCCAGACAAACGATGTGATTGACCTGAACGCAGGCGACGTGCTGACCAGCGTTGCCGGTGGTGGCCAGGGCGATTGGGCTATGGAATCATACCTCGGCCGTATCATCTACAACTTCGGCGACCGCTACATCGTGCAGGGTAACTTCCGCGCAGATGGCTCCGTGAACTTCGGTCCGGAAAACAGATGGGGTTATTTCCCTTCTGTGTCAGCGGCCTGGAGAGTTTCGGAGGAGGATTTCTTTAACGTAGGCTTCGTGAGTGACCTGCGCCTGCGCTATGAGATCGGCCTGACAGGTACACAAGGTGGCGGCGGTGCTATCTATGGCACGCTTGCTCCGGGCCCAACGCCTTGGGGAACCGGTTTTATACCCAACAGATATCCGAACCCGAACTACCAGTGGGAGGAGACGAAGACAAACAACTTCGGTGTTACAATGGGCTTGTTCGATAACAGAATACAGGTGGAGGCCGATTACTATATCAAAGACACCGATAACCTGATCATGCAGAGCGCCCTGCCTTGGTACATGGGTACCAACGGAAACGGTTCTATCCAGGCACCGACAGTAAACATCGGATCCTTGCAGAACAAAGGCTGGAGCCTTACCCTGAACACGGTTAACATAGACAACGGTAGCTTCAACTGGTCTTCTAACTTTAACATCTCGCATTTCAAGACAGAGTTGAAGAGCTTGACCTCTGAGAACAGCCAGATCGACCGCATCAACTGGTGGATGAACAACTGGACACAGCGTTCTGTGGTGGGCCAGGCACCTTGGCTGTTTTATGGCTACGTAGAGGATGGTATCTTCCAATCATTGGAGGAGCTGCAGAACAGCGCCTTGCCAGCCGATAACAACGGCGTGGAATTCCCGATCGCAGAGAACAGCATCTGGGTAGGAGATGTGAAGTACCGTGACATCAACGGCGACGGCATCATCACAGGCGAGGACCAGACGTTCATCGGAAATCCGTGGCCAAAATACTATGCCGGTCTAACGAACAACTTCTCGTACAAAGGCTTCGACCTGAGCGTGCTGATCACCAGCACCATCGGCAACGATATCTACAACTACCTGCGCAACGAGAACTCAAACCCGAACAACATCAACATCGGCCGTAACCTGTTCATTGGTGCCTTCGACTACGCCAAGGTAGCAGTGGACGAAGAAGGAAACCCATACCTGCTTAACCCCGGAACGAATGTGGCCAGAATGTCGGGCGGTAACAAGAACAACAACTTCCAGCGCCATACCGACAAGTATGTGGAAGACGGTTCTTTTGTAAGGCTGAAAAACGTGACGCTGAACTATAACCTGCCAACAGCGGCCATTGAGAGGCTGAAGTACATCAAGGGGGCCCGCATCGGGGTAAGCGCACAGAACATTTATACCATCACCGGCTACTCAGGCTATGACCCGGAAGTTGGTTCTTATGTAGGTGCGAACGCAAACGCAGGCAACGCTGCCATTGGCGTGGACTACGGTCGCTACCCACTGACGCCGATCTACTCTGTGAACGTTGGCATTGATTTCTAACACTAGACGACAAGAAAAATGAAAAATAAATATTTATATATCGGTGCGCTCATGGCACTTTCCGTTTTCTCGGGCTGTGAGAAGGAGTTTTTGGAGCGCCCGCCGCAAGACACCCTGGTAGACGCCAATTTCTTTAAAACCAACGACCAGGTGCTGGCAGCCTCAGCCCCGCTCTACAGCGTGGTATGGAAAGACTACGTAGACAAGGCCTCCTGGGCGCTTGGCGACCTTCGGGCCGGAACCGCGTTCCGCGCCTGGGGGTATAGAGACGACGTATTGTTCAACACGACGGAGGTTTCTACCTCTAACAGCGAAGCCTACCGCGCCTTTTATATTGTGGTAGGGCAGGCCAATACGCTCATCCAGAACATCAACCGCTATGCCGGTCCTGGTGTGTCGGATGAGATCAAGCGCCATGCCATTGCCGAGGCCCGCTTCATGCGTGCCACCGCTTACACCTTGCTGGTGATGAACTACGGCCCGGTGCCGATCATCGAGAATAACCTGGAACTGCTCAACAGTGCCGGCATAAAGCGAAATACTGTAGAGAGTGTTTGGGAGTTTATCACCAGAGATTACCAGTACGCGGCTGAGAACCTGCCGGCTAAGGCGGTGCAACTGGGTAGGATCACGAAATGGTCGGCTGAGGGGATGCTGGCCCGCACGTACCTGACCAGAGCAGGTGTTGGCGGCGGTGGCGGAAGCAGGAACCAGGAGTACCTGGATCAGGCAAAGAACTACGCTGACCGGGTAATTACCATGAGCGGCAACGCACTGCTGCCAAAGTACGCAGACTTGTTCCGCTACCCATACGACAACAACGTGGAGTCGCTGTTTGAGCAGCAGTGGGTGTTCACGACCAACTACGGCTATGCCAACACCATGGTATCGCAGATAACCTACAGCAACGACATTGCCAACGGCGATGGCTGGGGCGGTGACCTCAGCGCATCCTGGTGGATGCTGAGCCTGTACGACGGGCTTTTCGAAGACGGCTTCACGAACGATGAGCGTTTGAAGGCCACCTGGATGTTGCCTGGCTTCCATTATCCGGAGATTTCGCAGACGGTGCGCGACGCGGACGGCAACCAGAAAGAGCAGCAACTGATCTTCCCGGCACCGGCTGCCACGGCGGACAACAGCTTCGCTAACATCAAGAAGTATGTGGTGGGCAAGGCTGCTGACGTAGGCGGACAGGCCATGGCACAGCGTTACCCGAACGATACCTACATGCTGCGTTTGGCAGAAATGTACCTTATCTACGCGGAGGCTGCCCTTGGCAACAACCAATCGACCACCGATGCCCAGGCGTTGGCTTATTTCAACAAAATCCTGAACAGAGCGGGGCTTCCGGCACACCAAGGCGCACTGACCTGGCAGGATATCTTTGAGGAGCGCATGAAAGAGTTCGCGATGGAAGGCCTGGCGTGGTACGACCTGGTAAGGCTGCACTACTACAATCCGGAAAGAGCCTACAGCATCATCAACAACCAGGACCGAGGGTTATTTGTGGTGCACCCGAACCGCATGCCGAACCCTACTTCGTGGGATTTTGCTAAAACCACGTGGTTTGCCGAAAGAACCGCCACGGCCAACTCAGGTAACTTCCTGCTGCCGATTCCGGCCTCTGAAGCGAGCCAGGCGCCAAGCCTGCGCGACGAGCCTGTTCCATATGATTTCGGAAAGTAACATTGCTGCACTTTAAATTAGAACACGATATGAAATTCAATTATAAATCCCTGTTGTTCCTGTTCATCGCATTTGCGATGACAGGGATTTTCGCAGGCTGCTCAGAAGATGAGGATTTGCCGAACAATGGCAAGCCTACAGTTAGCTACATCAGAGTAACCCGCCCCGATGCCTCAGACTCCCTGGTTGCCAAAGCAGGGCAGGGCAACATGGTGGCCATCATGGGGCAGAACCTGGGCAAGGCCCGAGAACTGTGGTTCAACGACCAGCAGGCGGTGCTAACGCCGACGTTTATCACCAACACCACCATTATTTCCCGCGTACCGACCAACATTCCAAACAACATCACCAACCAGATGAAGATTATCTTCGCCAACGGTGATTCGCTGCTGCACGACTTTGTGGTGGACATCAGCGAGCCGGTGATTACCAGAATGCAGAGCGAGTATGTGAATACCGGCGAGGTAGCCACGATTTCGGGCAATTTTTTCTATGAGCCCGTGAAAGTGACCTTTACCGGTGGGGTAGAAGGGGAAGTGGTGACGCTGGAAGACAACCTGATTGAGGTGAGAGTGCCGGAAGGCGCGCAGCCTGGTCCGATCACGGTGACCACCAACTTCGGGGAAACAGAGTCAGATTTCTGGTTCCGCGATAACCGCAACATCATCGCCAGCTTCGATGGTGGCCTAGCAGGCCTGTGGCACGGGCCGGACTATATCAAAGCCTCTGACGCGGACATCAGCAACATCAACGGCAAGTTTATCCGGATCAAGCGTGACCTGGGTGCATGGGCGTGGTTCGAGATGTATGTAGGCACTTCCACCAGCGACGCGGCTAAGGAAACCAAGAATATCCCTGCCGCAGCACTGGCCAACCCAGGCGACTACGAGCTGAAGTTTGAGATCAACACCCTTGCCCCGCTAACCGGTGCGGAGATAAAGATGTACATGGGCGCGAACATGCCGGACGAGCGTGGAAGCACCAACTATACCTGGAAGCCAAACGTGGACACCAAAGGCAAGTGGGAGACTGTGAGCATCCCGTTCGAGAACTTCTACACAGCTAACAAATCGTTTGCTTACAACCCGAACGGCTACGGCGTGTCTTTCCACTTCAGCGGTCCGCTGGCAGTTAAGGCCAACTTTGCGCTGGACAACATGCGCGTGGTACCAAAAAAAGCTGAGTAACCCTTCACCTTTAAAAATCGGATATGAAAAATAGATATAATGTAAAGCTGCTGGTGCTGGCATTCCTGGCGCTCTTCACGGGCTTCCTGACCTCCTGCGAGGATGATGCGGACGTCGACCCGAGCAATGGGCAGGTAACGCTATTGAGCTTTGGGCCATCAGGCGTGCAGCACGGCCAGGACATTCGCTTTATCGGGTATAACCTGAACAAAGTGGAGGCCATTGAACTACCCGGCGTAACTGTGCCAAAGGCCAGTTTCAAGGAGCATACCGCAGAACTGATCGTGCTGACGGTGCCGCAGGAAGCGGGCGAGGGCCTCGTAACGCTGAAAGCGCCCCAAGGCGATGTGGTATCCAAGACCATCCTCAGCTTCGAGGTGCCGGTAACCATCGCCTCCATGACGCCGGAAGCGCGTCCGGGCTCCAACATCACCGTAACGGGCAACTACCTGAATTGGGTAAAAGGCGTGCTGTTCGAGAAGGACACCGTGAAAACCTTTGTGAGCCAGGGCATGAACGAGTTAGTGCTGCAGGTGCCGGCAAAAGCCAAATCCGGCAGGTTAGTTTTCCTGACGGGCGGCACAGAGCCGTTGGTGATTGTAACGGAGCAGGAACTGACGGTGACCCTGCCCACTATTACGGGCCTGGCGCCAACACCGGTAGAGCGCGGTGCTAACCTCACCATCACAGGTACGAACCTGGACCTGGCCACCGGCGTGTATTTTAACGGCGTAACAGGAGCAGTAAAGGACTTCGTAAGCAAAACAGAGTCACAATTGGTGGTGATGGTGCCTGCGGAAGCCGGCAAAGGTAAAATCAAGCTGGAAGTGCTTTCAGGAGAGCAGGTGGAGTCCACGATGGGCATCCAGATTGCCGGAGACCTGCCGCCACTGGCCGCCTTGCCATACCCGATGTATACCGATGCCCGAGCCGCTGGCTGGGACAACTACAGCTGGGGAGGCGCAGCCGACTGGGCAAGCACTGCCCGTGTGCGGCAAGGCGAGTTCGCAGCCAAGAAAACGTATGATGGCAGCTATGATGCCATACGCCTGCACAACAACACCGCCCTATCCACAGCAAGCTATACCCATTTCGTGTTCTCGGCCTACGGAGAGCCCGGCAGTGGTGGAAGAACGATGAACATTGTGGTGAATGAGAAATATGGGACTCCTTATACTTTCAAGATTGTGGAGGGAGAGTGGACAACCTACAGCATTCCGCTGGCTGATATGGGCAGCCCTGCCACGATCGGCGATGTCATGTTCCAGTCTGCTGGTTGGGCTGGCGTGGTGCACTATGATCACATCGGACTTAAATAACTTCATATAATGGTAAACTCGGTAAGCCTCTGTAATTTTTACAGAGGCTTATTACTTTAAATACCCTCTGTGAAAAATTCGATGGATGCTTGGATCAATTGTTTGCAGCATCCATACCTAAACGAAAGCAGTTATATCCATGAAACAAACTTTCCAGTTGCTGTGCTGCCTTTTTTTGGCCCTATCAGGCACCAGTCAGGTGCAGGCGCAACGTTATGAGGCCGAAGACGCCTCTCTGAGTAATGGAGCTGCCAAATTAAGCTGTGCGGGTTGCTCCGGAAATGCCGCCGTGGCACAGGGCGAGGGCAACCTGAGCTTTGCCGTGAACCTGCCGAATGAAGGCTTCTACAACATTCACTTAAGAGTTGCCGCGCCCGGTGGCAATAAGATCAACAAGTTAGAATTAGACGGCAACACCCTGGATTTTGCTGTGCAGCAAAGTACGCAGTACAGCACCCAAAAGCTGGTGAGTGCCCAGAAATTGACTGCCGGGCAGCACACCATCAAAATCATCAAGTCGTGGGGGTGGATTAACGTGGATTACCTCGAGCTTGAGCAAGTGGACGGAACCAACCGCTTTCATCTGAACCAGACGCTTGTTACGCCGAATCCCACCCCGGAGGCAACAGCGCTCTACGATTTCCTGCTCGACAATTACGGCACAAAGATTATCTCCGGCGTGATGACCCTCCAAAGCATGGACGAGGTGAATTGGTTAAAGCAAAATACCGGCAAAGAGCCTGCCCTGGTGGGCATCGACTTTATGCACAGCGGCCGAAACTATACCTGGTACAACGACCGGGAGCCTCTCATGGATGCCCGGAACTGGTATGCCCGAAACGGCATCCCGGCGCTGATGTGGCACTGGCGCGACCCTTCCCGCGCGACCGAGGAATTTTATACCCGAAACACGTCAAAGCCCAACGGCACGGCCTTCGATATTTCCAAAGTGTCGGATGTGAATAGCCCGGAGTACGCATCCATGCTGGCCGATATCGATTACATCGCCGGAATGCTGAAGGAGTTGCAGAGCCAAAACGTGCCGGTGATCTGGCGTCCATTGCACGAGGCCGCAGGCGGTTGGTTCTGGTGGGGCGCCAAAGGGCCGGAGCCGCTGAAGGCCTTGTGGCGCCTAATGTATGCGCGCATGGTGCACCACCACGGCCTGCGAAACCTGCTCTGGGTATGGACGCGGGAGCCAAACGATGATGCCTGGTACCCGGGAGATGCCTACGTGGACATTGTGGGGCGTGATATCTACAAAGACGGCGACCACGGCTCGCAGACGCTGGAGTTTGGTGACATGAACAGTCGCTACGGCGGGAAAAAAATGCTGGCCCTAAGCGAAGTGGGTTCCTTCCCGGACGTGGATAACCTGGTGCGCGACGGTGCCGCCTGGTCGTGGTACATGCCCTGGTATGGCAATTATACCCGTAGCAGCCAATACAACTCCCTGGACCTGTGGAAGAAAATGTTTGCCCATGACTACGTGCTCACGCTGGATGAAATGCCGGTGCTGAGCACCTATGTGCGGCAGGGGCAGGCAGGCAACCCAACCGGCTTCTGGGACAAACCCGCTCCAACGCGTAGCTTCAAGGCTTACCCCACACTGGTAGAGGACAAACTGACGCTCCAAAGCAATACCCGCATCGACCATGTGAAGGTATACAACGCCCTGGGCGTACTGGTGCACGAGCAGCAGGCAGGCGCAACAGAAGTATCCGTGTACTTAGGCCAACTGGTGCCCGGCGTGTACACCGTCCGAACTGACCGGCAGGGCGCCGTGAAAGTGGTGAAGCGATAAACCCAGGAGTGATTGTAGTAGAACTGGCAGAAGTGCTGCTTGCCTATGTCACTCTCAAGCAATCCATGATGAAACCAGATTATACGCTATGCCTCAGGTAACATACACGATGAGGAGGACCCTTCTTACAATAGTGACAGCAGGGGTGATGCTGGCCATATGCTTTCCGGGATGGGCACAAGCCCCTGAAGCCTATACCTGGAAGAACGTGCAGATACAGGGTGGGGGCTTTGTGACGGGCTTGATATATCATCCGAATGCGCGCAATCTTTTGTACGCCCGCACGGATGTGGGAGGTGCCTACCGATGGGAAGCAGCAACTGCCACTTGGATACCGCTGACGGACCAATTGGGCCCTGCTGAGGAAAATCTAACAGGTGTGCTGAGCCTGGCCCCGGATCCATCCGATCCTGACAGGGTGTACCTGGCCGCAGGGCTTTATACCCCGTCGTGGGCTGGCACAGCTGCCTTATTTGCCTCTTCTGACAGGGGAGCCACGTGGGCCCGATCCAACCTGCCCATCAAGCTGGGCGGCAATGAGGACGGCCGGTCAACAGGAGAACGGCTACAGGTAGACCCCAACCAGGGCAATATTCTTTTTCTGGGTTCCAGCACAGATGGGCTCTGGAAAAGCGTGGACTGGGGTGCAACTTGGGGCAAGGTAAGTGGTTTTCCGGTGGCAGCGTCGCCGGTAGGTTCAGGTGGCATTTCCTTTGTGCTACTGGATGCAGCCAGTGGAACGCAGGGAAAAGCCATGCCAACGCTTTATGTGGGAGTGCTGCAAAAAGGGATTAACCTTTACAAAAGTATGGACGGAGGCAACAGCTGGCAACCGGTTGCAGGTGCCCCAACGGCTAACATGCCGCACCAGGCTGCACTGGCATCCGATGGTTCGCTCTACCTTACTTACAGTAACGGCCCCGGCCCAAACAACGTCACGGCGGGTGCTGTCTGGAGGTTATACCCCGCTACCGGGCAGTGGACCAACATCAGCCCGCCGGCAGGGCAGGGTGGCTATACCGGTCTTGCGCTCGATCCGCAGCAGCCGGGCACCCTGCTGGTTTCTACCCTCAACCGGTGGTGGCCGCGCGACGAGGTGTTCCTCAGCAAAGACAGTGGCGCCACCTGGAAGCCGCTCCTCGCCACTGCCTCCCTCGACCACAGCCTGGCGCCTTATGCAGCGGCTTCTACCCCGCATTGGATCGGGGATGTGGCCCTGGACCCCTATGATTTTGATAAAGCATGGTTTACGACAGGGTATGGGGTATACCAGACAAACAACTTGACCGCAAGCGAAGGCAATGCCCCGACCACCTGGACATTCCAGAACAGGGGACTGGAGGAAACCGTGCCGCTGCAGTTGATTAGTCCGCCTGCGGGTGCCCCTTTGCTAAGTGCGCTGGGAGATATCGACGGGTTCCGGCACGATGACTTGGATACCTCCCCAGCAGTTGGCCGCTTTTCCCCCGCCTATGGCACAAACACCAGCCTCGATTTTGCAGCGCTCCAACCCACCTTTATGGCACGGATACATAACAACAAGGAGGGGAAGTATGGCGCGTACTCTACGGATGGCGGGAACACCTGGCAGGCCTTTGCCAGCGCACCCCTGGGTGCCTCAGGCGGAGGTTCAGTGGCCGTGAGCGCGGATGGCAGCACAATGGTATGGGCACCGGGAGGAAGCAGCAATATTTTCTATTCCCGCAACAAGGGCAATACCTGGAACCAGGCTGCCGGGGTTTCCAGAAACAATCTCAAGCCCGTTGCCGACCGCGTGAACAGCGCCAGATTTTACACCTATGATGCCACGTCCGGGCAGGTGCTGGTGAGCAGCGATGGCGGTGCCTCCTTCTCCAGAGCAGCTTCTGGGTTGCCTGCTGTGCCTGAATGGCAGTTGAGGCGGGCTAACTTAAAGTCCGTATTTGGGCAGGAGCGCGCGCTTTGGCTCACCAACCCCACCGGTGGTCTGTACCATTCTTCCGATGGCGGCCAAAGTTTTCAGCAGGTTGCGGGGGTGCAGGAAGCCTCGCACGTCGGATTCGGAAAGGCCGCCGAGGGGCAGCCATACCCGGCCGTATTTATCGCTGGCAGTGTGAACCAGCAGACGGGTTTTTATCGGTCGGATGACGCGGGGAAGACGTGGGTTAAAATCAACATGGCGCACCAGCAATATGGCGGCGTGAACGACATCACCGGAGACCCACGCCGCTTTGGGCGGGTATACGTGGCTACCTCAGGGCGCGGCATCCTTTACGGCGATGCCATGGGTGTGGTAAGCAGCGTTTCAGCGCATGGGCAACTGGCTTTTAGCTATGCTCCGAACCCCTTTCGGGAAACACTGCAGCTACAGGCTGCGGAAACGTTTAATTATACCATCACAGATCTGGTGGGCAAGCAGCTAGAAGCCGGAGAATGCGGCAGTGGTTGCAGTGTCGGGAACAGGTTGCCGCCTGGCGTGTATGTCTTGCATGCCTGGCAGCGGAACAGGCACTCAAGTATCAAAATAGTCAAGAACTGAAACGTTTCAAACTTCCCAATCAACAGCTATAGCCTAAATAATCCCTCCTGACCAGCATTGCATTCCTGTGCAGATTTAGTTAATATTAGCCTACACTTTTAGCTCCATGTATTACCGCTTCATCACCCTACGTTTACTTTGCTTTTCGGCCCTCGTTACTTTTGCTGCCTGCCAGGAAGACAGCCGCACCGTGCAGGAGGGGAAGCCCGCAACTGACGCAGCGGCCGTTCCAGCACTCTTCAGCCTGTTGCCTGCCGCTACCACCCACATCAGCTTTACCAATACCATCCAGGAAAACCCATACGGTAATATCCTGGCCTATCAGTATTTCTACAATGGCGGCGGCGTGGCCGTTGGCGACCTGAACAACGACGGTCTGGACGATATCTACTTTTCCGGCAACATGGCCCCTAACCACCTATACCTGAACCGGGGAGACATGCGGTTTGAGGAAGTGAGCGCACAGGCCGGGGTGGCAGGGCGACCGAATAACTGGAAAACGGGTGTGAGTTTGGCCGATGTGAACGGTGACGGACTGCTGGATATCTACCTATGCTACTCCGGCAACATGCCTCCGCAGGCACGGGCCAACCAGCTGTTCATCAACAAAGGCGTGGACAAGTCCGGTATGCCGCGGTTTGAGGACCAGGCACCTGCCTATGGCCTGGATGATGCAGCCTTCAGCACCAGCGCCACCTTCTTTGATTATGACCTGGACGGTGACCTCGACATGTTCCTGCTGAACCACAACCCAACCACTTTCCAGAACCTAGATGAGATCAGCATACAGGAGATACGGAAGCAGACGGAGCCGACCATGCGGGTAAAGCTATACCGGAACGAGGACGGTAAATTTACGGATGTGTCTGATAAAGCAGGGCTTGAAGGTTCGCCCTTCACGTATGGTTTGGGAGCTGGCATTGCAGACCTGAACCAGGACGGATGGCCGGATATCTATGTGTCCAACGATTACTCTGCCCCGGACTACCTGTACATCAACAACCGCAACGGCACGTTCAGGGAGGAACTGAAGCAGCGCCTCGGGCATACCTCGCTCTACTCGATGGGCAACGACATCGCGGACATCAACAACGACGGCTTTCCGGACATTTATACCCTCGACATGTTGCCGGAGAATAACAAGCGCCAGAAGCTGCTCTTCTCACCGGACAACTACGAGTATTTCGACGTGTTTGTGAAGGCCGGCTTCAGTCCGCAGTACATGCGCAACATGCTGCACCTGAGCAACGGCGACGGCACCTACAGCGAAGTAGGGCAACTGGCCGGGATTTCGAACACCGACTGGAGCTGGGCCCCGCTGTTCGCGGATTTCGACAACGACGGCTGGAAAGACCTCTTTGTGTCGAATGGCTTTCTACGTGATTTCACCAACCTGGATTTTATCAAATACAAGAGCTCCTTTATGCAGGCGCAGCGCGGCAGGCCTAACCCACGGGCCATTCTAGATGTGCTGCAAAAAATCCCGTCCTCCAACGTGACCAACTACATTTACCGCAACAACCAGAACCTCAGCTTCAAAAACCAAAGCGCCGCCTGGGGGATGGAGGTGCCGTCTAACAGCAACGGAGCCGCCTATGCCGACCTGGACAAGGACGGGGACCTGGATTTGGTGGTGAATAACATTAACCAGCCAGCCTTTATCTACCGCAACGACGCGAACGCCCAGCTAAAGCACGGCTACCTGCGGGTAAAACTACAGGGAGAGGGCAAGAACACGTTTGGGGTGGGTGCAAAGGTGCTGTTGTACCAAAAAAGGCAGCAGCAGTACCAGGAGCAAATGCCCACGCGTGGGTATCAATCCAGTGTATCGCCGGTGCTGCACTTTGGAACAGGCGAAAGCAGTACGATCGATTCGGTGCGGGTAATATGGCCAGGCGGGAAGCAGCAGGTGCTGCGTGACGTTAAATCAAACCAAGAGCTCACGCTCCGAGAGCAGGATGCCGCAGGCACGTACCGTTACCCAAAGCGTGCGTCCGACCCTGCCTTTGAGGAAGTGAAGTCGCCGGTGGTGTTCACGCATCAGCAAACGGGTATAAACGACTTTAAGCGGCAACCCCTGTTGGTAAACCCTGTCTCAGACACCGGTCCGGGTATGGCCAAAGCCGATGTAAACGGTGATGGCCTGGAGGATGTGTTTATAGGGGGAGCCGCGGGGCAGGCAGGCAAATTATACCTGCAGCAGCGCAACGGCCACCTTGTACCGCAGCAGGCAAGCCCTTTCGAAGCAGACAAACTGAGCCAGGATGCCGCTGCTACCTTCTTCGATGCAAACGGAGACGGTAAACCCGATTTATATGTATGCAGTGGGGGGTACGGAAACTTCGCGCCAGCCGATGCTGCTTTGCAGGACCGGCTGTACCTGAACACGGGAAACGGGAAGTTCTCTAAAAGCACAGGCGCGTTGCCTGCCATGTTGACCAGCAGCAGTACGGCCCGGGCCACCGACATCAACGGCGACGGGTATTTGGATTTGTTTGTGGGTGGCCGCGTGATTCCGGGCCGCTACCCGGAAACCCCGCGCAGCTATGTGTTGCTAAACAATGGGCGTGGCGAGTTTAAGGATGCGACAGCGACGGTAGCACCCGGTTTGCAGCAAATGGGCATGGTGACAGACGCCGCCTGGCATGATTTAGATGGCGACCGGCAGGCAGAGTTGGTGATAGTGGGTGACTGGATGCCGGTAACGGCGTTTAAAAACAAAAGCGGGAAGCTGTCCGATGCAACAAACCAGTACTTCGCCAAAGCGCAGCGCGGCTGGTGGAACACGCTTGCCATCGCCGACTTCAACGGCGACGGCAAGGCTGACTTGCTGGTGGGCAACATGGGCCTGAACACGCAGGTACGGGCATCCGAAAGCCAACCGGCAGAGCTGTTCTCCAAAGACTTTGATGAGAACGGCTCTGTTGATCCGATCCTTACTTTTTACATCAAAGGCCAGCAGTACCCTTACGTTACCCGCGACGAACTGCAGGAGCAGATCAGCATGATGCGGACCCGCTTCAGCAGCTACGAGGCCTATGCCAACGCCACGCTGCAGGATATCTTCACGGCAAAGGAACTGAGCGGGGCAAAGCGATTGTCTGTAAATAACTTACGCACCACGTATTTCGAGAGCACCCCTGACGGCAAGCTGCGGGAAAGGCAACTGCCCATACAGGCACAGTTTGCACCGGTGTTTGCCATACAGCCGGTTGATTATGACCAGGACGGCAACCTGGATGTCGTGTTGGCGGGGAACATGGCCCGCGCCCGACTGCGCTTCGGGAAATACGACGCCAGCTATGGCGTGCTGGTGCAGGGCGACGGGAAGGGAGCCTTCCGGTACGTGCCGCAGGACCAAGCGGGCTTGCAGTTAAAAGGTGACGTGCGTGGGATCCTGCCTATCGGCAACGTACTGCTATTTGGGCTGGATCAGGCGGAAATTAAAGCTTACAAACTGACGCGATGATGAGAAATGTACAGTCTTGCTTCCTGCTATTGCTCCTGTTGTTCGGTTGCACAGCAAAGGAGCAACAGCCCCCGGAGTTTACAGCACAGCATATCAGCCAGGTGATCGATGAGATGACGGACCTGATGGTGAACGACGTGACCAACCCACCTTTGGCTGCCCGCTTTTTCGCCTACGCCACCCTGGCCGGGTATGAGGTGATGGCCCAGCAGGACAGTGCCCGCCCCAGTATGCACGGGGTGCTGCGCGATTTTCCGAAAATCGCCTCACCCGCCACCGACAGCCCCTATGCTCCGCAGCTTAGTGCCTTGCTGGCCATGCTGGAAACCGCACAAAAAATGCAGCCGTCCGGTGCCTTGTTGGCCACTTACGAGGAACGGTTGCTGGATTCCTGCAGGAAAGCCGGCGTTTCAGAGGATTTAATTACAGCCTCGTTAGCGCATGCCCAGGCGGTGAGCCGCGATATCCTAGCCTATGCCAAAGCCGACAGGTATAACCAGATGAGCAATTATACCCGGTATACCCCATCCGGAGAAACAGGTGCCTGGAAACCGACCCCTCCTGGCTTTTTTGCGCCCGTGGAGCCTTATTTCAACACCATCCGCTCGCTTACCCTCGATACCTGCAGCCAGTTTAAGCCGTCGGCACCTGTGGCCTTCTCCACCCAGCCGACGTCAGCGTTCTATGCCATGCTGCGCCAGTGCCAGTCCAAAAGCGCCACCAGCCTGACGGAGGAAGAAAAGACAATCGCGGCTTTCTGGGACTGCAACCCCTTTGCCCTGCAGGACAACGGCCACCTGATGGTGGGGATGAAGAAAATATCTCCCGGCGCACATTGGCTGGGCATTACCGGCATCGCTTGCCAGCAGGCAGGCAAGAGCTTTGCCGAGGCAATGGAAATCAACACCATGGTGTCGGTGGCGCTGCTGGATGGCTTTATCGCTTGTTGGGATGAGAAGTACCGCAGCAACCGCGTCCGGCCGGAAACGGCCATTCGCCAGCACCTGGACACGTCCTGGAAACCGTTCCTGCAGACGCCGCCCTTTCCGGAATACCTGAGCGGCCACTCGACCATCTCTGCAGCCTCGGCCGTGGTGCTGACGCATTACTTTGGGGAGGGGTTTTCTTTCTCGGACACCGTAGAGGAACGTTATGGCCTGCCCGCCCGCCAGTTCCGCTCGTTCGACGAGGCAGCCGTAGAAGCAGGTATCTCCCGGTTCTATGGCGGTATCCACTTCATGGACGCGATCGAAAACGGGCGTACCCAGGGCCTGCAGGTAGGGGAGTGGGTGCTGTATAAAACCGGTAAGAAGGCCACTCTTTCTCCGGCAGTTCTTGCCCGGCATCGGTAGCAAAGCCCCGCGAGCACAGCATCAGCACAAAACCCAGCCCTGAAAAGGAGACCTGTTAACCCCGAAGGCATACATCCGAAACATACCGCCCCCTGTTCCCTGGCAGCAAAAGCTTACTTTAGCCTTGCCAGTGCAGGCGCTTTGCGTCAGGTGCTGGGCAGGTACAATCCATGTCAGATAAAACCAGATAGGTAAATGAAAAAAACAATACTCAAGCAGGTCCTTTTCGGTTTATCCGTAGGGTTGTTATGCGCTTGTTCTAGCGCGTTTCAAACATCAGGCAGCAACACCGAGCAGGTGCAGCAGCAATTGACCGAGCAAATCCGGCTGAACCAGGTAGGTTTTTACCCCAATGCGCCCAAGCTTGCCGTGGTGGTGGGAGAACATGCTGGCGGGGCCTTTCAGGTGAAGACGGCAGATCAGCAGAAAACGGTTTTTACAGGGGAGCTTTCCGCAAGTAAACCGAATGAGTTCTCGAACCGCCCCACCCGTGTAGCCGACTTCAGTGGCCTCACCACGCCGGGCAAGTATGTGCTGTCTGTTCCCGGAATCGGGCATTCTTATACCTTTGAGATAGGGGCCGATGTGCACCAGGAGGCGGCAGCGGCGGCTATCAGAGGGTTTTATTACCAGCGCGTCTCCACAGATTTGCCTGATAAGTACGCCGGTGCCTGGGCCCGCCCTGCCGGGCATCCGGATGACAAGGTAATGGTACATGCCTCGGCTGCCACCACTAAACGACCGGCCGGTACTGTCTTTTCGTCGCCGCGCGGGTGGTATGATGCCGGGGATTATAACAAGTACATCGTCAATTCCGGCATCACGATGGGTACCTTGTTTTCCGCTTACGAGGATTTTCCGGCCTACTTTAAGGAGCTGGAGCTAAACATACCAGAAAGCGGCAACGCTGTGCCCGACCTGCTGGATGAGGCGCTCTGGAACCTGCGCTGGATGCTAACGATGCAGGACCCCAACGACGGCGGGGTATACCACAAGCTCACCAACCCGGCTTTTGACGGGATGGTGATGCCGGACAAGGCCACGAACCCGCGCTATGCGGTGCAGAAAGGCACTGCCGCTACCCTCGACTTCGCCGCCGTAATGGCGCAGGCCAGCAGGGTATATCGAAACTATAACCAGGCGTTTCCGGGCTTGGCGGACTCCTGCCTGACGGCGGCCACCAAGGCCTGGGCCTGGGCGAAGCAGCACCCGGATGTGAAATACGAGCAAGACGCACTGAACAAGCAGCACCAGCCCGCCATCTCAACGGGGGCTTACGGTGACGGAGAGTTTGGCGATGAGTTTATCTGGGCGGCCGCCGAACTGTACGCCACCACTAAACAGGATGGTTACTACACCGCCGTGAACATGCTGCCGGATGCCCAGATGCCGCTGCCAAGCTGGGCGCAGGTACGCCTGCTGGGCTATTATACCCTCATTCGTTCCGCCGGTTCGCTGACCCCGGTGGCACAAAAAGACTTGCCTGAGCTGAAAGCGCGTGTGATCGGGATGGCCGACGACCTGCTCGCGGATACGGATACGCGAACCTACAGAACCGTGATGGGCAAGACGGAGAAGGACTACATTTGGGGCAGCAGTGCGGTGGCGGCTAACCAGGGAATTGCCCTACTGCAGGCCTACCAGCTAACCGGCGACAGAAAATACGTGCATGCCGCCCTGGGCAACCTGGACTACCTGTTGGGCCGCAATGCCACGGGCTATTCTTTCCTGACGGGCTTTGGCAGCAAACCTACCATGCACCCGCATCACCGGCCATCCATTGCCGATGGCATCGTGGCACCTGTGCCGGGCTTGTTATCAGGCGGCACCAACGCACGCGCCGACAAGCAGGACAACTGCACGACCTACACCTCAGCGTTTGCCGATGAGATGTATACCGACGATGATTGCTCCTATGCCTCCAACGAGATTGCCATCAACTGGAATGCTCCTTTTGTATACCTGGTGGGTGCTTTGGAAGCACTGCAGAGCAAGGCAGCTTTATAGTAAAATCGCCTCAGCCTAAAAGCCCGGCACCTGCTTTTCTCTAAGCAGGTGCCGGGCTTTTTTAACCTTGGCCAGGAGTGTATAAATCTTAGATGATGACGCAGGAACTGGAGTAGTTCTGCCGGAACTCCTTGGGTGTGCAGCCTTTTTCGCGCTTAAAAATGCGGTTGAAGTAGGACAGGTTGTTGAAGCCGCACTTATAGGAAATCTCAGAGATCGTTTCGGTCGTGTCTATCAGCATGCGCGAGGCGTGGCCCAGCCGAATCTCGTTCAGGCTCTCGATGAACGTTTTGCCAGTGCGCTTTTTAATGAACCGACTGAACGACACCTCCGGCATGCTCACCACCTTGGAGAGGTCGGCCAGCGAGATGTCCTTGTCATAATAAGTTTGCATGTACTCAAACGCTTTCTCGATCCGGCGGCTATAGTAGCTGAACTGCTCGGAGGTAAAGGAGCTGTTCGACAGGGTGCGCATGTTGCGCGAGGTCGACAGGTCGTGCAGGATCGAGATCAGCTCCAGCACCGAATCGAAGCCGCTCTTTTGCGCAAGCTGCTCAAGGCGGGGTTTAAAAGCCTCCTTCGTTTCGCGGGAGAAGGTGATTCCTTTGGCAGAGCGCTCCAGCAAGGTCCGGATAAAGCTGAGTTGGTTGCGCCGCAGGAACTTCTCGTCAAACAGATCGCGGTGAAACTGAATCGTGATCTCATGGATATTCTCGCTTTTGCAGTTGTGGGTAAACCAGCCGTGGGGAAGGTTGCTGCCCACTAACACCAGCTCCAGGTCATCGAGCTCCTCCATGTGGTCGCCCACCATACGCTTGGCACCGGCTGCGTTCGAGATGAAATTCAGCTCATACTCCTCGTGGTAGTGCAACGGGAATTTAAACTCCTGCTTGTTCCGCGAGAAAATCGTGAAGCAGTCGTGTTGGGTCAGCGGGGTGATTTCTCTATAGACAGTTGTCATTTTATATAGTGCGTTGGCGGGAAGTCCAGCTAGCGCGCTTTTGCGCTTATAAGTCCTTGCCGATAGCCTTACTTCATTCAAAATTCAGCCACAAGCTACCTGTTTTATGCTTAATAAGGTGCGAAAGGTGTCGAAATATTATGGTGCACCTTTAAACAGCTTTCCATTAGGGTATAAGACTGATTACAAGTTGTATAAAAATAATGAATACCTGATAAAGTTACTTGTTAATCAGCGGGTCTGGAGTATAAAAGCAAGAATTTGATAAAATTGTGTCATAAATCTGCTACGATTCTACTTAGTTTTGTTAGCAGCCACTTGATAGGATTCAGGCATACAGTCCAGCCTTATTTTTTATCACCGGACACACCCAAAACCCGTGGGGAATGAAACCGGCTATTGCTCGCTGAAGCTGCCAAAGGATTGTTTTAAAATAGGTATACCACCCTTATTCATCGATAGAACTTGCCGCCTATGATTGCCCGCGTATGTATTGCCCTTTTAGCAACAGCCCTTTTCCTGCAGACCGGGTGCTCCCCCAAGATGTATGGCCTGGAGCCGGAGGATTTACCCGTGGACCCAAAGGCGACCAAGGAAACCAAGTTCCTTTACGCCAACCTGAAAAGGGTGTCGCAGGAAGGAGTAATGTTCGGCCACCAGGATGATTTGGCCTATGGCCTTGGCTGGAAATACGAAGAAGGAAAATCAGACATCAAAGCTGTGGTAGGCGAGTACCCTGCGGTAGTGGGTTGGGACCTGGGGCACTTGGAGCTGGATAAAGCAGCCAACCTGGACAGCGTTCCTTTTAACCAGATGCGCCGCTATGTCCAGCAGGTATACGTGCAGGGAGGCTTGAATACCTTCAGTTGGCACCTGAATAACCCGCTTGACCCCGAGAAAACCAGTTGGGACCCGATGGATTCCACGATCAGCCGCCTTTTTACAGACAAAGCAGCCTTGAAGCGCTATGACGACTGGCTGAATAAAGTCGCCGGTTTCCTGACGAGCCTGAAAGGAGCCGAGGGAGAACTGATACCTGTCGTCTTCAGGCCGCTGCACGAGCATACAGGCAGCTGGTTTTGGTGGGGCCGCAACCATGTTTCCCCGGAAGACTACAAGAAGATGTGGCGCTATACCATTGACCGGCTTCGCCAGGCGGGCGCGCACAACCTGCTCATCGCTTACTCCACCGACCGCTTTACTTCAGCCGAAAATTACCTAGAGCGCTACCCCGGCGATGACTATGTGGACATTCTGGGCTTTGACCTGTACCATCGCCCGAAGATAGACTCCACAATAATTGCTCCGGCACCAGACACGGCTTTTATACAGGATGCCCGCCGGATGGTGGAAACGGTGCGCCAGTTGGGGCAGCAGAAAAACAAGGTATGGGCCTTTACAGAAACGGGTTTAGGGAACCTACCCCTGGCCGAATGGTGGACGAACACCCTGCTGCCGGTAGTGCAGAATTCCGGGCTGGCTTATGTGCTGGTCTGGCGAAACGCGAATAACAGCCATTACTTTGCGCCTTTCCCGGGGCAAAAGAGTGCGGTTGACTTTAAGGCCTTTTACCAGCAGCCGGGTGTGTTGTTCATGCAAAAAGTGAAACGCGCCCAACTCTACAAAGCGCCAGCCACCCTGTAACGCGATCAAAGAAACGAACCTCCAAAGAAGATAAATATGAAACTAACTGCACTTGACGTCGGAATAGTGCTCCTGTACCTGGTAGCCGTGGCCGCAATCGGGCTGGTGATGCAGCGGCGGGCGCGGGAGAACAAAAACGCGTACCTGCTGGGGGGGAACACCCTGCCCTGGTATGCGCTGGGTCTCTCGAACGCCTCCGGTATGTTTGATATCTCCGGGACGATGTGGATGGTGATGTTGGCCTTTGTATATGGTCTCAAAAGCATCTGGATTCCCTGGCTCTGGCCTTCCTTCAACCAGGTGTTCCTGATGATGTTTCTGGCTGCCTGGCTGCGCCGCTCAAACATAACTACCGGGGCCGAGTGGATGCTGACGCGCTTCGGGAGGGGCGGCTATGCCAACAAGTCGCACGGCATTGTGGTGGTGTTTGCCCTGATCAGTTGCCTGGGTTTCCTGGCCTACGGCTTCATCGGCCTCGGCAAGTTCGTCGAGATTTTCGTTCCCTGGGCCTTGGTGCAGCCCTACCTGCCCTTCACGATCCCGGCGGAGTTTGTGCCGCACTTCTACGGGTTGGTGTTCACTTCTTTCGCTGTTTTCTATTCGATCCTGGGGGGGATGGCCAGCATTGTGTGGGCCGATGTGCTGCAGTTTGTCATTATGACGGTGGCAGCAGTAGTGATTGGGGTGATGGCGATGAACAACCTGGAGGCTGCCTCGCTCAATGTACCCGAAGCCTGGAAGACGCCCTTCTTCGGAGCAACGCTTGACGACCTGAACTGGGTGGGCATTATAGATGAAGTAAACGATAAAATACAGCAGGACGGGTATTCGCTGTTCGGGATTTTCTTTACCCTGATGGTGTTTAAGGGCATCTTGGCAAGTATTGCGGGACCTACGCCAAACTACGATATGCAAAAGATCCTTTCGTCGCGCTCGCCCCAGGATGCCGCCAAGATGAGCGGCTTCGTGTCGCTGGTCCTCATCCCGACGCGTTACCTGATGATTATGGGGTTTACGGTACTGGCTCTCCTGAATTACGAGCAATTGAACTTGCAGTCGGCCTCAGGCATCGATTTTGAGCGCATCCTGCCAGCGGCCATCCAGAACTTTGCGCCTACCGGTGTGATGGGCCTGATCTTAGCCGGCCTGCTGGCAGCCTTTATCGGCACGTTTGCGGGCACCCTGAATGCTGCCCAGGCCTACCTGGTGAACGACATCTACCTGAAATATGTAAACCCCAACGCCTCGAATCAAACCGTGAGCCGCATGAACTATACTACCGGTATTGTGGTGGTGCTGCTCAGTGTGGTGATCGGATTTTTTGCCAAAGACGTAAACACTATCTTACAGTGGATTGTAGCCGGACTTTACGGCGGCTATATCTCGGCCAACGTGCTGAAGTGGTATTGGTGGCGCTTTAACAGCAGTGGCTTTTTCTGGGGGATGCTCGCCGGGATTGTGCCGGCTCTGGTGTTCCCGTATATTTTTGACGGGCTGGACTTATACTATTTCCCGCTGTTGCTGTTGCTGTCGCTGGCCGGCAGTATCATCGGTACGCTAACATCCCCGCCAACCGACGAGAAAACCCTGAAGAGCTTTTACAGCACTGTGCGGCCATGGGGTTTCTGGAAACCGATTGCAGAACTGGTGAAGGCCGAGAACCCGGAGGCAACTGAGAACAAGAACTTCCGGCTCGATATGTTTAACGTGCTGATCGGGGTGTTGGGGCAGATGTGCCTGACGCTGGCGCCCATTTACCTGGTTATTAAGATGCACACCGAGTTATACATCACCACCGGGGTTTTGCTGGTGGTGTGCCTGATCCTGAAGAAGACCTGGTGGGACAAGCTGGATACAAACAACGCCGCCATCCCCAAGCCGAAGAAAGACACGCTGGTTACCCGCTAACGGAAGCCAGCCACAACATACAGCCCGGCAGGGTATAGCCTGCCGGATCAATTCCATACTATTAGCAAAGTTTCCATGAAAACTGCATTTAACCAAAGACTGGAACAACTCCAACGTGCACACCAATCCCTGCTGGTCCGCCCTAATGCGCCTGAAGCACTGGGGAATGGCATTTATGAGCGTTATACATACCCGATTCTTACGGCCCAGCATACGCCGCTTGCGTGGCGCTACGACCTGAACCCGGAAACAAACCCTTACCTGATGGAGCGCATCGGCATCAATGCCGCGTTCAATGCAGGCGCCATCAAGCTGAACGGCCTTTACCTGCTGGTCGTGCGGGTAGAGGGGGCGGACCGCAAGTCGTTTTTTGCCGTGGCGGAGAGCCTCAATGGCGTAGACAACTTCCGGTTCTGGGACCGCCCGATCACGCTTCCGGAAACGGGGGAGCCGGATGTGAACGTGTATGACATGCGCCTGACGCAGCACGAAGACGGCTGGATTTACGGCCTGTTCTGTACCGAGCGCAAAGACCCTAACGCGGCACCGGGAGACGAATCGGCGGCAAACGCCCAGTGCGGTATTGCCCGCACCAAAGACCTGATAGCCTGGGAGCGGCTGCCCGACCTGAAAACCAGTTCGCCGCAACAGCGCAACGTGGTGCTGCACCCCGAGTTTGTGGAGGGCAAGTACGCGCTGTATACCCGTCCGCAGGACTCCTTTATCGAGGCGGGCACACGGGGCGGTATCGGGTTCGGGTTGGTAGACTCGATGGAAAACGCGGTAGTGCCTGAGGAGACCATCATAGACGAAAAACGCTACCACACGGTGTATGAGGTGAAAAATGGCCAAGGCCCCGCCCCACTGAAAACAGCAAAAGGCTGGCTGCACCTGGCGCATGGCGTGCGCAACACCGCAGCCGGCCTGCGCTATGTGCTGTATGTGTTCATGACCGCCCCCGACGACATCACTAGGGTGATACATAAGCCTGCGGGCTACTTTATTGCGCCGGAAGGCGAGGAGCGCGTAGGGGACGTGTCGAATGTAGTATTTGCCAACGGCTGGATACTGGATGATGACGGAACCGTGTTTATTTACTACGCCTCCTCTGATACCCGCATGCACGTCGCTACCTCCACTCTCGACAGGCTGCTGGACTATACCCAGAACACCCCAGAGGACGGCCTGCGGTCTGCAGCCTCGGTAGCGCAGATCAACAAACTGATTGACCAGAACCTGGCTTACCTGGAAACTGCCCAGGCAGCGCCGCTGGCGCAGCACTAAAAACAGCCCGCATGGAAAAAGCAGTGACAGACACGGCAAGCACCCTGGCGGCCTTTCGGCAAGAAGCCGCGGCTGAACTCGACCGGATACTGGATTTTTGGATGCAGCATGCCGTGGATGCAGCACGGGGTGGTTTTGTGGGGCAGATGGATCATGCCGGTCGCGTTAACCCGGACGCCCCCAAGGGTGGCGTGCTGAATGCCCGCATCCTTTGGGCCTTCTCGGCGGCATACCGGCACACCCAGGACCCCGAGCACCTCTGGATGGCCGAGAGAGCCTTTGACTATGTGCAACGGTATTTTCTGGACGAGGAGTTTGGCGGCACTTACTGGGCTGTGGATGCAGTGGGTAATCCGCTCAGCACCCGCAAACAAATCTATGCCCTGGCCTTTACAGTGTACGGCTTAGCTGAATACTACCGGGCAACGGGCGAGGAAAAAGCACTCGCCTCGGCTAAAGCACTCTTCTTTTGGATAGAGCGGTATAGCTTTGACCCGGAGCACGGCGGGTATTTCGAGGCGTATAGCCGGGAAGGCGAACTGCTGGAAGACCTCCGGCTGAGTGAGCGGGACCGCAACGATCCTAAGACGATGAACACGCACCTGCACATCCTGGAGGCTTATGCGAATCTATATCGGGTATGGCCGGATGCCCGTTTGGCGCAGCAATTAGAGGCTTTGCTGCAGCTATTTTTGCAGCATATCGTGGCACCCGACGGCCATCTAAAGCTTTTTTTTACGGCGGATTGGACCCCAACCGCTAACCTGGTATCGTATGGGCATGACATCGAGGCTGCGTGGCTGTTGCAGGAGGCGGCAGAGGTGCTCGGGAAACCGGCATTGTTGGCTGAGGTAAAGTCGGTTGCCTTGCAAATGGCCAGCAAGACGGCCGCCGCTTTGCTGCCCGACGGAAGTTTATACCACGAGCTAAACCGCGACGAAGCGCACTACGACAAGCACCGGGAATGGTGGGTAAGTGCCGAGGCGATGGTGGGTTTCCTGAACGCTTACCAACTCAGCCAGCAGGACGCTTTCCTGGGGTATGCCGTGAATGCCTGGAAGTTTGCCGAAATGCATTTGCTGGACAAAACGCGGGGAGAATGGATTTGGGGCGTGAACGATGACTATAGCCGCATGGGAGCCGAAGACAAAATCGGGTTTTGGAAGTGCCCCTACCACAACACCCGGGCCTGCCTCGAGGTAATTGATCGCATCGAAGGGCTGCTACCTCACTAAATATGTGTAACTTCAGGTATGGCAGGGCATTTTGAAAGCCACTCGTAACTGTCAACCAAACTTATAAACAAATCAGACGCATGAAAAGACTAGCAACGTTTCTTCCTGTCCTGGGCATGCTCCTGCTGGGTATTGCTCCGCTGGCGAAAGCCGTGACGGTTCCTTCCATCTTCGGTAGCCACATGGTGCTGCAGCAAAATGCTGAAATCACAGTCTGGGGATCTGGTAAGACTGGCGAAGAAGTCACCGTGACAGGCAGCTGGGACAATAAAGCCATCACTACAAAAGCCAGCAACCAGGCCAGGTGGCAGGTAAAGCTGAATACGCCCGCTGCCGGCGGGCCTTATACCGTGACCATCAAAGGGTATAACACCATCGTGCTGGAGGATGTGCTGATTGGGGAGGTATGGCTTTGCTCGGGGCAGTCGAACATGGAGTGGTCGGCGGCGGCAGGTATAGAACACGCGGAGGAGGAAGTGGTTAAAGCAGACCACCCGGAGATACGCTTTTTCAGCGTAGCCCACCAGACAGCCGACGGCCCGCAACTGGATGTACAGGGCGAGTGGGTAGTGAGCACGCCGGAAACGATGAAGCAGTTCAGCGCTGTGGGCTATTTCTTTGGAAGAGAGGTACAGCAGGAACTGAATGTGCCCGTGGGCTTGATCAACAGCAGTTGGGGCGGCACCCCGGGCGAGGTATGGATGAATCCGCAGACCATTGCTCAAGACCCGGTGCTAAAAGCGGCGGCCGCCAAGCAGCAGGAAGTGCCCTGGGGGCCAAGCCAGCCAGGCAAGGCCTACCATGCCATGATCGCGCCCCTGGCTCCGTTCCGCATTGCGGGGGCTTTGTGGTACCAAGGCGAGTCGAACACCGGCACACCGGAAGCTTATGAGACGTTGCTACCAACCCTGATCAAAAACTGGCGCAGCGACTGGGGGTATGAATTTCCGTTTTACTTTGTGCAGATTGCCCCTTACAAAGACTACGGCCCGCAGGCGGGTGCCATCCTTCGCGATTCCCAGCGCAAAAGCCTCCAGACACCTCAGACCGGTATGGTGGTCGTGTCCGACATCGGCAACAACGACGACATCCACCCCAGAAACAAGATAGACGTAGGCAAGCGATTGGCGAATCTGGCGCTGAACAAAACCTATGGCAAGACCGATCGCCCGGCTTCAGGCCCGTTATACCAGGCAATGCAGGTAAAAGGCAACAAAGCCATTATATCCTTCGACCATGCCGATAAAGGGCTGGAGGTAAAGGGCAAGTCACTGCAGAACTTTGAAGTTGCCGGTGCAGACAGGAAATTTGTGAAGGCGCAGGCGAAAATTGTTGGCAACAAGGTGGTTGTACAGGCAAAAGGTGTAAGGGAACCTGCTGCTGTGCGCTTTGAGTGGAGCAACACGGTTACCCCCACGCTTTTCAACAAAGCTGGTTTACCGGCCTCTTCCTTCCGCACCGATTCCTGGCCGATACACCCGGAGCAGGCAGAGGCAAAAGCTGAATAGTGCCCGGACTTATAACGCAAACAGCGCCACCCATCTGGAATGAGTGGCGCTGTTTGCGTTTGTATAGCAGTGGTTTTACTCGATGAACACCCTTTTTGGTTTCTCTTCCTGATGCAGGTACTTGCTGGCCAGGAAGCCTCCTAACACCACACCTCCAATAGCTAATGCGCTTTTCAGTACGCTGCCGCGGTGCAGGCTGAGCCATACCTGTGGGCTGGAATAAGTTGCCTTGTCATCGAAGGTGCCGTGTGCGCCATGGTCGCCGGGGATCGGCTCCCAGAGGTTGTGCTTGCGGTTCGGATCCTCGGGTTCATTCGTCTGCTGTCCTTCGATGCCGGTTTTGGCCAGCACATAATCGGCAAACCCAGGCGCTATCTTATTGCCGATGATCGCTTGCAGCGTAGGATACCCCACACGGTATTCGCGGCGGTTGTGCTCTGCGGCATACAGGATGGTTTTCGCGGCTACTTCCGGCTGATAGATCTTGCCCATGGGTTGCGGCTTGTTGGGCAGGCGCGATTTCACGAAGCTGAACTGCGTGGTGTTCATGGCGGGGAGCTGCACCATCGTTACCTGCACATTGCTCTTGTCGTGCATCAACTCGGTGCGCAGCGAGTCATAAAAGCCCTGGATGGCATGCTTGGAACCGCAGTAAGCCGACTGCAGCGGGATACCACGGTAAGCCAGCGCGGAGCCTACCAATACAATAGAGCCTCTGTCGCGGGGCAACATGCGCTTCAGTGCTGAAAGGGTGCCGTATACCTGGCCCAGGTACGTTACATCGGTTACGCGCTTATATTCTTCGGCTTTCATCTCCTTTACCGGGCTGAAAACGCTGTTCATGGCGTTGTTCACCCATACATCAATCTCGCCCAGCTGCTCCTCGGTTTTGGCAGCGGCATTTTCAACGGCATCGGCGTCAGCCACGTCCACTTCAAAATACACTGCTTTTCGGCCCAGGGCCTCTACTTCCTTTTTCGCACCTTTCAGGCCATCCACCCCGCGGGCCAGCAGGGCAACGTCGTAGCCGTTGCTGGCAAACTCGCGGGCAATAGAGCGGCCCAGGCCGGCAGAGGCGCCCGTTATCACGGCCACACCTTTGCGGCCTTTGTTCTCATAGTTATCCATAGTTCTTAAGCAGATTTGTCGTTTGTTTTTCTCTTGCTGATGGTACGCCTGCCCAGCGCACTTAGTTGTAAGCGGGCCGTATGATACCCAGGAACCCATACCCCAGGCACGCGTAAACCCTTGCAAAACCTAACAAGCTATGAAAACAGAAAAATCATTGATAGACGACCTCCGCAAGCAGTCCTCAGAAGCACACTCCTTTCGCCGCCAGATTGCGGCCACCTCGGCCATAGGGCTGGTAGATTTCAGCCTGATCTCCCTGTTTCAGTTGGGGGCTATCAGGCACCTGCCGGATGTGCCGGGCAGAATATTTGACACCGAGCAGGTGAACAGCTCTAAAAACGCTGAACTCATGGGTATGCCCGACGGCGTCATCAGCCTGGGGAGCTATGCAGCCACTATGTTCCTGGCCACGGCCGCCAACCGGTTTAACAGGCAGTCGCGGGTACTGGACGTGGCTATGGGCGCCGTGTTGATCGGCCAGGCAGCCGGAGCGGCACAGTACCTCTACAAGATGGCGTTCGTGGAGAAGAAAGTCTGCGTGTACTGTGTAGCAGGTGCGGTTCTGAATTTTGCCTCCCTCAGCCCGCTGTACAAACTGTTCAAGCGCCGCGGGTAAAAGATATCAGCAGAAGGTGTTTTGACGTTACCTCATCCTTGCCAATCTATACCCTTTGGCTGCTGATTACTGCCTCTTACTGACAGGGCACAATCACAGACAGGCATGAAGGAAGGTGTAAGGAAGTGCACAAGAAAAGAGCCGGAACGATTAGCTAATTGGCAATCGTTCCGGCTCCTTATATGCTTTGCAGCGGTGGCTGTATGGGTCTACGCTGCGGTTTCCTCGGCTTCCTCCAGGTGCACGAGGTAACGGGTCAGTTTGTCCCATTGCAGTTCCTGCACCCCGGCCCAGCCGCCCTCGGCCACCAGCGTGTTCATCAGGGCGCGGTCACCAGCCTCTTCGCCCTGGTTATTAATGCCCTCATTCTTGCCGATCTCATACCCATACAGGGTGTTACCCTCGCGCACTACCCGAAACGTACTGCTGGCCTCTTTAATAAAAAAGTGCTCGATCACGGTATCGTCGTGGCTAAGCTCGGTGGGCTTCTCGCTGGGGTGCACCACAAATTCAGCAAAGTCCTCCTCATCCCGCACAGCGGTTACCTTCACCCAGTTTTCCAGGCGAGAGGCAGGCAGGATGATCTCGATATAATAGCCCACCTTGGGGCGCGTGGCCGTGGTGCGCCGGCCCCGGTTGTCGAAAAGGTGAAACTCGGAATTGAACCCCACCATTTTAGACCACATGTTCACATCAAAGAGCTTCTGCTTTGCCCGTTCAAACGCTTTTTTAGCCGTGGCCTCATCGGCGAACTGGTTGCTGTTGCTGTAAAGCTTATCCTTTGTTTCCTCACCCTGCATCACCTTAACCTCTTTCTTGAGGCTGTCAAACATATCCTTTATTCCCATAGCATTCTGCTTCCTCCGTAAGCTTTTGTTAACACTTTTTTGTACGTAAATCCAGAGAGAATACGGCTGCAGATGGCATAAGTTGGTCTGTATGGGGAGTATAGACGCGAAATATCCTTGCAAGCTCTGTCAGCGTATGCCCAAAAAACGTGTTATAAGATTGTAAATTTCCGAACCTGATACCATGGAGCAAAACGAACAGCAGGACAAAGGCAAAAAAGGGGAGATGGGCATGCGGGGTGTTACGCGCCCGATGGCAGAGAAGGAGGTGCGGCAGCATCAGGAGAAAATGCAGCAAGGCGACCAAAAAAAGGAGAAAGGAAACCACCACAGCGCGCACAAGCGGGGCGACTACCAGCACGGCGACACACAGAAAACCAAAAGCGAGCACCACATGAACATGACCTCCGAGATGCGTGAGCAGATGCTGAAGATGCACCACATGCAAACGCTCTGGGTGTATTGGATGATTATTATACTAGGCGCTTGGGTGCTGCTCTCCCCTTTTACCTTCGATTACAGCATCGGCACGGTAGAGCCCTCAGGCGGGCGCAGCGTGTGGCTGTCGCTCGACCAGCGGATTGCCGTGATGAAATGGAGCGATATCATTAGTGGCGCGCTGTTGATTGTTTTTGGCTGGCGCGGCCTCACGCCCAACCGACCGGTCAGCCTGTGGATTTGCTGTTTTATAGGCATCTGGCTGACCATGGCCCCGCTGCTTTTCTGGGCACCCACGGCCGTCGCTTACCTCAACGATACTATGGTGGGGGCCTTGATTATTGCCTTAACCATTTTGATACCGGGTATGCCCAACATGATCCTATACATGAAAATGGGCCCTGATACCCCTCCGGGCTGGAGCTATAACCCCTCTAGCTGGCCGCAGCGCTGGATTATGATGGTGCTGGGTTTTCTGGGTTGGGTGGTGTCGCGGTACCTGGCGGCTTTCCAGCTAGGGTATATCGATTCGATGTGGGACCCGTTTTTTGGAATTTCCAGTGAGCAGGTCCTGAACTCCAGCATGTCGCACTCCATGCCCATCTCAGATGCAGGCCTTGGCGCAATCGCCTATACATTCGAGTTTCTGATGGGCTGGATGGGGGCACCTTCGCGCTGGCGTACCATGCCCTGGATGGTGGCCATCTTCGGCATCCTGGTGATTCCGCTGGGGCTGGTGCATATATTTTTAGTTATCAGTCAGCCTATTATCGTGGGGGCCTGGTGCACGTTCTGCCTGTTGGCGGCTATCATCATGCTCCCGATGATCCCGCTGGAAGTGGACGAAGTAGTGGCCATGGTGCAGTTCATGAAAAAGAAGATGCAGCAGGGCGAAGGTTTCTGGAAAATCTTCTGGAAGGGCGGCACAATTGAGAGCGATGCCAAAGACGAGGCCCCTGACGTGATGGCCCTGCCCGATAAACCCATGGCAGTGTATAAGTCCTCTATCTGGGGTATGAGCTTTCCCTGGACGCTTTCGGTGGCCACGCTGCTCGGGGTGGCTTTGGTGGCAGCACCGGCAGTTTTCGGCGTAGGTATTCAGGAAACCGTGGCCGATGTCTTTCACCTGAGCGGCTCGCTGATCGTGGTGGTGTCGGTGGTATGTATGGGAGAGCCCCTGCGGGCCGGCCGTTACCTGAACATCCTGCTTGGGCTGGTGGTGGCAGCGGCTCCCTGGTTTCTGGGGGGCAGCCCTACTGGCCTCAGCTTAGCAGGCGTGGTGCTGGGCCTGGCCGTGGCAGCATTGGCGCTGCCTTTGGGTCCGGTTACCCAACGCTATGCGGGCTGGAACGCCTACATCAAATAAGTCATTCATTTCAGCAGCTCAAAGCACACCACAGTGGAGGTATTATCCGACGAGGAAATAGAAAAGCAGGTACGGGATATCCTGTACCAGAACATGATCGAGGGCCGGAACGGAGGGTATACCTTTCACTATACCAAGCCATCGCCGGGCACATACCCGTTCCAGTACTTCTGGGATACCTGCTTCCATGTGTTTACCCTCACAAGCCTGAGGGAGTATGACATGGCCAAGAAGCATATCCGCAGTTTATTTAAGCTGCAGGAGCCAGATGGCTTTGTCGGGCACATCCTGTACTGGAAGCGCACGTTCCCGGCACGGGCTACGGATATTTTCCAGCTGAAACCTGCCGTGCTGCTCCGGTTGGGCGAACCCCACATGTCGGCGCTGGTGCAGCCGCCGCTGGTGGCGCAGGCAGTGCAGCGCATCTACCAGCACACCCACGACAAGGGCTTTGTGCAGGAGATGCTGCCGCCGCTAAAAAGTTACTACAAGTGGCTGATGCGCAACCGCGACTTTGAGCAGGAGGGTTTGCTTACCATTATCACACCCTATGAGTCGGGTATGGATTGGAAAGCGAGTTTTGACACAGTGTTGGGCTATCAGAAACAGAAGGCGGGCCCCTGGCTTTTCCTGAAGGTGCTGTGGCTGGAGATGGGTAATTTCAGGAGGAGGTATAACCTGCCTAAGATTTATAAGGCCGATAACTTTATTGTGAAAGATGCGGCTTTTAACACGCTGTATGTCCTGAACCTGCTGGCCCTGGCCGACCTGTGCGCGGAAGTGGGAGACAGCGAGGAACAGCTTTTCCGGGAAAAAGCCCAGCAGTGCAGCGACAGCATTTTGCGCTATATGTACAATGCCGACGACCAAGCCTTTTACGATCTCGTCGGTCATGGACTGAAGCAATTGAAGACGGCCACTGCCACCATCTTCTTCCCGGTTGCGCTACCCACAGTGCCCAAAGACATTTGCAAGGCTGTTTTAGAGCGTCACTTGTTTCAGGGGGATGGCTTTGATGTGCCCTACCCTGTTCCGTCCCTATCCACAAACGAGCCTGCTTTTAATCCAGACGAGTCGGTATACATATGGCGTGGCCCGACCTGGGTGGTCTTTAATTGGTTTCTGCACCAGTTTCTGCTCCGGAAGGGGTATGGCCAGGAGGCCGGCAAGCTGCTGCAGAGCGTGAAGAAGCTGATCTCTAATGGGGGCTTCAGGGAGTACTATGATCCGTTTACCGGCAAAGGGCACGGGGCGAAAGCGTTCACCTGGTCTGGCCTGGTGCTGGACATGATTCAGGCGCAGGACCGTTACCAGGAGCAGCAGAACCTTGAGTAGGATTTTTTAACTTAAACCATATCAGCTCGTTAGTAAAAAAGCAAATAGGATTTAATCAAAAAACAGTAAAACTATGGACTCAGCCGGAGAATTTTTCTTAGGGTTTGGCATCATCGGGATTGTGCTCGCACTCATAGGATTTGTGCTTTACCTCTGGAGCATTGTATGGTCGTACAAAGACGCTGAACGCCGTCGCCGTCCGGGCTGGCTTGTAGCCTTAGTCGTGGCATTTCTGGCCTGGCCGGTGGGCTTGATTGGCTGGCTGCTTATCCGCCCGAAAGACGAAGTGAACTACCGTCGCGATTACTAGCAAGGCTTAGCTTTGCCTAACCCAAAGCCAGGGGTCTACTTGCGGTTGATCAGGTATGCCCCTAAAATCAAGCTGGCTACGCCTACTAATCGTGTGAGCGTGATCGGGCTCTGCCGCACGCCCAACAGGCCAAAATGATCATAGATAAGCGCCATCACAAACTGGCCTGCCACCACCAGGGCAAAGATGTTGGCCACACTCAGGCGCTGCACCGAAAGGATGATTATGGTGATAAATATTGCACCGAGCATGCCACCCATAAATTTATAAAGCTCAATTTCTGACAGTTGCCTCAGGGACGGAAGTTCCTGTTTGGTTACGAGCACCAAAGTTCCCAGCAAAACAGTGCCGACGCAGAAAGAGATAAAAGCGGCCACCAAAGGGCTGTGTACCGCGGTGCGCAGTTGTCCGTTAATGGCTGTTTGGGTGGTAACGGCTATACCGGCCACAAAGGGGAGCAGAATAAACCAGTTCAGAGGGATTGTAGGCATCGTTGATAAGCTTAGAAACCTAAAGATAGCAAATTATGCCGGGTCAGTTTTCTGGCTACTTACATATCAAGCAAAAGAGCCACAGCTTATGCCGTGGCTCTTTTGCGTACAATACTTTTTCTGTTGCTTAATTCCCGCCGGTTCGGTTCAGTTCCTCCAGATTGGTGTTGCGTTTCTTTGACTCAAACTTTGCGCCTTTACTAAAGCGGTAGTTTAGGTTCAGGCGCACATCCTGCTGGCCCTGGTACTGGGTGATGGTGTTCTTGTTTCCGTTCATCTCGGAGTCTACCACCATCCAGCGGCTTTTAAAGATGTCGCTCACGTTCAGGGAAACACTCAGCTTATCATCCAGGAAACTGCGCTTGATGCCTGCATCTAACCACGCCTGAGGCGAGATGTTGTAAAGCCCGAAGACCATGGCACTCTGGTAGTTTGCGCTTGCCTCCATCCGGAAGCCGTGCGGCAGCAGCAGGGTATGGTTGGTATTGGCAATCACCGAAAACTGGTCTTTTACTACAGCTTCTCCCTGCGCCATGGTGGTGTACTGTTGGTACATACCTGTCAGGTTGTTGCTGATCTCCCACTTGTCCGAAACTTTGATGGGGGCTACCAGAGTGGCGTTGGCGCTTTTCAGATCCCGGATATTGCGCTGCTGGAACACAGTTACGTTGGTTTCAGCATTTTGCTCAGGCACCTCCCCAATAAAATCCTTCGTCAGGGCATAACCCAGCACCAGGTTGTAGCGCTGCTGGTAGGTATGGGTCATTTCAAACGAGTTGATATACTGCGGGCGTAATTTTGGGTTGCCTTGTATATAGCTATAAGGGTCGACGTAAAAGATGAACGGGTTCAGGTTCTCGTAGTAAGGGCGACTGATGCGGCGGCTGTATTTATACCCTACCTGGTAGTTCTCATTCACCTTCTGCTGCACAAACAGGGTCGGGAAAAAATTCAGGTAGCTTCGGTCGTTTTTCTCCCGCTTCGTCAGGGAGTTACCGCTGGAGTTGGTTTGCTCGGCACGCAAGCCGGCTTGCAGGCTCCAGGCATCGCTGAGGGTGGCAGACAAGCTGGCATAGGCCGCATAGATGTTCTCCTTATAAATAAAGTGGTTGCTGCGCTTGCTGTCCTGGGTTTCCTGCTCATCATTCATCTCAAAAAAGCGCAGCTCGTTGTCAGAGGTCACATGGCTGGCTTTGGCGCCCAGTTCCAGCTTGGCTGCTTTGCTGAGTTGCTTGGTGAAGTCTACTTTGGCGGCGTAAATGTTATAGCGGGCAGGGTTTTCGTTGCGGAGCAGCTGCATCGAGTCGGGGGTTGCGTTAAGGGCTGGCGCAAAGGTGTTCAGGAACGAGGCCTTTTCCGTATTGTCGATCCGCACGTAGTCCAGGTCGGCAGAGAGCTGGGTGCCCACGGTATCCAGCTTGCCCATGTAGTGCACGTTAAAGGTGTTGTTGGCGTAGTTGCCCTTGCTGGTGTTGGTGGCGTCGATGTAGCGGTTCTGTTCGGTGCGGAGGACAGACGCGGTGTTAAAAGCCATTTCGTTCTCGCTCAGGTATAAGTTGGCAAAGCCGCCAACACTGTGGTTTTCGTTCAGGTCATAATCCGTGCCCAGGCGCAGCGACGGTTCCAGGCGCTCCATCTGCTGATACCCCTTCTGAGTGAATTTCGCAAGGCTACCTTCTGTGCCCAAGAACACCCGGTCCATCTCCATGTCGCGGTAGCGCATGCGGTCGTTCAGGTTCACGCTTCCAAACGAGCTCCAGTTCCCTTTTTTGTGGCTGATCTCCGCACCAGAGGTAAATGTGCTCAGGCTGTTATACTGGTATCCGCCATACACGCTTCCGTGCATCCCGGTTTCCTTGCCTTTTTTCAGGTTGATGTTGATGATGCCCGAGGCGCCCTCCGCATCGTAGCGGGAGGAGGGGTTCGTGATGATCTCCAGGTCCTTCAGGTTCTCGGCAGCCATGCCCTGCAGCAGACTCTGAAGCTCTTTGCCCGACAGGTAAGATTGGCGACCGTTCAGCATCACCTGCACACCGCCCTTGCCGTTCAGTTGAATGTTGCCATCCTGGTCTACCCATACCCCCGGCGATTTGGCCAGCACATCAAAAGCTGTGTTTCCGGCAGCCATAGCCGTGTTCTCCACGCTCACCACCATTTTGTCGGGGTGTGTGGTAACAGTGGGGCGCAAGGCCTGTACCTGCACTTCGCGCAGGGTTTGCACATCCGGTTTTAGCTGAAGCTTGCCGAAGTCCTTGCTGGCGTTGGCCCGGGCTATGTCAAAGGAAGGGGACAAGTACTCGAGGTAGCCCAGGCCATTTACTTTCAGCCTATACTGCCCGGCAACTGGCGTTTTGATCTGGAACAGGCCGTCCATGTCGGCAATTGCTCCGGTTACTACCTTGCCGCTGGCAGTTTCGATTACCGCCACATTAGCAAAGCCCACGGCCTGGCCATTCTCTTCCACAATGCTTCCGCGCAGCAACCCGTCTGTTTGGGCAGCTACTAGGTTGGGTAAGCTGACCAGCAGCCAGGCGAGAATCAGGTATACTTTTTTCATAGTTGTATTTTATTGCGTGTAATAGGTTGATTATCTGGTGTAAAATTAATCTATAGTACTTGGTAATGCAAGGTACTGTTTGTTTCTATTCCCTTGTTTTCGACGAACTCCCTGAAATTATCTTTGAAATCTCGCTCCTGACAGACAGTCAGGAAATCTTCATTTTATCCGGGCGTGGGGTAACAGTGGGGCGCAAGGCCTGTACTTCCACCTTTCTTTGCAGGCTTAAGCGTCGGTTATACTCGAATAACTGTCTTGTTCTTCGGGTGTCAGTATTGCTATAAACTGTTCTGCTATAAATCGCTTCCATTACTTTAATGCTTAAGGTCTTTAACTTTTTACATCAGGATGACGGGGAGTGCAGGTAAAAGACGCAGGCCAGAAGAAATATTTGTTTGCTCCACCCTGGTTCAGACAAACTCCCTGGCATTGTCTTCGAAGTGTCGCTCCTGAAGAAGAGTTAGTAAGCGCGGGCAGGCGGGCTGTTTTTACCTATCCGACAAAAAGATGCCGCGTAATTGTGCAGGGTTGCATGGGCCTTAGAAAAAAAGTTGAGTACTGTTTTACAGCTTTGGTAATCAGTATTGTACCAAAAGCCTGTGAGTGGTTAGCGCACAAAAAAAGGCGGTATAGCCTGAGCCATACCGCCTTTTGAGAAGCGAGGTTTGTGCAAACGGGTTATTTTTTGAAAACCTCCTCGGTGCTGCCGCAAGTCATCATCTTCGCCCCGAAATATGGGTTTTTGATGTCCTTGTCGGAGCTTAGCCAGTAGCCACCTTTGTTGTTGTTGGCCATTGGGCAGTGCTGGTAGTACAACTCACTGTCTGCAGCGCCATAGGCTTTAGCCATCGAAAATACTGCCTCTGAGAGTAACTCCAGGCTTTCGCGCTGTCCTTCAATGGCGCTCGCCCCAGCAATTTTCGCGGCGCTGCTCACCACTTCTGCGGTATGCTCCTCGGCAAAAGCCTTTTCGTCGGTCGTGAGCGTGGCGATAGGCATTGCCTTTGCCACCCGTAGTACTTCGTTGGCTGCGGCTTTTGCCTCCTCGGCATTCGAGCTAACCAATGCGTTCTTCAGCTTCATGTATTCGCCCACCAGTTCTTCCACTTGGGTCCGGAAAGGTGCAGCCACCGACTCAAAACGCGGTGTTTCTACAACCACTGCGGAGGTCATCTGGGCATGGTCCATCCCTTCGTGCTCCATCCCTTCGTGGTGCTCCGTGCTGGCTTCTGTGTGCTCGGTTGTGCTCTCAGAACAAGAGGTAAAGGTAAATGCTGCGATAACTGCTGCTGCTAATAGGGTCTTTTTCATGTTTAGAATGTTGAGTGATAAAATTAATTGATTTAGGTTAAATGTATGCTTTCTGCGCCAGAGCTAAAGTCCAGCTCCGGCACTCTTGATTTCTGGATTAATGGTTATGGCCAGCCATCGGGTTGGCTCCTTTCTTCAGCACAAACTCGCTATAGAGCAGGTAAGCACCGGAGGTAACTACTTTTTCGTTTTCCTGCAGCCCGCTCAGGATAGCGACCTGCTCTGTGCCTTCTTCGCCCAGCGTTACCATGCGTGCCTGGAAGGTTTCCTTCCCTGTCTGCACCCATACATGGCTGCCGCTCTCATCCCGGATCACCGCATCCGTGGGCAGCACCAGGTCATTGCCGTTTTTTCCTGGCAGCGTCACACTGGCTTGCATACCCGGCAGGTATTGGCCATCAGGATTTGGCAGCTCCGCCCGAAGCGTGGCTACCTGGCTGCCCTGCCGGTATTCGGGGCTGATAAAGGTAACCTTGGCCGGCACCGCCTGCGCATGCCCCTGCACCGAAACCAGCACCTGGTCACCGGCATGCACCGTGGCGACCTCCTGGGGGTATAGCTCGGCCTCTACCCAAATCTTCCCCAGTTTGCCCAAACGGTACAACACAGAGCCCTCACTGACATACTGCCCCTCTGCAGCGGCAATGTCCGTAATCACCCCCGAAGAAGGCGCAACCAAAGTCACGCGGGCATCTACGGCTCCACTTCTGGCCAGGCTTTTCACCTGGCTTTGGGTAAGGCCAAAAAGTAGCAGTTTTTGCTTCGCGGCTTCTAAAAAGGATGCAAATCGCGGATTTTCCCGGCCAAGCGCCTGTTGCTGCTTCAAAGCCAGCAGGTACTCCCGCTGCAGGGTCAGGAGTTCCTCGGAGTAAAGCTCGTACAGCGGTTGCCCTTTCTGCACCGACTGCCCGGTTTCCTTGATGTATAAACGCTCCACACGGCCCGTGGCCCGGCTGCTGATGACATCAGTCTGTGTTTCATCCAGCACGAGCTTGCCAGTCAGAAGGATATTGCTGCCCACATCCCCTAATTTTACGCGCTTCGTCTGGATATTGCCCAGCGCCATCTGGCTTTGGCTCAGCATCAGCTCTCCGGTATCTTTGCCGCTCTGCGACACCGGTACCAGATCCATGTGGCATACCGGGCAAAGGCCGGGCTCATTCTGGACTACCTGTGGGTGCATGGGGCAGGTATAGGTCGTGCCTTCCGCGTGCTCATGTTCCTGCTCCGAGCAGGCACTGAATGCCACGAGCAGTAAGAGAAATAGTATGTTCAGGTATCGTTTCATGTTTTTCTAATTTTGATTGAGTGATTGAGTGAATGTGCGAATAGAAATAGAAATCACTCACTCGCTCATTCACTCATTTATTTTTACAAAGCTCTCGCTGTCTATCATAAACTGGGCGTTGGCGGCAATACGGGTGTCTGGGGTCAGGCCCTCCAATACCTGCACTTGCTTGCCGCTGGTGTTGCCGATTGTAACGGCCGTAGGCTTGAACACGCCATTCGCGTATTGAAACACGACTGAACGGGTGCCTGCATCCAGTACCGCCTCGCGGGGCACCCAGAGGGCCGCAGCAGCGGTATAGGTGGCTATGCCCGAAACCAACTGCCCCACGCGGGCAATTTTCTGCTGGCCAGGCAGGTATGCCCTGATCTTTGCAAAGTTCTCGCCAGCTTCGTAGAAGGGCTGCAGAAAATCTACCTGCGCCTCCAGTTGCTCGCCCGGCAGTTGTGGGAAGGAGATCTGCACGGGTGTTCCCTTAGCGATAGCGGTTACCTGGCCTGCGGGTATATTAAACTCTGCCCACAGCTGGTTCGGGTTCACGACACGCAGCAGCGGCTGGCCGGTGGAAATATACATGCCCTCGCGCAGTTGCAACTCGCTACCCGGTGCCGGTGTGGCCGTTGTCGGGTTTGCCGTACCGGAGTTTGCCGTGCTGCCCATACCACTCATACCGCCCGCATTGGCGGCTGTAACAGAAGTGGTGCTCGGAATAGCCGAGGGGGGCGTAGTGTTCAGCCCGACCACATACCCATCGTAAGGGCTGTGAATGGCAAAGGTATAACTGGCCTCTCCTGACCGAATAATGCGCTTCAGCTGGTCGTCTGTTGCTCCGAGCAGGCGTAGTTTCTGCTTGGCCGCCTCCATGAGCATTTGGTCCTCCGGGGCCGACTTAACCAGGTATAGCAGCTCCTTCTGAGCCGTTACCAGTTCCGGGCTGTATACCTCCAGTAGTTTCTGGCCTTTGGCGATGGGCTGGTAGTTGTACTTTACAAACAGCTTCTCAATGCGTCCGCCCACCCGCGCCGGGATGGCGTAAATGCGGCGCTCGTCGTAGGTAATCAGGCCTTCCATTTCCACAGAGTCAGGCACGGCTTTCATTTCCGGGGTAATGGTCCTGACATCGGAAATGACGGTTTCGTTGGTAGGCTGCAGGAGGTAAGCCAACTCGTCGGTCACCTCCGTTTCGGTATCCGCTACTGATTGCGGCACCAGGTCCATCCCGCAAACCGGGCAGGAGCCAGGCTCGTTCCGGATCACCTCCGGATGCATGGGGCACGTATACGTGATGCCTTCCGGGTGCTCATGCTCCTGCTCCGAGCAGGCGCCGAAAACCACCAGTACTAGCAAAAAGAGTATGCTCAGGTATCGTTTCATATTTTTCTAATTTTGATTGAGTGGTTGAGTGAATGTGTGAATTAGAAATTAAGAATCACTCATGCACTCATTCGCTCAATCACTTATTTATTTCTCCAACTCCTTCTCGTAGGTCACGGCCAATTGGTACAGGGCCTGCAGGTTATTCAAGTACTCTAATTGGGCCATGTTCAGGGCTTCCCAGGCATCAATCACCTCGGGCAGTTGAGCGCTGTTTTGCTCATAGGCCAGCATTGTCACGTCGTAATTCTTTTTAAGCGCGGGCAGGATCTTGGTGCGGTAATTTTCTACCTGCTCACGCTTGGTGTTCAGCTCCAGGGCCATGGTCCGCACCATTCCCTGTGCCTCATTCAGGATGCCTTCGCGTTCCCGTTGCATGGCCTCAATCTCCAGGTTCATGGCCTTGGTATTGGCCTTGTACATCTTGCTCGACCAAGGCGCAATCGGGATCGTGACCATTCCCATGGCCGTGAACATGCCTGGCATCATGCTGTTGCGCGGGGTCATGTGGTCGAAGCGAACGCTGAAGTCGGGTTTGCGCTCCAGCTTTTCCTGCTCCACGCCCAGGCGCATGCTTTCAATGGTGGTGTCAAGTTGCCGAATGTCGCTGCGGGTGCTGTTAAGGTATGCTGTGTCGGCGGCCAAGGCCACGGGGCCCGGAATACTGAGCAGGGTATCCACTTCCAGGGTGCGCTCTTTCGCTGCATTCATGAGGGTGTTCAGGGTCACAGTCTGCTGCAAAAGTTCGTTCCGGGTCATCAGTTGCATGTTCTCCACTTCGTGCAACCGTGCCTCGGCTTTGTAAATGCTGCCTAGTTTGCCCTGGCTGTAAGGGTAGCGGATGCGGGCCAGCTTCAGCATGTAGGCCATGATTCGCTCGCTATCCTCCAGCGCGTCCATTTTTTTAGTCAGCACTACAGCGTTATAGTACGCCGATTTTGCCTGCGCCCGAAGGTCATTGTACAGCACTTCTCCCTTCGCCTGCTCAATCGCGGCCTTCGAGTCGAAAACTGCTTGCCTGGCGCGCTGCTTGGCCGGGTTTGGGATGGCCTGCTCCGCCGAGAGCATATAAGAGCCCTCGCGCTCATCGCGTTCCACATCCTGGCGGGAATAGGGAGTCATGAACATACCTCCGCCTACCATCGGGGCCATCCAGCTCGTAGCCCCTTCGGCGTAAGCGTCCTGTGCTTTGGCGCGCAGGTCATACTGCTGCAGCATGGGATTGTTTTTCCGGATCGCCTGCAGCACACTGTCCAGGGGCACAGGCTTTTGCTGCGCGTGCACCGCTATACTGCTCCACACAACAAAGAGCAGTGACATAGCTGCCAGCAAACATCCCCCTGCCCCCTTTGAAGGGGGGCTCATCGACAAGTATTTTTCATTAGTGCTTAACATCGTAGATCTCTAGTTTTCCGTGTTTCTTCAATTCATGTTGCTTCGTCATCTCGAACACCACCGGCGTTACCAGCAGGATGTGGATAGATGAAGTAAATACACCGCCAATCATCGGCAGCACAATCGGCAGCATTACATCCGTGCCCACGCCAGTGGCCCAAAGCACAGGGATCAGGCCAAACAACGCCACCGAAACAGTCATGATTTTCGGGCGCAGGCGCTTGGCAGCTCCCATGAACACATAGTCGCGGATGTCCTGCTTCGTGATGGTTTCGGAGGAATTGCCTTTGGTGTCCACGAGTTGCTTCATCGCCTCGTTCAGGTATACCACCATCACCATGGCTGTTTCGATGGCCAGGCCAAAGAGGGCAATAAAGCCCACCGCCACGGCTACCGACAGGTTCACATCATAAAAGTAGACGATGAACACGCCACCCACCAGCGCAAAGGGGATAGTGATCAGGTTCAGCAAAGCCTCTTTCAATGACTTAAATGAAAAATAGAGGATAAGGAAGATGATGACCAGCACCAGCGGGATAATGAACTGCAGCGTTTGGGTCGCCCGTACCTGGTTTTCCCATTGCCCGCTCCACTCCAGGTAATAGCCGTCCGGCATGATCTTCCCCTCGGCATTAATCTTCTCCATCGCTTCTTCTACCGTACTGCCCAAGTCGCGGTCGCGCACGTTGAAGAGCACGGCCCCGCGCAGTTGCGCATTTTCTGAATTGATCATCGGCGGGCCATCCGTAAAGTGAATATCGGCTACCGCGGAAAGCGGCACTGTACCCGCAGCGGCAGTCTGCAGCGGAATACGCTTGATGCGCTCCACACTGTTGCGGTAATCCTGGGCTAGCCGCACATTGATGGCAAAACGCTCCCGGCCCTCGATGGTATTGCCGATAGTGGCACCACCCAAAGCCGACTCAATCACCAGGTTCACATCATCCACGGTCAGGCCATAGCGCCCAAGGGCACTGCGGTTGATGTCGATTTCCAGATATTTGCCTCCCGTAATCGGGTCTACGTACAGGTCTTTTACGCCCGGAACTGTCTCCAAAGCCGACTTTACCCGCTCGGATACCACATAAATTGAATCGAGGTTCTGGCCATATACCTTCACGCCCACATCGGTACGGATACCGGTAGCCAGCATGTTGATGCGGTTGATGATCGGCTGAGTCCACCCGTTCACCACCCCCGGGATCTGCAGTTTCGTGTCGAGTTCCCGGATGATATCCTCCTTCTCGATCCCCTCGCGCCACTCGCTCTGCGGCTTCAGCATGATGATGGTTTCGATCATACTGATAGGGGAGTTATCGGTGGCAGTGCTGGCCCGTCCGGCTTTTCCCAACACACTCTCTACCTCGGGCACGGACTTAATGATCTTGTCCTGCACCTGTAGGATGCGCTTGGCTTCGGCATTGGACACATCAGGCAGCGTAACGGGCATGAACAGGATGGAGCCCTCATCCAGCGGCGGCATAAACTCCGTGCCCAGGCTAAACAGCATCGGGATGGCCACGAGCAATGCCAGGATATTGATGCCGATCGTGGTCTTGCGCCACTTCATGCACCATTTCAGCACTGGCCCGTAAACCCGCTCCATTCCCCGGTTGATGGGGTTGGCATTATCGTCCTTAAACCTGCCCTTCAGGAAAAAGGAAATCAGAACCGGGGTCAGCGTGATGGCCACCACGGCGTCTACGATCAGGATAAAAGTCTTTGTCCAGGCCAGTGGGCTGAAGAGCTTGCCTTCCTGCCCTGTCAGCAAGAATACCGGCAGAAAGGAGGTGATCACGATAATCGTGCTCCAGAACACACTCGGTCCCACCTGCTTAGAGGCTTGCTCGATGATGCGGAGTCTTGTTTCTTTATCTAGTTTCATATATTAGTTTCGAATGAGCGGGTGAGTGAATGAGTGAATTTATCTGGTAGTATTTTTTCTGGCCTTTGCCAAAACAGATAAAATCTCGGTTGTTTCTTTTACCAGTGGTGTTGTGGTCAATTTGCTGGTGATGCCAGATTCCTCAAGTAGCTCAAGCCAGAAAATTGTTTCATCAGCCTCCTCAATCACGATGCTTATCTTGGAGTAAAATTATGCTGCTGACCTTGCGCGGCAAGCGGCTCTATAATTTGCTCCTACCGATGTGGCTGAGCGCAATAATTGCCTTTTCATGATGTTAGCCTCCTCTGATTTGGGTAAGCTTTGGCTAAAGCGAATGACATCGAGTGCAAGTTTTTTGGTTCGCTGGCGGAATCGTTCAACAAACTCTTCCTTAGGGGTATTATTTAAATCACTCATGGCTAACCCATTTAAGATTCACGCATTCACTCAAACACTCATTCATAATTAACTATTCACCTCATCGTCCATCCACTGCTTGCCCTTAGCGGCGTCTGCCAAGTGGCGATAGGAGTTTTCGACCATCACGATGGCATCGTCCACGATCACGCCGACAGACAGGGCGATGCCTGTGAGTGACATGATGTTGGAGGAGATGTCGAAGGCGTTGAGCAGTATAAAGCCGATGGCAACGGAAAGCGGCAACTGAATGAGGATGACCAGGGCGCTGCGCCAGTGGAAGAGGAACAGGAACACCACAATGGAGGCCACGATCATCTCCTCGATCAGCGTTTTTTTAACCGAGTTGATGCTTTCATTGATCAGACCGCTGCGGTCGTAGACGATGTTGAACTTTACGCCCTCGGGCAGACCTTTAGAAACCTCCGACATCTTTTCCTTCACATTGCCGATCACCTCTTCGGCGTTCTCGCCGTAGCGCATTACCACGATGCCGCCCACCGCTTCCCCTTCGCCGTTCAGGTCGAAAATGCCAAGGCGGCTCTCACCGGTCATCTGCACGGTGGCCACGTCCTGTACCCGCACCGGTATGGTGTTGTTGGTGGTGATGGCTATGTTTTCGATTTCTTCGGCAGACTCAAGGTAGCCGGTGGTTTTGATGATATAGCCAATGTCAGAGCGCTCGAACTTGCGGCCACCCGCCTCGTTGTTGTTGGCGCGCACGGCCTGTATCACTTGTGGCACCGTGATGTTGTAGTAGGTGAGTTTATTCGGGTCTACGGTAACCTGGTATTGCTTCTGAAAGCCGCCAAACGAAGCCACCTCGCTTACCCCATCCACGTTCTGGAGCGCAAACTTCACATACCAGTCCTGCACGGCACGCTGCTCCCCCAAGTCCATCCCCGGCGCATCCAGGGTATACCACAGGATATGGCCCACACCCGTGCCGTCTGGTCCGAGGGTAGGGGTTACCCCTTCGGGCAAGGCATTGCCCACCGAGTTGAGACGCTCCAACACCCGTGAGCGGGCCCAATACACATCGGTGTCATCCTCAAAAATAATGTAGATGAAACTCATCCCGAACATGGAGGTGCCCCGCACATACTTCACGTCGGGCAGGCCCTGCAGGTTGGTCACCAGGGGGTAAGTGACCTGGTCCTCGATGATCTGCGGGCTACGGCCCATCCATTCCGTAAACACGATGACCTGGTTCTCCGAAAGGTCTGGGATGGCATCGATCTTATTGGTTTGCACCGAGTAAACACCCCACCCAAACAGGATGGCGGAAACGAGCAGCACGAGTACGCGGTTGCGCAGCGAAAAAGAGATTAACTTTTCAATCATGAAAATGATGTTATAGAGCTTAACAGAAAGCATTGTAGCCACTTACAGGAGGCGGCAAGCCAGGAAAGGGTCTTAGGAAACAGGTAGCGCGAAGTGGCACTGCCAGACCACTAGGGTCGCAGCGACGCGCAATGCCTGTCCGGCACCGGGTTCTGTTAAGCTATAGCAAGAAAGACTGCACCAGCACAGGAATGTTGCGGGGCAATGGGGGAGACTCGTAAAGCGCATAACGGGGCGCTTCGGTTTGCTGATGCGGATAAAATTGCAGCACCACCGCCTTCACCACGGCGAAAAGCTGCAGTTGCTGGATTTTGCTGAGGGTTGTTATTTTGTGCGGGAAGGCATCCCCCAACTCTCTTACCTGAAGTTCGTGGTCTTCACAGCAATTTTGGGCAGCCTTTTTCTCTTTAGGAGCATGGCACGGTGGCAGGGCCTCCTTCTTTTCCATCGGGCAGTCAGCCTTGGTGCCAAAGAAGGTTATGTCGCGCAATTCACCGCCACACACATGCATCCCCATGGCCATACCCGTCGAAGAGACGAGCACAAGCAGCGTAAGGGTGAGCAAAAGTAGCTGGCGGTATAAGTTCATGCGTTTGTTCTGTGCTACAAAGATAACAGCCCTGCAGCGCGGGCTGTTACAAAATTAGTAAAAAGATTTACATATAAGGGGTGTCAGCCCAAAAGGAATCTACCTGCTGATCATGAACAGGTATACCCGCAAAGAAGTTGCAGCAATCCCACTGCCAGCAAACTATACCATGGTCAACCTTTGTCGCTGAAGCCGGGGTAAAGTGTCATGCCGCCGTCCACATACAGGGTGGTACCGGTAATGTAATCTGCCTCGTCGGTGGAGAGCCAGACGGCCACTTTGGCAATATCCTCAGGCTCCCCGATACGGCCGTAGGGTATCAGGGAAAGCATGTCCTGCCGGCCCTTCTCTGTTTCCCATACCTCCTGGTTGATGGCGGTTTTAATGGCACCGGGCGAGATGCTGTTCACCCTTATTTTGTTCGGAGCCAACTCCTGGGCCAGCGTTTTCATCAGCATCTGCAAGCCTCCTTTGGCCGTGGCATAATTCACGTGCCCTGCCCAGGGTATAATATCATGCACGGAGCTGATGAACAGGATATGCCCGGCGGCCTTGCGTTCCATAGGGTTCACTTTCCGCTTTACAAACTCTTTGGCAGCTGCCTGCGCGCACAGGAAATGCCCCGTCAGGTTCGTGCTGAGCACCTGGTCCCAGTCCTCCAGCGACATCTTCAGGAAATCGGCATCGCGCTGAATCCCGGCGTTGTTCACCAGAATGTCCACTGTCCCGAAATTATCAGTCGCTGCTTTAAAGAGTCTGGCTACATCAACCGGGTTACCGGTATCAGCCTGTACCACCACGGCCTGGCTGCCTGCCTCCTCGATCTGCGCTTTCAGTTCCTGTGCAGGTACCTCCTGGGTGTGGTAATTGATGATGACGTTGGCGCCTTCCGTGCCCATGGCCAGGGCGATTGCTTCCCCGATGCCCGAGCTGGACCCCGTTACGATGGCCGTTTTTCCTTTAAGTCGCTTGTTCTCCATAATCTGTGGGTTGAGTACTCCGCAGGGCGCGTTGACGCTTGCCTGTAGTACTGCCCATACGTGCTGTGAGGTTATGTAGCCACGAAATCTTTTATAATGCCGCTAAAAAAGCCGGTGGCGCTTTCAGCAAAGTCGTGGGCTGCGCTGGCATCCTGAGGGAAACCAGTGGGGTGGCCTGTTATTTGCTTCTCCACTACCTCCATAAGTAATTTGACTGCTAAATCATGTCACCTGTAAATCGATTTTAGTAGTTTTGAGGAAATCATAGAACGATGAGTGCATTCATTTTCCGATTTAAGTTAGCCCGACTAGCGCTCTTACTGCTCTTTTTCCTGGGTATAGCTTTTGCCCCGGTACTGGCGGCCCCAACACCGGCGGCTGGCTTCCCATACGTGCAGAACTTTGAGAAGCGCCTTTACCAGGCAGGCAACCAAAACTGGTCTGTTACCCAGTGCCCTTACGGTGTGATGTACTTTGGTAATTCCAACGGTTTGCTGTCTTACGACGGGAGCCACTGGCAATTATTCCCGCTGCCCAATAACCAGATTGTGCGTGCCGTTGCCTCCGATAACAAAGGGCGTATCTATACCGGTGCCTACGGCGAGATGGGGTATTGGAGCCACAACAAGGCCGGGCGCTTTGTTTATACCTCCCTGAAAGACCTGATCCCGGCAGGATATCCCCTGAACGATGAGATATGGAAAATTTATACCGACGGAAACCGCGTGCTTTTTCAGTCGTTTGGCAGCATCTATATTTATGAGAATGGCAGGATAGATGTGGTCAAGGCTGCTGGTCCTTACCTGTTCCTGCTGCAGGCCGGTGGCCGCTACTTTGTGGAGGTGATCGGCAGAGGATTGTATGAACTGAAAGGCAGGAAACTGGTACAACTGGTGCCTGCCGGTGAGCCGGGTACCTCCGGCATTCTGTCGGTGCTGCCTTTCCGGGAAGGGCAGTTTTTGATCGGCACTAACCGGCATGGCCTGTTTCTGTACGATGGGCAGTCGCTGAAGCCCTGGCAGAACGAGGCCAACCAGCTGCTGATGGAGAACCAGCTCAACAACGGGGTGCGGCTCCCGCAGGGCGTTTTCGCTTTCGGTACTATTCTGAAAGGTGTCGTGATGGTGGATGCCGCTGGCAAGCTGGTGCAGCAGATCAACAAGAACAGCGGCTTGCAGAACAACACTGTGCTCAGCCTTTTTTCGGGGGCGGACAACAACCTATGGCTGGGCCTCGACAATGGCATCGACCACATTGATGTCAACTCGCCGCTGTACTTCTACTTCGACAAGACTGGCAAGTTCGGGACGGTATATGCCAGCAAGATCCACCGGGGCAAGATATACCTGGGCACCAACCAAGGGCTTTTTTACAGTGATTGGTCTGGCAATAGCCCTGCCCTTTTCCAGAACCTCGACTTTAAGATGATTCCCGGCTCACAGGGGCAGGTATGGGACCTGTCGCTGCAGGACGGCGAACTGCTTTGTGGCCACAACGACGGTACGTTCCGGGTAGAAGGGGACCGGTTGGTGAAGATATCGCACATCAAGGGCGGCTGGGTGATCCAAAAACTGCAGGCCAACACCGATTACCTCCTGCAGGGCACTTACAACGGGCTGGCGCTGTTCCGGAAAGATGCCCAGGGGCATTGGGAACTGTGGCGCCAGGTAGAGGGCTTCGGGGCACCCTCGCGGCACGTGGAGCAGGATAACAGCGGCCACATCTGGGTGAGCCATGCCTACAAAGGGCTCTTCCGGCTGACGCTGGGCAAGGAGCTCTGGAAAGTGAAGGAAAGCACCACTTTCAACGAAGCCCAGGGCCTGCCTAATGATTACAAAGTCAATATCTCCCGCCTGTTCAACCGCATCTTGTTTTCGTCGGATAACGGCTTTTATATGTTTGATGAGGTAAGCAATAAGTTTGAACCCTACCGGGAGCTCAACCGAAAACTGGGCAGCTTGGCCACCTCTAACCGCGTCATCAAGGCCAACGACTCTACGTATTGGTTCATCAACCACGGCAAAGTGGCGCTGGTAGGCTTTGGCGGGGCGGGCAAACTCCGCATCAACACCAACCAGTTCAGCATCCTCGACAACCGCATGGTGCAGCAGTACGAGAACATCAGCCAGATTCGCACCTCCGACTACCTTATCAGCACCGACAACGGCTTTGTGGTATACAGCAACAGCACGCCACCGCCGTCGCTGCAGCTGCCGCAGGTCCTGATACGTAAGCTGGAAAACACAACCGATGGCACCAGACTGCTGCGCGACAGCGGGGATAGCAGCCATACCCAACTGGAACTGCCCTATGCCAGCAACAACATCCGGATTGCCTATGCGCTGCCGCTGTACCAGCAGGCAAACGTGAAGTTTCAGTATTTCCTGGAAGGCTACTCGAAACAGTGGTCAGGATGGAGCGCCGCTGCCCAGAAAGAATTCACCAACCTGCCCCACGGCGATTATGTGTTCCGGGTGAAAGCCCGTGTGAACGACCAGTTGCAGACCGAAGCGGCTTCTGTGGCGTTTCGGGTGCTGCCGCCCTGGTATGCTACTACCTGGGCTTACCTGGGGTATGGGGTGCTGGCTCTGCTATTGGCCCTGCTGCTGCGCAGGCTCTATTTCCGGAAGCTGCAACGCGACCAGGCCCGCATGCAGTACAGGATGGAGCAGGAGAAGCAGGAGCAGCTGCGGCAGGAAGCCCTGCTGCACGAGCAAAAGCTGGTGAAGCTGCGCAACGAGCAGCTGAAGTCGGAGCTCTCCGGGAAGAGCCGCGAGCTGGCGAACACCGCCCTGAACATTGTGTACAAGAACGAGCTGCTGCAAAACCTGAAGGTGGAGCTGAACAAACTGGAGGACTCCGAAGGGAAAAAGATTCCTTCGGCTAAGCTAAGGAAAATTCAAAAAATAATAGAGGAGGGTATGGGCGAGAAGCAGGACTGGATGCTGTTCGAGAAAAGCTTCGACGAGGCCCACGAGAACTACTTCCGGAAGCTGAAAGAGGGGTATCCGGAGCTTACGCCAAACGACTTAAAATTGAGTGCTTACCTACGCATGAACATGAGCAGCAAAGAGATCGCGTCGCTGCTAAATATTACGGTGCGCGGGGTGGAACTTCGCCGCTACCGCCTGCGCAAAAAGCTGAACATGGAGCATGACAAAAACCTGGTGGAGTTCTTCATGGAGCTGTAACACCACTCATACGGTGCGAAAACACTACATCATTACCACTCACAGCCCCTGTAATTTGCCTTACAGGGGCTTTTTGTTTTCAGAAGTCGCCTGAGGCATACCCAGCGACGTATACCCTTTAATAGCCCCAAAACCTTGTTTACCGACGAATAAGTGTTTGCTCACCTTTTGCTGTGATGTTATTTTGGGTGTGATGTGGCTTTGTAGAGGTGCCTTTTTTGGGGCTCTCATTTTATAACCTGAATTTTGATTCACTTATCAGTTCATACAAACCATAATCTAACAGCATATGAAGAAGTACTTTTTACTATTCTGTATGTGTCTGCTTACAGTTGGGATGCTCTACGCACAGGGCGATATTACTGTGCAGGGCAAACTGACGGACGCAGGCAGCGGCCAGCCTCTCATTGGAGCAGGGGTGAGCGTGAAGGGAACGACACGCGGCACGCAGACGGATGCAACCGGGAATTTTACAATTACGGCTCCCTCCACCGGCACGCTTGTCGTGAACTACCTGGGCTACGAGCGCAAAGAGGTTCCGATCAACGGGCAGCAAACCCTGAACATCCAATTGAACTCTGATACCAAGCTCTTAGAGCAAGTGGTGGTAGTGGGGTATGGCGTGCAGGAGAAGCGCGACATCACAGGTTCCATCAGCTCGATAGAGGGAGAGGAGCTGAACAAGCAGGCGTCTCAAAACCCGGTTAGCTCGCTGCAGGGTAAAGTAGCCGGTGTGCAGATCACGAACAGTGGCCGCCCGGGTTCTTCGCCAAGCGTGCGTATCCGTGGTACGGGCTCTGTGTTCGGTAGCGTGGAGCCGCTTTACGTGGTAGACGGTACCTTTGTGGACGACCTGAGCTTCCTGAACCCGAACGATATCGAGTCGATGGAGGTGTTGAAAGATGCTTCTTCGGCTTCTATCTACGGTTTGCGTGCTGCCAACGGCGTGATCTTGGTAACCACCAAGCGCGGCAAGGAAGGCAAGCCACGCATCAACTACAACGGCTTTGTGGGAACAAAATCAGTTACAAACAAGCTGGAGCTGGCCAATGCCAGCCAGTATGCCACTTTGCTGAACGAGAAACTGAACACCGACCGCTTTAACCCGAATCAACCGTCCACGGACTGGTATGACGAGGTATTGCAGTCGGCTACCGTGCATAACCACCAGCTGAGTCTCTCGGGCGGTTCCGAGAAGATCAGCTATAGCTTTAGCGGCGGTTACCTGAACGAGGAAGGCATTGTGAAGGGCAACGATTACGAGCGCATCACGGCCCGTTTGCAGACAGACGCCCAGCTTTCTAACCACATCAAAGTAGGCTACAACGCCATCTTCAGCGATTATGACTCGAAGGATGTGCCGACCGGCGTGTTGTACCAGGCTTTTGTGGCCCCGCCAATCCTGCCGGTTTTCAAGGCAAACGGCAACTACGGCGACCCAAATGATATCGGGGTGGGTAACTTTGCCAACCCACGCGCCACCCTCGACCGCTTCAACCAGATTTCTGGCGGACAGCGCCTGGTAGGAAACGCTTTCGCCGAAGTGGACTTCCTGAAAAACCTGAAGTTCCGCACCAGCCTTGGTCTGGAGTATGGCATCAACGAGTTCAGAAACTACCAGGCGAAAGACTCATTAACGACAGTGCAGTTCTCTGACAGGAGTTCCCTGACCAAGGGCCGCTCGAAGAACACACTGTGGTTATGGGAGAACACCCTGACCTACGACAAAACGTTTGGCGACCACGACTTTACGGCCTTGATAGGTACCTCTGCCCAAGAGAAGCGCGGCGAATCCTTTACCGGTACAGCCAAAGACGTGCCTTTCGACTCAGAGGCAACCCTTTTCCTGGAGCTGGGCGACCCAACGACCTATAACCTCTCGAACGGTGCTTTCCTGGAAACCCTCAACTCTTATTTCGGTCGCGTGAACTACTCTTTCATGGACCGCTACCTGCTGACGGCAACACTGCGCTTTGATGGTTCTTCTAAATTCCCGCGAGGAAGCCGGTGGGATGAATTCCCTTCCATCGGTCTGGGCTGGATCGTGTCGGAGGAGGCCTTTATGCAGGACATTACCTTTATCGACCAGTTGAAGCTACGCGCCAGCTGGGGTAAACTGGGTAACTCGGGTGTGCCTGCTAACATCACGGACCTTGTCGCTTCTTTTGACCCGCGCTATACTGCCATCTTCGGTAACCCGCCAACACCTTATGTCGGGGCGAGCATTGTGAGCGCTGTGCCAGACAACCTGCTTTGGGAAGTAGTGAAAGAACTGGACCTGGGTGTGGAGTTGGCGATGCTGAACAACCGCCTGACCTTTGAGGCCGACTGGTACCAGAAGAAAACAGAGAACGCGATCTTCCGGGCACCGATCCTGAGCTCTCAGGGAACAACAAGCCAGTTTATACTGGGTAACTTCGCTGACTTTAAAAACACGGGCCTTGAGCTAGTAGCCAATTGGAGAGACGATATCACCAACGACTTCAGCTACAACATCGGGGCTAACGTGTCCTTCAACGAGAATGAGGTGACTGACCTGGCAACCGGGCGCACAGACCTGTTAGGGGGTGGCCTTCCGGTAGGTGGATACCTGACAACCGTGTCGCGCGTGGGGCAGCCAATCGGCTCTTTCTACGGGTATGATGTAGTAGGTATCTTCCAGAACGAGCAGGAAGTAGCTAACTCAGCGCAGCCAAACGCCCAGCCGGGTAGCTTCCAGTACCGCGACCAGAACGGTGACGGTGTGATCGATACCAAGGACAGAGTGTTGCTTGGCAACCCAAATCCAAGTGTGATCTACGGCATCAACATGGGGGCTAACTACAAGAACTTCGACTTCCTGCTGGACTTGCAGGGCGTGGGTGACGTGGATGTGTACAATGCCAACAAAGGTATTCGCTTCGGAAACGAGAACTATACCCAGGACTTCTTCGAGAACCGCTGGCATGGCGCGGGTACTTCTAACTCTTACCCATCAGCAAACCTTTCCGGCGCTAACCTGGACCCGAACAGCTGGTATGTAGAGGACGGAAGCTACTTCCGTATCCGTAACATCCAGGTGGGTTATACCCTGCAGAGCTCGTTTGTGAGCAGCCTGAAATTGCAAAGCGTGCGCTTTTATGCCAACGCGCAGAACCCGGTTACCTGGTTCAGTTACAACGGCTTTACGCCAGAGGTGGGTGGCCCGCCAACCAGCACAGGTATCGACCTGAATGTGTACCCGCTGTCGGCTACCTACAACTTTGGTGTAAACGTGAACTTCTAATTCAGAACGAATATGAATACGATCCTCAATAAATCGAAAAGAAAAATTACCATGCTGGGCTGCGTGCTGGCCTTAAGCGGGCTTTACAGCTGTAAAGAGGACTTTCTGGATGTGGACCCGCAGGGGCAGCCACGCAGCGAGGACTTCTTCGTGACGCCGGAGCATGCGGTGCAGGCCGTGAACGCCATCTACGGAAACCTGCGCGAGTGGAAGCTGGCGGCGTTTGCCAACCTGGCTGTAACAAACATCGCCTCCGACAATGCCGACAAGGGCAGCGACCCGGGCGATGCCACGTTCATGAACGACTTCGACAACTTTACCTTCACCTCCACACAGTTTATCCTGAACGATTACTGGTCTGGCCAGTACCAGGGCATCAACCTGACGAACCAGGCGCTGGCCAACATCCCGAACATCTCGATGGACCAGCAGCTGCAGCAGCGCCTGCTGGCTGAGGCGAAGTTCCTGCGGGCACACCACTATTTTAACCTGGTGCGCGCCTTTGGCGATGTTCCTTTGATCACGCGACCGCCACAAACCGGTGAGGAACTGAACCCTGTGCGTGCTCCTAAGGAGCAGGTATACCAGCAGATCATGACGGATTTGCAGGAGGCGGCTGCTGTGCTGCCGGTTAACTATAATGCCGCCAACGTGGGCCGTGCCACCAAAGGCGCTGCGCTTACCTTGCTGGCTAAGGTGAACCTTTACCAGAAAAACTGGCAGCAAGTGCTGGACCTGACCAACCAGGTAATGGGTATGGGCTACTCGCTCACCCCAAACTACTATGACGTGTTCCGCATTTCGGGAGAGAACAACAGCGAGTCGATCTTCGAGGTGCAGGCGCAGACCTTGCCAGGCAACTGCGGCGCGTCGAACATCCAGTGGGCCGAAGTGCAGGGCGTACGCGGCCAGTTCGGCTGGGGCTTTGCCATACCGTCAGAGGACCTGGTGAACGCCTACGAAGAAGGCGATGTGCGCAGAGACGCGACCATCCTGTTCAGAGGCGAAACCACACCGGAGGGAGACAAGATCCGGGAAGACGCTCCAAACCCATACTACAACCAGAAGGCCTACGTGCCGAGTTTCGTTTCCCGCGACTGCGGCTACGGCAAAGACCAGAACATGCGCATCCTGCGCTATGCCGAGGTACTGCTGATGCACGCAGAGGCAGCCAACGAACTGGGTATGATAGCGGAGGCGCTGAACTCGCTGAACAAAGTGCGCGTACGCGCCGAGCTTGCTCCAATTGAGTCGGCTACCCAGCAGGAACTCCGCAACATGATCTGGCAGGAGCGCCGCGTGGAGCTGGCCCTAGAGGGCGACCGCTTCTTCGACCTGGTGCGCCAGGGCAGAGCCGCCGAGGTGCTGCAGGCCGCTGGCAAGCAGTTTACCGCCGGCAAAAACGAAGTGTATGCGATTCCGCAGTCTCAGATAGACCTGAGCGGTGGTACGCTGACACAGAACCCAGGATATTAATTAGGGTGAATAGTGCGGATGGGGCCATATTGGGGTATGGCTCCATCCTTTTTTTGCTTTAGAAAAACCGATTTTACGTCAGCATGATTCAAAAACAGCTTTGGTCCTATTGCCTGCTCCTGCTTTGCACGCTACTGTCCTGTTCCGGCGATGCTGAGAAAACACCGGTGCCCGACACCACGACCGACCCTGTTACGCCTACCTACACAACCGCCGAAGATCGGGCATTGCTCGACAAGGTGCAGGAAACAACTTTTAGATATTTTTGGGATTATGCCCACCCCGCCAGCGGCATGGCCCGCGAGCGCACCGGCTCCGGCGACGTGGTGACCACGGGCGGCACGGGCTTCGGCATACAGGCCATCATTGTGGGCGTGCAGCGCGGCTGGATTACCAGGGCGCAAGCCACCGAGCGCCTCACCAAACTCACCGACTTTCTGGCCAGGGCCGACCGTTTTCATGGGGTATGGCCGCATTGGCTGAACGGCAGCACCGGTATGGTCATTCCCTTCAGCCCAAAAGACAACGGGGGCGACCTTGTGGAAACCTCCTTTCTGATGAATGGCCTGCTGACGGCCCGCGCCTATTTTAACGGTGCCGGCGAGGAGGCCGCCCTTCGAAACAAGATCACGCAACTCTGGGAAACCGTGGAATGGGACTGGTACGCCTCGCGGGGCGACGGCCTGCTGTACTGGCACTGGAGCCCGAGCTTCGGTTGGGAGATGAACATGCCGCTGCGAGGCTGGAATGAGGGCTTGATTACCTATGTCATGGCACTTTCCTCGCCCACACATGCCATCTCGCCGGCTGTCTACCAAAAGACCTGGGTAAACGCTAGCTTTGGCCAACCACAGGACTTTGCCGGTTACCCCCTGAAGATGGGCCCTAGCTTCGGTGGTCCGCTTTTCTTTGCGCACTACTCTTTCCTGAGCCTCGACCCGCGGCAACTGGAGGACAGTTATACCAATTACTGGCGCCACAACCAGAACCATACCATGATAAACCGCAGCTACAGCTTGAAGTTCGCTCCGGCGGGCTACGGCTATACCGAAAGTTTCTGGGGCCTCACCGCCTCCGACGACCCGGACGGCTACCTGGCGCACTCGCCCACCAACGACAACGGCACCGTGGCCCCCACGGCCGCGCTCGGCTCGTTCCCCTATACCCCCTACTACAGCATGCAGGTGCTACGCAACTTCTACAAAGGGCTCAGCAGTAAGATGGTGGGGCAATATGGCCTGAAGGATGCCCACAACAAAACCCGCAACTGGACCGCCACCGACCACCTGGCCATAGACCAGGGACCGATTGTGGTGATGATCGAGAATTACCGCAGCGGCCTGCTTTGGAGCCTGTTCACCGATTTGCCCGAGATTCAGGCGGGGCTGGCTAAGATCGGTATACGCAAACCCGTGTATGAAACCGGTTTCCCACTGGTGGTGCCCGATGCCTATACAAGCCAGGTAGACCTGCTCAAGCACCCAGACAAGGAGAATTACCTCATCGACGTGGCCACCAAAGAGGCAGGGGTTTATACCCTGAAACTGCTGAAGGAGGACGGCTCGGAGGCAAAAACGATTTGGAACGCTGAAAACAAACCGGCAGGGCTGGAGCACGTGCTGCTGGGAGCAGAGCTGAAGCCGGGCAAGTATAAACTGGTGCTCAACGCGGCGGCCGCATCCAAGGAAATCAATTTACACCTGTATTAACCTGACGATACTAAACAATTGAAACCGAACATGAGAAAACAACTCTTAGCCATACCCCTGCTAGCAGCGCAGCTATTCTACAGTTGCCAGGGCGCAAAAGAAACCACTACGGCGGTAACTGAAATAACCACCACAGAGACGAAAACCCTCACCGACGACGAGTTACTGACCCAAGTGCAGGAGCGCACCTTCCAGTATTTCTGGGAGGGCGCCGAGCCTACTTCCGGCCTTGCCCGCGAGCGGATCCACATGGACAATGTATACCCGCAAAACGACCGCAACGTGGTAACCACCGGGGCCACGGGCTTTGGCTTGATGGCGATACTGGTGGGTATAGAGCGCGGGTTCATCACGCGCGAGGAAGGCGTGCAGCACCTCCGCAAAATGGTAAACTACCTCGAGACTGCTGACCGCTTCCATGGGGCCTGGCCGCACTGGATTCAGGGCGAGACGGGGAAGGTGAAGCCCTTCGGCAAGAAAGACAACGGCGGTGATCTGGTGGAGACGGCCTTCCTGGTGCAGGGCCTGCTGACGGTGCGCCAGTATTTGCAGGACGGCAACGCGCAGGAGCAGGCGCTGGCCGGCAAGATCGACAAGCTTTGGAAAGAGGTAGACTGGAACTGGTACCGCAAAGGCGGCGAAAACGTGTTGTACTGGCACTGGAGCCCGGAGTATAACTGGGAGATGAACTTCCCGGTGAGCGGCTACAACGAGTGTCTGGTAATGTACGTGCTGGCGGCTTCGTCGCCGACGCATGGCGTGCCCGCCGAGGTATACCACGAGGGTTGGGCGAAGAATGGCGCCATCAAGTCGGATGCCACCCAGTATGGCCGCGAGGTGGTGCTGAACCATAATGGGGCGCCAGGCACGGTGGGGCCGATGTTCTGGGCGCACTATTCCTACCTCGGCCTGGACCCGCGCGGCCTGAAAGACAAGTATGCCGATTACTGGAAACTCAACCAGAACCACACCATGATCCAGCACGACTACTGCGTGGACAACCCGAAGAACTTCAAAGGGTATGGCGAAGACTGCTGGGGCTTGACCTCGAGTTACTCGCCGGATGGCTATGCCGGTCACAGCCCGTCGCATGACCTAGGTGTGATTTCCCCGACAGCGGCTTTGTCGTCTTACCCCTACGCTCCGAAAGAATCCATGAAAGTGATGCGCCACCTCTACGAAGACCTCGGCGACAAGGTATGGGGCGAGTATGGCTTCTACGATGCCTTCTCCCAGGAAAAAGACTGGTACACGCCGCGCTACCTGGGCATCGACCAGGGGCCGATTGTGGTGATGATCGAGAACGGCCGCAGCGGCATGCTCTGGGATTTGTTTATGAGCGCCCCCGAAGTGCAGAGTGGTTTGAAAAAGCTGGGCTTTGAGAGTCCGAAAATCAAATAAAGGAGGCTATCAGAGCTTTTGCGATACCTATAAGATCGACGGGTGCATAGAGTTCTAAGGCTTAAACTGGTCGTATGCCACACTGCCGTCGGTAGGTATAATACTGCCCGTGTAGTGAGGGAAATCCAGGTAATTGTGTAACTTATTATCATTCAGATTTATACCGCGGATTGAATGGCCGCTAACCAAAAAAAGACACTATGAAGCACAGCGCATTTGAAATTCTGGGCAAGCACATAGCCCTCATCTTTCTAGTACTCGGGTGGTTGGTATTGCCCAAAGCGCAGGCCCAGGACAACAAGCCAGCGTTCTGGGACGAGATACAGTCCTACAAGCAACAGGACAGGCAGCAAATGCCACCCTCCAATGCCGTGCTGTTTGTGGGCAGTTCGTCGCTGCGGATGTGGCAGGACATGCAGGAGATGCTGCCTGCCTATACCGTTATTAACCGCGGTTTCGGGGGCTCTAACCTGCTCGATTTAAAGCGCTACCTGCCGGACATCGTGTACCCCTACCAACCGAAGCAGGTCGTGATCTACTCCGGCGAGAACGACATTGCCGATGGTACGGTGCAGGCGCCCGAGGTGCTGGCACGGTTTAAAGTCGTGTTTGAGTCAATTAGGGAGGAGATGCCCCAGGTGCCGGTGGTGTTCATCTCCATCAAGCCAAGTCCCTCGCGGTGGCACTTTGCGCCCATCATGGAGGAGTCGAACCGCCTGATCCGGGATTACCTGAAAGCGCAGCCCAAAACCAAGTACGTGGATGTATACCACAAGATGCTGAATAAACAAGGCAAACCGATGCAAGACATCTTTCTGGAAGATAACCTGCACATGAACAATAAGGGGTATCAGATCTGGACGAAAGCCCTGACCCCGCACCTACTCAAGTAAAGAATGACTAACAGGAACAACATGTATAAAATCACTACTGCCGCTACACTGCTACTATTGGCCGGTTGTGCCCAAAGCGTCACGCAGCCAGACACCAACGCGCAAACAACCACGCCTTCGCAGGCAACAACCGTTACAAGACCATCCGCAGACCCGGCCATGGACAAGTTCGTGAGCGACCTGATGGCCAAGATGACGCTGGACGAAAAGATCGGGCAGCTGAACCTGGCGGCTGTGGGCTTCGACGTAACCGGCCCGGTGGTGAGCCAGAACGTGGACGAGAACATCCGCAAGGGCAATATCGGGGGCGTGTTCAACACCTTTACCCCGATAGCGGCTCGCAAACTGCAGCAAATGGCCGTAGAGAATACCCGCCTGCACATCCCGCTGCTCTTTGGGTATGATGTCATTCACGGGCACCGCACCATTTTCCCGATTCCGTTGGGCCTTTCCACGAGCTGGGACATGGGCGTGGTGGAGCGCAGCGCGCGCATTGCCGCCGACGAGGCCAGTGCCGATGGTTTGAACTGGGTGTTCTCGCCGATGGTGGACATTGCCCGCGACCCGCGCTGGGGCCGTATTGCCGAAGGTGCCGGAGAAGACAGCTGGTATGGCGCACAGGTGGCCAAAGCCATGGTGCGCGGCTACCAGGGCAACGACCTGACCAAGGAAAACACCGTGATGGCCTGCCTGAAGCACTTTGCGCTGTATGGTGCCGCCGAAGCCGGCCGTGATTACAACACGGTGGATATGAGCATGCTGCGCATGTACCAGGAATACCTGCCGCCCTACAAAGCAGCGGTAGAGGCGGGTGTGGGTAGCGTGATGACCGCTTTTAATGAGGTGAACGGCGTGCCGGCCACAGCCAACAAATGGCTGATGACCGAGTTGCTTCGCGAGGAGTGGGGCTTCGACGGTTTTGTGGTAACCGACTATACCGCCATCAACGAAATGGTGCCGCACGGCCTTGGCACGGAAGCTGAGGTTGGCGCTCTGTCGCTGAAGGCGGGCGTGGACATGGACATGGTAGGCGAGGTGTTCCTGAAGCACCTGAAGCAGCAAGTGGAAGCCGGCGGGGTGAGCGTGGCGGACGTGGACAAAGCCTGCCGTCGCATCCTGGAGGCCAAGTACAAACTGGGTTTGTTTGAGGATCCCTACCGCTACATCAACGACCAGCGCGCCACCGAGACCATCATGAAGCCGGAGTACATAGAGGCAACCCGCGAGATTGCCCGCAAGAGCATGGTGCTGCTCAAAAACAACAAGCAGACCTTGCCGCTGAAGAAGACCGGAAGCATCGCCCTAATTGGACCACTGGCCAAAAGCCAGCGCGATATGATCGGAAACTGGAGTGGTGCCGGCGACTGGAAACAGGCCGTTTCGCTGGAGCAGGGGATCCGCAACGTGGCAGGTAACAGCCTCAAGATAAACTACGCCAAGGGAGCTAACGTGACCGATGATCAGCAGATGATTGAGCGGCTGAATGCACACGGTGGCGAAATAGAAATAGACAAGCGTACTTCGCAGCAGATGATTGCCGAAGCCGTGAAAGTTGCCCAGGCATCGGATGTGATCGTCGCCGTGGTGGGCGAGTCGCAGGGCATGACCGGTGAGGCCGCCAGCCGCGCCGACATCACCCTGCCCGGCCAGCAGTTAGAGTTATTGAATGCCTTGAAAAAGACAGGCAAGCCGCTGGTGGTGGTATTGATGAACGGCCGTCCGTTGGCCTTGAAGTGGGAAGAGGAAAACGCTGATGCGATCCTAGAAACCTGGTTTGCGGGCACGCAGGCCGGTAACGCCATCGCCGATGTCCTGTTCGGAGCCTACAACCCATCGGGCAAACTAACGACCACCTTCCCGCAGGTAGTGGGCCAGGTGCCGCTTTACTACAACCACAAAAACACCGGTCGCCCGTACGGTGGCCAGATGCTGGACAAGTATAAGTCGCGCTACATGGATGTTTCAAACGAGCCGTTATACCCGTTTGGGTATGGCCTGAGCTATACCACCTTCAACTACGGCAAGCCGCAGCTGAGCAAAGCCAGCATCAACCCAAGCGAGACACTAGAGGTGAATGTGGAAGTGAAGAACACCGGCAACTTTGACGGCGAGGAAGTAGTGCAGCTATACCTGCAGGATATACATGCCTCCGTAACCCGCCCAGTCAAAGAGCTGAAGAACTACCAGAAGATTAACCTCAAGAAGGGCGAGAGCAAAACAGTAACGTTCCAGATCACCCAGGAAGACCTCAAGTTCTATAACACCGACCTGGAGTATGTGTATGAGCCAGGCGAGTTCAAGGTGTTTGTCGGCACCAACTCCCGCGATGTGCAGGAAGCCAGCTTTACCCTACAAGAGTCCCAGTAAGACCCAGGTTGAACTGATCGGTTTCGGCCGTTCAAGAAGATTTTACCAGAAACGAAGTACCGGCACATCGCATCCTCTATTGGCAAGAGGGTGTATGTTCCGGAAATAACATAGCCTTAGCGAATGAGAAAACCATTAGACACAGACAGCTTATTCACCCGGTTGGCCAGCTTCACCCGCTTTACCTGCTCAGTTTTTACTGTCGCGGTGCTGGCTTGCACCAGCTGTAGCCCGGGAAGCGGGAAGAAGCAGCAGGCCTCTTCCGGCGAAGACGGTTTTGAGCGCGTGGTGGTGGACACCAATCCGTCTGCCACGCCTCTGTCGCCGGAGGAGAGCATGAGCAAGATCCAGTTGCCGCCTGGCTATCGCATCGAGCTCGTGGCCAGCGAACCTATGGTGCAGGAGCCGGTTGCCATGGCCTGGGATGGAAACGGCAGGCTGTATGTGGCTGAGATGAACACCTACATGAAGGATGCGGAGGGCAGCGGCCAGTTTGAACGCACCAGCCGCATTAAGCTGCTGGAGGATACCGATTGGGATGGCAAGATGGATAAAGCCACCGTGTTTGTGGATAGCCTGTTGCTGCCCCGCGCGGTGCTGCCGATGGGAGACCGCGTGCTGGTGCAGGAAACCAACCGAAAGCATATCTGGAGCTACCGCGATACCGATGGTGACGGCGTGGCAGACGAGAAGAAGCTGGTGTTCCGGAACAACGAAATTGACCTGCGCAACCTGGAGCACCAGAACGGCGGTTTGCTCTGGAACATGGACAACTGGATATACCCTACCCGCGACAACCTGCGCTACAAGTATAAAAATGGGGAATTGGTGGCCGATACCCTGGTCGACAACATGACCGGGCAGTGGGGCATCACCGCGAACGACTATGGCCGCCTCTTCTTTTCAGAGGCCGGCCCGGGCCTTCCGGCAGTGCAGATCGAGCAGATGCCAGCGTACGGCGCACTTAATTTCAAGGACCAGTATACCCCTGATTTCGCCGTGCCCTGGCCTATTATCGGCAATATAGACGCTCAGGGTGGCAAAGACGCGCTGCGGCCTGAGGACAACACCCTGCACCATTTCACATCAGGGGCAGGACAATCCATCTTCCGGGGCGACCGCATGCCAGCCGACATGAAGGGCGATTACTTTATACCCGAGCCGGTTGGCCGTATCATCAAGCGGGGCGAGATCGTGAACACCGACGGGAAGATACAGATCCGGAACGTGTACGAGGGCAAAGAATGGCTGGCCTCCGCCGACATGAACTTCCGCCCGATCAATACTTATACCGGGCCTGACGGCACCTTCTACATCGTGGACATGTACCATGGGATCATTCAGGAGAGCGAGTGGTCTGGGCCAGGCACTTATCTGTACAGCATCATCCAGGAAAAAGAGCTGTATAAGAACAGGGGTATGGGGCGCATCTACCGGGTGGTGCACAAGGATTTTAAGCGCGATCAGGAGCGGCCGAAGCTGCTGAACGAGAAAGCAGGCAAGCTGGTAACCTACTTAGAGCACCCGAACGGCTGGTGGCGCGACAACGCGCAGCAGCTGCTCGTGCTGCGCAACGACAAGTCAGTTGTGCCCGCGCTGAAGCAAATTGCCCAAGGGCAGAAGGCTACGCTGCGTGAGAAACCGGGACCCGTTACCCGTATCCATGCGCTTTGGACGCTGGAAGGTATGGGCGCGATGAGCAAAGAGGTTCTCTACCAGGCGCTGCAGGCCAAAGTGCCTGAGGTCCGTAAAGCCGCCGTTTGGATCAGTGAAATGTACATCCGCCAAAACGACCAGGAGGTGCTACAGAAGCTGAGCGCCATGAAAGGCGACCCCAGCCCGGACGTACGGATACAACTAATGCTCTCGCTCCGCAAAAACCAGACAACCGAAGCGCAAGCTACTGTGAAAAACCTGTTAGCCGCCAACCCGGACAATGAGTTGATGCAGGCCTCCTACAATTCCTTTGTTGACACACACCAAAAGATTGCCGCTGAAAAGGAACGCATCAGGAACATCAGCCCCGAAGACCGTGAGCTGATCGCGAAAGGTGCCGTGATCTACAAGCAGCTGTGTACGAACTGCCACGGCCCGGCTGGCAAAGGCATACAGGTAGGCGAGCGCATGCCGGCACCACCCCTTGCCGGCTCGCCGCGCATGAAGGGCTCCGACAGGATCCTGCCTATCGAGATTTTACTGCATGGCCTGCAGGGCCCTATTGACGGCGTGGAGTATACAGACATGATGCCATCAATGGCAGGGCAGAGCGATGAATGGATAGCAGCTGTGCTGAGCTATGTGCGCAACAGCAGTGAAGTGGGCAACAATGCCTCCGTGATTAAACCCGAAGAGGTAAAGCAAGTGCGCGAGCGCCTAAAGCCAATTCCGGGCGGGGCCACGCTGCAATACCTAGAGGTACACAAGGGCTACCGCACCACCCAACGCAATTGGGCAGCGGAATAAGCAAAATATCATGTATAAGAAACGTAGATCCTTTTTGCTGCTGCCGGTCCTCATGTTGTGCGGCTGCGCTTTCACTGCCCAGCAACCAACGAGCTATACCAATGCCCTCGGGATGGAGTTTGTGCGGATAGCTCCCGGCAGCATGGTCGTGGGCCGCTATCAGCCCACCGTAGGCAAGCCGAACCGCAGTAACACAGATCGAAAGTGGCTGCCGGACTCTGTGTACCAGGTCGCCACGGAAATGGCAGAGCAGGCGGCCATGCCCGGGTTTGAAGTTACCATAGCGCAGCCCTACTATATCGGCAAGTATGAAGTGACGCAAGCGCAATGGCAGCAGGTGATGGGCACCAACCCCTCCTTTTTTCAGGAAACGAAGGTAGACGACGACGCAAGCCTGCACCCGGTGGAGAATGTAACTTGGCAGGATGCCCAAGCCTTCATCCAGAAACTGAATGACCAGGACAAAAAGCACACCTACCGTTTGCCAAGCGAATTTGAATGGGAATATGCGGCCCGAGCCGGTGCTGAAGACGATATTCCGTGGGCCGAGATGAACAAGGTGGCGGTAAAAGGCGGGAGCACCACCAGCGCCGTAGGCCAAATGGAGCCCAATGCCTGGGGCATCTATGACATGCTCGGAAATGTGTGGGAATGGGTACAGGACTACTACAACGAGAAGATTTTTGCAGACCCCGTGCCGCCGCACACCGGGGAGCAGCACGTACTGAAAGGCGCCTCCTTCACTGGTGATGCGAAGAACGCAACGTATAAAACCCATGCTGCCGGACCAGGAAACGGGTTTGATGTGGGACTGCGGGTACTGATGGAGGCAAAAACGAAATGACCATGTTGCATAGCGATCGATTCGTGCGCTTTGTTTTCTTGCTGGCACTAGTAAGTTCACTGGCAGGGCATGTCGCCATGGCCCAGGTGCCTCCTGGTTTCGAGCGCATTTTTAACGGCGAAAACCTGGAAGGCTGGCATATCAGCCGCACCACCCACCAGGGCACCACCCCAGACGTACGGGTAGAAGACGGTGCTATCGTGCTGCGGCAAAACCCCTACGGGCAGGGCGGTGTGCTGTTATCTGACAGGAAGTACAAAGATTTTGAGCTGTATGTGGAGGCAAAGATAGATGCGTTCTCAAACGGCGGCATCTTCCTGCGCTCCTCCGAGAGCGGCATTGCCTACCAGGTTGAACTGGATGAAACGGCCGGCAGCACGGGCAGCCTGCTAGGGGAGCGCATGCCCGTCAGCAACAGCGTGAAAGCGCTGGGCCGCTCGGCGGTATGGAAACCGAACGACTGGAATTCCTTTCGGGTACGGATGGTAGGAGAGGTGCCGCACCTCACCCTTTGGATAAACGGCGTGAAAATGTGGGAGGTGCGGCAGCCAAAGAACGACTTTGTGGCCGGTGCCACCGAAGGTATGATTGGGTTCCAGTCGCACTGGACGGCACTTTTTTCTCCGAATGCCTTCGACTGGAACGGGCTGGAGTCGTGGGCGCCCGGGGCAACGCACCGTTTCCGCAACATCGCGATCAAAGAGCTTAGTGGCGAGCCTGTTGATTAAAGTCGGGTTTGTAACCTGACTGAATCACGGAACCAAAAGCATGTTTCCTGTCGCCAAACGTTTAGTACATTGAACAAACTGTAAATCCCTGGACTATGGAAAAATTCTATCTGAACAGAGGTGCCTTGCTGCTCTTGGCCCTGCTGGTTTGGTTGCCCTTACAGGCCCAGAAAAAGAAGCAGGCCGCAGCAAAGCCCATGAACGTAATCTTCATTCTGAGCGATGACCATCGGTATGATTTCATGGGTTTTATGAACAAGGTGCCTGGCCTGAAAACCCCGAACATGGACCGCATGGCCAAAGAAGGGGCGCACCTGCAAAACGCGTTCGTAACCACTTCCCTTTGCTCGCCGAGCCGCGCTTCCATCCTGACGGGGCAGTATGCGCATACCCATGAGATTGTGGACAACAGCGCCCCCTTGCCGGACGGCCTGACCTTCTTCCCGCAGTATTTGCAGGAGAAAGGTTACCAGACGGGCTTTTTTGGGAAGTGGCACATGGGCAACACCGACGACCAGCCGCAACCCGGCTTTAACAAGTGGGTAAGTTTTAAGGGGCAGGGCGTATACTACAACCCCACCTTTAACATCGACGGAAAGGAAGTGAAGCAGCCGCAAGACAGCTATACCACCGACCTGCTGACCGATTATACACTCAACTGGCTGAGGCAGCGCGACAAGAACAAGCCGTTCTTCGCCTACCTCTCGCACAAGGGCGTGCACTCGGAGTTTATGCCGGCCAAGCGCCACAAGGATGTGTACAAGAATATCCAGGTGGTGAGTCCGCCTTCTATGTACCTCACCGCCACCGACTCGAGCAAGCGCTGGGGCATGGTACAGGCGCCACAAGGCCCCGTGAACACCCGCGACATTCCGGAGTGGGTGCGCAAGCAGCGCAATAGCTGGCATGGTGTGGATGGTATGTATGACGGAGAGATTGCGTTCGACGACTTCTATCGGCAGTACCTCGAGACACTCCTGAGCGTGGACGAGAGCATTGGTCGCGTGCTGGATTACCTGAAAAAAGAGGGCCTGGACAAGAACACGATGGTCATTTACATGGGCGACAACGGCTTCCAGTTCGGTGAGCTCGGCCTGATTGACAAGCGCGACATGTATGAGGCCTCCATTCGGGTGCCGCTGCTGGCCCGTGCGCCTAGCGTGATCAAGCCGGGCACGAAGGTCGAGCAGATGGTGATGAACGTGGACATTGCCCCAACCATCATGGAGTTTGCCGGTATGGAAACGCCTGCGCACATGCAGGGCAATTCGTTTGTGCCGCTGCTGAGAGGCGAGCAGATTCCGTGGCGCAACAAGATGTACTATGAGTACTACTGGGAGTGGGCTTTCCCGCAGACACCGACTATTTTCGGGGTGCGCACCGACAAGTACAAGTACATCTACAACCACGGCGTGTGGGATATCAACGAGCTTTATGATATCCAGAACGACCCGCAGGAGATGAACAACCTGATCCGTAACCCGGCATATGAGGCGGTAGCCAAAGAAATGAAAGCCGACATGTGGAACTGGCTCGAAGCCACCAACGGCTTGCAGATTCCGCTCAAAAACGTGCCCTACAAGCGCATCGACCTGCCGTTTAAAGGGACTTATTAAACCGGCTTTCATTCAAACAAAGCACCTGATACTGTTCACTTGTTGCTCTGCTCCGCTGCCTTTCGGCCTGCCAGCCGGAGGGCAGCAGGGAGGCAGGGGATACTGCACAGGCTGATACCACGCAGGTGGCCTCCTGCACCGACAACTGGATGCCACCGAGGTGACCAAATGCCCAGTTTGCTAATTGTGTGGCGGCCACCGGCTACGTGACTACCGCAGAGCGGGCAACGGAAACGGCCCGGAAATACGCTAGAAAAGTAGAGCGCATTTGGGTGTTTTATGGCGAGGAAGACAGCTTGGTGCCCGTGGAGCACTCCCGCATCATGGCCAGGGCTATTGAGCGGAAAGGCGGCAACGTGAAGCTGACGGTATACCCCAGCGTGAACCACAACAGCTGGGAAAACGCCTTTAAAGAACCTGAGCTGCTGCCCTGGCTGTTCTCGCAGGAGAAGTGACGAGGATGTATAGCTACTGAATTGCTAAAGGAAAACCGGGTTATCCCGGTTTTTTTATTTTATACCCTTTGATGTAGAAGAAGCCTGCACTTTAATTAATGTGTTAGCGGAAGTTTTTTATTTCAATAAATTATAAGATTATTATATATCTTGATATGCGAACAGAAGCGTTGAATTCTGACAGTAAGTAAACTCCACACATAGTGCAGAAAGTAGGAGTAGGTACTCCTGCTGATACCCACAAGTTAGCAGCAACTTAAAATGAACTTCAATCAAATTCAACGAACTGACAAATGGATGGATGTTTGGGGAGCCTTTCTCTCAATTCAACCTCGAAAAGAAATTTTTGAACAAAATCCAGCAGACCATATTGCATCTCATTTTGCCATAAATGGGGAGTGGTCACCCATGAGGAATTTTTTCTTCGAGAGACTATCAGCAGCCGAATTTCATTGGTTTTTTGTACAAGGGGTAGACTGTATGTTCAATGAATATTATGTTCCTGCCGTATCCTCTTTACTTAATGGAATTGAAGCTAGTTTAAGAATTACAATTACACAAATTCAAAATCCTCAAAACGAAGTTATTGAGTTGACGCCATACAAAGTTTTAAGCAACAATTTAATTTTTGACGCAAAAGACTTGGGACTTCCAATTGAGGTGTTAGCATTTCCTAATGAAAAAGACTTTTTGACTAAGTTACAAACACAAAAACCTAATCTTGTTCCAGTCGAAGTTGTAAGACAACGGAATAACATCTGTCACGGAAATATTTTGGAATTTGTAAATACTGAACTAGGACAAGAAAATTCTTTCTTCACACCAGTTTCGTTAAGAATTCTTTGCTTTGAATTATTAAATGTTAGTGGACTTTGGGCGGAAAGATTGGGGGAATTTAGGAAGACCAATAAAATTTCTCATTATGACCCAAAATAAGCTGCTGCGAACAAGGGTTTTAAAATAGCGGGGCGAAACTGCTAAATTCAACATCAGTTCTTCGATTCAACTTTTGTACTTCGATTGCCCCACCATGATAAACCCCCGAAACGTTAAGCACAATTTAAAATAAAGAGAATGAATGAAAAATTATCTGAAAATCCATCCTTCAAAAAGTTTGAAAAGCAGCTACAAGGCTTTGAGTTATTGAGTACGGTCCTACCATTATTATCAGGCTTTGGCTTTTCAGACGAATCTCTTATTAGTGAAACAAATAAAATACCAGAACTCAGACTAGCCTTTAATGAACTATCGAATCTTCCTGAAAAGTTTAATAATCTCCTATCTGCAAGAGGTTGGATTGCTTATGAAAGCATGAATTTTGAGGTAATCAGAGAAACTGTTGATATAGCGGAACTTGGCGAATTAGATAAAGCAGAGCAGAAACTAGTTGAGTATTATAACCCAGATAACATTTACTGGAAAATAACAGCTTTGCAAGGTATTAAAGAGTTTAAGCCTCGTATGGAGCTGTTAGAAAAAGCTTTTTTAGATTATAAGGAAAGAAGATATTATGCTTGTATTCCTATAGTTTTGATGATGATAGATGGATTTGTTAATGACATTGAGCAAAAGGGATTCTTTGCAGAAGGAACTGATTTATCTGCTTTGGATTCAATAGCAGCTCATAGTTCAGGTCTGAATATTCTTGCCAAGGTATTTGGGCAAACCAGAAAAAAGACAAATTCGGAACCATTAACAATACCATTTAGGAACGGTATATTACATGGTCGTGATTTAAACTATGACTCTGACCTTGTTGCTGCTAAAACTTGGTCAGTTCTATTTTGCGTTGCAGATTGGGCTAGAGCAATTAGAAACGGCAAAAAGATACCTATACCTGAAGAACCACCAAAGGAGCTGAAGGAGCAGCTTTTAGACTTTGCAGAGATTCTTAAAGAATTTAAAGAGCAACAGTTTCAAAATAAAAAGCATAAAGAGCTTTTTGAAGAGTGGAAGCCAAGGAAATTGATAATTGGAACTGACATTGCATCTAATGGAAACATAGATGATTTTCTAGATAATACTCCAGAACGGGAATTAGTAATATTTCTTGAGAACTGGCAAAACAGTAAATATGGAATAATTGCAGGACGTATCTGGGATTTTCATAGTATTCCTGAAACCATAAGCAAAAAAGCTGGAAGAATAAGAAGTGCTTTAGAGAATATTGAGCTACAGTCTTTCAAAATTATTTATATAGATGACCAAGCTCCTGCAATTACTGAAATTAAAGTTGAGTTATATTTAAAATCAGCTGGACATGAGTATCGGAAGGAAAAAGTCTTCCGCTTTATTTATGAAGGCAATGACAGAAGTCCTTTGATTAGAAGTGACAAAAGTGGCTCTTGGAAAATTATAGATAGTTTTTGGGATTTGTCTGCAAATTCATGAAAATAAAAACAGTACCTAACCACACCTAAAATATGGCTTAGCCAAGTATCTTACTTTCCAATGTCTCGCAAATATCAAATCATGGTCTCGCAGCAGCTGTATAAAAAACCTACAAGCCTTCCATACTTTCTTTAAGAAGCGTTAAATCATACTTAGGCCCAAAAAAAGGGCCGCTACTGATGCAGTTGCGGCCCTATTCTGTGAATAATCTTGACCTTACGCGGTCACATCCTGTTTTTGGATTTGCAAATGCGACAGGATCACATCAAACACCTCTACCGCCTGTAGCTCCTGAGGCAGCGCCTGTTTGTTTTTAGTGAGCAGCACCGGCCATTCGGTTTTGTCTTCCTGAATGCGGCCGTGCGAACCTTTGATGAGCGTGGCGTCCAGCGGGATAATGTCCATCACCATCCGGAAGCCCAGTTTCTTCTTTAGCACCTTTCCGATCACTTTCGGCATCAGGAATTTGATCTTGGGGTCGGCAAACATTTCCACCGGGTCGTAGCCTGGCTTTTTATGGATATCCACCATGCGTGCGTAGTCCGGGGCGCGGCTGTCGTCGAGCCAGAAGTAGTAGGTAAACCACGATTTGGCATCGGCCATCACTACCAATTCCCCGCAACGTTCATGGGCTAGGTGGTACTTGTCGCGCTCCGCTCCAGCCAGCACTTCCTGCACACCAGGCACTTGCTGTAACAGCTTTTGTACCGCCGGTATATCGGCTGGGTTCTGGATGTAGACATGCGCGATCTGGTGGTCAGCAACGGCGAAGGCTTTGCTCATGGCCGTGTCAAGCAATTCGGTGCCGCGCTCCTCACGCACGGCAATGTAGCCACTGGTGCGCAGCACGCGGTTCAGGTGCACCGGCTGGCTCACCTCGCTGATGCCATACTCCGACAGCACGATCACCTCGGCGCCTTTGGCCTCATAAAACGTGATCAGGTCGCCCACCACGGCATCTATTTCCCGGAGGTCTTTGGCCACGCGCGCATCATTGGGGCCGTGGCGCTGCAGGTTATAGTCCAGGTGCGGCAGGTAGATAAGCGTGAGCGTCGGGTTATACAGGTCGTCGGCTATCTTGCTGGCATCTGCTATCCATTTGCTCGACTTGATGGAGGTTTTCGGGCCCCAGTAATTGAACAGCGGAAACGTGCCCAATTTAGCCTGCAGCGTGTCGCGCAGGTCGGCGGGCTGGGTATAGCAGTCAGGCATTTTGCGGCCGTCGGCCAGGTATTGCGGGCGTGGGGTGAGGGTATAATCGGCGGTGGTGTTCATGTTATACCACCAGCCCATGTTGGCCACCGTAAAGTTCGGGTCTTTGGCTTTCGCAACCTCCCATACCTTCTGCGCCTGCACCAGCTTGTTCGACTGCCGCCAGAGCTTCACCTCGTCCTCGTCGCGGAAGTACCAGCCGTTGCCCACGATGCCGTGTTCCTCAGGCCACTTTCCGGTGAGGTAGGTGGACTGCGCCGTACAGGTAACGGCAGGCACCACCGGGCGAATAATGCTTTGGTTTGCCTCAGCGGCCCATTTTGAAAGGAACGGTGTGTTTTTGCCGAGAAGGGATTGGGTGAGTCCCACCACGTCCAGCACGACTGTTTTACGCATGTTGCCTGTCGTTTATAGTGGTCAGAACCCACTCCAGCTCGCGCTGAATGGACTCCGAAAGGTCTTTTTTCATGTCTTCGGGCAGCATATCCCAGGTATAGGTTTCTACTTCGAGGTGGGCCGTGTGCGGCGTGTCCCGCACCAGTTGCAGCACGTCCACAATGTCCTGCTGGGTCGATTCGAGTCCGTTGTAGGTTTGCGTAAACAGCGGCACATGGAAGTGCGTGCGCCATTCCACCGCGTTCGGCTTCCGGATGTGCTGCAGCGCAAAGGTCAGGTCGGGGTACTGTGTCAGGGTGCCGTCATCGCCGCGCTCCACCACCTGATGCAAATAAGTATCCTCAGCAAATCCGGCAAGTGCCTCGGCCAGTTCGCCGCGCGTCTCCACATCTTTAGGCAGTTCGGTTTTAAGCGCTGCGCTCAGCTGTATCTTCCCGATCTTGATGCCGACATGCTTGAGTTTGGCGAAAGCTTCGGAAGGTTTTTCGTAGGCCAGCGCAAAGTGGCAGACATCGTAGCAAAGCTGAACGTGCTGTAGTATGGTGGCGCGGGCTTCCTCTTTCTCCATCCCCCGCGACTCCCGCAGCGCCTTTATACCTTCCGGCAGCAGCCATTCCTGGAAGTAGTTAATAACCTCCTTGCTATTCTCCAGCAACCCGTCCGGCTCCGGCTCAATGTCGATGTGGATGGTTTTGCCCGTTTCCGCTTTCAAGGTAACCAGTGCCTCCGCCAGCTTAACAAGGCGTTTGGTGGCGCTGTTAAATACCGATTTTAGCTTCAAGTCGTCTTCCCCCATAAACCAGGGCTTGTAGGAGAGGGGCGAGGTGGATATGCCGCCTTCCATACCGGCTGGCAGCAGTTCCGCCAGGATGCGCGCTAGGCGCAGGGTATAGGCCAGGCGGGCATCCGTTGTCCAATCTGGTTTGTGCACGTTGTCCTTTACCGACTGATGGTGGAAGCCGCCGTAGGGGAAACCGTTCATGGTAAACACATACAGGTCCTGCTCCTGCAGCCACTGCTTAAACTCCTGCAACTGGTTGCCTTCCAGCATTTCTTCGCTGGCCAGGTTAGAGAGGCGCAGCCCAATGCCAAACGGCTTGGAAGGGGAAAGTTTCTGTTTGAGGGGCGGGAAGTAGGCTTTGAGTTGCTGAAAAACCTCGGCCCACGATTCGCCGGGATGAATGTTGGTGCAATAGGTAAGATGATGTCCTGTGTCCAGATACATGTGTCGTTTGTTTTGGTATGAAACAGCGGCCAGCGCTTCGCTGGCCCGGCTGCCTTATAAGTTCGTTGCGGGTTGGCGCTGGTGTCGCTTTTGTAAGAGGTTTACGGCCTCCAGCACAAGCGGTTCCTCCATGTGGTGCACTTCCACGCCCGCCCCGATTCTGGTCAGCAGCATGATGGTGAGTTGCCCCCCGAGGTGCTCCCGGAATTCCTGCAGGCCTTTCCACACACTCAGTTGTTCGGTGCCAGCTTCTGTCTGCGATAGTTCCGGCACATACAGTGCGAAGCCCAGGTCCTCCAAGAGTTCAAGGATGTCCTTATACTCTGCCTCCGAGAGCATTCCTTTCAGGTAAGAGTAAGTCACATCCAGGGCCATGCCGATAGCAACTGCCTCGCCGTGACGGAGGTCATAGTCCGTGAGTTGCTCTAGTTTGTGCGCCGCCCAGTGCCCAAAATCCAGCGGGCGCGACGAGCCTGACTCAAAGGGGTCAGCACCACCAATGTGGTCCACGTGCATTTCGGCGCAGCGGTGTATGAGTTGCTGCATGGCGGGCAAATCACGCTGTGCCAGCTTCGCCGCATCCTGTTTGATCTGCTTGTAAAAGGCGGCATCCTTGATCAGGGCCACTTTGATGGCCTCGGAGATACCGGCGCGCCAGTCGCGGTCGTCCAGCGTCAGCAGGAAATCGCTGTCGTTGATGACGGCAAAGGGCGGGGTAAACGTGCCGAGGAAGTTCTTCTTGCCGAAAAAGTTGAAGCTGTTTTTCACGCCCACCGCCGAGTCGTCCTGCGACAGCACCGTAGTCGGGATGCGGATATGGCGGATGCCCCGATGCGCAATGGCGGCGGCAAAACCGGCCATGTCCAGCACAGCGCCGCCGCCAATAGCCACAAAGTAGGCATGGCGGTCGATGCCGTGGATGTTCACCGCCTCCAGCAGTTGCTGCAGGAGTTCGAGGCTATTCTTCACCTCCTCGCCACCGGTAATGATCATCGGTTCGGCGAGCAGCTTCATCATGCCCTGGTTGGCAGCAGCGTAGTCCTTTATCTCATCAGCCAGGTGCGGGTGTGCCGCAGCCACGCCGCTATCAATCACAAAGAACACCCTGCGTGGCGCAGTGCCCTTGTCCTGTTGCAGTACATCCAGCAGCAGGGTATTGCCGGCCTTGAACAAGCCAGCTGTAAAATAGATACCGTACTGAAACTGCACTGAAAACGACTGCTCAATTGGCTTCATATCAAACTAAAAAAGTAATGCTTTTATAAGGGTATAGGCTGACGCGTTAACCGAAGCAGCCTGTAAGGGTAACAGCGCAAAAGGTGCAACAATTCTCAGGTAACAGCAAATTTGCGGGCAATGTAAATCGAAACCGGTAGCAGCAACAGCACCACCAGGCCATACTGCCAGCCCGCGAACCCGGCGGCCATACTGGCGTTCATCACAATCAGCGCTAAAATGCCCGCCTTCACCGCCTTGATGATGAGCCGGGGCTCTTTAGTGGGCATGGCTTTAAACAGCGGCGGAAAGATGAGGTAGGCGAACAGCAGCAAAAAAGGCAGGCTATACAACAGGTTAAACTGCGGCAAAAAAGCCAGGCTGATGATGCCGCCAAACACCAGCGCATACATCAGCACGGCACCGCGCAGGGCCGCCATGTTGCCGCCGTGCACCTCGCCCCGGCTCACCATCGTGATGGCGGCGATGTAGACAATGGGGATGAGGGCCATGAACCAGAGTTGCTCTATGGCAGCCGGAACGGCACTCATACCCAGCAGCAGATTGCCGCCACGGCACGAGCCCATGTTGATCGGGCCCAGGAAATTATGATGCTTGCCTTTCCAGTCGTACAGCACGGCCAACCCGGCAACCGCCAGTGCAATCAGAGCGCTGATGCCTGATACCTGCCAGGCCGCCAGCACGCCCAACAGCAGCAGGCTTATCCCCAGCGTGGCCGCCCCTGTTACTGTCGCCTTCCCGCTTGGGATGGGCCGCTCGGGGCGCTCCACGCGGTCTAGGTCAGCGTCGAACACATCGTTGAACACCACGCCGCCGCCATACAGGCCAATGGTGGCCAGCACCAGCCAGCCCAGCGGCTGCAGTGTTTCGGCACGCAGGCCGTTTTCCCAGAAGGGTGTAGCCAGCAGCATCCCGGAGGCGGCAAAACCCATCAGGATGTCGGCAATGGCGGTAATGATATTGGCAGGGCGCATCAAGCGCAGGTAAGCTCCGAATCGGGTCATTAACGTACGATGTTTGAGCCCATCTCGCCTTCATCCGCATCCAGGTCGCCGACCACAGGGGTCTGGCCACCGCGCAGGATGGAATTGTCAGAGAACTTCTCGCGCTGGTCTATCGCCTTGTTGTCGAGCCAGTCGGACTCGTGCATCTGGCCGCTCTTACCGAAGGCATCCAGGGCATTCTGGTAGCACACCTTGCGCACGTCCTCCAGCGGAATGCCGCGCTCCAGCATGAGGGAGGCTGTTTTCGGTACAGAAAGCGGGTCGCTGATACCCCAGTCTGCGGCGCTGTTCACGATGATGCGCTCCGAGCCATACTGCTTCACGATCTCCACCATGCGCTCGTTACCCATCTTGGAGTGCGGGTAAATGGTGAAGGCCGTCCAGAAGCCGCGGTCCAGCACGTCCTTCACGGTTTCCTCGTTGTTGTGGTCCACAATCACCATATCCGGCGCGATGCCATGCTCCAGGCTCACTTCCATACTACGGAGGGTACCGGATTTCTTGTCGCGGTGGGGGGTATGGATCTGCACGGGCATGTTGGTTTCCTTGGCCAGCTCCAGTTGCAGGCGGTAGTACTTGTCCTCGGCTGCGGTCTGGTCGTCATACCCGATCTCGCCAACGCCAACCACGCCTTCCTTATATATAAACAGGGGCAAAAGCTCCATGACCTGCTCGGCCAACGCCTCGTTGTTTGCCTCTTTCGAGTTCAGGCCGATGGTGCAGTAGTGCTTGATGCCGAACTGGCTGGCCCGGAAACGCTCCCAACCCACCAGGCTGCTGTAATAGTCCTTGAAAGAGCCGACCTCGGTGCGGGGCTGGCCCAGCCAGAAAGCAGGCTCAATGATGGCCACGATCCCGGCTTTCCGCATGCGCTCGTAATCGTCGGTGGTGCGCGAGGTCATGTGAATGTGCGGGTCGATCAGCATCAGGTTTTGCGTATTCATAGAGTCTTATTTTCAGTGATGTAAGGTATGTGATTTCGTTTGTTGTTTAGGAGATGGCTTTGCTACCGATCATTTCCCAGCTGATCTCTCCGCTTACTGCTTTCTGCTTCAGGTCGGGGTGCGCTGCCAACAGTTCCTGCGCCGGCTGGTAGGTGCTCATGGTGCAGGCCAGGGCAGCAGCCTCGCGCTCGGTTTCATCCGGCTGAGAGAATAGCTTTTGGATATCTGGCAAAATGTGCTCGTCGATAAAAGGGCCCACCGGGCGCCACAGTTCCGGCGACACCGGCCGACCGGCTGCCCAGCGCTCGTGGGCGTAGTCGGTGAGCATGTGGGTCAGATGCTGGTTGCTGCGCTCCTCGATGCCATAGATGCGGTAGAGCGGCTTTCCCACAAACAGGGTTTTCAGCACCATCTGGTTCCATTGGTCCTCTTCCATGTAATCGGTAGGGTAGGGGTTATCCAGCGCCACTGCCTCATACACGTCGCCCATGTTGGTGCGCACGCCCTCAGCGGCCCGTTTCACGAAGCGCTCGGGGTATGGCAATAAAGGAAGGCTGCCGTACAAAGCCACTTGCTCGCCCATGTCGGCGGTGCCAAAAAGTGTTTCTATTTGCTTCACAAAAGCGTCGGCATCCTGGGTTGGCAGCGAAAGCAGCAGCAGCGTGCGTGCGGCTTGGTCTGCCGTCCAGCGGCGGGGGTTAAAACCAGCCCGTAAGCTGTTGGCCTGCGCTACCTCGGCATCGGTCAGCTGAAGTTTCTCCTTCCCGACAAAGCGGGGTGCGGCGCTGAAAGCAAGGTAGAGGTCTTTGGCCTTTGCATCGCTGCCGCTAACCTGCTCCATCTTTTGCCGGAGCCACGTGAAGCCTTGCGGGGTGGTGCTGCGCTGTAAAACGCTGGTCAGAAAAGCGCTGGTTTCGGAAATGTCTGCCTGGTACACAATCACAATTAGGGTATAGTTTAAAGATAATCAAAATCAGTCTGCTACACTATTTTTGGTACTGCTACCAAAGCTTCGCTGTGCGAAGGGCTATTAAGAAGTTTAAACACCTATAAACAAGGCCGCAGCAAAAACATGCCATGGCAAGGTGCAGTGTGTTGCATCCCTTATGGCTCATTTAGGCAATAGGCCCACAGGTAAAGGTAAAAATAATGATGAATATATATAAACCTTGGTCATAGGAAATGTTCTGGGGCTATCCCCTTTTTGATTCGCCATTGCGAACTAAGTAGTCGGGTACCTTGCTTCACAAAGGCTTTATATTTTTAGTATTTGCACGCGCCGGAATTGACCTGTTTACAGAAGAGATAATTGCACTCATAAAATGTATAACTGATCCTGAGGCTGCAGTAGCGATTTCACTTGCTCCAACTGGCTAAGTACTCTCTTAGGCTAATCGTGAATTAAAAAATGGCGCAAATAGAGGAAAAGAGCATTTTAAGAAAAATATTTCATCACTAACGAAACCCTGCAAATGATCCAGCAGTAGATACAAAAAAAGCTTAATATATAAATAGATATATGTCATGATCTTTAACAAGGAACCCTGATAAATTTCACTCAGCAATCACTGTAAATTACGTGTTGTGACATATAATTTATATTTACCCTTAAAATAGTGCCTTTTACTTATTAACGTGCTGCTATAGAAGTAATTTGCTAAATACTTGAACTATATTTGCACATCAGTTGTCAACTTGATATCACTGTAAAAAACCAAAAATTCACTATGAAGGAGTTAGAAAGAATCGAGAGCGGATTAAACAAAAGTAAAACCCTATTGTACAAGCCTGAGCAACAAGGACTAGCCTGTTCTTTTGTGAATGGAGGTTTGGTGATTGATTCTTTCGTGATAGAAGACAACATTCTGGCAGACGCACTCTCCAGAAAAGGTATGAATGGCATTGTGGAAGGAGCAAACTTCGAAATGCTGAAAACGAACTATTCGTGGTTTTCTGTTCATGTAAAAACAAAGAAGCTTTTTCTGGAATTGGAAAGCCAGGTAGTTCAATAATGATCATGTAGATTTTATACTAGTGCCTCCCGGCTTGCCTGCTCTGGCGGCTGAGCTTTGAAATTTTCCACTTCAACCAAAAAGGCCTCCTCTGTACAGAGGAGGCCTTTTTGGTTGCCTCTTTTACTGATGCATGAGCACAAATCCAGGTTCGGTACCCAATAAATTAGAGAAAAGCCCCTTGGTAAGCCGTGCCAAGCACAGGTAATTGATTGCTATACCTAAACATCTTCCTGCATGAGCCGTTGCTTTTAGAACAGCCAGGGATCAAGACTGTGAAGTAGAGGCCTGAACATGATTTTTTCAAATCATAAGTGATACGCAGGCTTTTATTAAATACTTAAACGAAAATACGACATGAAAATATTAGTTGCGGGTGCCCATGGCACTACCGGAAAACAAATTATTGAGATCTTAGCCCGATCAGAGGAGCATGAAGCTTATGCAATGGTTCGAGAAGCCGGGCAGGCAGATGAAATGAAGAAGATTGGCGCAGACCAGGTGGTCGTCGCAGATTTAGAGAAAGATGTGTCTGATACCGCTAAAGGAATGGATGCCGTAATATTTGCAGCAGGGTCGAAAGGCAAAAACGTGATAGGAGTTGACCAGAAAGGTGCTGAGAAGATGGTGGATGCCGCCAAGGCCGCAGGTGTTAACCGGTTTGTGATGCTTAGCTCTTACGGCGCGGATAACCCCCAAGGCGAACTGAAAGAATACCTGATCGCGAAGGGCAAAGCCGACGAACACCTTCTGGAAAGTGGCCTTGCCTATACCATTGTGCGCCCAGGACACTTAGGGAATGATGCCCCTACAGGCAAAGTGAAGACCGCCTCGCATTTCGAGAGTTCCGGCAATACTAAAATCCCCAGGGCAGATGTGGCTGAGGTGCTGGTAAAAGTACTGGAGACGGATCGCGCCAAAAATAAAACATTTGAAGTACTGACCGGAGACACGCCTATAGGCGAAGCCATAGAAAAACTGTAAATGACTTCAAACACCCGGCAGCGGAAAATCCGGCCTACGATCTGTAAGCCGGATTTTCCGCTGCCGGGTTATAACCTATTTTGAGCGGCTGCATAGTAAGCGGCATATGCACCTTAATACTTTTCAGACAGAGCAGCATTTTATATCCCTGGTATCACTCTCTTGTATGGTGTTTATTATAAAGTGAAGCGGTTGGATGCTAAAGGGAAGTAATAGAAGTTGAAAATTCCTATTAATTTATTAGAGAATATTGAATCTGTTTGCTACTTTTGCAAAGAATACTATTGCTGCTGCAAGAAATTTATAGACGAAGAGGCGAGAGAACAGGCTCTGTAACCCTCTGGCAACCATCCGAACGGAAAGGTGCCAAATCCTGCCCAACGTTGGGGAAATATAAATTATTAGAACCATGACCAAACCATCAGGCATAGCTAGTTTTACCGGGATTTTACCCCACCACCTCGTTGCCAAGGCACCTTTATTCCGAGGTTGCTGTTGTTGCTGTTAAGTGCACTCATCTGTTTGCCGGTAGCGTTTTAGCGCAAATCCATTAGTTAAGCCACCTCACCGGTTTCCTTTATCCTTATTTTAATTCAGGCAGAAGCAATATGACACAGCGTATGGTGCAATTGCATACTGTAAAGCAATAACTCATGGCTATACTAGCTTACCACCTTCAGCAGCAACATACCCTGGCCTTGGCCGCCTTTTTTTGGCGCGTAGTAGTTAGGTATCGCCTTCAAACGGCACCGACGCTTGTCTGTTGCTAGCGCCCTACTCTATGCCGGAGCAGCCTGCTGCCATACGGTCCGTTACTTGTTCATCCTAGAAAACACACAATACACAGGCTTTAAACAGCTTGCCCATAAACAAAATTGTATGCATAGCTTCAGAACCGAACTTGAGAACCCTATCGTCGAAAGAGATATAATTGAACTGGAAAAGAAAATCCGGCTTTACCGCGAGGGAAAATTACAGGAAGATAAATTTAAGAGCCTGCGCCTGGCCCGTGGCGTATATGGCCAGCGCCAATTAGGCGTGCAGATGGTGCGCATCAAGTTGCCATTTGGCAGATTAACGACACAGCAGTTGCTGCGTATTGCCGCCATCTCGGATGAGTACTCAACCGGAAACCTGCACCTGACCACGCGCCAGGACATACAAATCCATTACGTAAGCCTGGACCGCACCCCGGAGTTGTGGGCAAAATTAGAGCAGGACGATATTACGCTGCGTGAAGCCTGTGGAAATACCGTGCGTAACGTAACGGCATCGCCGGAGGCGGGTATAGACCCGGATGAGCCGTTTGATGTGTCGCCGTACGCCGATGCTACTTTCCGCTACTTCTTGCGCAACCCGATTTGCCAGGACATGGGGCGCAAGTTCAAGATGTCGTTCTCGTCAAGCGAATCCGATACAGCCTTGTCCTACATGCATGACCTAGGATTTATACCTAAGGTAAAGGAAGAGAACGGTGAAACTGTGCGCGGCTTCAAAGTGATGATTGGCGGCGGCTTGGGTGCGCAGCCAGCCCTTGCGCATACTGCCTACGAGTTTTTGCCCGAAAATCAGGTAATCCCTTTCATTGAGGGAGTGCTGCGCATTTTCGACCGCCATGGCGAGCGCAACAACCGTAACAAGGCACGCTTTAAATACCTCATCGCGAAGCTTGGCTTTGAGGAAGTGATGCGCCTGGTAGCCGAGGAGCACACAGCGTTAAAGTCAAAGTCATTTGAGATAGACAAAACAGTGCTGGAAGCGCCTGTTATACCGGCAGCGAAGGAAGTGCCGGATTACGTCATCGAAGACACCGACAAGTACAATACCTGGCTGAAGACCAACGTGTTCCAGCAGAAGCAGCAGGGCTTCTACGGTGTGTACATCAAGGTGCAGATCGGTGACATTAGCTCAGACACAGCCAGAGCGCTGGCACCGCTGGTGCGCGACTTTTCCGCAGACGACCTGCGCGTGACCCAGGGACAAAACCTGTTGATGAAGTACGTGCGCGAAGAGGCATTGCCATACGTGTTCGCAACCCTGGACGAGCTGGGACTGGCAGAGCCGGGCTACAACAGCGTAGCCGATATCACGACTTGCCCTGGCACGGATACTTGTAACCTGGGTATCTCAAACAGCATGACGACTGCCAAGGTATTGGAAAACGTAATCGTTACAGAGTATCCGGAGCTGCTGTTCAACCGAGATATCAAGATTAAGATCAGTGGGTGTATGAACTCTTGCGGACAGCACGGAATGGCCAACCTCGGCTTTCATGGTTCCTCGCTGAAGAGCGGCAAGAGCGTGGTGCCAGCCTTGCAGGTGTTGCTGGGAGGTGGCACGGTGTCGAACGGCGAAGGCCGCATTGCACAGAAAGTACTAAAGGTGCCTAGCAAGCGCGGTCCGGAGGTGGTGCGCTACGTCATCAACGACTTCCAGGCGAACAAGCAGGAGGGAGAGCACTTCAACCAGTACTTCGACAGAAATGGCAAAGACCATTTTTACCAGTTGCTGAAGCCGCTGGCCGACCTGACCAACCTGACGCCTGATGATTATATTGACTGGGGGCACCAGGACCAGTTTGAGACGGCAATTGGTGTAGGGGAGTGTGCCGGTGTGATGATAGACCTGGTCGCCACGCTTTTGTATGAGGCGGACGAGAAGCTGGAGTGGGCCGGAGAGGCACTGGAGGCAAACCGCTATGCCGATGCTGTATACTATGGCTATAGTGCCTATGTAAGCACAGCCAAGGCCCTGTTGCTGGACAAAGATGTGAAATGCAACACGCAGGCCGGCATTATCCAGGACTTTGATACGCATTATGTAGCTACGGGCATCTTTAACTTCGAGCCTGATTTTAAGGCGGAGGTGCTGCAACTGAATGAGCAGGAGCCTACCAAGGAGTTTGCCGAAGCGTACTTGGAAAAGGCGCTGTTGTTCCTGCAACAAGCTACTACCTACCGTCAGCAGCAGCGTGAAAAGCCTTCTGTGGAAGCGATAAAATAATTGTGAAGACCGCAGGGGGTATACACCCAGTCGAAATAAGGACGGGTGCATACTTCCAGGTATACGTCACATATTCTGAATACCGGCTTCCGGTTATTCATACATTAAAAACTGAGAGAGATGGCAGCACGAAACAAAACAACAAAGTCTACTGTGAAGGGAGAGATAGTAGAGAAGCAGCCTCGGTTGACGCTTGTTGGCGCTGGACCGGGGGATGTGGAACTGATCACACTGAAAGCCATTAAGGCCCTGCAGCAGGCTGATGTGATCTTGTACGATGCGCTCGTGAACCCGGAGTTGCTGGAGCATGCCGCTGCGGATACCCCCAAATTATTCGTGGGCAAGCGCAGCGGCGCGCATAGCCTGACGCAGGACGAAATCAACGAGCTGATCGTAACCTCTGCCCAAACCTATGGCCATGTGGTCCGCCTCAAAGGCGGCGACCCTTTTGTGTTCGGGCGTGGGTATGAGGAGCTGGCATACGCCGATAAGTTTGGCATCAGCACACAGGTGGTGCCAGGCATCTCCAGCGCCATCGCCGTACCGGAGCTGCAGCAGATCCCGCTGACGATCCGTGGCGTGAGTGAAAGCTTTTGGGTGATCACGGGCACTACCAGGTCCGGGGAGATCTCCCGCGACATTCCGTTGGCGGCGCAGTCCGGTGCCAGTGTCATCATTTTGATGGGACTTGGCAAACTGCATCAGATTGTGGAGGTGTTCATGGCCGCCGGTAAAGCAGAAACACCTGTGGCAGTGATACAGAACGGCTCATTGCCGGACGAGAAAATCGTGCTGGGCAATGTGCACAACATCCTGGAGCGTGCCGAAACCAAAGGGGTTCGTGCCCCAGCCATCATCATGATCGGGGAGGTAGTAGCATACCATCCTTCACTGCGCTACAGCCTGCGCCTGAACAAGGTAGAGGAGCTGGCGCAAGCCTAGCCAACGGATAGCGTATAAAATCCAAAGCATGAGTAGTCTCCAGAGCACAACTTTAAACTCGCCGTCATCCGCTGCGCAGCCAGTTATCAATCCCCTGTTTCCGGTTTTCCTGAAGCTGGAGCAGTTGCAGACACTGGTTGTAGGGGGAGGGGCCGTAGGGCTAGAAAAGCTCTCGGCCATACTAGCCAACAGTCCGCAGGCGCAGGTGCTGCTGGTTGCCCCCCAGATACTGCCCGAGCTGGTGGATCTTGCTAAAAAACACACGTTCGTGAAGCTAGTGGAGCGGGAGTTTGAGGAAAGCGACCTAGACGACCGTGACCTGGTGCTGGTGGCTACCGACGACCATGTGCTGAACGTGACGATCCGTGACCTGGCCAAATCAAGAAAAATACTGACGAATGTGGCGGACACGCCGCTGCAATGTGATTTTTACCTGGGTTCTATTGTGCAGAAGGGGAGCCTGAAACTGGCCATTTCCACAAACGGTAAATCCCCCACCATCGCCAAGCGCCTCAAGCAGGTGCTCAACGAGTCGTTGCCCGACGAAATGGAGCAGGTGCTGGACAAGATGACGCGCCTCCGGGCGCAGCTTACCGGCGATTTTGCCTACAAGGTAAAGCGCCTGAACGAGGCAACGGAGGTGCTGGTGGAACCGACCCCGGCGAATGTGGCCGTGCAAAAGCAGTCGAAATACAGCCTGAAGTATGTGCTGATGCTGGGCTTCGCGGCCCTCTCGTTGATGGTAACAGGCCACATTCTTTTCAGCTATATTCCCTTTGCCACAATCGGCAACCTGGCGCTGGATGTAGCCTCACAGGTAGACTCCGAGATCCTGATCTTTATACTGGCGGGCTTTGTCGCGCAGCTCATTGACGGAGCCCTGGGGATGGCCTATGGCGTGAGCGCCACCACGTTTCTGCTCAGCTTCGGAGTAACGCCGCTGGCGGCAAGTGCCAGCGTGCACGCCTCCGAGATTTTTACGTCCGGCGTATCCGGCTGGATGCATCTGAAGTTCGGGAACGTAAACAGCAAGCTGTTTAAAACCATTGTGGTGCCGGGCGTGTTGGGAGCCATTGCCGGGGCCTACCTGCTGTTCACCCTGGAGGATTATGTTTACCTGATCAAGCCGGTTGTGGCATTCTATACCCTCTTCCTTGGTATTCTCATCATCCGGAAAGTACTGAAGAAGCATGTGAAGAAAAGCCCGGTAAAGCGGCTAGGGATGCTGGGTGCCATGGGCGGCTTTCTGGATGCGATTGGCGGCGGCGGTTGGGGACCCATCGTGTCGTCCACGCTGATTGCCAAAGGGCGCCACCCGATGTATACGATTGGCTCGGTGAACCTGGCAGAGTTCTTTGTTTCCTTTGCCAGTTCGGCGGCCTTCATTTCGCTGGCAGGTATCTCGCATTGGCAGATCATTATCGGGCTGATACTGGGAGGGACAATCTCTGCTCCTCTGGGAGCTTTCCTGGCGCGCAAACTGCCTGTTAAAACTATGATGATCATTGTCGGGATCGTGGTGATCATTGTCAGCCTGCGCCTGATTTATATGGCTTTCGTATAAAGCGCACATACCGAATACCCGTTGATAACCTGAGGGAAGGCACCCTTTTGCTGCTTTACCCTCAGGTTATTTTGTTAACTTGTGGGATGATTGTGGCACAGGCGGCTGCTTGTGCCGAAGCATTTATAATTACCTGCGATCACACGTTTACTATGTCCGAAAAAGAAACCAACGCCATACGGCTGCAGGCGAAACGCAGCCATAACCGGGAGCACTCGGTACCATTATACCTTACCTCCAGCTTCACTTTCGAGAATGCCGAGCAGGCCCGCGCCGTGTTTGCCGACGAAGAAGCTGGCAGTATCTATTCCCGTTTCTCTAACCCGAATGTAGATGAACTGGTGGAGAAAATGTGTTACCTGGAGAATGCGGAGGATGGCTTTGCCTTTGCCACCGGTATGTCGGCGGTGTTTACCAGCATGGCCTCATTGCTGAAGTCCGGTGACCATATCCTGGCGGGCCGCGCTGTTTTTGGCTCCACGCACCAGCTGCTTACCAGCATCCTGCCGCGTTGGGGCATCACCCATTCATATGCCGATGCCAGCAGCCCCGAGGAGTGGGAGAGCCTGATCACGCCGCAGACGAAAATGATATTGGTGGAAACGCCATCTAACCCCGGCCTCGAACTCATCGACCTGGAGTGGCTGGGCGAGCTGAAGCGCAAGCACAACCTGCTGCTGGTGGTGGACAACTGCTTTGCCACGCCAATTCTGCAAAATCCCATCGATTTCGGTGCTGACCTGGTGGTGCACTCCGCCACGAAGTACACCGATGGCCAAGGGCGTGTGCTGGGTGGCCTGATCGTGGGCAGGGCGGATCTGATCAAGGAAGTACGCTTTTTCTCGCGCCATACCGGCCCGGCCATGTCGCCGTTCAACGCCTGGGTGCTTTCCAAGAGTCTGGAAACCCTCTCGCTCCGCATCGACAAGCACTGCGCCAATGCCCTGAAGCTGGCGGAGACGCTGGAGCAAAACCCAAAGCTGGAAGTAGTAAACTATCCGTTCCTGCCTTCCTTTAAGCAGTATGAATTAGCCAAAAAGCAAATGCGCCAAGGCGGTGGTATTGTTACCTTTGAGGTAAAGGGGGGGTATGATGCGGCCAAGCGCTTTATGGATAACCTACAAATGGCCACGATCAGCGCCAACCTGGGAGATACCCGCACCATTGCCACGCATCCGGCCTCTACCACGCACTCCAAACTGTCTGCGGAGGAAAAAGCGGCTACGGGCATCACCGATGGCCTGATCCGGGCTTCGGTTGGTCTGGAGGGAATCGAGGACATTATCGGCGATATTGAGCAAGCACTGGCGAAGGTATAGCGCTATGCCTCTAATGTCATTTCGACCATCGGGAGAAATCTGTAGTATTTCAGACAAAGTATTTCAATCCAGATTTCTCACGCTGTTCGAAATGACAAATTTTATAGCCGAGTAGCATTTAAAAAGCAAAACGGAGCACTTTAAACAGAAGCAGTAAAAATAGATATGGAAGTTAATTTAACACGCGTAGACCAGGATTTTCATTTCACGGGGGTAGGTGCCTCTGGAGTAGAGGTACACATCGACGGCTCTCCCGAGATTGGGGGACATAATGCCGGTGCCCGCCCGATGGAGTTGCTGTTAATGGGCTTGGGTGGCTGCAGTGCCATCGACATCATCCAGATCTTAAAGAAGCAGCGCCAGCAGATAGATGCCTATAGCATTAAGGTGACGGCAGAGCGGGAGGCTGGAGCAGTGCCTTCGCTTTTCAAGTCCATACATGTGCACTTTGAGTTTCGCGGACCTCTGGAAAAGGAAAAAGTAGGCAAAGCCATTAACCTGTCGATGGACAAGTATTGTTCTGTGGCGGCTATCCTGTATAAAACCACCACCATTACGAACAGTTTTGACGTAGTGGCTGGCTAAATAAAATTAAGCCAAAGGCAAAAAGGCCGCTGCGGGGTATACCTGCAGCGGCCTTTTGTATGCATGGCCCTGCACGCGGTATGGTAACCGGTGCAGGGTGGGTATGCCCTAATGCTTAAATCATGTAGTTCAGCTCACTCTCATGCGACACAGTGGCTACCATACCGGCGCCCACCGTGGTGAAGGAAGTCTCGTCGATGAGGATGAAGCCGCCGTTGGCCCGGTTCTTTAGGTAAGGGTCCACCAGCAGCGGAGTTGCCACACGCACCTGCACACGGCAGATGTCGTTTAGCTGCACCTGGTCTACATCTTCTATTTTGTCGAGCGAGTTTACATCTACTTTGTACTGTATCTCACGGATCACGGCACGGGTTTCGGTGGAGTTATGGCGGAGCAACAGTTTAGCGCCCGGCTTCAGGGCCTTGCTGTTCATCCAGCATACCAGCGCCTCAAACTCTTTGGTTACATCCAGGTCTTCTTCCTGCTTCACAATCACGTCGCCACGGCTGATGTCCACGTCGTCCTCGAGCTGCAGTACCACCGATTGCGGCGCAAAAGCTTCCTCGATCTCCTTGCCCCCCAGTTCAACAGATTTCACCGTAGAGGTCTGGCCTGAAGGCAATACCACCACTTTGTCGCCTTTGCGGTAGATGCCGCTGATCACTTTGCCCGCATAGCCACGGTAGTCGTGGTGCTCGTGGGTATGAGGCCGGATAACGTACTGTACCGGGAAGCGGGAATCCTCCAGGTTAAAGTCCTGCGACACGGGCACCTGCTCCAGGTGCTCCAGCAGGCTCGGGCCCTGGTACCAGTCCATCGAGCCGGAACGGTCCACGATGTTGTCGCCTTTCAGGGCGCTCACCGGTATAAACGTGATGTCCTTAGACGTCAGCTTCTTCGAGAACTGCTTATAATCCTCTACAATGCGGTTGTATACTTCCTCATCAAAGCCCACCAGGTCCATTTTATTGATGCAGATCACCAGGTGCGGGATGCCCAGCAGCGAGGAGATGATGGAGTGGCGGCGCGTCTGCTCCTGCACCCCGTGGCGGGCATCCACCAGAATGATGGCCAGGTTGGAGTTGGAGGCACCTGTCACCATGTTGCGGGTATACTGGATATGGCCCGGCGCGTCCGCGATGATGAACTTGCGCTTCGGCGTGTTGAAGTACTTGTACGCTACGTCAATCGTGATGCCCTGCTCGCGCTCGGCCTTCAGGCCATCCGTCAGCAGCGACAGGTCCACCTGCCCGTCCTCGTTCACGCGGCCCGAGCTCTCGATTGCCTCGAGCTGGTCGATGTAAATCTGCTTGGTGTCGTACAGCAAACGGCCTATCAGCGTGCTCTTTCCATCATCTACGCTACCTGCAGTAATAAATCTTAATATATCCATCTTAAAAGTATCCTCCTTTTTTACGGTCTTCCATAGCGGTTTCCGATAGTTTATCATCAATGCGGGTAGCGCCGCGCTCACTTATCTTTGATTCCACGATCTCAGCGATCACACTGTCGATGTCGTAAGCCACCGACTCTACGGCAGCAGTACAGGTCATGTCGCCCACGGTGCGGAAACGTACCTGACGGGTGACAATCTCCTCTTCCGGGTCGCGGTGAATGAAACTGGAGGTAGCCATTAGCTTTCCGTCGCGCACCAGGCACTCGCGCTCGTGCGTGAAGTAGATGTTGGGCAACTCTATTTCTTCGCGCTTGATGTAGTTCCATACATCCAGCTCCGTCCAGTTACTGATCGGGAAGGCGCGTACGTTCTCGCCCAAAGAGATGCGGCCGTTATAGATGTTCCACAGTTCCGGGCGCTGGCGTTTGGGGTCCCACTGGCCAAACTCGTCACGCACCGAGAAGATGCGCTCCTTGGCACGGGCTTTCTCCTCGTCACGGCGTGCGCCACCAATGCAGCAGTCAAAGCCAAACTCCTCGATCGTTTCGAGCAGGGTATAGGTTTGCAGGCCGTTACGGCTGGCATAGCGGCCGGTTGGCTCCGAGAGGTTCTGCTTTTTGATGGTGTCCTCCACGTGGCGCACCACCAGTTTTTCACCCAATTTCTCAGCCAACTGGTCACGGTAACTGATTGCCTCCGGAAAGTTGTGCCCCGTATCGATGTGCACGAGCGGGAATGGGAACTTGCCAGGGCGGAATGCCTTCTCGGCCAGGCGCACCAGGGTAATCGAGTCTTTTCCGCCTGAAAAAAGGAGTGCCGGTTTCTGAAACTGGCCAGCTACCTCGCGCATGATGTGGATGGCTTCTGCCTCCAACTGGTCGAGGTAATCTAGATATCTCTTTGTCATCTTTATAAGTTAGAGAGTTAGAAGGTTAAAGAGTGAACATGCTTCAACTCCTGATTCGTAACTCGGAATTCGTAATTCATAATTATCGTGCGTGCAAGCCGCACTCTTTCTTGCTGTTGCTTTCCCACCACCAGCGGCCAGCCCGGAAGTCCTCGCCCGGGGCCACAGCGCGTGTGCAGGGCGCGCAGCCGATGCTCACAAAGCCTTTGTCGTGCAAGGGGTTATAAGGGATGTGCAGTTCCTTTACCGCTTCGCGCACACCTTCAAAAGTCCAGTCGAGGAGCGGGTTGTATTTAATCATCTGGAAGCCCGGATCATACTCCAGCAGCTTCAGGTCCTGGCGGGCATCAGACTGCTCTGCCCGGATGCCCGTGATCCAAAGCTTTACGCCCTGCAAAGCCCGCTTCAGGGGTTCTACCTTCCGGATGTAGCAGCACTCTTTGCGGTTCTCGACGGAGTTGTAAAAGCTGAGCGTGCCTTTCTCTGATACCAGTTGCTCAACCGCCTCGTGGCGCGGGAAGAAAACCTCAATCTTCTTGCCGTAGTGCTCGTTGGTTTTGTGCAGCAGGTTATACGTCTCGTTGAATAGGCGCCCTGTGTCCAGCGAGAAAACCCGGACCGGGAGGTTGTGCTCAAAAATAAAATGGGTGATGAGTTGGTCCTCGATGCCCAGGCTAGAGGAGAAGGCAATCTGGCCCTCAAACTCGGCAGCTAGCAAGGTAAGGCTCTCTACAATGCTCTTGCCTTCTAACTGGGCAAGCAAAGCCGGCACCTGGGTTTCTAAAGCTACTGTTTGGCTCATGTATTTACTATAAATTCTATAGAGATTATCTTACAAAAAAAACAAGAAAGGCTCCCGAATGCCGCGTGTTTTAATAAGGATTGTTTTAGTTTGTTGAGAACTACGCAAATTAATGATGCGCAATTTACTCAAAAAAATCAGCTTATGAAAAATGAGGGAGAGCCGCAGGGTAGGGCGGAGTGCTTAAGCGCGTTAACTGAAATCTCAGATCGGCTTGTTAGCACTGCATAAAACAGCAACAACAACAATTGGCTTTGGTGAAAGCAGGCATTGACTCGGCAGTAGGGCCGTGTAAAACAAAGGAGGTGGTGTTGATTGTTGTTTGCATTGTCTTATTCAATTTATATGTTCCTGCCGCAGCAGGATAGGATTTGGCACCTTCCCGGTCGGGTGGTTGCCAGAGGGTCACGGAGCCTATTCTCTCGCCTCTTCTTTATAAATTTGACTGACGGTTAAGTCAATTGGTATTAGAATTACAAATTTAGTGTAATATTTTGTTAAATGCCTAATGGGCAGGTGAAAATATATTCACAACCCTTTTTCGGGTTGTCACCGGCTAGTATAACATCCTGCTATGCGGAAAGTTCAACGGAGCCACTTACGGCAGGTATAAACACAACATGCCGGCCCAGCCCAATCAGGTAAAATGAATGTATGCAGGAGAATGGAACTGGCTGAATGATGCCTTAGACTGGCCAGTGCTTCGGTAGCTTTGCCTTGGCTGCCTGGGGTGGTGCGATGCGTTCGTGTAGCTGCTGCAAAATGTAATTAACGTCCTCTGCATACTCAATGTAAAAATCCTCATGTACATTGCTTAGCTTCTGCAGCACAAACTGCATGCGCTTGATCAGGTAATCCTGCAGCGTTTGGGCGCGGTAAAGATGCGCCACGATAAACGCATGGTGGGCTTGCAGGAAACGACGCAGCAGGAGCAGAGTCAGTTGTATTTCCCCTTCCTTGTCCTTTGTGTATTTTACATGGCGTGTAATCTCAGCATTCAGGACGCGCATGTCCATCATCAGGTATCCGGGCGAGTATGGGTCAAATTCCGCCTGCGTGTTGATAGCGGCCATCAGTTGCTCGCGTCGTTCCTGCAACGTATCACCTTGCTCTACCAATTCATACTGTAGCCGTTGGCAGAGGGCATCGTCCTTTTTCAGTAACCGGAAAAGGAGTTTGTCCTTTTCTGTATCCGGCAGGCTGCTGATCGCTTTCTTGAATTCGGGGGACAGTTGCATCGTTTGAATGTTGGTTAGGGGGTTAGCTGGGTATGGTGTCCTCTGCACAATGCGTGAAGAATCAAAAACGGTCTTACGGTGGCAGGGGTTGTATTGTAAGGGCAAGGTTACATGTGCGCGAATAAATAGGGCTCTTGTCTAAAGTAAGTTCTTAAACCTGTGTTTTGCAACAGCTTCGCGTCTGTGACGCATTAACTGGACCTGTGGTACGAATTTACCCTTGCAAAATCTTCAGGTTCGCCCGCACCCAAAGCCCATCAAAGGATAACGCTCTCAAGGGTATTAGCTTGCAAAAACAAGACTGGTCTGGATGTATGCTATGGCCTAAGGTAGGTGTTGGCAGCGACATTAGCCACTTTGCTATGGCAGGGTAAGCGTTTTTAGTGATTTTATATTTTATTTTGTTAAATATTTAAAATTATGTTTTAATAAGCGATATTTTTTGATTATATTTCAAATATAAGATCATTTTGGTGGTGATTTGTTAATCACTTACTGTTCTTCCTGCACAACTTCACAAATAATATAGCATCATGAACCCTAAACCTTTAGTCTATGGCAAGTATATCGCGTCGGGATTTTATTTCAAAGGCATCCGTATTGGCCGGGTCAAGCTATCCGGCCATGATTGCGCTGGGCCTCTTGAAAGCGGCACCTGCCGAAGCATTTAACCTTTCCGGGAAGGGCGACGGCAAGCACGTCATCATACTCGGGGCGGGCCTTGCAGGTATGACAGCCGCCTACGAGTTGAACAAGCTGGGCTACAAATGCACCATTCTGGAAGCGCGCGACAGGGCCGGTGGCCGTGTATGGACGGTGCGCAACAATACCACCGAAACTGAGTTAGGGGGCACCACCCAGCGGGCGCGCTTCGATGAGGGCCAGTATTTTAATGCCGGAGCGGCCCGGATTCCGCACCACCACGAGCTCTCGCTGCACTACTGCCGGGAACTGGGCGTACCGCTCGAAACCTATAACAACATCAACGAGGCCGGGTTTCTGTACAGCGATGGAGAGGGGCCACTGGCAAACAAACGCGTCCGAATCCGGGAGATACACAACGACATGAGGGGGCACACCAGTGAGTTGCTGGCTAAAGCAATCGACCAGGATGCGCTGGACCGGCCCATGACGCTGGAAGACAAGGAGATACTGATTGAGTACTTACGGGCAGAAGGCGAACTGAACCCCGACAAACTTTACAAAGGCACTCCCCGCCGTGGTTATGTGCTACCGCCCGGCGCCGGGGATGCACCCGGCAAGCTGGCCGATCCCTACGAACTTTTCGACATCATGAAATCCGGCCTTATCGGTCACTCCTTCTACAACATCGGCGATTACATTTACGAGCAGCAAATGACCATGCTGCAGCCGGTAGGGGGTATGGATATGATAGCAAAAGCCCTGGAGCGGCAGGTCGTCAAGCAGGTGCAGTACAAGGCAGAGGTGCGGGAGATTCGGAAAACCACGACGGGCACCCGTATTGTGTATGCGGACGCCACCGGCAAAACCAAAGAGATTCAAGGTGACTACTGCATCTGCACGATTCCGTTGCCTGTGCTCTCTGGCATCAGTTCCGACTTTTCCTCCGCTGTGCTGCGGGCCATTGACAACATCACCTACTATGAGGCCGGAAAGATTGGCCTGCAGTTTAAGCGGCGTTTCTGGGAAGAGGACGACCATATATACGGCGGCATCTCCCGCACCAACATGGACATTCACCAGATCTTTTACCCCTCCAACGGCTTCCTTTCCAGGAAAGGCACGTTGGTAGGCTACTACAATTTTGGTGATAAGGCCATTAAGGTAGGCAACCTGTCACATGCCGGGCGCGAAAAGCTGGCGTTGGAGCAGGGCGGCAAGCTGCACCCGCAGTATAGGCAGGAGTTTGAGAGTTCGTTTTCGCTGGCCTGGCACAAGATACAGTATAGCCAGGGGGCCTTTGCTACATACTCCTCGGAACAGCGTAGCCGCTATTACCCGACGCTGTTGCAGCCTGACGGACCCATCTACTTTGCCGGCGAGCATACCACTTACCTGACGGCTTGGATGGCAGGAGCCTTTGAGTCAGCCCGGCGCACGGTCCGCGACCTACACGAGCGGGTGATGCACACGCAGCAGGCCCAGGTGGGGGCAAAAGGGTAACGCCAAACTATTCTATACTGGGTTCGACCAGGAGGAGCGCTTCTTAAAAGCCAGCCGTGTAGCGAACCTGAGATTAGCGAGCTGACTTTTTAGCCGATCATTATACCTTCATTACCCACAGCTTACAGATTTCAATACCAGTGCCCGCAGTGCATTTCCTGGCACGCTGGCATCGGGGTTAACACTTTTGACGGGGCATTGCTGCTGCAGTGGCTTTAGCTGTCTTTATGCTTTAGATGATTTCTCACATTCAAAATCAATTCATACACTTTAAGCTTTACAAACATGGCAACAGAAATGAACAGAAGAAATTGGATCAGGTCTAGTGCGCTGATAACAGCTGGCCTTTATTTGGCTAACTTCCCGCAAACGGCAAAGGCTGCAAAGCGTACCTCCATGCTGATTCCTCCAAAAGCCGACATGCGCAAAATCATGGCTGACCTGCCACGCATGCAAGCTCGGCTCACCTCGAACGAAAACCCCTTCGGGCCCTCTGAGAAAGCTAAAGTAGCCCTGCGTGAGGCAATCGACGAAAGCTGTCGTTATCCGCGGGAGCGTATCATGGCTTTGCGGGCAGCCATCGCCAAAGAAGAGGGCGTAGCAGAGGAAAATGTGCTCCTGGGTGCTGGTTCCAGTGATTTGCTGCTGGCTGCCGCCCTGCGCTACTCCGCCAATGGGGGCACGATTCTGTCTGCAGACCCCACATACGCCTCCCTGATCCGGTCGGCGATGGAGGTGGGGGCCAAATGGGAGAAAGTGCCGCTTACCAAAGACTTTGCCCACGACCTGGACGCCATGCAGCAGAAGGTAAACGACGATGTCAGCCTGGTATACATTGTAAATCCCAACAACCCTACCGCCACCCTTACGCCTGCCAACAAGCTGCGCTCCTTCTGTGAGGCAGTGGCTAGGCAGAAGCCCATTTTCGTGGACGAAGCCTACATTGATTATGTAGAAGACCCTAAGAGCCAGTCGATGGTGGACTGCGTACGAAAAGGGCAGAACGTGATCGTGGCCCGCACTTTCTCCAAGGTGCATGGCTTTGCGGGGCTGCGGGTGGGGTATGTGATCGCGCTGCCTGAGGTGGTGCAGGAACTGGGCAAGTATACCAATGGGGGCTTTAACCTGAGCGCTACGTCTGCCAGCGCTGCGTTGGCCAGCCTCCAGGACAAGGCGTTTGCGAAGTCCTGTATCCAGAAGAACAAGGAAGCACGCGATTATACGTACAGCGTGCTGAAAAAAGAGGGCTATACCTACCTGCCGTCGCATGCCAACTTTGTGATGTTCCCGCTGAAAATGAGCGGCAAGAAATTCACGGAGGAGATGCTGAAGCGCGGGGTAGGCGTGCGCTCCTGGGAATTCTACGACCAGCAGTGGTGCCGCGTGAGCATGGGCACCATGGATGATATGAAGTTGTTTGCAGACGCTTTTAAGCAGCTGTCTTAATTAAGGCCGGTGTGCGAAGCTATTGACCCGGCCAGGTGATATTGTTTGTTTTATTATTTTGGGAATCCTTGCAAAGCCCTTTCCATTTCAATTGGAAAGGGCTTTCTCATGTCCTGATCTCTCTAATATAATAGTCTTGGAGGTCAGTATTTACTCACTCTGTAACACAGGATGTATTTTCCTTATTTTAAGATACCGTTATACTATCAGAGTATGGTTGTGAAGGTATACAGGTAATCAGGCAGAATAAGCAAGGCAGGTATACAGTAAAGAAAAGCTCAATTAGCGGTGGGAGTGGCCTAATACTCTACCGCTGGTTTGAGCGAACTGGGAACTGGAGATAAAGCAGTGCGCCGGTGTAACTGACGGAGCGCGTTTTGTAGCACCCCAGTTGGAGATTATCATTAGGGGGCCCCACCACGAAAGCTTACCAAGTAGTATGCTTAGTTATAGGGGTTTTACCCACAAGTTAAGCGCTGGAGGGAGATAGGAGGGTATAAACGTGCGATACACCAAAACCCAAATGGCCCGAACACGCGTTGTGTCCGGGCCTCTGGTACTATGTTAGGGTGAGGTTTCTGCGTGTGTTTTACTTGTCCAGCACTACGGTGCCGTTAATGAGGTAATTGCCGGTCTTTGTCTCCAGGTTATATACCCGCTTGGTTAATTCCTTTTCCTGGGCAACTTTGGCTGCAACGCGGTACTGCCTGAAGGCCTGGCGGCCATGGTCGTAATGATACAGCACATCGCCGATCTGGACAGCACCCATTTCTTTTTGGCCCTCCGCAGTCAGGATGGGGTGATTTGCTGTGGCTGTCAGCGTTAAGGGGGCTGCCGGAGTCCAAGCCGTGGCAGCAGCGAAAATTTCCTCAGTAGGCAGTAGCACCAGCTGGGTGAGCGCAAAGCCCTCCCCCTTAAAATGCGCTCGAAATGCCGTTACGGTGGTAGGCTCTGCCTGCAGGGTCAGGCGGTTGATGGCCATGACTTCATCGCCGGCAGCTACTCTCTCGATAGGTTTAGTTGTTCCATTGGCTAACTCCACCAAGGCACCCTCCGGAAAGCAGAAGTCATAATCGCCGGCATCTTTGGCTACTGGCGTGGTTTTGCCTGCGTTTGCGTGCGCATGGGCGTATTCTCTTGAGAGTGCAAAGGCCAGTGTGGACAAGAATCCCTGCTCTTTTTCGCCATTATACTTTAGCTCATCTATGTAAAAGTCCCAGGCTTTCTTATCGGCATTGGCCCCCGGCACGCATACTTTAATCAATTTACCGCTTTTAGGTGTACTGTACAGCGCCAGGGTGCCTACTTCTGTCCGGTCTGCACCTTTCATAATCTTGTACAGGTATATTTTACGCTCCACCCCGTCGCTGTAGTTAAAGACGTAAGGCTTCGCTTCGCGGTCCAGCACATAGGTATTGTCAAACTTCATATAGGTGTCCTGCTCTGGATTGCCTAGGTCAACAGCCGCTAGTTTCTTGTAATCCTCCAGCGTGAACGCGGCTGACACATGCTGTCCATGACTTTGAGCAGCTACTGCTAAAGACAATACAGTGGCAATGACACATAGTTTAGATGATACAAATCTGTAAACAGGTGAAAATAGGATAGTTTTAATTTTTGATGCTTCTGGTTTCATGCCGCATTAATTAAGAGGTGAGACAATGGTTAAACTGGAAATTTTATCAATTCTAATTAAAATTTATGTAAAACTCTAAGATTATACCTAAAAAAAATAGGGGTATGTTAAATATATACATAATATTTTAAAATATACCCTGTAAAATTATGGGGGTGACTAATTAATTACCTTAAATACAGTAAAAGTAAGTGGTTGCTTTTAAGTGAAATGGTAAATTGATAATGATATAGCAACAAAACCCTTAATACATTTAATTATTTTAAATAATATATTGCATTTGTTAACAATATTTTAAAAATAATTTGCTTTTGTGAATTCTTCCTTCTAATATTGATACAGCATTTCTAGCAGTCGAAGCAATCACAAAGTTGCATAATTTATATAGCGTGCTTTTTTGAATAGCGCTTTTGAGGTACTGCGGCTATACCCTTTTCTAGCATTTCCACTTTAAATTTTACCATATATGAACAAATCTTTACTAACAGTAATGGTTATTTGGCTCTTGCATAGCAGCTATGCGATGGCTCAAAGCAGAATGGTTTCCGGAACAGTTACCTCACAGGAAGACGGCTCGCCGCTCCCCGGCGTAAGCGTCGTGCTGAAAGGCACCACCAAAGGAACTGTCACCGGTATAGAGGGCGGGTATAGCCTGGCTTTGCCGTCGGAGAGTGGTGCGCTGCTTTTCACCTTCATCGGAATGCTGCAGCAGGAAATCCCGATCGGTAACAAGGCGGTTATCAATGTGGTGATGGCGCCCGATTCCAGGCAACTGTCAGAGGTAGTGGTCACGGCCTTTGGTATAGAGCGTGAGAAAAAGGCGCTGGGCTATACCATGCAGGAAGTGAGTGGCGAGTCGTTGGCCGAAGTGAAGACGTCGAACGTGGTGAACAACCTGTCGGGCCGAGTAGCGGGCGTGCAGGTTAGCAGCAACGGCGGGCCGGGCAGCAGCTCCAACATCGTGATCCGGGGGATGGGCTCAGTGAGCCGCAACAACCAGCCGCTCGTCGTGATCGACGGGGTACCCATCCAGCAGGCCAGCAACAACCGGTATGGCGGCGGCATCTCAGAGGTCAACCCCGACAACATCGCCTCCATGTCTATCCTGAAAGGGCCTAACGCAGCGGCGCTCTATGGCTCGCGGGCAGCGAACGGGGTGATCCTGATCACAACCAAAAACGGGTCGAAAACAAAAGGCATCGGAGTTGAGGTAAGTACCAGCACCACCTTTGAGCGTCCGCTAGTGGAGCCCGATTTCCAGAACATCTACGGCGGCGGAAACGGTTACCGCACCTGGTATAGCAATGGCCGCAGTGGTGCCATCACAGATCCGCTGGAGATAGAGCAGTACCGTGCAGCCTATGGCCCGAATGCCCCGCTTAACGGCACGGCTGGAACCGACGAAAGCTGGGGTGCCCCCCTGGACGGACGCTTGGTGCGCCAGTGGTGGTCGGGCACCGAGGTGGCACCGCTCACCCCGCAACCCGACAACTGGGATGAGTTCTGGGAGACGGGCAAAACCTTCTTCAACTCGGTGGCGCTCTCGGGGGGCACCGACAAAGGCAGCTTTCGCTTGTCGGTGGGCCGCCTCGACCAGACTGGCATCATGTATAACAACGACTTCAGGCGAAACAACATCAGCCTGAACTCCGCCTACAACCTGACACCAAAACTGAAGGCCGTGGTGAGCGGGGAATATATACAGTCGGAGTCGGATAACCGCTCCTACCAGTCAGGGCAGCAGTTTATCTGGTCGCACCGGCATGTGTCGTGGGAAAAGCTGAAGAACTGGCAGGAATATGCAGACGCGCACATCCAGAAAACAGGCGACAACCTGCCGCCAAACTGGCAGCACACGTACTTCACGAACCCTTTCTTTCTGCAGGATGCCCTGCCGAACGGCAATAACAAGGACCGCCTGCGCGGCAACGCCTCCCTGAGCTACGACTTTGCCGACAACCTGAGCCTGATGATGCGTAGCGGAACAGACCTGTGGACGGATACCCGCATCAACGTGAATGGCTGGGAGCGTACTTCCAACGGCAACCAGTTATTTGGGGCCTACAGTGAGGAGGTGCTCCACAACCAGGAGACGAACCACGATGCCATACTGTCTTATAAACAGGACCTGAACAGCGATCTGTCCTTTAACGCGCAGGCTGGTGGGGTAGTGCGCAAAAATTACTACAAGCGCAACTACGCAGCCGTGGCACAGCTGGTGATTGACGGACTTTATACCCTGAACAACAATGCTGTGCCGAATACGAACCTGAGCGCCATAGAGGAGTTTACGATGCAGAGCTTGTTCGGTGCAGCCCAGTTCAGTTTCCGCGATGCCCTGTTCCTGGACGTAACAGGCCGCAACGACTGGTCCAGCACGCTGCCAACCTCCAGCAACTCGTTTTTCTACCCGTCGGTGTCGTTGAGCGCCGTAGTTACTGACCTGCTGCCGATCAGCAGCAATGTGCTTTCGTTTGCCAAGGTGAGAGGCAGCTGGGCGCAGGTGGGCAACGATGCCGACCCATACCAACTCTACCAGCTGTATGACGCCCGCACACCCTGGGACGGCACCCTGCCCGAGTTCAGCGAGAGCACCGACATCAACAACAGCAACCTGAAGCCCGAGATAACCACGGGTACGGAGTTTGGTATTGACATGCGCTTTCTGGGTGGCCGGGTAGGTGTAGACGCGACGTATTACGAGCAGAGCACCAAAGACCAGATCTTGGGCGTGGAGATATCCAAAGCCAGCGGCTACAACCGGCGTTTCCTGAATGCGGGCGAGGTAGTTAACAAAGGGGTGGAAGTAATGCTGAGCGGTACGCCGCTGCAGCTGGCCAACGGCTTGCAGTGGGATGTGGCTGTGAACTATGCCCGCAACCGCAGCAGAGTGGTGGAATTGGCGGAGGGCCTGACCACCTATACCCTGCATGCTACCCGGGGCATGTCGTCGGAGGCGCGGGTAGGCCAGGCCTACGGCACCTTCTATGGCACCGCCTTCAAGCGCTCACCAGACGGACAGGTGGTATACAAAGACGGGCGGCCGCAGGTGGCAACGGGGCAGCAGGTGCTGGGCAACATTCAGCCAGACTGGATCGGCGGTCTGTCGAACTCCTTCACTTACAAAGGCATCACGCTGAGCGCCCTGATAGACGTGCGCAAAGGCGGGGATATTTTTGACGAGGGTACCGGCACTGCCCGCTGGACCGGCCAGTATGCCGAGACAGCCGTGGGCCGTGAGGAAGGCGTAATCGGCAAAGGCGTGAAGAACATTGGCTCTGAAGAAGCGCCTGTTTACGTGCCAAACGACGTGATTGTGGATGCCAAGCTTTTCTACAGCTACAACAACCCCCGCACTTACCATGAGTCGGCGGTGATTGACGCCAGCTACGTGAAGCTGCGCGAGGTAAGCCTGGGGTATGAGATTCCGGCTTTCCTGACCGGCAGGATCAGGGCGCAGTCGGCACGGATAGCGTTTGTGGGCCGCAACCTGGCGATCCTCTTCAAAAATAACCTGCACATCGACCCGGAGGTAGACTCGCAGGGCGGCAACGCGCAGGGCTTTACCTATGGGCAGTTGCCTAACAGCCGCAGCCTGGGCGTGAACCTGGATATCAGATTCTAGGCAATCATCTTTCATAATTTCTTAAAAGGATAATCGATATGAAGCTATACACCAAGAGAATTTTGAAGGCGCTTTGCGTGGCGGCAGGGGTGGCAGGCGCAGTCGCCTGTACCGAAGACTTCGAGCAAATGAACATCAGTCCCAACCAGCCCACGGCAGTAAACGCGTCGGTGCTGCTGCCGGCCGGCATCGAGTCGAGCGTGGACCGCTACTGGGGCCACCGCAACCGCTTTGAGCGCCTGAACCTGGATGGGGGCATGCTGTGGGTGCAGTACCTGGCCCGCAACATCTACTCCGATGAAGGGGACAACTACAACATGAGCCCGGCCTACTACGTGAACAACTGGAAAGGCTTTTACAACGACGCCCTGTTGAATTTTCAGCGGATCATTATCCAGTCGGCGCCAGAAGGAGCCAGGCCCAACACCAACTATGAGGGCGTTGGGCTGGTGATGCGCTCGTGGGTGTTCTCGCTGCTGACGGATATGTATGGCCCGATCCCATACTCCGAGGCACTGAAAGGCACGGCTGCTGCGCCCATTTATACCCCCAGGTACGACTCGCAGGAGGCGGTGTATGCGGGCTTGCTCGCCGACCTGAAACTGGCTAACGAAAAACTGGTGGTGGGCGGCCCGAAGGTGAGCGGCGACATCCTGTTCGGCGGTGACATCCTGCGCTGGAAAAAGTTTGCCAACTCGCTGCGCCTGAAACTGGCCAACCGCCAGGCAGCCAGGAAACCGGGCGAGTCGCGGGCCATTATGCAGGAGATCCTGAGCGACCCGGCTACCTACCCGGTTTTTGGCAGCAACACCGACTATGCCGTGCTGAAGCACTCCAGCGTGCGGCCGAGCAACAACGAATGGCACGAGGTGATGATACAGGGCGGCCGCACCGACTGGAACCTGAGCAAGACACTGGTAGACAAGCTGAAAGCCTATAACGACCCGCGCCTGGCTGTGTATGGAGAGGCCGTGAACGGCGAGTTTGTGGGCGTTCCGAACGGTTTGCCCGATGCCATTGCCACCACCTACCTTGCCAGCAGTGCCAAACTCGGCACCTATTTTACGCAGGCTACCACGCCAAGCCCCATCATGACCTACTCGGAACTGCTATTTACCCTGGCCGAGGCCGCCGTGGATGGCGACATTGCAGGCGACGCGCAAGCCTATTACGAGCAGGGTATAGCTGCTTCGTTCGGGCAATATGGCCTTGCCATGCCCGCCGGATACCTGGCGGCGGCGGGCCCGGCCACTAAAGAGAACATCCTGACACAGAAATGGATCGCCTTGTTTGGGCAGGGGATAGAGGCCTGGACCGAATACCGCAGGACAGGTTACCCGGTGCTGCCAGCGCCTGATGCGCGTGCTTTGTTCATGAACGATGGCGTGTTGCCTACGCGCCTGCAGTACCCTTCCACAGAGTACTCGCTCAACGCCACGCAGCTGCAGGCCGGTATTACACTGATCGGCGGCACCGACGACAAAAAAGCCGCGCTATGGTGGGCGGAGTAAGCCCCGGATTCCTGAATCATTTATAACAATTCAAAACTCAACGAACATGAACCTACTGCATACCAGAAAATTACTGACCGCACTCTTTGCGATGTGCTTTTTGCTGACGGGTTGCGAGAAAGAAGACGCCATGGTGGTTGACCGGGTGGCTTCCCCTGTCCTGATCACTATTGCCGGTACATCCTTTGCGGCCAGCGAAACCGTGAAAGTAACCGCCACGGTGTATCAACTCGACAAGAGCGGCATCCTGGACCATACTGTCGGCATCGACTCCCTGCCCGTGGCGAATCTGGCCCTCCGAATTGTTGGCAACGGTATACCGTTGGGCGACTTTACCACGGATGCCGCCGGCAAAGTGAACCTGACCAAAACCTGGAGCGAACTGGGCTATGCCAGTCCGCAAAAAGGCAATGCGGTGCAGTTGGAGTGGTCGGGCAGCTATAAAGGGCAGCCCTTCTCTAAACTCTCGCAGGTGCAGGTAAAGTAAGCCCAAGCCGCAATGTTAATTTATTTACTTTTTAGCCAAAGTGAATGCTTGCCGCTGCCCCTTACCTGTGGGTGGTGGCAAGTTTCTTTTTAGGGGGGAGGTAGGGATGGGGGAGATAAGATGGGATTGATTCAGGTGGATGAACAAGGTCTTGTATTTTAAAAAGAAAATATTTATACTTGTTTAAACTTACGCTCTTTGACCTGCTGAGATTGATTTCAAAGATTTAAAAGATACATTTACTGTTACTTCCTATAGCCACACCGGGCTGTTGTAGATTGATTTCAAAGATTTAAAAGATACATTAAGAACGTGGGTAACGATTACTCCAAGGTGGTTGTAGATTGATTTCAAAGATTTAAAAGATACATTATAGCGGATGCACATTCCTGGCTATGTCGGGTTGTAGATTGATTTCAAAGATTTAAAAGATACATTTAGGAAATCCTTTTCCGGCACGAGGGCAAAGTTGTAGATTGATTTCAAAGATTTAAAAGATACATTACAGGCACTATCCGCAAGGTCGGAGCGGTGGTTGTAGATTGATTTTAAAGATTTAAAAGATACATTGACGAACCCGGCCCAGTGGCACTGGCTTTTGTTGTAGATTGATTTCAAAGATACATTCCCCAAGATCAGAGCCATCAACTGGTGAAGGTTGTAGATTGATTTCAAAGATTTAAAAGATACATTAAGTCTGTAAATACTTCGTTTCTCTTTCTAGTTGTAGATTGATTTCAAAGATACATTGCAGTTAAGCTGCTTTTATCTGCATCAGGAGTTGTAGATTGATTTCAAAGATTTAAAAGATACATTGAAGGGGGGTGTGCGATGAGAAAGAAACTAGTTGTAGATTGATTTAAAAGATACATTCCTGAACCGGATGATACAGGCCAATGAGCAGTTGTAGATTGATTTCAAAGATTTAAAAGATACATTGCTTATGGTTGCGGGAGTTCGCGGCCCATAGTTGTAGATTGATTTCAAAGATTTAAAAGATACATTAGAGGATGGTTTAATGTATTGTTATTTAATGGGTTATATTGCTTTTACTGGCGATAAAAACAGTTCTTGCTATACCCTGTTCTACTACGTTGCTATCTTTTAATTAAAAAATCCTGCCGATTACTGACACATCGGCAGGATTTTTTGTTTAGAACATTTCGAGTTGTTTGGGCGCGGCACTTACTTTTTTACGGCCAGTTCCCCAGTAGTTGATAATGCGCCCATACTGCTTATCCGTGAACTGCGCAATGCTGATCTGGCCTTTTGGTGGAAGCATCTGCCTGATACGCCTGGTATGCACATCGGCACTTTCTCGGCTTGCACAATGCCGGATGTATACCGAGTACTGCATCATGCTAAAACCGTCTTTTTGCAGGCGTTTCCGGAACTGCGTGTATTCGTACCGGTCTTGCTTGGTCGAGGTCGGGAGGTCGAAAAATACAATTAGCCACATGTTTCGATAGACACTTAGTCTTTCTTGCATAACTCAGGGTACAGAATATCCTCACGGTCACCGGCAAAGCAAGCGGCCAGCGATGAAGTGGTTTGAGATAAGGCCACCAGCAGCGGGCGCCTATTTCCATCCAGCCGGACATCATGTGCCAGCACTTCCAGCAATGCTGCTTTGTGTACTTTGGTCAGTGCTGTCGGGGGCCCTTCAGTTAAAGTTATTTGTTGTACTACCCTGTCTACCAAAGGGCGATAAGGCTCCATGATATCATCGGCAAGGCAGTAGGCGTTGTAGCGGTTATGGTGATGGATACCAAGTATTGGCAGTAAACCAGAACTGACCAAAGCCCTGGCAACTCCTGCCCTTAATATCGCATAGCCATAATTCAACAAATTGTTAGGAGCATCCCCAAAGCGATCACGCAGGAAAGGCAAGGGTGTGAACAGGTGCTTCCAGTAATGGCGGGCAGCACGAGCTTCCAGGTTGGTGCTGTCGTTGCTGCGCACATCGCGCCAGAACCGGAGCATCGGCTCGTGAGGTAGCTGCAACTGGTGAAGGAGCAGTGCCTGGTTTCTGATTTTTGCCTGCACAGTTTGCTGCCAGAGCTGTTTTATCAACGGCTTTTTAGCAGAAAGCTGTTGCCGGAAGCGCTCATTTTGCACCGAGTGGCTGCATAAGGGTAGGAGCAATCCACTCGGGTGGTGTTTTTCGTCGCAATAAACCACTGCTACATTGTTTGCTAGTAGCTTTTGGATGACCGCTTGCGAATAGATCAACTCCGGATGATCCATGACCAACATACCGATGTCCTCCACAGGAACATTGTTTAGTTCCCCGCTGTCACGGTTCACGATCACAAGTTGCTCCAACCGGATGTTCAAATCCAATTGTGAGCCAAGGTAAATGGTTCGCTTCAACATGAACTTATACCTTTAGAAATTTACCAGTTGTTGAGATGTTTACCTTTATCGGATTTATAGCTTCCCAACCTTTCATACTTCTAATAGCAAATTCTTCATCTTGTATGTTTATAGTAGCAGCGTTATGTTTTCTAAAAGTATAATAAGATGCTGATAGCTTTTGAACCCGGTATAAATTGCCTTTGAGTTGTTCGTGCAGGTCAGCGGCGCTCCAGTCTATGCTATCTTCAGGTATCCCGAGCAGGAACATATCATTTATCTGTAGCGTGGCATATAAGCGATGCCCCTCTTTATGCACTGGCTGCACCGCAGTTAAACCCTGTTTTTTTCGCTCTACTGCTTCATAAAAAGTAACTACCTCCTCATACTTTCGCCCGGCCTCATCTATATAGATTGCAACATGGTGGTTGTTGCCCGGCTCTACCCATTGGTTCATATCCTGCTTCAACTGTACCATACCCGTTGAGTTCTCCTTGATGCGCACTTTTTTGATCGGGTTCTGTCTTCCGGTTTTGCCCTTAATGTTAGGCATGTACAGCGGCTCTGTAAAAGCTGTCTTAGGAATCGTGAATTTCTTTCCTTCCGGGTTTTCATCATGTTTCCTGATGCGATCCTTTACCAGTTCCCGCACTGCAGGGTCTACTATTTTATGCACCATAGCGGGTGTCAGGTCCTGCAAATTTTTGCGAACCACATAAAATTCGTTATTCAACAAGTCGCGGCGTTTGCCATACACGGTTTCTTTGTGCAGTTGCCCACGCGGCGACACATGCCGCTGCACCGTCTGGTTGCCATTTTTGTCTGTCTCCTTTTTGTTCCAGGTACTTATGGTGCGGCTGCTTTGCTTCTGCGATACCAGTATATTCTCGATCGCGGAGCGGGCATCACGGTAAAAGCTTTCCCAGGGCATCGGGTAGTTGTGCAGTGGCAAGGCACGGCCCAGGCTGTTCCATCGGCTCATTTCGTTCAGCATGGCAGGCGTAGTGAGGGCTACCACCAACGCATCCACGGCATGGTGGCGATGGTCGTCGCGGCTCTTGTAATTGCCTTGCTGGTTCAGGATGGAGTTAAGGCCCCAATAGTGGCGTAGCGGGGCAGTGGTATTGCCCGTGGCTACCTGCACTTTTATCCCCAGGCTTTTTAAGTAAGCCTGTGCTTCGCGGCTGATGTAGCGGGTATCATTCAGTTGTTTCTGGGCAAAATCCTCATCCAGTTTTTCCTGCATAAACTTCTTTAGCTTACTGTCCTTCTGCCTGAAGTTGTGGATGCTGAAACCCCGCACACGGTCCAATACCTGCTGGTAGGCGAGTGCATTACCAGACAGGCACTCGAATGGTGTTTTGTTGCCTTTGTTATTGTTAAATCCTCGTTCACAGAGCGTTTTGTTGGCAAGGCTGTCGTCGAGGGTGCGGCTGTAGGGTAATATATGCTCTATCTCAAACCTGCCATACTCAAACAGGTCTGTAAAGCTGATCTGTGCGCCTGTATAAGGGCAAATCTGGTTGCACTCTTTCCATAAATGATACTTGTTGATGGCCTCTTTACTGGGCCTGCCAATGCCCTTGCTTTTCAGGTATTCGTAAGCTCCCTGGTTGCGGCTCCGGTTGCGCTGTTGCTCCGCCCGTATCTGAGCACGTTTATCAGCCGATACTTTCATGTCGCGGGACAACTCTACCCGTACAACCTCGGGTTTTCCGTGTTCCTGAATGATCTGGTTCACGAGGGTGCGCAGCTCGTAAAGTGCCTGCTGCACAATGGGGTTTCGGAGATTTTTGGGCGCGCCAAGCTTCTCCAGGTTTTCGTCGTAGTCACTTATCTGGCTGTGGTGGTAGCCTGCCAATCGGGCAGCCTCGTCGTATTTATACCCCTGGCGCAAGTGAGGGAGCATCTTTTGGATGGCCTTGTGGCTAAGGCTACCGTACCCTTCACGGAGGTGCGTTTTGCGCAGTTGCTGTAGTTGCTTTTCGGTAAAGTCCCACTTCTCTTGCGCATAGTTTTGCAGCCAGTCGGTGTCCTCCGCAAAAAAGAGCGTATGCCATACCTCCAGTTTGCCTAATTGTTTCTCGGCTGCATTTTCGGGTAAGGTTTTATCTAAGTCCGATAGTTGCTGCCATACATCCTTGCCAAATAATTTGCCTAGCTTAATACTGGTTTCATTGCCCCGGAAAGTCTCGTCTTCATAGTTAAGGGTATAGTCTTCTGTCAGCTTCAGTTTTTTCCTGATGTCGGTGGCCTTAATGCTTTCTTTGGTATAGAACAGTTCTACCAGTTTCGATTTTTCTTCGTCATCCAGTGGTTCTTTTAGCCGGTCGGGCCCGGTGATCTCCAGGTTGTTCAGTATCTGCCACATCCTGAATTCCTCAAATGCCTGGTGGCTAAGCGGTATGCGCGTTTTCTTTGGCTCAAGCGTGCACTTGCCAACCAAGTGCTTTTGAGATTTGAGGGGGCGCTGGTAAAAGACTATTCCAGCATCCGGGCTGCCTAACTTCTGCTTCAGGTCATCTGTCAGCACAGTGGGGTGGTAGCGCTGCTGCTCCTGCCACAGCAGGTCGAACTCCTGCTGGTACCACTGCCGCAGCGTATAGCGGTTGCGGAGCCTTTGTTCGTGCGGGTCGAGGCTGGCCAGGTATTCTCCAAAAGTCCTGAAGCCGCCCTTTTGCCATTCTTCCTCCGTTTGGTTAATGCCTGTTTTACCATTCCCGCCCTTCTGCATAGCCCCCACTTCGGCATTGCCTGATTTTCGATTGCTTTTAAAGCCTCGTCGCTGGTTTAGGTGAAAGATGGCACGGCCAAACTCATGTAGTGTAAGTTCTGCGGACAAGCCTTTGCTTCGGAATTGGTAGGGGCAGGTTTGCCAGAATTCAGGTTGCTCCGTTTTTGCAGGCATCATGCCAACCTGTTGCAGGGCTTTTCGGAGCAGGTTATTGCGAAAACGGCGCCGGGCCAGTTGTCTGCGTTTTTGCCTGTACTCGCGTCGTGCAGCATTTTTTGGGGTTTCTTTACCTCCGTCAATGTTTACACCAGCCTGAAAGATGTGAGCACCGGCAGCAGCCACTTTTTTATCGGCAGTATACACCAAAGCCCAACCAATTGAATTGGTGCCAATATCAAGTCCTAAAGTTTTCATAGTAGATTATTTGCTTATTCTAATATGAATATATACTTTAGCATTGAATTTGAGAAATCAAATCTTTGAAATCTTTTTACAATAAGGGTGCAAAATCCCGAAGACGAAAGTCTGTAGCGCTGCGTACTCCGTAGCGCTTTTTTTTTATGCCCTATAATTATGCCCTATAATAAGGAGTAAGAAAATACGCTATTAAAAGTACATGCACTGCAATGGCAGCCACAACACATGTTTCCGTTATGCCGGCACATCAACAATAAGTTGAGCTACAGCCCAAGCGCGTGGTAAAGATGAGGTGGGAAATATTGCGCATTTGAATGAAAAGAGGGCATCAGATGTTAAAAGTATTGCGCAGGGTGAATTCTCTGTTGTCACTACGAAAAAAAATATTTAAACTTATAGCTTCTAAGTGCCATCGTTGGCTTTGTGTTGCGCTCGAAAGCGAGTGATTAATCAACTCTGGCAGGCGTAACACTCCTCAAACTGCTACTTACAGCCACCGTGCTGACTATGAAACAAACCAGTACAAGTTTTCTCATTATATAACATTCATACTTATATCAGCCCAAGCGAACCAACATGATAACCAAAGTTTCCTTTAAAAGCGTCTTCAGCCTTTACCTGCTGAGCGTGCTCACCTTATTTTCCTGTAGCGACAAACGCTCCGGAGACCCTAAAGTGCTTGTGTTCAGTAAAACAGCAGGCTACCACCATAACTCCATTGCAGCGGGCAATGCCGCGCTGCTGAAAATGGGGCAGGAGAACGGCTTTGTGGTAGACACAACCACCAATGCCAGTGTGTTCAACGAAGACTCGCTGGCCCAGTATGCGGCTGTGGTGTTCCTGAATACCACGGGCGATGTGCTTGACAATTACCAGGAGGCGGACTTTGAACGCTACATCCAATCGGGTGGGGGCTTTGTGGGGATACACTCGGCCACCGATACGGAATATGGTTGGGGATGGTATGGCCGCTTGGTAGGCGCTTACTTCGACAGCCACCCAGAACAGCAGGAAGCTGTTTTGCACGTGGTGGATGGCGACAACCCGGCAACGGAACACCTGCCAAAGGATTGGAAGCGCTACGATGAGTGGTATAATTTCAAAAATATAAACCCGGAAAACAAAGTGCTCATCAAACTGGATGAGTCTTCGTACCAGGGCGGCAAGAACGGCGACAACCACCCTATGGCGTGGTATAAGGAGTATGACGGCGGCCGTACCTTTTACACAGGCCTGGGCCATACCGACGAGTCATACCAGGATCCGATGTTTTTGAAGCATGTGCTGGGCGGTATCAAGTACGCCATCGGCGACAACAAAAACCTGGACTACGAGCAGACCAAGACACAGCGTGTGCCGTCAAGCGATCGCTTTGTGGCGACCAAACTAACGCAGGGGGCATTTTTTGAGCCAACGGAAATGGCAGTTTTGCCGAACCTCGATATCCTGGTGGCACAGCGCCGCGGGGAACTGATGCTATACGACCAGAAAACAGGTGATGTGAAGCAGGTGGGTGCCCTGAATGTATACCATAAGACACAGGTAGAAGGGGTGAATGCCGAGGAAGGACTGATGGGACTTGCCGCAGACCCTGACTTCAGCAAGAACAATTACATCTACATGTTTTACAGCCCCGTGGACACTTCGGTGAATCGCTTGTCGCGGTTTGTGTACAAGAACGGTAAGCTGGATGAGAAATCAGAGAAAGTGATCCTGCAGTTTTACTCGCAGCGCGACATCTGCTGCCACACAGGAGGCTCTATTGCCTTTGGCCCGGACAAGATCCTGTACCTATCAACAGGCGACAACTCAACTCCTTTCAACGAGAAGGGCCAGCCTTACGTGAACCATGGCTTCGCACCGCTCGACGCTCGCGAAGGGCATGAGCAGTATGATGCCCGCAGGTCATCGGCTAACACCAACGATCTGCGTGGTAAGGTCCTCCGCATTAAGCTGAACGATGACGGAACCTACACCATACCGGAAGGCAACCTGTTTAAAGGCAACAACCCGAAGGCACGGCCTGAGATCTATACCATGGGCCACCGTAACCCGTACCGCATCTCGGTAGACCAGAAGAACAGCGCCCTGTACTGGGGCGAGGTTGGCCCGGATGCCGCTGCCGACAGCATGGGCGTGCGCGGACCAAGAGGGTATGACGAGGTAAACCAGGCGCGTAAAGCCGGTAACTACGGCTGGCCTCTGTTCATCGGCGACAACTACGCATATCACCGTTACGACTATGCCAAAGGCAAGCCAGGCGAGACGTTTGACCCGGCCAAGCCTATCAACGAATCACCAAACAACACCGGCTTGCAGGAGCTTCCGAAAGCACAGCCAGCCTTCATCTGGTACCCTTATGCCGAGTCCCCGGAATTCCCGCAGGTAGGCACCGGAGGGCGTAATGCCATGGCGGGCCCTGTTTACTATTCGGATATGTTCCCGAAAGAAACCCGCTATTCCTCTTACTACGATGGGAAACTGCTGATCTATGACTGGATGCGCGGCTGGATCAAGGCTGTGACGATGACACCGGAAGGCGATTTCGACAAGATGGAGCCGTTCATGCCGGAGTTAAAACTGTCGGGGGCCATTGACATGGAAGTGGGCCCGGATGGCCGCCTGTACATTCTGGAATACGGTTCCGGTTGGTTCTCCAAAAACGATGACTCAGGCTTGACCCGCATTGATTACCTGGCAGGTAACCGCCCTCCTAAGATCGCTGATGTAACGGTAGACCGCCAGTATGGCAAAGCCCCCCTGAAGATAGTAGCCAAAGTAGAGGCGAAGGATCCTGAGAACGACAAGATGCGCTATGTTTGGAGCATCGACGGGAAAACGAAGGAGACGACTGAGCCTACGCTGACCCATACTTTCGGCGCGAAGGGCGATCACGAGATCAGTGTAAAGGTGTTTGATAGCAATAACGCTTCCTCCACCAGCCAGACGCTGGCGCTGTATGCCGGTAACGAGCAGCCTGCCGTGCAGGTAGCCGTGCAGGGCAACCGCAGCTTCTACTTCCAGGGCGAGCCTGTTAACTACGAGGTGAAGGTAAAGGACGCAGACAGCCAGGTGGATATGAACAACCTGTTTGTGTCAGTGGATTATGTTGAAGGTACCGACCTGGCAGGCGCTTCGATGGGCCACCAGGTAGTGTCGGCGGAGATGCTGGGCAAGAACCTGATGATGACCCTGGATTGCAAGGCCTGCCACGCTATCGACGAGAAGTCTATCGGACCATCTTATATGCAGGTGGCTGAGCGCTACAAGAAAGAGCGTGGTGCCACGCTGCAGTTGGCGGAGAAGATCATCAAAGGCGGCAGCGGGGTATGGGGAGAGGCAGCTATGCCAGCCCATCCGAACCTAAAGACGTCCGATGCCAAGCAGATTGTGCAGTGGATCATGTCGCTTAACAAAACTGGCGGTGCGCCCAAGTCATTGCCGGCAAGCGGCCAGGTGGTAGCCAACCCTGATGCTAAAAACAAAGACAATACCGTGCTGAAACTGGTGGCCACTTATACCGATCAGGGAGGTGCAGGCATCAAGCCTTTGTCTGGTGGTGATGCCGTATACCTGCGCAGCAATGCAGTAGATGCCAAAGAGATGAGCGTGCAGGGGTTCAACAAAGTGGAGTTTGGCGGTGCCACATACCTTATCTTCCCGGGTAACCAGGGGTGGGCAAAGGTTTCTCAGGTAGACCTTACCAATATCGGCGCTTTAGAGATTACCGGCATTGGTAACGGTGAAGAGACCCAATACCAGCTCGAGGCACGCCTGGATACACCAGAAGGCCGCAAGATTGGTGAAGGTCAGCTAGCCTTAGCCGGGGAGCGCAAGCCTGCTACCAGCACGCTGGTGCTACAGCAGGTAACAGATGGTAAAATGCACGATGTGTACCTGGTCGTTAAGCCAGCAGGTGGTGCTACTGGCCAGAACCACGTCCTTAAAACCGTAAAGTTTATGCCAGGTACCGCTAAGGGTATGGCCAAAAGCAAATAACTAGCCTGGTCCACAATGAATTTTAAAAGCGGCTTCTCTGGCAAAGAGAAGCCGCTTTTTTTGCTATAGGGCGGACAGCTTGTTGGTATCCTTTCCTACAAGCCCCAGCGAACTGTGGTGGCAGCAATTTACGGATTAGGGCAAGTTGGGCTTGAAGTCTACATTTTCTAACCTGCCAATTACTAACAAGAAGGCTGGTACAAACAAAGACGCACTCGTGTACCCTCGTAACTGCCGCGCGCCCGGTATCCGTACATAACAATCAAAAAAGGAAAGCTGATGAACGAATATTATAAAGACAAAGTCGTGCTTGTAACCGGCGGGGCCCAAGGTATAGGGCTTGGCATTTCAGAGGTATTTGCCCAAAACGGCGCTAGTGTGGTAATGGCTGACGTGGACGAAGAGGCTGGGGCGGAAGCACTGCAGCGGTTGCAACAGCATGGGCTACAAGCCAGGTTTATACCCTGCGACGTGGCCGAAGAGGCACAGGTACAGGACCTGATGGCAAAAGTGCAGGAGGCATATGGGCACTTGGATGCACTCATTAACAATGCCGGCATCGCGGATCCGTTTACGGGGCCGCTGCAGGAACTGTCGATAACGGAATATGACCGGGTGCTGGCAGTCAACTTACGAGGCCCTTTGCTTTGCGCAAAATATGCCTTGCCCTTGCTGCAGCGGGCCGCTCACCCTGCCATTCTCAACATCTCCAGCACCCGTGCTTCCATGTCTGAGCCAAACACCTTTGCCTACTCCGCCTCAAAGGGAGGTATTGAGGCCCTGACGCATGCTTTGGCCGTAAGCCTCACCGACGAGCACGTGCGGGTAAACGCACTTGCCCCTGGCTGGATTGAAGTAGGGGAGTGGCAGAAGCAAGCCAGGCGGTATACCCCGAATCACTCGGAAGAGGACAAACGGCAGCACCCGGTTGGCCGCGTCGGTATTCCGCAAGACATTGCGGAAGCGGCACTTTTTCTTTGCTCCCCGGCGGCGGGATTTATCACCGGGCAAAGCCTGGCTATTGATGGTGGCATGACCGTGAAGATGATCTACAAGTAAGCCAAGTCTTTGGAAGGGTATGGCTATCGGCACGGTTGGGTTCAACTTTAAAACCTGAGGTGCCGTGCTGCGGTAAAACAATCAAAATCTGCAAACAAATGATACACGCTCCCCAATCCCCCACTTTGCTATACATTACCAACCCCATGTGCGCATGGTGCTATGGGTTTACGCCTGTGGTACGGCGCTTGCGTGCGCTTTGGCATGGGAGGCTAAAGGTGCAGGTGCTTTTCGGCGACCTGCACGCCCATGCGCAGGCAGCCATCAGCCAGGACGACAAAAATCACCTGGCAGGCAGTTGGCACCGGGTGCAGGCAGAAACCTTCCTGCCTTTTAATTACCGTTTTTTCACGCAGCGAGGCTTTGTGTATAACACAGAGCCGGCGTGCCGGGCGTTGCTGTGCGTGCGCCTGCTGCGCCCGGTCTTGGTGCTGGAGGTGTTGCGGGCTTTTCACTCAGCCTTTTATGTCGATAACCTCGACTTGAAGGATACTACCGTGCTGGTGCGCCTGGTAGGGATGTTTGGCATCCGAGAGAACCTGTTCCTGGCGCTTTTCGAGTCTGAAGAGATCATGCAGCAGGTAGAGGACGAGTTTAACTACGTGGAGGACATCGGGGCTACGACGTTCCCGAGCACTTACGTGCAGGTGGGGCAGGACCTGCAGCAGATTGAGCACGGGTATATACCCTTAGATGACCTCGAACAAAATCTGTTAAGCGTGCTGGAGTATGGCGACATGTCTAAATAACGTTTAAACATATATTTGATAAACGTAAATATATGGCAAGTCAATAGTAATTATTTTTTAGTTAATAGCAAAAAAGACGTAATATAGGGTAACCAGACAAGGTTGTTTTTAGTATATATATCTATTATTGTATATACACGCTTAAAGCCTGACTTTCTACACAGACCCTATATTATGAGAAGCAAAGCATCTACCAATCAAGTGGGAGAATATATCCAATCACTGGCACCCGAAAAGCAAAAGCTGGCGCAGGAAGTTCGGCGCATCATCAATGCTTCTGTGGCTCATTTAGAGGAAACGGTACGGTGGGATTGTGCCTGCTATTTCTTTTACGGGCCTGTATGCTACTTCGCCTCTTCGCGTAGCGGCATCCATTTCGGCTTTTTCAGAGGCAAGGAACTCTCTGACCCGAAGCGCCGCCTTGTAAGTCGCAACGGCCAATACCCACACGTGAAAGTGCGCTCACTGGCAGACATCGACGAACTTTATTTCTCCGATATGATCCGGGAGGCGGTGCACCTGAACCAGAACTAACACCCTGCTGTCGGCAGCCTGCCACGATCAGATTCGGTCCGGATGGCTGCACTCCACCTCGGCAGACTCGATCTCTACGGTCACATGCTGGATGTCGATCTCGGCCATAGCCTGGCGAAGGCGCTTCTTTACCTCCTCCGTCTGCTGCAGGCCCAGTTGCGGTGTCACCACGGCGTGCAAGGTAAGCACGTTGTAGGTTCCGTCCATCGTCCAGATGTGCAGGTCGTGCACCGATTGTATGTGAGGCAGTTGCACCAACCTGGTCTCTATATCTTCGGGGCTGAGGTTATGTGGGGTGCCCTGCAGCATAATGGCCATGCTCTGGCGCAGGTTGCGCACCACATTAAAGAGCACATAACCCGTAATAGCCACTGACAGGAGCGGGTCGATGATCGGGATATCGAAAAAGTAAAGGACTATACCGCCCACCAGCACCGCTACCCAGCCCAACACGTCCTCCATCAGGTGCAGCTTCACGACCCGCTCGTTGATAGACGCTCCTTTCTTGAGTCGGAGCACGGCAGCCCCGTTCACTACAATGCCGAGGATGGCAAAGCCAATCATACCGGTGGCGTTAACCTGCTCAGGGTGCAGGGTGCGCGGAATGGCCTCCGAGAGGATGATGATGGACCCCACCAGCAACACGACGGAGTTGATGACAGCCCCTAAAAGCGAAAAGCGTTTGTAGCCGAATGTATAATGCTGGTCCCGACCGCGCTTGGCCACTTTTTCGAAGTACCAGGCCAGCCCCAGCGAGAGCGAATCGCCCAGGTCGTGCAGCGCATCCGAGAGTATAGCCACGCTGTTGATCCACAGCCCACCGATAATCTCCAGGATCGTGAAGCCTAAATTCAGAAAAAAGGCTACTTTAATGTTATCGCCGGCCCCGTGCTGATGTCCGGCATGGTCGTGATGTGCATGTGCCATAGCTTCCTAAACGGAAAAGGCCAGTATAGGATATTTAAGACGCTTTTGCTGCGTATCTTTGCTATATATCATTGTTGCGGCTGCAGCACTTAACCCCGGTATAGCGTTACATGAGAATACTGCTGATAGAAGACGAACCCAAAGTAGCCTCTTTCATTAAAAAGGGCCTCGAAGAGCAATCTTATGAGGTGGAGCAGGCCTATGACGGTGTGTTCGGGGTGAAGATGGCGCTGCAGCACGAGTATGACCTGGTGATTCTGGACGTGATCCTGCCCAACATGAGCGGACTGGAGGTGTGCCGGCAGATTCGGCAGCAGAATACCACCGTCTCTATCCTGATGCTGACAGCCCTTGGCAGCACCGATGACAAGATCACTGGCCTCGATGCCGGTGCCGACGATTACCTGACCAAGCCCTTCGAGTTTAAAGAATTGCTGGCGCGCATCCGTGCCCTGTACAGGCGCGGGGCGGACACCCCAATAAGCGAAGTGCTGCAGATAGACGACCTCGAAATGGACCTGACGCGGAAAAAAGTGCAGCGGGCTGGCAAACCCGTTTCCCTCACTGCCCGCGAATTTGCGCTGCTGCACTACCTGCTGCGCAACCGGGGGCGGGTAGTGTCGCGGGTAGATATAACGGAGCAGGTATGGGAAACATCCTTCGACACGGGCAGCAACGTGATTGACGTCTACATCAATTTCCTGCGGAAGAAAGTAGACAAGGGGCACCCTGTTAAACTCATCCATACCCTGGTGGGGATGGGGTATGTGATGAAGGAGCAGGACGACTAATGAAGATCAGGACAAGATTAACCATACAGTTTACCAGCATTTTGGGGGTTATCCTGCTGCTCTTCTCGCTGCTGGTCTATTTTTTCACCTCCTTTTACCGCCAGGACGATTTCTACTCGCGCATTCAACGGCGGGCCACCATTGCCGCCAGGCACATCCTGGAGGCCGACGAGGTGGGGCAGCGGGATCGAAGGCAGAACGAGATCAGCTATTTTCAGGAGTTGCCCTACGAGGCGGTCCGGATCTACAGAACCGACGGCACCCTGGTTTTCTCGGAAGGGGAGGGCGACCTGGGCATCACCCCTGGCTTGCTGGAACAGATCCGGAAACGAAAATCCATACAGTATAGCGAGGGCGTGCGCCAGGTGGTCGGGATCTACTACCCCGATAATCAGGGGGATTTTGCGGTGTTCTCATCCTCTATAGACGCCTACAGCTTGCGCAAACTCGAGCATCTGCAGGTTATCCTGATAGGCGGGTTTCTGGCTGCGATGGTAGTGGTGGCGGTGGCGGGCTGGGCTTTTGCCAAGCAGGCCATGCGACCCATCACCAAGGTGGTGCAGGAGGTAGAGAAGATCAGCGTAAAGGACTTGGGCCGCAGGCTCAGCAATGCCGATGGCAAGGACGAGGTATCGGTGCTGGCGCAGACCTTCAACAAACTGCTATACCGCCTCGAGCAGGCGTTTGAGATGCAGAGCACCTTTGTGTCGAATGCCTCGCATGAGTTGCGCACCCCGCTCACCGCCATAATCGGGGAATTAGAGGTGGCCCTGATGAAGCCGCGCGAGCCGGAAGAGTACCAGCGGGTGCTCCATTCGATCCTGGAAGACGCGCGCCTGTTAACGGAACTTTCGAACGGGCTCTTGCAGATTGCGCAGGCCAGTATCGACCCGGCCAAGATCAGCTATACCTACCTGCGCTTCGACGAACTGGTCTGGATGGCCCGCGATCAGGCCCTCAAACGGCAGCCAAATGCCCAGATCATGATTGATTTCGCCGAGCTGCCCAGTGACGAGGACCGGCTGATTGTGCAGGGCAACGAGGCGCTGCTGCTGATTGCCGTGCTGAACGTACTGGAGAATGCCATTAAGTTCTCGCCCTCCGGTAAGGTGGCGATCGGGCGCATTGTGGTAGGCAAAGAGGATGTTGCACTGCAGGTGCAGGATAGGGGTATGGGCATCTCGAAGGAAGACCTCAAGCATGTGTTCGTGCCTTTCTTCAGGGCAGACAATGCCCGCTATATTACCGGGCATGGAATCGGCTTGCCACTGGCCGACAGGATCTTGAAACTGCACAACGGTGCTATCAGCGTCAACTCCATCATCCACGAAGGCACGGAGGTAATCATCCGGTTGCCCCAAGCTTACCGGTTTATACCCAATTACAGCTGATTTTAATCTGATTTTAATCTCGCTTTAATATTGCCTTAATGTGGCAACATTACATTGCAACAATGGTCTGACTACGATAGCGCAAATCGTTTTTTTGCTGCACCGCAATGGCCAAGACGAAATTAGATGTATGAAAGATAAACAGTACAACCCTTCTTATTTAGCCCACTTATCACAAGACATTCCAGCCGGTCTGGTTGTCTTCTTCGTGGCGTTGCCCCTTTGCTTAGGTATCTCGCTGGCCTCCGGTGCCCCGCTGTTTGCCGGTATCGTTACCGGTGTAGTGGGTGGCGTGCTGGTATCCTGGCTGAGCGGTTCGCAGCTGAGCGTGAGCGGACCTGCCGCCGGCCTAACAGTTATCGTGCTCAACGGTATCGAGACGCTGGGCTCCTATGAGTCGTTCCTGCTGGCCGTCGTGATCGCGGGTTTCCTGCAACTGGTGCTGGGATTCCTCAAGGCTGGTGTGATCGGTTTGTACTTCCCCTCCTCTGTGATCAAGGGTATGCTGGCGGCAATCGGCCTGATCCTGATCCTGAAGCAGATTCCGCACTTCTTGGGTGCAGACGACGATTTCTTCGGGGAGTTTAGCTTCTTCCAACCTGATGGGCGCAACACCTTCTCAGAACTGGCTTACAGCCTTTCCAACATACAGTTGGGCGCGCTGATCATCGGTGTCGTCTCACTGGCAATCCTGCTGATATGGGACAGGCCTTTTTTCAAGCAGAACAAGGTATTGAAATTGATACCGGGTGCCCTGGTGGCGGTGCTGCTCTCAGTTCTGATCAATTATCTGTTCATTAACTTTATGCCGGAGATGGCGGTGGCATCATCGCACTTGGTCACCCTGCCGGTGATCGACGGCTTTAGCGGCCTGACGGAGCAACTGGACTTTTTGAGCATGGAACAGATTGCCAATCCGCAACTGTACCTTGTGGCTTTCACCATTGCCATCGTAGCCAGCCTCGAGACGCTGCTGAGCGTGGAGGCTATTGACAAACTGGACCCGCACAAGCGCCGCACGCCCACTAACCGTGAGTTGAAGGCGCAAGGTGTCGGCAACATGGTGGCTGGCTTACTGGGCGGCTTGCCGATGACGGGTGTGATTGTGCGAGGTTCCACAAACGTGGCTACTGGGGCACAAACCAAAATGTCTGCCTTTGTACATGGTATCTTCCTGGCCGCATCGGTACTGTTGCTGGCCGAGTTCATGAACTTAATCCCGCTTTCGGCGCTGGCGGCAGTATTATTGGTGGTAGGTTTCAAGCTTACCCGCCCTGCGCTTTATAAGTCACAGATCAAACTGGGCTTTGAGCAGTTTATACCGTTTATTGTGACCATTCTGGCTATCTTGTTCACCGACTTGCTGGTTGGTATCAGTGTGGGACTGGCAGTAGGGATTTTCTTTATCCTGAAGGCGAACTACAAGTCGCCATACTTCTATCACCGGGAGGATAATAAGGAGAAAGAAATTATCCGCATCAAGCTGAGCGAGCATGTCTCTTTCCTCAACAAAGCCAGCATTATCATGACGCTGGACAAACTACCGCATCATAGCCACGTGATCATAGATGGCGAGAATTCAGAGTATATAGACTACGATGTGGTGGAGGCGATCCATGAGTTCCGTAAAACGGCGCATGAGCGTGACATTGTAGTGGAGGTGCTGAACGTGCCGGAGGTAGAAGTGATGGACATGCACTAAGTTGCTTTAGGCTGTAAATTGAATTGGAAAGAATCTATATTTGAGTTTTACAATAAAAGAAACGATGCAAGAGATATTTGAGAACAATAAGAAGTGGGCAGAAAATAAAAAGTCTGAAAACAAGGAGTTCTTCGCAGACCTGGCAAAAGGACAATCGCCGAAATACCTATACATCGGCTGCTCTGATAGCCGTGTGCCAGTAGAGCAGGTGACAGGCATGGGCCCAGGGGAGATTTTTGTGCACCGTAACATCGCTAACGTAGTAGTGCATTCTGACCTGAATCTGCTTTCTGTACTGCAGTATGCCGTGGAGGTATTAAAGGTGAAGGACATCATCGTTTGTGGCCACTATGGCTGCGGTGGTGTGGCGGCGGCTGCCAGCAACAAGCAGTTCGGCCTGATCGACAACTGGCTTCGCAACATTAAGGATGTGATTCGCCTGCATGATGATGAGGTGCACAACATCGAGAACGAGGAGCAGCGCCTGCGCCGCCTGGTGGAGCTGAATGTGATAGAGCAGGTATACAACCTGTCTAAAACATCCATCATCCAGAACGCCATGCAAACAGACAACCCGCCAAAGCTGCACGGCCTGGTATACGATATTGCAGAAGGGCTGCTGCACGACTTGAACGTGGACTTAGACAACTTTAAGCAATATGAGCGCATCTACTCCCTGAACACCAAATAAAGAGCTGGGCAAGGAGAAGAAGTAAGCCATAGCCTTCTTGGTGAAGCAAAAAAAACAAAAATCCCCGCTGCGTTGGCAGCGGGGATTTTTTATTGGAGTGGCGATAAGGCCACTAGCTTAGGTGGGGTTACCAATGGTAGCCATAGTTATATGGCCGCATGCTGGTATACCTACCACTCATAGTCTCTTCGCGAAGATGACCCGTAAGAGTAGGGAGGTCCGCTATAGGAGTTTCCCTGCGTGCTCCCACTCCCATAGCGGTTGTGGTCGCTGTCGTGATGGCGGCGCTCATGCATTTCGTCCTCTCTTCTTCTGCGCTCTGCTTCATCATCCCCAAACCAAGACTTGATCTCGTCGCCGGCTCTATCGAAGAATCCGCGGTCATGGTCGTGATCATGGTCTCTGTGGTGGCGGTTTCTATCCCAGTCAGAAGAGTTGCCTGCATGGCGGTTTGAATAGGATGTGCCATAGTTAGAGCCTGAGTAGCCCGTGCCGTATGTGCCTGAACCGTAACCTGTAGCGCCAGTGCCTAAAGAACCAGAGCCATACCCAGAATTTGAGCTTGAACCTGATCCATAATTGCCGGAACCGTAACTGCGGTTAGAATCACGGTCTGAGTCGTAGCGGCCAGAATAGCTTGATCCACTGCGGTTAAAGGAGCTGCCAGAGCCGTAGTTACGGTTTCTGTAGTCGTTGTCATGGTCATGGTCATCGGTGGCTCTGTCCCAGGCATTAGAAGCCTTGTTCTTGGTTCTTTCCCAGGTGTTCTCTATGCGATCGCCCCAGCTGTCATGGTCGTTGTCGTGGCCATATCGATTCCTGTCGCTGCCGTAGCGGTTGCCGGAGCCATAGTTGGAATTAGAGCTGTACCGGTCGTTGTCGTAGCGGCTGCCGGACATGCCAGAGCCATAGTTACTACCAGAGCCTGAGGAACGGCCATAGCTGGATGTTCCGCCGTAGTTATAGTTGTTATCGGAGTTTCCGTAGCCTCCTGAGCGGCCAAAATCAGATGAGGAACCTGAGTTTGAATAAGCGCCACGGCTGGGGCTGTTGCCAAAGCTGCTACCGCCAGTGCGGGCCTGGCGACGCTCTCTGTCTGCCGAACCGAAATCTCCGGAATAATAATTTCCGCCAGAGCCAGCGGTCTGGCCCCTGTCGTTGCTGTTATATGGGTTGGTGGATGATGTGCCGTAGCCACCAGTATTATCGTTGCTTCTCATAGTTAAATAGTTTTAGGTTTAGAAATATCGTATCACCCAACACCGGTAAACCAACGTTGGATGTGTTTTTTTACGGGTATAAGGCCTATAAGTTACCGTATAAATACAGCTTCCTGTATACCCCCGCCCGCTCACCCTTTCCCTGATTCAGCATATTTCTTCCCTGTAAAAGCCCCAGCTTCAGTCGAAGATGTACCAGCAGGTGTAAAAAAGAAGCAGCACAATTAGTGAAATTGCACACAAAAGCAGCAGATAATAATGGCCTTGCTTATAACTATATATGTTGTAATCTGGATATAATAGGGATATGAGCGTATAAGGGAAGTTTCTTTGCTACAATATTTCGGAAGCGTAATATTAAAATTGGATGTTTTTACCCGATTTCTAAGATAATAGCCTTAATATTGTCGGTAGAAGAAAGTGATAATGAATGGCTTGACCGGTTTATAGATGTCATCAGCTGTTCCGCTTTCCTTTGCCATTGCTTTACTTTTAGCCAAAGAACATGAAGATTAAAATGCTAGTGGCCACGCTGGCCGTAATAAGCACACTTAGTTCGTGCGCGGAATTGTTGGGGGAGGACTCTATGGGGCCAGACGGCTCCAAGCCAAACGTGACGGTTAAAAAGCCAACGACAAACCAGGTATTCACGGCAACACAAGGCTTGCCAGTTGCCGCCACCATCATCGACAAAGATGCCATCAAGCAACTGCATGTGTATGTGGCCGGTGGAACAGGAGAGGCACCTCTCGTGGATTTTAGCCTGATGAACCGGAAGACGGTGATCGAAATGGATACGCTTGTGTCGTTGAGCAAGGCAAAGGCAGGAAACTATACCCTTAAGATCACGGCTACTGACAACCGGACTAACGTAACCGAAAAGCAGGTACAGTTTAGCGTACGCTAACAAACGTAATGCAAAACAGCGTCGGCCATACCCTCCGGAGGGTATGGCCGACGCTGTTTTAAAATATCATACAGACTTCAGAATTTATAAACCACCTGCCACTGCTCGTTCAGCACTAGGGCGGCATCGAAGGGCTCTCCGGTTTTTTCTGATACAAAGCCTTTAATTCTCGGCGTTTTGCCCTTTAGCAGCAAGCTTTCGATCTGCTTATCAGACAGCTGCTTGCCGCCCATCTCAAACGGTACTAAAAACCGGCACCCTTCCCGGAAGCGGCTGCAGCCATAGGCCGCCTTCCCCTTCAGCAGTTTGCCCTGCTTGCAACGCGGGCATTGCTCAAACGGATCGGCTGCAGGGGCTTTCTCCGCTTTTTCAAATACAAGCTGGTTCGCATGGCCCAGTTTCAGGACGGCATCAAAGCTTTCGCCCTGCGCATCTTTAAATCCTTTGATCGTGGGCGTCTTGCCTTTGCTGAGCAAGGCTTGCACTTGTTTGTCTGTTAGCTCCTTGCCGTGCTGCGCAATGGGGATCAAAAAGCGGCAACCCTCTTTATACCGGCTACAGCCATAGGCTTTGGAGCCTTTCAGGATATAGCCTTCTTGGCAGGCAGGGCAGGCGCCCAGCCCTTGGTCCGGCTTGGCGGCTTCTTTTGGCACTGTGGCTTTCTTTTTGGCCTTGGCTGGCGTACCTTTTTCCTGCTGCGGCTCCAGCGTTACAGTGGCGGCGTGGTCGTACTTCACTTCCTGTACCAGGCTGACCACGAACTCCTGCAGCTCCTGCAAAAACGCCTCCGCCTTAAACTCCCCGCCCTCAATCTGGCGCAACTTGCGTTCCCATTGCCCGGTCATTTCCGCCGACTTCAGCGTTTGGTTTTTTATCACCCCAATTAAGTCAATGCCCATTTGGGTAGGTATGATCTTCTTTTTCTCCTTGCGGATGTACTGGCGTTTAAAGAGCGTTTCGATGATGGCGGCACGCGTAGAGGGGCGCCCGATGCCGTTTTCCTTCAAGGCCTCTTTTAGCTCGTCATCCTCTATCTGCCTGCCTGCCGTTTCCATGGCGCGGAGCAGGGTGGCTTCGGTATACTCCTTGGGCGGGTTGGTCATTTTCTTGTCCAGCAGGGGCTCGTGTGGGCCGTGCTCGCCTTTCTCGAAGTTAGGAAGCACGCCGCTGGCTTCCTCCTCGTCTTTGTTCTCGCCCTCCTTGCCAACCGGCGCGTCAGAAGATTTTACATCATCGGCCCCATAGAGCACACGCCAACCCGGCTCCAGGATCTGCTTGCCCCGCACCCGGAAGGTATAGCCCGCCGACTCCGCCATCACGGTGGTGTTGCTCACGATACAGTCGGGGTAAAAGGCGGCAATGAAACGGCGCGTGATGATGTCGTATACGTCTGCTTCCCGGCCGTACACGCTGCCTGCCGATGCGCCAGTCGGGATGATGGCGTGGTGATCGGTTACTTTGTTATTATTAAAGACTTTCTTTGTTTTCCTGATCTTGCTTTGCAGCAGCGGGGCGACTTCCTGGCTATAACTGCTGAGCCCCTGCAAAATGCCCGGAATCTTCGGGTAGATATCATCCGGGAGGAAGGTGGTATCGACACGCGGATAGGAAACCACCTTTTTCTCATACAGGCTTTGCACCGTCTTCAGGGTTTCGTCTGCCGAGAGGCCCAGCTTGTTGTTGCACTCAATCTGTAGCGAGGTCAGGTCGAAGAGGCGGGGAGGGGACTCAGTGCCCTTCTTGATCTCTACGTCCGTAATGGTAAGTTCCGCCTGCCGGATGGCATCCATGATTTTCTGCGCCTCCTCTTCCTTCTGAAAGCGACCGTTGGTGCTGGAGAAGGTGGTGTCGCGGTATACAGTCTTGAGCTCCCAGAAAGGCTGCGGCACGAAGTTGGCGATCTCGTGGTGCCGGTTTACCAGCATCGCCAATGTAGGCGTTTGCACCCGCCCGATCGAGAGGGTTTGCCGGCTGCCGTTGGCAAACTTCAGCGTAAAAAGGCGTGTGGCGTTCAGGCCCAACAACCAGTCGCCGATGGCCCGGCTCTTGCCTGCCTGGTACAGCGAGTCGAACTCGGAGCCCTCGCGCAGCTTGGCAAAGCCCTGCCGGATGGCGTCTTCGGTGAGCGACGAGATCCAGAGGCGTTTGAAGGGCTTGCGGTAGTTGGCCTCCGTCAGTACCCAGCGCTGGATTACCTCCCCCTCCTGCCCGGCATCCCCGCAGTTGATCACCTCGTCGGCATTGGCCAGGAGTTGCTTGATAATGCCAAACTGCTTCTGCACGCCGCTGTCCTTCATGAGTTTTATCCCATATCGCTCCGGGAGCATCGGCAGGTCATAGAGGCTCCAGCGCTTCCACTCGGGGCGGTAATCGTCCGGCTCACGCAGCGTGCAGAAGTGGCCAAAGGTCCAGGTTACCTGATAGCCGTTGCCTTCATAATAGCCATCCTTCCTCGACTTGGCACCAATTACCATGGCTATCTCGCGGGCGACACTAGGTTTTTCAGCAATACAAACTTTCAAGTACTTCGGGGTTTAATGTGTCTGAACAGAAATCAAATTTACGATTTTCAGGCCGCATTTGCGAGGAACCTTCCCGTATATCTGGTATAAAGCCGGGTGTGAGCCTGACGTGTATCTTGCGTTTTAGAGAGTTATATATCCTTTAATAAATATAAAATGATACAAATGCCATTATTTTGAGGGATGCCCCGGCTGCCGGCTGCCGAAGCCGAAACATTCCCGAACACTATATGGTATGAGCACATGTAAAGAAGGAGAAACAAGCATGACGCTTTCAAAAATAAACAGAGCCGGGCGCACACTTGCGCTGCTGGCCGCAAGCCTCGGTCTGGCGCTGGTAGGGCAAGCCTGCGAGGAGTTTGAGTACAGCCCCTACGAGATCAGGCTGGCCGAGGACGAGAAAAACATTAACGGGCGCAACATCGCTCAGATCGAGAAGCTCAACATCTCGCCGGACGATACGCTGCGTTTTATCCTGACGGCGGACCTGCAGGGATTTTATACCGAGAACGAGATCATGGCCAAAAGCATACGGCAGCGCAACGACATCGACTTTGTGCTGGTGGGCGGCGACCTGACTGATTTCGGCCTTGCCAAAGAGCTCAAACTCATCCACCAGGATTTCAAGACCATCGGGGTGCCTTATGTGGCGGTGATCGGCAACCACGATGCCGTGAACAATGGGCAGCAGGCCTTTCAGGCTATGTATGGTGATTTTGACACCAGCTTTACCGTGGGAAACAGCAAGTTTATTATGCTGAACACTAATTATATCGAGTTCCAGAAGCAAGTACCGAACCTGGATTGGCTGGAAAAGGAACTGAAAGCCGCTGCCGCGTTTGAGAATATTTTCGTGCTCTCGCACATTCCGCCACAGAACTACGAGTTCGGCCCGGAGAAAACGGACCGGTACTACCAACTGATGAGCCGGTATGGCGCACGTTTCTCGCTGCATGGCCACAACCACAGCTTTAAGGAATACTTTCCGCACGATGGCAAGGTGCCCTATGTGCAGACAGCCGCTGCCGAAGACCGGGAGTACCTGGTGTTTACCGTGATCGGGCAGCAAGCAACCTATGAGCGTGTTACGTTTTAACCTTGCCCTTATGAAACCCAATTCTATCCTTAGCGTCCTTTTTCTAGTCCTCATGCCACTGTGCTCGTTTGGGCAGGGTGTGGAAGTAGGCGCGCAAGCAGCCCGGAAATGGTATGCACCGGATGCGGTAAGCCTACAGTTTGCAGGAAACCTCGGCATGTTTTCGGTTGCCCCCAGTTACAGTTTTGCACAGGATAAACTCAACGCGGAGTTTTTCTATGGCTATGTGCCTAAATTTGATGCAGCGGAGGCACTGCATGTGCTCACGCTGAAGGGTATATACAAGCCGTTCAAAAAAGTATGCCTCAAAGAAAACCTGTCAGTAACGCCTGTGCGCCTGGGCCTGGGGCTTAGCTATTACTTCCGGAGCCAGTTCTCTACCAACTGGTCTAACGCATACCCCACCAACGATTATTACTGGTGGACCAGCAGCCTGCGCCTAACAGGCAGCCTGGGCCCAGCGCTGAACCTGGCATTGCCGCACAGCGACGGTTTCCGGGAGATAAGCTTTTATGGCGACGTGAACACGTATGATTTGATTGTGACCTCTGCCGTAAAGGACAAGTCCCTGACCGCCTGGGACATTATGAGCTTCAGCCTGGGCCTGCGCGCGAGTTTTCGGTAAAGGAGCCCCACGTACAACCTCAACCAAGCCAACAGACAGATGCCAGCTTTCGGAAAAACGATCGTATTACTCGGGATTGTACTGGTAGTGGTAGGGCTGGTGGTTTGGCTTGCTGGCGACAAGTTTAGCTGGTTCGGAAACCTGCCCGGCGATATCCGGGTGGAGAAGAAGAACATGCGTTTCTATGCACCTATCACCAGTATGATACTGCTGAGCATCCTGTTCTCGCTGGTGATGTGGCTTGTCCGGAAATTCTTTTGATTACTGACAGTTTTATGCTCCATGCATAATAACTAAATTGCCGCCGCCAAAGGAATAAGAGGATTTTAGATTAACATCACGCCATGCTTGCTGTTGTGGTGAGGCTGCTGTAGCTTCTTTTGCTTTGGCCGTTGTATTAAACGCTGGGCAATGTTCTTTATCCTTTCCAAAACGCTACATTTCTTCCTGATGCCCTTTATCTGGGTGTTGGCGCTTCTACTGCTGGCCGTATTCCTGAAGTCTGCTAAATGGCGGCGCACGTCTTTGTTGGCTGCATTGGCAGTGCTCCTGGTTTTCTCAAATCCCTTTCTGGCGAATGAGGCCTGGCGGGCCTGGGAGGTGGAGGCCACTCCCATACAAGACCTTCCGCACCACGACGTGGCTGTTGTCCTGACGGGTGTTACGGCCTACCGCGAGGACATCCCGGACAGAATCCATACCCACAAAGGGGCGGATCGTTTTCTGCACCCGTTGCAATTATACCGGATGGGGAAGGTAGATAAGTTTCTGATTACAGGCGGAAGTGGGCTAGTGCTGGCTACAGCCGTGCCGGAGTCGGAGCAGATAGAGAAGGTGTTGCTGATGGCAGGGGTGCCGGAGGAGGACATTCTCACGGAAGGCAATAGCCGCAATACGCACGAGAATGCCACCAATACGGCTGCCGTGATGCAGCAGCACCCAGAGTGGCAGAAGCTGCTGCTGGTGACGTCGGCTTTTCACATGCGCCGTTCTGCAGGCTGCTTCCAGAAGGCAGGGCTGGAGGCGACTCCGTTCAGCACGGACTTTTACGCCTCCGAGCGCCGTTTCACACCCGACGAAACCATCATCCCGAGCATCGCCGCTTTTAGCAACTGGCAGCTTCTCATCCACGAGATGACCGGCTATATCGTTTATAAGGTTCTCGGATACTGTTAGCGTCTGCTTGCGGATCATAAATTAAAAGGGCTGATGCGGAGGCTAAGCACAATGCCTCTGGACCCCACATCAGCCCGCCCAAAAAGCCAGGTTGCTTAACCGACCCAGATGCTTTTCTGGTTCACGAACTCGCGGATACCCAGGTACGACAACTCACGGCCATACCCTGATTTTTTGATACCGCCGAAAGGCATCTCAGGGGAGGAGTGTACGATGGCGTTGACGAATACAGCGCCTGTCTCGATTTGCCGGGCTACTTGCAGGCCCCTGTCTGTGTCCTTTGTCCAGACGGCACCGCCTAAACCATAGCGCGAATCGTTGGCGACTTTAATAGCCTCTGCCTCGTCTTTCACGATGATTACGGCAGCCACAGGGCCAAACATCTCTTCCTCGTAGGCAGGCATGCCGGGTTGCACGTTGGACAGGATCATGGGCTTGAAGTAGGCGCTGTTACCGCCTTCCCAACCGCCGTCGAGCACTACTTCAGCCCCTTGCTGTATGGATTGCGCTACCTGTTGCGCCAACTCCTCAGCCAGGTCTTTGCGCGCCATTGGGCCGTAGTCGCAGTCATCTGCCAGCGGGTCTCCGGTTTTCAGGTCTCCCATGATCGTGGCCATACGCCCCAGGAACTCGTCGGCTACGCTTTCCACCACGATAAAGCGCTTGGCGGCAATGCAGCTTTGCCCGCTGTTCACCATCCGTGACTGCACTGCTACTTGCGCGGCCTGCTCCAGGTCAGCATCCTCCAGCACTACAAAGGCATCGCTCCCGCCTAGTTCCAGCACGGTTTTCTTGATCTGCTGGCCGGCCTTCTCGCCCACTTTTGAGCCGGCCCCCTCACTGCCTGTTAGCGTCACTGCTTTCACCAAAGGGTTTTCGATCACAGCACTCACTTCCCCCGATTCGATCAGCAGTGTCTGAAACACACTGTCAGGGAAACCTGCTTTCTGAACAATCTCCTCAATGGCCAGGGCACATTGCGGCACGTTAGAAGCGTGTTTGAGGATGCCGACGTTGCCCGCCATAAGGGCAGGAGCCAGGAAACGGTAGGCTTGCCAGAAAGGGAAGTTCCAGGGCATGATGGCCAGCACCACCCCCAGCGGCTCAAAAGCGATTAAGCTGCGCGAGGCTTTGGAGTCTATTTCCTCATCGGCCAGAAAGTCGGCGGCGTGGGTGGCATAATAACGACAAACCAACGCGCACTTCTTCACTTCCGCTATCGCGTCTTTCAGCGGTTTGCCCATCTCCAGGGAAATGATGCGCCCATAGTGCTCCGCCTCGTTCTCCAGAATGTCTGCCTGTTTCAGCATGTAGCCGGCCCGCTCTTTGAAGTTCACATCACGCCAATGCCTGAATGCATCGTCTGCGGCCGCTATTTTTTTTTGTACTTCTTTTGCCGAGTGGGGCTCAAATGTTTTGGTTACTTCGCCGGTAGCGGGGTTTGTAGTTTCTATTGCCATGGAGTAGGTCAGCTTTTTGAAAAATATACGCAGCAATACGAGGGATGTGTGGCTTGCATGCTTTTAAAATAACTTTTTCCCCTGAATTTAGTTATAAGAAAAGTTTTCCAAAATTAATGTATACATTTAAGGTGCCTGTGCCCAGGCAGCGTTTTTTACACAAAGCAAGCAAGTGCAACACCAACCTATCAAAACGATTTCGGAAGAGGAACTGATTGCCCGACTCCGGTCAAAAGACTCTTCGGCAGTATCCGTGCTTTACGACATGTACAGTGCTACCCTCTATGGCGTGGTGCTGAAGATTGTGCGTGAAGAAGAAACAGCTGAGGATGTGTTGCAGGAGGCCTTTGTGAAGATATGGAGTTCCTTCCAAAGCTACGATGACAGGAAAGGCAGGTTGTTTACCTGGATGATCAACATCTGTAGAAATTTAGCCATCGATAAAATCCGCTCGAAGCAGTACCGCGTAAGTCAGAAGACAGATGAAATCCCTGAATCGCCGCGGGCCATGTATGGCTCCTCGGGGTTCAAGCCAGAGCATATCGGAATCCGGGAGGTCACAGAGAAACTGAGCCCGGAACAAAAGCAGGTCATCGATCTCATGTACTTCGAAGGGTTGACTCAAAGCGAAATTGCAGAAGAATTTAATATTCCGCTGGGGACTGTGAAAACGAGGGCACGAAGTGCAATTAAAACACTAGGAAAACTATTTAAGATACGTGAATAACGACGAATACATAGCGTCTGGAATATTAGAACTATACGCTGCGGGTGCTTTAAGCCAGGAAGAGAAGCTAGAGGTGGAACACCGCGCAGCCGACTCGCCTGAAGTGCATGCCGCGCTGCAGGAGGCCTGCCGTGTAATGGAGGAATACGCCTCACTTTACGCTGTGGCTCCCAATCCTGCGCTGAAGAACCGTATACTGAACCAGATAGGGCATTCTCCTTCCGATGACACAATCGTAGCAGAGGAAGATGAGCAGCCTGTGCGTCCATTGTACCCTGTCCAGGAACCTGAGAGCTCCCCTTATAAATGGATGTTTGCTGCCAGTATTGCGCTGTTTCTATTGTCAGGCTTCATGAGCATCCGCTTTTACCAGAACTGGCAGAATGCCGAAGACAAACTGGCGCAAGCGCTGGCCTTGGAGCAAACGATGGCACAGAACTACCAGACAGCTTCTTATCGCTTGAATCAGCAAGAGCAGGCACTGCAGGTGCTTCGCAGCGGTGATTTCAGGCTAGTGCGATTGCAAGGGGTAGAGGGCCACGCGGATGCACAGGTGCTGGTATATTGGAATGCCGCAGCGCAGCAGGTATACATAGACCCGCTTCAGTTGCCAGCCCCTCCAGCAGGCAAGCAATACCAGTTATGGGCGTTGCTGGACGGGAAACCGATTGACGCTGGCCTCATCAGCCTGAAGCAAGGTGAAAGCAGAGAGCTGTTGCAGCCCATGAAGGGAATCGGAGCAGCTCAGGCCTTCGCCGTTACGCTGGAACCTGCGGGTGGGAGTGTAAACCCTACCTTAGAGCAGTTGTACGTAATGGGCGAGGTGAGCTCATGATCTGAGCTTTGCCGTGAGGATTATTTGCCTAACCATATCCTTTTTTATATATTGAAAGATGGAAGTGCGTTTGCTGAACGCGAACCTAACGCGGCTACAACTGCGTTAGGTAGAGGGCACTTCCGTCTGACGATTGCAACAAAAAACCTCCGATACCGCCATCCTGCTGTTTGCGCATGCCGCTGCACACGAAGCCGAAGTTAAAAACTTTAGTTCAGAGCTTAGTGCGCGCAGTACCCGCAAGATAGCCAGTGTGCTGCTGAACCATACCTTGGCGGTCAGCCATAAAGCCAAACTCCCTTTGGTAACAGTTTATACGGATCGGCAGCAGGGAGAGTCGTTTGGCCAACGCCTGGCAAACGCATTCCAGTATGCCTTTGACAAAGGCTATCAGCGGGTGATATGTGTGGGCAGCGATTGTCCCTCGCTCGCTACGGATGATTTGCTGCAGGCCGCTGCGGAGTTGCAGCACAACAACCTGGTAATCGGTCCTGCCTCCGACGGCGGTGCCTACCTGATCGGGTTGCATATAAACAGCTTTGACCCGGAACGGCTATCGCTGCTGAGCTGGCAGTCGGACCAGGTGCTGCAGGAGTTAAAGCTTTACGCCTACAGGCAGCAGCATGGTTTTCATTCCTTTGTATTGCTTCAGACCAAGTCGGATGTAGATAGCAGGGAAGACCTGTTGCTGGTTTTGCGACAGCTGCCGGCATTCAGCAGATTGAAGACAAAGCTGCTTGCCCTGCTCTACAAAAAGAAATCCCGTACGCTTTCTAGTTTATACAAACACCGGAAGTCCGCACATTTGCTGGTGCGCCAGCTTCTGCTGCGTGCGCCCCCTGCAGGCGTTAAATCACTTCATTTATACTATCTCCAAACAAAGTAGCAGCCTTGGAGTTGCTGTACTGTTGCGTGTTTTCCTGCGCAGTAGGCTGTGCCTTCGCGCCTGATACCAAGCTTCAGGTCACCTTATTTTAGCGCTTAGCAGTCCGGTGCGGGCTGTGCGCCCGTACGTATTGAACTTCAGTTTACAACCACATCTAATGGATAAAACATATTACAACCCTGCCGACCTTTCAAAATTTGGAAAAATCACGGAGCTGCAACCTGAAATGGGCCGCAAGTTCTTCGATTACTATGGAGAGGTTTTTAAAGAGGGCGCCCTGACAGAGCGCGAGAAAGCCTTGATCGCGCTGGCTGTGTCGCATGCGGTGCAGTGCCCTTATTGCATTGACGCCTATACCACCGGTTGCCTGGAAAAAGGTGCTGACGAGAACCAGATGATGGAAGCCGTGCATGTGGCAGCGGCTATTAAAGGCGGCGCAGCCCTGGTGCACGGGGTGCAGATGATGAACAAGATCAAAGAGTTGGCAATGTAGCGTATGGGTTCCACAACTAAATCACTTAAAGGCCAGCACCACGAGCTTGCCGATTCTTCTTTTCAGTTGCAGGTGCTGCAGGCGCCTACCCAGCACGGCGACAATTTTCAGGCTTTCGGCAAGCGTTTGCAGGAGCACGGCCTTTATCCGCTAAAACCAACAGGTACCAGTATCCTGCAGGTGAATGTGGGTAAGATGTGCAACCAGACCTGCAAGCACTGCCACGTGGACGCTGGGCCTGATCGCAAGGAGATCATGACACGCGAAACCATGCAACAATGCCTGGATGCGTTGCTGCATTCCCCGCAGATCACAACGGTGGACCTAACAGGCGGCGCACCGGAAATGAACCCGGACTTCCGGTGGTTTGTAGAAGAGCTTTCTAAGTTGGGGCGACAGGTAATCGTGCGTTGCAACCTTACCATCATCCTGGCGAATAAAAAATACCATGACCTGCCGGAGTTCTTCAGGCTGCATGGCGTGCACGTAGTTTCGTCTTTGCCTTATTTTCAGGCCTCGCGCACCGATGCACAGCGCGGAGACGGGGTGTTCGAGAAGTCTATCAAAGCCCTGCAAATGCTGAATGCAGTGGGGTATGGCGTAGCAGGTAGCGGCTTGGTGCTGGACTTGGTTTACAATCCTTCTGGCGCATTTTTGCCGAGCGGGCAGGCTTCCTTAGAGGCAGAGTTCAAGCGCAGGCTGCGCAATGGTTACCAGATTGAGTTCAACAGCTTGTTTTGCATCACGAACCTACCCGTGAGCCGCTACCTTGATTACCTGGTGCAAAGCGGCAACTACGATAGTTACATGGAAAAGCTGATCAATGCCTTCAATCCTGTAGCGGCCGCGGGTGTGATGTGCCGCAACACGGTTTCGGTGGGGTGGGACGGCTACCTGTACGACTGCGACTTCAACCAGATGCTGGAACTGAAAGTCGCGCGCTCCGCACCCCAGCACATCCGCGATTTTGAGATAGCGGCGCTCGATGCGCGTACCATCATCCTGAATCAGCACTGCTACGGCTGCACGGCAGGGGCTGGCTCCAGTTGTGGCGGAGAAACCGTGAAATAAGATTTGAACCAAGAAGGTGTAAAATCGACTTGATTGCTTACCATGCTGAATTTTGATAGTCTGAAAAAGAAACTATACATCGCTACCGCTTTGCTGTGCCTGTTGGCAGGAGGGCTCTATGCCCAGACAACTGATAAAGCCTATGCGCTGATGTTGCAGGGGATGTATGGCAGACAGGTGCCGCTGCTAATGCCAACTCAATTACAGCAGCAGTTGCAAAGCAGTGCTGTCGCGCCACTGTTACTGGACACCCGTACCCAGGCAGAGTATAACGTCAGTCACCTGGCCGGGGCAAAGCTTGTTGCTTATGATCAATTTGACGTGAAGCGGTTGAGGGGTATTTCCAAACAAACGCCGATTGTCGTTTACTGCTCCGTTGGCTACAGAAGCGAGCGCATTGGCGAGAAACTACAAAAAGCGGGCTTTGAAAATGTGCAGAACCTGTACGGTGGCATTTTTGAGTGGGTAAACCAAGGCTATGCGGTATACAACAGCGCAGGCAAAACCAACCAGGTGCACGCCTACTCAAGAACCTGGGGCATATGGCTGCGGAAAGGGGAGAAGATTTATGAGTAAAGAAGCCCTGCTGCTTTTTGTGCGCAACCCCGAATTGGGCAAAGTAAAAACCCGCCTGGCTGCAGCAGTGGGCCCGGAGAAAGCCCTGGAAATCTACATCAAGCTGCTGCAGCATACCCGCGCTGTTACCCAGGCCATACCTGTGACCCGCTTTGTGTATTACTCCGACCAGATAGCCGAAAACGACCTGTGGCCTAAAAGCGACTATCAAAAAAGGGTGCAGCCAGCCGGCGACCTGGGCCAGAAAATGGAGGCTGCCTTTGCCGCTGCCTTTGCCGAGGGCTATACCTCTGTCGTCATTATCGGGAGTGATTGCCTGCAACTTAGCCCAGCAATCGTTCAGCAGGCTTACAAGGGACTGCAAACAAATGAGGTGGTAGTAGGTCCGGCGCTGGATGGCGGGTACTATTTGCTGGGAATGCGCCAGCTGCACCCGGAACTGTTTCGGAACAAGCGCTGGAGCACTGCACATGTTTTCCCGGACACCATGCAGGACCTTGAGCAACTCAGGCTCTCTTATACCCTGCTGCCCCGGCTCTCAGACGTCGATCACATTGAAGATTTGGAAGGCGAGTTATTATCCGATTAACGGATGAGGGGTATGAGCACCCCAGGTCTATTCTTTTGTGAGGTGCGGCAGTAAGTCATACCCATACACATCATCCCGGAACTGTATTAGCCTATCCGCATCCGCCCAAGCCGTTAAGTAAACAACGAGCAACGGAGGGGGCTTATGCACATTCAGGTAATGATTAGCCTTGCGCCTCATCCAAAGGCGCTCAATTTTCTCCTCGCTATAGCCGGAGCCCTTCTCAAGTAGCAGGTTTGCCAGCTCCACGGGCTTTTCAAGCCGGATGCAGCCATGGCTAAATGCCCGGGTGGGGTAGGTAAACATTTCCTTTTTAGGGGTGTCGTGCAAGTACTGCGGGATAGCGTTCGGGAAAGGGAATTTCACGGTGCCCAATTCATTATCAGGCCCTTCCATTTGCACAATGCGGTACTCAAAATTGCTCCGGTTGATCTTATGCCAGTCTACGCGCCATGGGTTAATCTGTACCCATCTTCCGGCGTACTGCTTCTCCAACTTCATGTTTTTCTTGTCCAGGTACCCTGGGTTTCGTCGCAGCAGCGGCACGATCTCGTCGGCGGAGATAGAGGTGGGCAGAAACCAATAGGGGTGTAGCACCACGGTGGTTAGTTTGCTGCGGATGGGGATGGTCGGGAGCTGGGGCTTGCCCACGATTACGCGCATGTGCAGCAAAACAGTGTCATTGTCTACGACTTGTAGCGTGTAATCCGGGATGTTGATGATGACATAGGGGAGTGGCACATGCGCCAGCAAAGTGTCCAAGCGGTTGAAGTTCCGCTGCAGTTGCCGTAACCGCTCTGCAGGAGGCACGTTTAGGGCAGCCACAGTGTTCGGCCCGAGCACCCCATCCGGAACCAAACCGTGCCGTTGCTGAAACCGTTTAATGGCTGTTGTTACGGCGGAGGTATACGTTGCAGTAGAGCCTGAGAAGGAGGAAACAGGGAGGTCGCCGGTTAAAACCAGGTTCTCCTGCACTTGCAGTAAATAGCGGCTGCTGTCGCCGGGGCGGAGAAAGATGTCATCCGGCAGGAAATGCCACTTCCCGGTGTCTGCCAGTTGCTGGTAGTGGGCAATGGCCTGCAACATGTTTTCCCGGTCGTAAGGCGCTTTCCTGGATTCCTGCGCGCATACTGCCCCTGCTGCTAGATAAATCAGGCATATGAAAAGGAGGCGCGCCATAACAAAAAATCAGGTAACCGGTATTATGTTATACGCGGCCGTTATGGTTCCGGACACAATAACCAGACTCCGGGCAAAGCAGCATGGCCGCACTTAATTCGATTATCCATTTAGCATCCCCGATTGAATGCCGACACTTATTCAGCCCAGCACACTGCAGTTTATAGCCGACTTAAAGGAGCATAACACCCGCGAGTGGTTCCAGGAAAACAAAGGCAGGTATGACAAAGCCCGCCAGAACTACATTGGTTTTTTAGACGAACTGGTGCAGGAAATGCAGGCATTTGAGCCTGCCGCCCAGGGGCAGAGCGGCAAGGACCTTGTCTTCAGGATCTACCGCGACGTGCGTTTCTCAAACGACAAGCGGCCTTACAAAGATCACTTTGGTGCCTATATTGCAGAAGGAGGGCGAAAATCCGTTAATCCGGGGTATTACCTGCATTTAGCCGGTGGCAACCGCTCTTTTGTGGCCGGTGGACTCTGGATGCCGCCCGCCCCTGAGCTCAAAGCCGTACGCCAGGAAATTGATTATAACCTCGATGCCTTTCGGGAGATTGTAGAAGCACCGTCTTTCAAAAAGCGTTTCGGGGAGTTGCAGGGCGAACAGCTTAAGACCACGCCAAAGGGCTACGATAAGGAGAACCCCGCCATCCAGTACCTGCGCCACAAAAGCTGGAATGCCCTGATGCCTTTAACTGACGCACAGGTGCTGCAGGAGGATTTCATGCAGGTGGTGCTGGATGCCATGAAGGCCCTAAAACCCCTCAACGATTTCCTGATGCAGCCACTGCATGATGTGGCGGGGTAGGCTTTTGGGATATGATTTTACTCCTGAACCAGATTGGCCGGGCGTTTGCGCTGGCGGTATAGGTATAGCTCTACCGCCAGCCACAAAAGCACGAGCAGGTATTCTAAGCCTACCAGCAGCATGTCTTCGGAATAGGTGCTGTGGCGGTAAGCCGCGTATGATAGTATCGCCAACCCGGACCACGCCACCGCAAACCGGAACTGACTGAGCACTGTGAGCGCCAGCAAGGGCGTGATGTACCAGGGGTGCACAGTGGTAGCCAACAGGAGGTATACCGTCAGTGAGGCAGCCATATAGCCCGCAAGCCTCCGGATAGAGCCAAGCCGCTTGACCGAGGCGAGCGCCAGCACAACACTAAGCGTGGCGAGCGACAGCAAAGGACCCAGTATCATGATGATGTTGTAGCCCGCCAGGCGGTAGCCAAACCACCGGATCAGGTAATAGGCACTGGCATTGAACTCGAATTTCTGGAAGTAAAGGTCCAGGCTCTCGAATAAGTTATGTATAACCTCTACAGACAGGAGCGGGTAAAACAGCCCCGCCACCGTGAGAAGCACTGCACTCCCAAATAGCAGGAACTGCTTCCAGCCTATTTTCCGGAGCACAAAAGGCAGGAACATGAGTGGCAACAGCTTGGTGCCGATCGATAGGCCCATTACGACACCGGCCACCAGGTGCCGGTGGTAGAACAGTTGCTGCAGGCTAAGCAACAGGAAGGCAAGCATCAGTGCCTCGAAGTGCAGATTACCAGTTAATTCCAGTATAACGAGCGGATTCAGGGCATAAAGCAGCACATTTTTGTCAGGCAGCCCCATTTTACGGAGCAGGCGCAGCAGCAGCAGGATGTTGGCGACCTCGGCCAGAAGCAGTACCACGCGCATCACAATAACAGCCCCCAGCACATCACCGGAAGATAACTTAGCCGCCAGCCAGAAAACTGCTTGCGTAACCGGCGGGTAGATACTGTAATAGCTTTGAGAATTCAGCTGCTGGAAAAGCTCCGAGGTGTTATGGATCACCGAAGGGCCATCCGGTGTCGCAAAGTAAGCAGGCAGGTATAGATAAGGGTTATACCCTCCCGCCAGCAGGTTGCCGTCCCAGATGAACCGGAAATAGTCGTCGGAGAGTGCAGGTGTGGCCAGCAGAAAGATCATCCGGAAAAAAATAGCCGCCGCTATGCCGTGCCACAGCGGAAACCGCTGATTGAAGACGAAGAGATACCCGGCAAACGCCACGGCAAACAGCGCCAGCAGCTGCGTGAAGTCGGTGCGGGGGGTAGCGTAGGCCAAAGCAAAATAGGCTAGGGCCGAGACCGCCAGAAACGCGTAGCTACCGGTATGCTTCTGCACTTCCATCAGGCACGTTTGTTATGGTTGAGCGAATAAAAGAATACAGCGCCGAAGCCAAAGGTCAGCAGCACATGAAACGGCAACTGCTCATACATCCCCCACTCAAAAGCCAGCCAGATTCCAAACATGAAATACAAACACATCATACCCTCCAGTACCGTGAGCATGCTCAGGCTCGGAATACTGTAAACGCGCTTGCGCCACGTGTCTTTAGCAGCGACAATATTATATTTTGGGGTGCGTATAAACGGCGTCTTGCGGCCTATATACCCCTCTACCACGGCGACTGTGTTGTGCAATGACAGACCCATCGAGATAGCCAGAAACAGCAAAAACTCCGGTATAAACCGAAGGCTGCTGCGCCAGATACTTTTGGACTGGCTGTATTGAGGCGACCAGTAAAACGCGACCAAGGCGGCGAGGCTCAGCAACAGCGCATACCCTAATTGATAGAGCGGCGAAAGAGCCGGGGTATTGTGTTTGATGTATAAGATAGGCAGGCTAAGCACTGCCGTGAGCAGCACACAGATAAAGATGGCACTATTAAGGAGGTGAAAAAAAGCATGCAGCTTGGTGGTAAACGGAATGTCGGCACGAAGCACACGGGCAAGGTGCTTGCGTGCTGTTTCAGCGGCTCCTTTTGTCCATCGGAATTGCTGCGATTTAAGGGCCCCCATGTCGGCGGGCAGTTCCGCAGGCGCTTCCACGTCCTCCAGGTAAGTGAATTTCCAGCCTTTCAGCTGCGCCCGGTAACTCAGGTCCAGGTCTTCGGTGAGGGTGTCGGCTTGCCAACCACCAGCATCCTCGATGCAGGCCTTACGCCATACCCCAGCCGTGCCGTTAAAGTTGATAAAGCTGTTGCTGGCATTGCGGCCCACCTGCTCCACGGTAAAATGGGCATTCAACCCGAAAGCCTGCAGGCGCGTCAGCAGTGAGTAGTTGCGGTTTAGATGGCCCCAGCGGGTTTGCACCACCCCGATGTCAGAGCTTGTGAACGCTACCACCGTGCGCTTGAGAAAGTCATGCTGGGGTAAAAAATCCGCATCAAAAATGCAGATATACTCGCCGGTGGCCTGGGCCAGTCCGTGTTCTAGGGCACCGGCTTTATACCCGGTACGCTGCCCCCGCCGGATGTGCTGGATATCCAGATGCGGGAAAGTGGCAATTTTCTGGGCGATGAGGGCGGTGGTGTCGTCAGTGGAGTCATCCAGCACCTGAATCTGTAACTGCCCTTGCGGGTAATCCAATGCCGCAACGGCATCGAGCAACCGCTCTACCACGTAGCGCTCGTTGTAAAGCGGCAATTGCACCGTCACCTTCGGCCAATGGCTCAACGTGGGGTATGGGTGTTTTTCTTTTCTGTGGTAAAGCCAATACCGGATGGTCAGATGCAGCTGTACCAGGCTATAGAAAAAGATAAAAGCTAGGCATAAGCCGTATACCAGTAAAACCATCGCTTCGGCTAGTTGCATAAGGAGTGCCTAGAGGTATTTAAAGATGGTGAAAATGATCTTGTAACCAGCCAGCACCGTGCCCTTCACGGTTCCCGACACTTTAGAAACGCCGATGCGCTTACGGTACTTTACGGGAACCTCCATGTAGCGGATTTTCTGGCGTGCCGCTTTTGCCTGCATCTCCACGGTCCAGCCGTACGTGCGATCGCGCATGCCAAGGGCCAGCAGGGCATCCAGGCGGATGGCCCGGAAGGGGCCGAGGTCCGTGAAGTGTGCTCCGTAGAACCAGCGCAGCAACGTAGTGGCCAACCAATTCCCGAAAATCTGCTGTGGCATCATCGCCCCGCTTTCCCGCTCACCCAATGCCCGCGATCCGATCACCATGTCAGTTTGCCCTGCCACAATAGGAGCCACCAATTGGGGCATCTCCTCAGGGTAGTCTGAATAATCCCCGTCCAGAAAAACCACGATATCGGGCTGTTCTGATTTTGCGGCAACATAGGCTATACCCTTCAGGCAAGCATTCCCGTAGCCGGCGATGGGCTGGTGCAATACGGTAGCGCCGGCGGCGGCGGCGGCTTGGGCGGTGCCATCGCTGGAGTTGTTGTTCACCACGATTACCTCTTCCACTAACCCTGCCGGTATGGCTTGCACTACTTTGGCAATGGAGTGCTCTTCGTTGTAGGCTGGAATGATGACGTTGATTCGGGGCATATTGGTCTTGCGTGGGTGCAAAGATGCCTAAATTCTTTTTCTGTTGCTATAATTAGCAGCCTTCTTTGACTTTTGGGTTTATGCGCCTTACCTTTGCGGCCCGCGTAATTTTTTGCACGAAGTTTGTAATAGACTAGTTATGATGATCGAAGCACTTATAAAGGATGATGCGGTAAGGGAAGGCGACCAGGCCCCTGACTTTGAGTTGCAAAGGCAGGATGGCGGTTTGTTCCGCCTCCATGACTTACTGAAGGAGAAGAATGTGGTGCTCTACTTTTACCCTAAAGACAATACTTCGCGCTGTACCAAGCAGGCTTGCCAGTTCCGGGACCAGTATGAGAGGTTTCAGGAGTACGACGCAGAAGTGGTGGGCGTGAGCTCTGACAGCCTGCAGTCGCATCAGAAGTTTGAACGGATCTACCATCTGCCTTTTACGCTGCTAAGCGACAAAGACGGACAAATAAGGAGTATTTACGGGGTGCCACGCCGTCTGGGGCTTCTGCCGGGCCGCGTCACCTATATCATCGACCGTAACAGAACGGTACGGGCAATCTGCACCTCGATGAGCAACCCGCAGGACCATGTTGAGACTGCACTGGAAGTGCTGCATCATATCAGCGCCGAGCAGTTGCAACGGGCTTAAATGAATATTTAGAAAACGGGAATAGTATACTGCTCCAGTTTACACAGTAGCCTCTTATTGGCGACGTATAAACTGAAGCAGTTTTCCGTTGCCGTACCTGACACGCAGAAAGCCGAATTCCTTATTGTAGAGCAGTTGCGTTACTTGCTGGGGGCTGCCTGCATCCGGGTTCAGCTCATATACGCTTTTATACCATTTCTCGCCTACCTGCAGGCTGTCGTAGGTTGGCTGGAAGTTCTGGATTTCCCAAGCCTCGTTGTCGCCCATGGTGAGTTCAACGGTCACGTTTTCCGGCTGGCTGAGGATGCGGGTGCCAAGCACGGGGCGCGTTTCTGCCACATCTTCCAGCACTGTTCTCACCTGCACATCCAACGCGTCCACGCAGGCATCCTCCACCGAGAAACCCTCCCCCGGAAGCGTCTGGGCAAAAATTCCCGTGCGGATGTAACGCACTGTGTCGTTGACCTCGGTCAGGAACGCAATGGTGTCATTCTTTTTGTAAACCAGCCATGCAGCGTCTTCGGGTGTAGGCTCAGAGATGATGACGTTTCCGCACTTCTCGCAGGAACTGAGCAAGCCAGCAGCGAGTAAAAGAGTGAAAAAGAGGAAGAGGGTGTACTTGTTCATGCCTGATCGGGGACGTTTCGCCTATACTGTTCAAAATGATGCGAACTCAAATATACTAATTTCAGCGCATTGAAAGCCCTTGGCTAATCCCTATGCCGGTTAAATGTGCGTAGCTAAACCCTCCTGCAGTTTTAGAGGGTTTGCGCTTATACATAAAAAAGCCCCCTGGCAGCAGCACGTTCAAGTGGACTGGTTGCCAGGGGGCTTGTATTTTACTAGAATCGAATGCTTAACTCTTAACAGGGATTGGCTGCGGTTTTAGTTTTGGGCGGAGTGTCAGCCAGGCCAGCAGACCCAGTATGGTGCCGGTAAAGAAGGCAATCCCCACTATTATCCCGCCGTTTAGGCCGCGCTGCTCCGCATCATGGTACATCCATGTGAGGATGAATGTGAGCAAGAGCGTGTAAAAGCCGACTGTTGCTATAAAAATTAAGTTTGATATATCCATGTTTATGTGTCCTCCTATAGGTGGTAAACGAAAAATTAAGATGTATGACTACTTTATTTTAAACAGTTTTTAGTGGACTAATGTTTAGAACTTTATAAAGAATGCCTTTGCAATATAGAAAGTATGTTGGTAACCGTGTTGTATTTATCCTGCTGGCGGCTAAGAAAATGGATTACCTGTGAGAAAGCGGCCCAGTTAACGAGCCTATAAATAGCAAACGCCACCCTACAAGGGCGGCGTTTGCGCTAGTACATCAAGCTGATTTTATTTCTTGATGATCAGCTTATGTGTTTCTGTTTCGCCACCGGCAATCACCTGGAAATAGTAGATGCCATTTGGCAGGTGGTCCACCGTCAGCAGTATGCCTTGCTGGCCTTCTGTGGCTTGCAATTTTTTGCTTAGCACCTGCTGGCCCAGTGCATTCACGGCCATAACTTCTACTGCACCCACTGTGCCATGCGCCAGGCGCAGGTTCACGGCATTTTGTGCCGGGTTCGGGTATAGAACAGAGCGCTGGTTCAGCGCTACCGCGGGGGCAATTTGTGTTGCCGCAAACTCATCACGCTTCAATACCAGCACCTCGTTTGTGGCTGTTTTATCACCGCCCCACTTCGTGCTGACACTCGCTATGTTTTTCAGTGCCGTGGCATTTGCTACAACGTCAATGTTGTCTACGTACCAGCCTGTTGCACCCGTCAGTACGTCCGAGCCCATTCTGAATCGGATCAGGGTCATTTTGTCTTTGTAGGCGCTCAGGTCCACAATTGTCTGGATATAACCGTTGCTGTTGCCTGTAAAGGCAGGGCCACTCACCGTTGATGCGTTTGCAGCCGGAATCGTGCCGTTGTAGCCATTCTGGATCATCTTGTTCCCCAGGTTCGTCCATGTCAGGCCGTTGTCTGTGCTGGCCTCTACCACACCGCCATCAAAGCCGGCTTCGGTGGCATAGCTATGCCAGAACCTCAGTTGCGAATTCGCTCCCGGTATCACCGGTGAAGCTAACGTCAGGTATTGATCGCTAAAGGCATCAGGATCCACGGCGAACCATGCATTCTTACCGCTGTATGGGTTCTTGCCACTCAATTTCCAATCCTGCAATCCGATGATGTGGGATGTTTTCCACTTTGCCGTGCCATTTTCCATGTCATCCTGGAAATAGATGGTCGTTCCGGTGCCTGTCTGCACTTTCACCTTGAATGAACGGGTAACAGTTTCGCCCTGGTTCATTTTCAGAGGCTTAAAGCTTACGATACCATTCTCTACCTTCGCAGCATCCCTGCCTTTGTCTTCTATTAGCGTTGTGTTGGCAGGGATAGCACTTGTGATGTTTACACCACTCATAGCCACTGAGGTGTTGTTCGTTACTGAGATGTTATACGTCAGGTCGTTGCCGTCCATTACAGGCGTAGGATTAGCCGTTAAGCTGATCGCGAACTGTGGGCTGCAAGATGGTGGCATGTCAAATGCCTCCACTCCGTCTGTCAGGTCGTTGTTGCTGCCCTGCTGTGCGCTGAAGCCTAAGCCGCGCTTCGCAAATGCACGCCAGATATAGCACTGGTTAGCGCCACCGTTGTTAATGCGGTCAGCAGCCAGGATGGCGTCGCGGGCGTCTATAAAACCTGGGCTACAAGGCTGTAACTTCAATCCGTCGATGATCAGTTGCAGGGCAATGTTATTACCGCCTTTCCCGCTGTAAATGTTCGGGTCGTAGCCATACTCGTCGATTAGGCTCCAGGTCATGTCCCATAGCATCGTTGCCCAGATAAAGCCCACACCATGCGGTACGGAAATTTCAGGGTTTGATACCATGGCATAGGTATAAGGGTTGATGCCCATATCCGTGCTATAAGGTGCAGGGCGTATACCGTTGCCGTCTGTGCCTTCAGAACGCACATAGGTGCCGATACCACGGCGCTGTGTGCCTGTGTCGCCGTTGCGCATGGTCATGTACAGGGCAAAGTAATCGCTCCATCCTTCACCGCCTTGCTCAGCACCGGACAGGCACTGTGTGCTCGGGCCACCGGTCAGGCGGGTAGAGATGCCATGGCCATACTCGTGTGCAATGATCCCGTTATCCAGGTCACCATCGCGAAGCGGCGGCACGCCACCCTCACGTCGTAAAGCACCAGTAAGGCCTTGTGCCAGGGCAGCCTTGAGTTTGTCCCCGTCAGCTTTGCTAATCATGATCGCTGGAATCAGCACCGTAGCGCCAGACTCGTCGCCACCCATCGAGATCGGTTCGCCGTCCATGTTGTTCACCACAATTACGGCAGTAGCGCCAGAAGCCTGTGCGTTCAGGGCCTTCGCGATGAAAGAGCAGCTTCCGCGGTCAACCAGGGCGATGTTACCGGAAATGGCTGCTTGGTTAACGAATGGTTCCGGAACAGAGCCCTTTGGCAAGGCAGGAGCTGTGCCGCAACCATTTGCTGGGTCAGCCATCACAATCTTGCCAGCCACGCCGTTCTCGTTTACAGCAGGACCGAAAGCAGCCTGTATACCTGTATAAGAACCGGCAACGGCTGCCGGGGCAGAGATGTGCAGTAGTTTAGCAGGGAGCGAAGAAGTCCAGAGGTACATCTGCATGCGGCCTGGTACACCGTCCTGCAAAGTCAGGAAGTTTGCGTTGTTGGTTCCGCCACCGTCCTGGGCTTCGGCCATTACACCGTCGAGGCCTTCACCAACGCCACTCAGGTTAGTTTGCTGAAAGTTGCCACTCGCTTCGTCAAAACCGAACTGGTAGAAAACGTCGTGCATCAGGTTGTTCCAGTAGAATAAGTTAGCTGTAGCAGCCTGCACGTAGGTAGCTGGTTCTTTTGCAAGGTCCAGTGGGAAGTCAAATACCAGGTTCGCGCCACCGTCCGGGCTCAGGCCAGCGTTGGCCCCTGCACGGTCCTCGTAGGCGTGCACGTTATTTCCTTTGGTGATGGTATAAGATACAATGCCGTCGTTGTGCCATCCGAGCGGGGAGGCAGCCAGGTTCTCTTTTCCGGTAACTAATGTTCTGTCGCCATGCGTTGGGGTCTCCAACGGAGCGTCATACACACGGTAAGTGCCACTCGTGGCAGCGACTGCGGCTACAGAGGCTGGGGCAAACAACTGTGTGTACATCTTCTGTCTGGCCTCTAGCTTCGCTTCAGCCGACATGGCTGGCTTGCGGGTGGCAGTTCTAAGCGTTTTCTCAGCAGTGGGGGCATCCGTTGCTGTTTCAGGACCCCAAACATCATGGATTACCTGGTCTTCCTGCTTCAGCACCTGTCCGGTGGCGGCATCAACCGTGGTGTTCCAATAGTGCTGGGCGTCTTTTTCATAGATACCCACTTCCCAGGCAAGGCGTACGGTACCATCCGGCATTGGCTGGTATACCAATTTGGCAGGGATAGGAGAGAGGGAGATTCCGCCGTCTGTTAAAAGCACAGACTTGGCAGCGGCAGATACCTTCTCAGTAGGGGCTTTTTTCTCCTTTACTTTAATAGGAGTGGTTACAGCCAGTTTCAGTTTGCCGGCGGCCACGGTAGCAGCCTGCTCAGCAGAAATGGCCGCAGCGTTGCCCTTGATGGCAGCCCGCAGGTTAGGCACGAAGCGGTTACCCATGTTAACCACATTGCCCTCGCGGTCGATGTTGATGTTCAGGTTGGCGTCCACTACTTCGATGCCTTGGAAGCGCTGGCGCATGTAGATGTGTGTCACGCCGCTATTCTTGCTTACATACTGGTCTGTGATTACGTAATCGGCCAAATCGGCTGTGGTGAGTTTGTAGTTGGCCTTAGTTTTGTCTATATGCTGAAGGGCAGCCTGTAGGGGCGACTGTGCTTGGGTGAGGCCGGGCAGCAGGAAGAGTAACATGCCCAACAAGCAGAGCAATTGGTAATTCGGTGAGCGTCTTTTCATAAAGAGGGGGTTAAAGATTAGAATTGTTACATATAAAAATTAAGGAATAAAAGCAAATGGATGTGTCAGAGAGAATTGAAATATGGGGAGAAAGGGGCAGCGCAAACGAACTATTTGTGCGGTAAGGTTAGTAAAGTTCTGTGCCATATGGTTGAGCTTTCTCCTGATGATAATGCATACATACGGAAGGACTATTTTTTTGGATTTGTTGCCAAAACAAGGCAAGGAAGTGCTATGTGACTATTTTAATATGTGGCCTCTGCTTCAGGTAAATGCGGTATAGTATGTTTGTAGTTCAGGAATTTAAGGCAAGCTTGATAGATGTAGTTACATTGTTAGCATCACTCATTGACAGGATTTAAGTATTTTGAATAGAAGTGCAATAAAATAAAGATATAAATATTGCTTATTTGCAATATAAATATACAAATATGGAAAATTTGTATATTTTAGAGAAGGCAATTGAAGCTGCGTTTAGTACCGCTTTGGTAAACTTTAGTATTTGTATTTTTTAGCGCAAAAAAATTTAAATAAACCTAACGCTTGTTAGTATGCTGCTGAAGTAGCTCTTGAAGCATAAAAGTGAGATAGGAGCCAGTGTGCGGGCCAAAGAAGCTCATGCTGCGCGTTTCATACTCATCCAGGTCATAGTGTTGGTCTGGTGTTACGTAGCCTATATAGCCGCCGTTGAAGCTACTTACGATGACAGGGTTGCCGTTTTGCCTGCCAGTAGCCGTTAGCGCTGCCATAAACTCCCCGGAATAATCGGCAGGGGCGCCAAGCAATACAATATCACCGATCTGCAGACTGGTAACATAGGCAGGATGCTGCCCGAACACCCAGTTAAACAGGAAGGGGGCTAGCCTTAAGTTTTTAGTGATGCGCCACTGTGGGGCGGGCAACAAAAGCGGGGCACGGTCATAGCCGAGCGTAAACACATACTTGGTGTCTACCTGGTGCCACGTGCGGCGCAGGATAGTCGCCAGGCTCTCGCCCACGGTTTGCACGCTTTCAAAGGAATCGTGCTCAAAGTAAACCGCACTGTGGCTGCCCACCGGCCCGGCCGCAAAGGCGGCAAAGTTCAGGCGCTCTTCCAGTTGGTCTACCAGTACCCCAGGATAATCGCGGGAGAGGACAGGCTGCATGGAAGGCAGAATGGTGGGGTGCGCCGAGAAGAACGACAACACCGCCATAGTTCCGTCAGGCCGCTCAAACTTCAGGAAGCGCAAAGCGGTATCACGGGCTTTGCGCGACTCGGTTAGCCGGTTTTTAACAAGGCTGCCCGCGTTGGCGCTGCCATACCCCACGCGCGTTGGTTGCAGGTTTTGCCGTGCCAGCCGCATGCTTTGCAAAATCTGCTGCGTTAATTGCTGCACAAGTTCCTCTTCATACCCTCCCGACATGACCTTGATGCCCGGATCCGTTGCCCACCCGCCAAAGCTGGTGTGGCTGTGGGTGGCCGAGAGGTATACCTGTTCGGGTTTTAAGCCAAGCCTGGGGAATTCTTTCTCCAGCGCCTGCTGCACCAGCATGGGTGTGATCAGCATGTCCAATGCCACAAAGTACGCCTCCGTCTTTCCGTTGTCGAAGGCAAAGGTGCGTACCCAGGCTGAGTCGTGCACTTCGGTATAAGCCATACCCAGGCGCTTGCCATACCCCGCTAAAGGAGCAGGGGCGGGTGGCGTGATGTTTATCTTTGCCCAGCCAACCCGCAGCGTATCACCGTGCGTGATGGTGGCAGGCGCTCGATGCAATTCCGCTACTGCTTTTTTATAGTAATCCGTCTGCTGGAAGGGGGTGTCATCGATCGGGCGGATCAGGCACGCAGGCAGCATCAGCAGCAAAAACAGCCAGTATCTGTTAAAGGATTTTTTTTTAGTGGAAGCAGTCGTCAATCCTGCGAATGTATAAAGGGTGCCTGTTTGGAAAATTGCCATGCACACGTGTGCCGTGCGAACTTAGCATCAGAAAACTGTCACAAAGCTACAATCTGATGGGCTTAATCTTTCTACTTAAGGCAATATACTTTAAATTTGACCTTTAGCTTATTATAAAAGCATCCAAAAAAAGCTAGCAGGCAGGGTTCTGGGAGCAAGGGAGAGCAGGTGCCGGAAGACAAGCGGGTGCGTAATCAGTTTTATGATTCAATTGCATCCAGGCTTCTGCCTGGCATCCCTTCCCTTTCCCAAGTTCCGCTACCTGCCGGTATTATACTGTATATATGGAACCGAATTTAGAACATCTGCTCAAGATCGCCAAAGAGCTTTCTATTACCATCAAGCAAGTAGAGGCCACAGCTGCCCTGCTTGACGAAGGGGCCACAGTGCCTTTTATTTCCCGTTACCGCAAGGAAGTGACTGGTTCGCTGGACGAAGTGCAGATTGCGGCCATCCGCGATCGGATGGAGCAACTCCGTGAACTCGATAAACGCCGCGAGAGCATCCTGAAGTCTATCAGTGACCAGGAGAAACTGACGCCTGAGCTGGAGGCCCGGATCATGGCGGCCGAAACCATGGCGGTGTTGGAGGATATCTACCTGCCTTATAAGCCGAAGCGCCGTACTAAGGCCACTATTGCTCGCGAGAAAGGCTTGGAGCCATTGGCGGAGCGTATCTTCCAGCAGGAGCAATTTGATGTGGAAGCAGAGGCGTCCAACTTCGTGTCGGAGGAGAAAGAGGTGAGGGATGTGAATGAAGCCCTGGCCGGTGCCCGCGACATTATGGCTGAATGGATGAATGAAAACGCAGGGGCCCGCGCCACCATGCGCCAGTTGTTCGAGAAAAAGGGTGTTTTCAAGAGCCGCGTGATGATGGGCAAGGAAGAGGAAGGCCAGAAGTTCAAGGACTACTTTGAGTGGGAGGAACCGATTGAGAAAGCGCCCTCGCACCGTGTGTTGGCCATGCGCCGGGGCGAGTCAGAGATGGTATTGATGCTATCTGCACAGCCTGAAGATGAAGCGGCACTCTCGAAGTTGGAGGATATGTTTGTACAAGGCAACAACGCTGCGTCGGAGCAGGTACGCCTTGCTGCCAAAGACTGCTATAAGCGTCTGCTCAAGCTCAGCATGGAAACGGAAGTGCGCCTTAGCTCTAAGAAACGTGCCGATGAAGAGGCTATCCGTGTATTTGCGGACAACCTGCGTCAACTGCTGCTTTCTTCGCCGCTTGGCCAGAAAACCGTACTGGCCCTGGACCCGGGCTTCCGGACAGGTTGTAAGTTGGTAGTGCTGGACAAGCAAGGCAAGCTGCTGCACAACGATACCGTATACCCACACACCGGACAAGGCAAAGCCGTAGAAGCCGGTCAGAACGTAAAATACCTGGTGGAGCGCTACGACGTGGAAGCCATCGCGATTGGCAACGGAACCGCTAGCCGCGAAACCGAGGCGTTTGTAAAAGGCCTGAACCTACCGAGTACCGTGCAAGTGCTGATGGTGAACGAAAGCGGCGCCTCCATCTACTCTGCCTCAGAAGTGGCGCGGGATGAATTCCCGGACCAGGACGTGACAGTGCGTGGCGCTGTGTCTATTGGTCGCCGTTTGATGGACCCGTTAGCTGAGCTGGTGAAGATCGACCCAAAAAGTATTGGGGTGGGCCAGTACCAGCACGACGTGGACCAGTCGGCGCTAAAGCACTCACTTGATGACGTGGTGATGAGCTGCGTGAACGCCGTGGGTGTGGAAGTAAACACAGCCAGCAAGCAACTGCTGACCTATGTATCCGGTCTCGGTCCTGCGCTGGCACAGAACATCGTAGAATACCGCAACCAGAACGGGCCTTTCAAGACCCGCACGGAACTAAAGAAGGTAGCCCGGCTAGGCGACAAGGCCTTTGAGCAGGCAGCCGGTTTCCTTCGCATCCGTGATGCCAAAAACCCACTTGACGCTTCTGCTGTGCACCCGGAGAGTTACCCGATTGTGGAGCAGATGGCCAAAGACCTGGGCGTAACCGTGCAGGACCTGATCAAGAGCAACGAACTGCGCCAGAAGATCAACCTGAAGCATTACGTGACGGATACCGTTGGCTTGCCTACCCTTCACGACATTGTTAGTGAGCTTGCCAAACCAGGCCGTGACCCGCGCGAGACCTTCGAGGCGTTTAGTTTTACCGAGGGAGTAAACGAGATCAAAGACCTGCGTGCCGGTATGAAGTTGCCAGGCATTGTGACGAATATTACCGCTTTCGGTGCCTTCGTTGACATTGGTGTACACCAGGACGGCTTGGTGCATGTAAGCCATTTGTCTGACCGCTTTGTGAGCAACCCGCATGAGCTAGTGAAAGTGGGCCAGAAAGTAGAGGTTACAGTGCTGGAGGTGGACGCGGCACGGAAACGTATCTCGCTAAGTATGAAAGGCGACCCGGCGGCCAAGCCTGCTGGCGGTGGTAACCGCAACAAAGGCGGCGCTAAAAAGGAAGAAGAGCCGATGGATGACTTCCAGGCAAAGCTGTCCAAGTTGAAGGGGATGTTTAAATAAGCTGTAATTGACACTACCTGACCTGATACTACTGCCCACCTTAGTAGCAGAAGGCGCACAGGTTCATTTTTCTCTCGCAACCCCTCCATGATTCAGTGCGAGGGGATTACGGAAGAAAAATTGTAAGAGGGAAATGTCAGGTAAGATACAATTCAATATCAGAGAAGGTCATCCTACATCCTGACGATTGCTAATAAGCACTACCGATTGGTATACTTGTAAACTAAAAATGCCTGCACCACGGTGCAGGCATTTTTAGTTCATACTGTTGTAGCGGGCTTAAAAAATGAGCGTGGCACTTACCGCCCCCGATCGCAAACCGATCTGTGGAGAAAGCAGCAAGCGGCGCTGCTTCCGAATGTTCAGCCGTTGGTCTACCTCCTCGTAAAGCCGCGTAACGCCTTTAGCGGTAAAATAACCCACGGCAGCGCCTGCCATCACATCTGTTGCCCAGTGCGCGTTGTCGTTGATGCGCGACAGGCCTACCAGCGTGGCGACACCATACGCGATCGGGGGCACCCATTGGTGGTCTTTGTACACGGTAGCCACCGATGTAGCCATCGCAAAGGCGGTGGAGGTATGGGACGAAGGAAGCGAGGTATTATTCGTTTCCTTTGCTATACCATCAAACAAATGGTTCTCGGTGGTGGTGCTTGGCCGATAGCGGTGAAACGTATTTTTAAGCGTACCAGTAATCACGGCACTGGCCATTATACTTCCCAGCGAAACCATCCCGGCCTTCTGCAACTTTGAATCTTTAAAAACGATACCCCCCAATGCGGCAGTGGCGGCAATTGGTGCCAGGTTGCTGGGCTTGCCAAGAGGCTGCACGACATAAGCAATGGCATCGGCTACCGGGTTGCGGTTACGCTGTGTGAACTGCTGCAGCGGTTCATCCACAAAGGTGTAGGTGGCAATCCATATACCGGCTCCTGCTGCCAGCAGGGCGGTGTTTTTCCTGAGGCTATGCTTGTTTATCGTCTCCTGCTTTGGTACCTCCAATAGATTTCTCGCAGAGGTTCCTGTTTGGTTTGCCACGCTGTCAGTTACACTAACTGAAGGAAGGGAGACTTGCGCCCATATAGGCTGTTGCAGGAAGAGAAACATGCTTAGCAGCATCAACCAGCAGTTGCGCTGGCAAAGGGGAAGAGAAGGGCGAAACTGAAATGACATAGAAGGTGATTTATACTTTGGCTATACATTAAATATAAGATTTATTTTCTGGAACATCCTATAGGATAGGGAGATGTAATGGTGTAGGCTGTGTTATTTTTTTAGTGAACGACGAAACATTGGCAAATTGTACATCTCAGTTTTTTTCGTTTAACATAGCGTCAATAGTTCTTAAGGAAGGTATGGCAGCCAATACCGCCATTAGGTCGTAAGTACTATGGATGTTAAAACTTTGCTATATGATGTTACCCAAAACACCTTGCTTCACAATCTTCTTATGGATGTTTCTGCTGGGAGGATGTACTCCGTCGGCCGAGGCTCAATATAACCTACAACCTGCTTACAGCAATCTGGAGTTTGACAGACCTGTGGAAGCCGTCTGGAGCGAAGAAAACCAGGGCCGGCTATATGTACTGGACCAGGAGGGAAAAATCTTCTGGATGCCCCGCAACAGCCAGGCAGGTACAAGACCCAGTCTATACCTCGATATTTCGGACCGGGTATCCGCTGGGGGCGAGATGGGATTGTTAGGGTTGACCTTCCACCCAAATTTTGCGCAGAATGGCTACTTCTATGTGAACTATACTACCAGCGATCCTTTACAGACCAGGATATCGCGTTTCAAAGCTTCCGCGGGTAATCAGGGCATGGTAGACCCTAAGAGCGAAACAATACTGCTTACCTACAGCCAACCTTACAGGAATCACAATGGCGGCAAAGTAACCTTCGGCCCGGATGGATACCTGTACATCGCCGTAGGGGACGGTGGCAGCGGAGGAGACCCGCAGAACAATGCGCAGGACCGAAGTACCCTATTGGGCAAAATCCTGCGCATCGATGTGAATGCCGCTTCAGGTAACCGCCCCTACGGCATTCCAGCCGACAACCCTTATGCTGGTAACCAACAGGGCTATCGCGAGGAGATTTATGCCTACGGGCTCCGTAATCCCTGGAAGATTTCTTTTGACGCTAAAACCGGCCAGTTGTGGGCAGCCGATGTGGGGCAGAATAAGATCGAGGAGATTGATATCATCCGAAAGGGTGGGAATTATGGGTGGCGCATCATGGAGGGAACACAGTGCTATAACCCGGAATCGAATTGCGATAAAAGCGGCCTGATATTACCGGTGCACCAGTACACCCACGCCGATGGGGTATCGGTGACAGGCGGGTTTGTGTACAGGGGAACGGCCATACCCGAGTTACAGGGCAAATACGTCTATGCCGATTATGTGAGTGGCAAGGTATGGGCACTGGAAGTAAACGAGCGGGGCGAAAAAGTGAGCAATACCCTGCTGCTAACTTCTGGGTTCCCTATCTCCTCCTTCGGCCAGGATCATGACAAAGAGTTGCTGCTGCTTAGCTACGGTAGCGAGGGAAAACTTTATCGCCTGAACCGGCAAATGCAATAAATAGTAAGGATGTAATACTTAAGGCATTAGGAGCTATTATGCCCTCCAAAACATCTAAAGCACCCCGATACGTATCTCTTCTACAACAAATCTATCAGCTATGAACACAAACCAAACAAATATGCCCGATGGGCATACCCGGCATCATTTCAACCCGCCTGCAACAGGCACCAGTCATTTAAATGTAGGCAACACCGAGCGGGTTGCCTCTTTGGTAGGCGGCGCTTTGATGGCCTACTATGGCCTGAAAAAAACAAATGCCGGCGGCTTGCTGTTGGCGGCGGCTGCTGCTCCCTTACTGTTCCGGGGAGCAACCGGCTACTGCCCGCTAAATGATGCACTGGGCATTAACACAGCATCCGATAAAGACTATTCGTTTGATATTACGCGCAGTCTGACAGTACAAAAGCCACGGCATGAGGTATACCAATACTGGCGCCAACTCGAAAACCTGCCCAAGTTTATGGAACACCTGCAGGAGGTGCGCCAGTTAGGCCCGAAAGAGTCGCACTGGGTGGCCAGGGTGCCCAAAGGCATTGGTACAGTAGAATGGGATGCCAGCATTATCCGGGAAGAGCAGGATGAGCTGATAGAATGGCGCTCTAAGCCGGGAGCCGACGTAGACAATGCCGGCGAGGTGCGTTTCAGTGATGCCCCGAACGGCCAGGGCACTGTCGTACAGGCCACTATTTCATACAGGCCACCGGTAGGTGTTGTGGGCGGAAAAGTGGCTGAGTACCTGAATTCTGATTTTGAGAGAATGGTGGCGAATGACCTGCAGCGCTTCAAGCACGTTATTGAATCCCGGCAAAACAGCCTCTTGGGAGCACAGCACACTGCTTAGCAACTTGAGTTAGTTAACTCCTTTACAGACAATACTGTATACAATCCCCTTTGACTTAGTTTAATAGGTTAAAGGGGATTTTTGCTGCTGTTACCCTTGTAAAATCCATTCCTAGGTTTAACAGCCACTATTCCCGCAATTGATTGAAAGTACTTGAAAATGACAAGGTAGTGAAGTGCAAGGGATGTTATTTATATATAATATGAATATGTTTATTAATTGCGTGGCAAATAGCATTGAATTTTAAGTTAACGACGGATTAGTTTTGAGATTTAAGGAGTATCCTTGGGATGAATATATCTTATCCACCTCTAATTTCTCAAATCTTATGAAAATCAAACTTCTGAAAATGGCACTGCTCTGCGTAGGGGTTGGTTTACTGACAGCTTCCTGCGACAAAGAAGAAGCAGAAACACTGGTAAGTCCTCAAGCGCGGCTTACTGCCACAGCCTCCAGCAATTTAATTACGGAGGCCGATGTGCGGAGAATCATACCAGGTAAATTTAACAAGGACAATGTGGAGTGCGCTTATGCGTCTCTGACCGCTAATCTGACTGCGCAGTACAGCAAAAAAGCGGTAGCACCAAGCACCTGCGGCCTGACCCCTTTCTATAACGCCATCAGGCGCCATGCCCTCCGATTCGAATCAACGGACTGGTATTGGTATGATTGGTTGAGCTATTTAAATTACCTGTATGCAAGCTACTTTGATAACTCAAAGCAATACTTTGGTTCGAATGGCGAGTTGACTAATTTCGCGGCCAAGCAGAAACGCGACCTCGAGCGTTTTTGGGACATGCCGAACGAAATCACATTAAAGGGGCAGCATACCACCACATTACAGAACAGGGATGCGCTTGCCTCTATTTATATGAACCTGGGTGCAACCCGTGAAGAAGCTTACGAAATTGCAGATTACATCATCACCCAAATCATCAACCCCAGTCCGGTGCTTAAAACAACGCCTTTCTTGTCTTTCGACGGGTTTGCCAGGGCAGATAAGTTGATAGTGATAGGAGACGGGTTGGTGCAGGTCCTCAATGAGGCCGGCGTCGATAAACTTGTAGCCTTCAATGGTATCTTAGGTCATGAGTGGGGGCACCAGATACAGTTCGAGAAGTACAGCAAATGGTATGGCGCAAAAGAGTATAATGCTGAAGGAACACGCCTCACCGAGTTGGAAGCGGATTTCTTTTCCAGTTATTACATGACCCATAAGCGTGGCGCCACCTATAACTGGAAAAGAGCGGCAGAGTTCTTCGAGCTCTTCTATAATATTGGCGATTGTAGTTTCACCTCGAGCTCGCATCATGGCACACCGTTGCAACGCCTGGCCGCCTCCCGTGCCGCCTGGATTGTTGCGCAAGAAACTAAGCCAATGGGCCACATCCTGACTGATGAAGACGTTCACGTACTCTATGTAGCCTTCTACAACGACATAATCGACAACAAAGTAAACAGCTCAGAGGCAAAAGCTCAACTGAAAACACCGCAATTAAGAGCAGCTTATAGCAACATGATCAAGCATAAGCAAGAACTTCAGGCAATCATAAAAGGCAGCATCAAACTGTCTGACGTGAAGAATCTATAACGCGGCGAAAGGTTCTAGATAGGCGCCCTTTGTATGCTGATCTTAAGTGTATTATCAAGCGGTTTTTGGTACAAGTTGCCTAACTGTACGTGCACTGATGATAGAAAAGCGCAGCCTCTCAGGAATATTCCTGAGAGGCTACGCTTTTAGGTTGATTTGCGGAAAGCGTTCTTACTTCTTTGTTACCTTCCAGATAGCGCCTGTGCCGGGTTCATAGGCATAGGGAGGCCGTCTGTTCATGTTGATTTTCACGATGCCATAGTCTACAATGTACAATGCGTCATCCGGGCCGAACTGCACGTCGAACGGTCGATCCAAGCCTTTGCCTGCCTTGCCTTGCGCTGAAGCAGGCCCAGGAAGTTGATTGCGTAGAAAAGGTTTCAACTCGCCAGTAGCGGGGTTCACCATCACAACTTGTGATCCGGCCGGGGCCTTGCCACGCAATGGGTTTGTTGGCGGCGCCAAGTCACCCCATTCTGCAATAAAGGCGAAACCCGCCATATCACCCCAGGAGGCAGGAGCCACATCAATCATACTTGGGGAGGAATTAAACTCATGGCGACCCAGCACAACAGAAGGGTCTGGTGGCGTCAGGCCGCTGGCAGCATGGTCGATAACAAAATCCAGGTCTTTACCGACAGGCTGGCCATTTACGAATACCATCGCCTGCAGGCTATCCGGCACTTCAAACTTTTCCATCGTCAGGGGCTCTCGTCCTGCCGAAAAGTCCGGCACGCCATACCACATCCCTTTTTTGATGCGCAGACTTGCATCGAGGTAGTCTTTCACGGGACGTGCGCCCCGAACATCATACCCATTCTCTGCGGCATACATGTCGCCGGTGGTTCTGTTCCAGGCCAAGCCAATAAGGTTGCGGAAGCCCCAGGCATGTGTTTCCACTGTGCCAATCGGGTCAGTGGGGTCAAAAGAGAGGATGGAGCCGCCACAAAGCTTAACTCCCTTGATGACTTCGCTAGGATGTGTCTCCGTTCCAAAAGGCACAAAGGCACCTGTCATGGCTATGTCATCCGGGTCATCCGTTCTGATATCGGGTGTTCTAAAGTTTCTGCCACGGAGCACGATATCTTGGCATGGGTTAGCGTGCAAGTTCGGGCTGCGCATAATCCAAGGGGCAACCGAGGGGTCCATTACGCCTGCATTGCCAGCTAAGCCGACCGCCACATACATCCTTCCATCCGGGCCCATGCGAATATCATTGATCTGGTGCTCTGCCTGGCTGTCGATAATGCCTTGCAGGATGGTTTGCACCTGCCCGCTTTTCGTTACCCGCGATACAGCGCCCGTCAGGTCATCGCCGCGATGGGTAATATAGAAGGCGCCATCGTGCCATACAATGCCCACTATGGCTGGGTTAATACCCTTGTTGCTCAGGTCTACGACTTCGGTGGACACGCCATCTTTGATGTGCATGATGCGCATTGTAGACAATTTATCAGGTTCCAGGCCACCGCCGGCTTCCACGACATACATATTTCCCTCATCGTCCCAAGTGAGGCTGGTAGGAAGGTGCAGCCCTCCTATGATTTTTTCTGCTTTAAATCCCTCAGGCACCTGCAGCGTAGGGCTTTTAAAATCCTCGTGCTCCTCAAAAAGGTGACAACCGGTGAGTACGATGGGCAGAAGAAATGCTGTAAATAGATGCAGCCACCTGCCGAAGCCCTTCTGTGCTTCCTGCTGGTATGTGATGTTATTGTTAAGAGGTTGTTTCATAAGAAAATGATTTTACTGTTTGAATGGCTATTCTAAGAACCTGAGTGGCTGTATGTAACGAGAGGAAAGGGCAACCTGAAAACAACCATTGTCAAAATACCCGCAGCAACTCCGTTTTCCATACCCAAAAACTGAAGGTAAACGGAAAGCAGAAGTTGCTGTCGGGAAATTCAACGTATCATAAAAGACTATACATCGCTTGCTAATTATTTAGCAAACCGGATGTTGTCGATGGCGCCAGAGCCAGCAGGCATACCGTTATTCATGCCGGCCAACACCACCTCCAGGTGCATCACACCCTTGGTGCCACCTAAATCTACCACCTGTACCGAGTTGTTACCCTTGGTAGGGATTTTCTTCTCCATTAACAGGGTATGGTTAGCGCCGTACAGGCGCACGAAGGATTCGTCCTCATAGGCATCTACATCCACAATCGTGATGTCTTTCACCGTTACAGCACCTTGCTTAGAGAAGTCAAGCATCATGCTACCGCCGTATTCGTTGTCGTTAGGCGTGCTGTTCATGTCCATGTTGATGACGAGTGCCTTGCCCAGGTCGGCCTTATCGGGGTGGCCTTTACCAGTGTACAAGTCGGTGTCATCTCCGGTGGGGTTGTTGGTGTCAAATACCATCGCGAAGTTTCCGGTGTCCCAGCCGCCATCTTTCATGCGGCGCTTGTTCATGATCATGACAGGACCTGCACCCATAGCGCTTTGTGCCTGCGTAATGAAACCGGTATTATACTGCTCAAAGTTGATCACGTCCCAGGTCATCATACCCGGTTTGTCACCATCTTTAGGGTAGTGAGGAATTAGGTCTTCTAGATCTTCTTTGGAGCAGCCAGAAAAGAGCATGGTGCTGAAGGCAAGTGCTGCAATGCCCAAGTATTTATTTTTCATAATATTTTTTAAAGTTTGAAAAGTCTAACAATGTATGTGTGCCGCTATGCCGCGCTTCCTGAAATTAGTGTAGGAGCACGGCATAAGCGGAGGCTTAACCCACAATGAAAGGCGTGACGATGCCCACCACTTGTTCTTTTGTCAGGAACTCGTCCCATGCCTCGGCAATGGCGGGCTCTGCGACTTTGCTCACCTTCGGTACAAACACACCTGCATGCGTCACATTGGCTTCGTTCGCATAAATCGGCTTGGTGGCTTGCATAAAGGTGCTGCCAAAGCCTTCAATGCCGTCGTTTTCAGAAATCCATCCTTTGAGATGGCGCAATCTCCTTACACGGGAGGCATGGCGAGCTTCAACAGAGTGTATCTGCAGGGCCACTGTCAGCAACTGGTCATTCGACATCAGGTTCGGTGCCTGTCCTTTATAGGCTTTTACACCTGTGTCTTCGAAGGCTTGGGCCACCGCCAAAAACAGCTTGTAGTTGCTGAACGGGCTAGGGAAAAGGCCGCCGGCTGTAAAGTCGAACCGGGTAGGCACGCCGTTCAGGTCCCCGCCTAAGGCTCCGATGGTTTCCTCGAGCAACTGCACGTGGATGCGCTCATGCTCCCGGATAGCAGTAAACACGTCTAGATCTTTGGTAGAAATAATGCCGGAGCGTACCCCCTGCAGGTAAAAGTCGTATTCGAGGCGTTCCAGCGTTAGCGCGAACTTCAACACGCCCATTACGTCGTTCGTCTGGGCAAAAGCCATCTGGGGCATCGCCGTAAAGGCTGCCAACGGTAACGAGGCAAGGGCAGTTTTTTTCGCGAAGCCCCCGATTTTTCGGAAAGCCTCTTTTCTGGACATGTAGGTGTCTACTTCCGCTTCAGTTTTAGAGTCAATATTAAACGAGTCAAATAGTTTGATGATATTCATGGCTTGTTTCCTGTTAGGCTGATGGTAAGTTACTTGCGTCAATTTTGGTTACGATAAAAGGGGCTGCGGCCTGCAACACCTCTGATGGCATGAAGGCACGGTCCAGGCCATCGTCAATGAAGTCGATAAAGGCACCGTCCGGGTGAATCAAGTCCAATACTGCCGCTGCGTGGCGTGCCTCCACCGACACGATCTTGCCGGCCACTACCAGGAAGTCTGGGTTTTCGAGCAGCTTACCTGCCCCGTTGTAAGCGGCCACTCCCAGGTTTTCGAACGTAAGGGCCGTGGAGAGCACCATGTCCTTGTCGCCGAAATCAACATTGCTGAAGTCAAACTTTAAGCTCGGGATTGCCTGCGCACCCAAAGCCGCTTTAAAGAAGTCGCGGTGGGCTACCTCATGCTGTCGCAGATCCTCCAACACCTTAATCTCCTCTTGAGTGGCGCCGTGGAAGAAGCTTGCCAGCACTACCTTTGTGTAGAATGCCGCTTCTAACTGCTCCAGCGCGTAGGCATAGTTTAGCACCCCAATGTCGCCACTACCCAGGTTCACCATCTTAGGGTAGTCTTTGTCCTTGTCCATGGGCGGGATGTAGTCCTCCAGCATCTCACAGCCTGACAGGAGAACAGCACCAGTTGCAAGGGCTGCACCGCTGTAATGTAAAAAAGACCTGCGCGAGGTATAAAATCCTGGCGTAGGTCTGCGCTTGTTTTCAATTGGGTCAGTATTTTTTGACATAAAATCTGGTGTTTGGTTAAAAATGAAGAAATTAAAGTTGTTGCATAAGGGTATAAATAATAGGAAGTAGAAACTACATTAGCATGAAGTTCAAGCCGCCTGAAATGCCAAAACATCGAGTTATGTAAGATTCTTACTATTTATTTTGATACAACTACCTACGGCATTAAGCTTGATCTTTAACTAAACACTTCCAAAAATGATGGTAAAGGGTTATTCAAAATAAGCGACTACTCACTTTTTGTAAGGCAAGATGTAATCCACTGTTGCTAACTATGCAATTTTTATAAAATTATAAATTGTGCTTTATCTCTTAATGCGTTAATTTAATTACAGCTCTATCAGAGTAAAGGAAACAATAAAAAGCCCCTTGATATACCTTAAAAAATGTTATAAGCATATATAGGGATAATTTACTGGCAAAGGAATTGTTTGTACTTTTTCGAGGATACTGCCGTAGTTTGCAGGAAGTGGATGCGTAGTTAAATTGGATGTATCAGTACAAAAAGATCAGAAAATGAAAAGACTTGGTTGGATAGGGGCACTGGTGCTTATGTTGGCAGGATGCAAGCAGGCAAACGACCTGAAGCATTTCAGCGAAGCAACTTACAGCTTGCAGTCGGTGCAGGACTTGGAGTTGAATGGAGTGGATGTGATGGAGAAGCAAAGCCTTTACGATTTCACTACCAGCGAAGGCGACAGCCTGTTGGCCTCTATCTCGGATAATACCCTGCAGGCCACGACTGTGCTCTACCTGCAGGTACAGCTGCAGGAAACTGCCGAAGAGCCGGAAATGCGAATCACGGAACTGGAGTGGCAACTGCTGGTGGACGGTGAGGAGACGTTGGAGGGGCTGGTAAAGCAACCCCTGCTGCTGCGGGAGGGCGTAAACCAGCTCCCGGTACAAACGTCTGTGCTGATGGCTGAGGTAGAGGGTATGCGCAATTATCAGGGACTATCGAAATTAATGACGCTGCTTTCGTTTAAGAGAGATTTGCAGCAGCGGCTGACTTTTAGGATCAAACCTACTATCGAAACACCAGTAGGAGCAGTAGCGCTCCCGAAATACATCACTGTAACCGGCCCAAAAAGTAGCTAAGCGGTTCGTGGTTCACGTGATCAGGCTTTGCCAAAATGTCTCATATAGCAGGAGGTGTGCGTTAGGAGTTTTTTGTACGGGAGGTATGCGAATGCTGGTGTAGGTATAGAGTTGAAGAACATACTTACAGCCTTATACACCTGCTCCCTGCTATGGCCAGGAACCTAGCAACCGGCGCTCCAGCCTACAAGCATCAGGGCCCGATCCGGGTAATGAAGTAAACAATAGCTAGCGGGTGCTCTGTATCAGGTAATGGCCCCCATTGAGCTTACGAAGAAAGTCGAGATGTGCGTCAACAGATTATAAAGGCTACAAAGGTTGGCGAACCCCTGCCTTTGGGTTACTGGAATGATGATGAGGTTGCGGAAAAGCGTATTGAACCAGCACTAACCTGCCCGCCAAGCCATACAGCATAGGGTTAACTGCTGTGTAGAGCGCTATTGCAAGGAGCTTGCTTCCCATACCTACCCCTATCGGGGCAATGGCTGCAGCCGAATGTGTTTTGCCCCAGAACATACCTGCTACCAAAGACACAGCGCCGCTCCAAACGGGTGTTCAATCAGGCCCAGGAAACAGTGCGAGGCAAACTCAGAGCAAGGTTCCGGAACCGAACCAGGTGGCGAACATTACTGCGGTGGATATATTAAAGGGCAGCCTGCGCACCGGCAGCAGGAAATCAGTGACGTTTTGCACGCGCCGCCATGCCCAATAGCCTATCCCGATGTTGAACATAAGGCAGAGCAGCACAAAAAAGATCAGTATGGCGTACAGATTTGGCAGCTAAAACAAGGCCTCGGAATGGGTTTGGCAAAATACTTGCTATTATACTAGCAGCTTAAAGCGCTGCGTTTTAAGACTATAATCTATACCTCTACATCTCTGGCTATGCAATACTTCAAAAAACTTACTTTGGTCTGTGGCGTGCTCCTCGCCACGTCGCTGGTACCCATCCCCGAAGCGGCTGTTGTCGCTAACACTACCCCAATTAGTGCTGCCCCGGCGGTGGGCACCCGCGACATTGTGCAGGAGATTATTAACGTGGTGGGGCTGAAGCCAAGGTTTGAACTCCGTGCGGCCAACATCGATAACGCCGCTGCGGTTGTGTACAACGGCGAGCGGTATATCCTGTACAACGACCGTTTTCTGGCAGAGATCAACAATGCGGTGCATACCGACTGGGGTGGCGTAAGCATTCTGGCCCACGAGATTGGGCATCACCTCAACGGCCATACCCTGAGCAGGAGCGGAAGCAACCCGGAGGATGAACTGGAAGCCGACGAGTTTTCGGGATTTGTGCTGCGCAAAATGGGCGCGAGCCTGGCAGAGGCACAGGCTGCCATCGATCTGCTATCCGACGAAGAGACATCCCGGACACACCCAGGCCGGCGTTACCGTTTGGCTGCGATCGGCAAGGGGTGGCAAAGCGCTAACCGGCAATTGCTCGCCAGCGCCGATGGCCCCCAGCCCGATAACCGTGCGATTGTTTCCAGGGCCCGCGTAGTGCCGCAACAGCGCCAAACAGCAACCTCGCAGCAAATGGTGCTGAACCGCAATAACGTGCTGACACGGGTAAACTTCAGCAAAGCCCCCCAGGAGCAGTTTTACGTTACCACGCGCCTCAACCTGGTGCACATGACCGACGAAGGCGTTCGCGTGATTGGCAAACTGACTAAAACAGGCAATCCGGACTACCCTTATTATTTTGAGAGCGAGTACATGGATACCATTTTCGTGACCGATGCAGGGTATCTGGTAAACAAACGCGGCCTCCGCGTGGGCCATTTGTCTTAAGCACCAGCTTATACGGACCCGGTTTGGGTATGGGAAGTAAAAGGCTTTTTATATATTGGTGCATATTCCAGCAGATACCATCTATAGAGCCATGAAAAAACTGTACTCCCTGCTCCTGCAGACTGCATGTATCCTCCTTCTGACTTCCTGTAACCCACAAAGCGATTGTTTGCAAGGGAAAGGGCAGGTAGAAACCAGAATGCTGGACATTGACCCTTTTAGCGAAATAAGCGTGAATGGCAGCATGCATGTGTTTGTTGCGGAGGGGAGCCCACAGCGGGTAGAGGTAAAAGGTGAGCCGAATATTCTGGATGTACTGGAAAAGCAGGTGAAAGGAGACATCTGGGAAATCGGCTTTAACCAATGCGTTGGCGACCATGAGACGGTAGAGGTGTATCTCACTGTGCCTGCGTTAGAAGCGGCAGGCGTAGATGGCTCTGGCCATGTGGGGTTGCAGAACGTGTTTAACCCCGCTAGCTTCAAAGCCAGTGTTTCCGGTTCCGGCAGTATGAAACTGAAGCTAGACACAGAGCAACTCACGTCGCGCATCAGTGGCTCCGGTTCTATCACGGCGGAGGGAGTAGCCGACCAGCACGAAATCTATATTTCGGGTTCGGGTAATAACAACAGTGCTGGACTGCGAAACAGGCAGACAGATGTAACGATTTCCGGCTCAGGGAAGGCTGAGGTAAACGCCAGGCATTTAGTAGATGCCCATATCAGTGGGAGCGGCCGCGTGTTCTACAAAGGGAGCCCAAAAGTGAATGCTGATGTTTCCGGGTCAGGGAAAGTCATAAATAGATAATAATTCAGTTTAAATAGTATATGAAAATCAAAATAAGCAGCTATGCGCTGATGTTCGCGGTTTTGCTGCTAGGGTTTGCATGCAAGACGAAGAGTGATGTCGATGCTTTTAAAGAAGCGGACTATAGCCTGAAAAGCGTGGACAGGGTGGAGGTGAATGGCGTGAACCTGATGAACGTTAAAGGTCCACAGGATTTTTCTTTTAGTGATGCGGCCAGGCTCTTTTCAGCCTTTTCTGAAAACAAATTAAAGGCTGTTTCTACTATTGGGCTAAATGTGGCTTTGGGTGAAGGGCATGAGGAACGCTCCATGACGGTGACCCAGCTGAAGTGGCAGTTGCTGGTTGATGATAAACAGGCCGCCAGTGGCTTGGTGAGCGAGCCTGTCGAGCTGAAAAACGGATTGAATGTCATTACGCTTGCCTCGCCATTAAACCTGGCTCAAGCCAATGGGCATCCGGATTTGCAGAATTTGCTGCGTCTGGCCACGATGCTTAACCAGGACAAGTCTGCCCGGCCAAATGTGAAATTACAAATCAAGCCTACGATTCTCACTTCGGTTGGGCCGTTTGAGCTGCCGGCTTTTATCAATATCAAGGATTGATGAAAGAATTTACCTTACGGTTGTGCAGGTGTTTTTCCAAGGAGGAAAATTTTTGCTTCGTTTTGTAACTTTTCCTGGCGTTAAGCCGTAGTCGGCACGCTCCTTGCGTTAGAGTTTATACCTATTTATAGTATAAACTTAGTGATACGTAAAAAGATGAGCACTCAGAATAACAAAACAGCAGCCCTTTCTAAGAACCAAAATATTTCTAAAGCACATACCCGCAATGCCTGGATTCCTTATACACTCCCTAAGAAAGGAAATTACGATCAGCACCCTCAACACGGGCCAGCGCATGAGCCAAAGGTAGCACAACAGAACAACCGTAAGCCAGAACACCAGCGGAGGCAAGGCTGGGTGCCTTGGCCAAAGTTTTAAGTTAGGCCTCAGGCATTTTGCTTGCATTTGAGGCTTGAAATGATTTTATGACAAAACGCATAATTACTTTCCTCAGCCTGTTGGCTATGCCCTTTTGGGGTATAGCGCAACAGGTCAACTCCCAGCAATTGCTTCGGGATGTAGAAGCCCTGTCTGCTGACTCTTTACAGGGGCGCCTGACCGGCAGTGCGGGCAACCATACCGCACAGCTGTATATCCTAGACCGTTTCCAACAGCTTAGGCTTCGCCCTTTCAACGGTTCCTATGTGCAGCCTTTTGAGTTGAACTCCTCGAAACTGCCTGCTACAAATGCTGCAAACCTGGTGGGATATATTCCCGGAAAATCAGACAAGGTAATTGTGCTGACCGCGCATTATGACCACGTAGGGATGCACGCTGGGCAGGTATATAATGGGGCTGATGACAATGCTTCAGGAGTAGGCGGGCTGTTGGCAATTGCAACTTACTTTGCCAGGCATAAGCCCATGCATACCCTTGTTTTTGCCGCCTTGGATGCTGAGGAGCAGGGCCTGCAGGGCGCTCGGGCCTTTCTGGAGAACCCTCCGATGCCTTTGTCACAAATTCTCTTAAACGTAAACATGGATATGCTGAGCATCAACAGCAAAGGGGAATTATACGCCAGCGGGGTTTACCATACCCCTCAGTTGTTGGAATACCTGCAGCAGGTAGAGCCGCTCCCTGAAGCCAGGTTGGCACTCGGGCACGACCAGCCAGCGCAGGGCCATAACGACTGGACCTCGCAGTCAGACCATTACGAGTTTCACAAGCGTGGTATACCGTTCGTGTATTTTGGGGTTGAGGACCACCCGCATTACCATCAGCCTACCGATGATTTCAAGAACATTAATCCTGTTTTTTACCCCGATGCCGTCCAGCTGATCTTGAACTTCGTGCAGCTTATCGACAAAAATGCCGGTAAGCTTACTCTAACCAAATAATAGTAAGCCGTTACTGTAAAATCACTTCCTGTGGTGCCGCTATAGCTTTGCTGATGCATTAATAGCCATTCTTATGCATAGGTGTAAGGGTGGCTTTTTTGCTGTATATTATTTAAAGCTTTGATTATAAGGATTTTGTATGTTGATTTAGCCCTGGTCCTTTTGCATGTGAGAAGGTATGTATGTCTCAGTATTTGTTTATTTAAATATTTAGATAAAATAATCGCTTTTTGGCCTATCTTTCTTAATTGTCAGACGTAAAAAGGTGAAATTGTGATTGGTTGTTAACTTCGTGTTCGGTAACTGAAAATGCGTTCACCCTTGCATGTTTATACCTCTTTTAGACCGTCCATTATTTACTAACTGCATAACCTGCCCTTATGAACAGGAAACTTTACTTCCTCCTTATCATTTGTTACTGCCTTAGCTTTACCGTTTCCACGGCTACTGCACAATCTTTCCTTAGCAACTCCAAGCGAGGTGTAAGCAAAGTGCCGGAGCGCGGATTGGTACTGACCGTTAACTCGGGGCTGGCAGCTGTACGAAGCGATATATGCGGCACTCCGGGCTGTAACAACTTAGGCTTGAACGTAGGAGTAGGTGCCCTTTACAAGTTATCTCCTTACCTGGGAGCCAGCGCCCAGTTAGAGCATACCCGTCTCGGTGCATCCGAGAAAGACCCAAGTCGCCCGCTGAATGTGTCTTTTCGCTCAGAGGTAATTAGCCTGACCGGAACAGCCGTGGTAAACCTGCTTGACAGTTATGCCGGGAGCGGAGGCTATCGTTCGCGCCATAAGCGCTTTATCGTGCCCTATGTACGGGCTGGGGCAGGTCTGATTTACTATACCCCAACGTCGTATCCGGGCCAGGGCGATCTGAAGGACTCGCAGACTACCTATGACCCTGAGCGGGACTACCCGGCTATTGCAGCGGTTATACCAGTGGGTGCCGGGTTGCGGTTCAGGCTCAACGATGAATTCAGCGTAGCGACGGAATTGATGTATAACTTCACCACGACGGATTATTTAGACAACATCGGGCCGCTGCTGGATTCCCCGTCTAATAGCGATCAGTTTAGTGTAGCCGGCATCAGGCTGTTGTACACCCCCAAAATTCAGAACAAGATATTCCAAAAGAACTACGGGCGATAGGCTGGTGACCGTTAGGAGTTAAATTAACCGCGTAGCCCCGCTACCGTAGAGCAGAATGTTGCTATACTGATGGCAGTATGGCGCTAACTGACTTAACTACCTGACATGAAAGCAGACAAGATCGATAAGAAACTTTGGTGGCTGGCAGCAGGGGCAGGGGCTTTGGCTGTTGCCCAGGCCGTTCGCCGCAACCTTACCGCCTACGACTTCCATAACAAGACCGTATTGATTACCGGGGGCTCGCGTGGGCTTGGCCTGGTGATGGCGCGGCAACTCGCCGCTGAGGGCGCCCGCCTGATCCTGTGTGCCCGCGATGCGGTGGAGCTGGAAAATGCCAGAATGGAACTTGCCGGTAAAGGCGCCGAGGTGCTTGTGCAGAAGTGCGATGTGACGGTGGAGCAGCAGGTGAACGACATGATCACGAATGTGCAGAATGAGTTCTACCCCATCGATGTGCTGATCAACAACGCAGGCATCATCCAGGCAGGGCCGATGGCGGAAATGACCCTGGAAGATTATGAACAGGCGATCAATACCCACTACTGGGGCCCTGTGTATACCTCCCTGGCTGTGTTGCCGGGTATGAAAGCGCGCGGTGCCGGCCGTATCCTGAACATTGCCTCCATTGGCGGAAAAATCAGTGTGCCGCACTTACTGCCGTACAGCGCCAGCAAATTTGCGTTAGTGGGCTTGTCGGAGGGGATGCGGGCTGAGTTGGCCAAATACAACATTTCGGTGACCACCGCTACGCCGGGGTTGATCCAGACGGGCAGTACGGGGCATGTCATTGTGAAAGGGCAACACAAAAAAGAGTATGCGCTCTTCAAGATCATGGATTCTAGCCCGCTTACCTCTATGAGTGCGGAAGCAACAGCCAAGCAGATACTAAACGGCCTTCGTCACGGCGATGCGCAAATAATCACTACGCTACCTGCCAAGCTTGCTGCGTTGGTGCATGGCCTCTCCCCAGAAATCATCACGGATATGTTTGGGTTTGTCAACAAACTCTTGCCTGGAGAAGGGGGCATCGGGAAAGAAGGGGCCACAGGCTATGAAAGCGAGTCGAGGCTGTCTATGTCTTCGCTAACGGCCCGAACACAGCGCGCAGCCGAAAAAAACAACGAGTAAATTTATACCCTACAGCCTGTAGCTATACCCTATACAGGCAACTTAACTTATGGACATCAAAAAAAGAGAACGCGCCTACGATGGCTACTTTAAAATAAACAAGTTGACCGTTGAGCAGGACGGCAAAACATTCACCAGAGAACAGTTTGACCGGGGCCATGCCGTGGCAGCCCTGGTTTTCGATACTGAAAAGCAAGAGTATATCCTGACCAGGCAGTTTCGGGTAGGCCCTGAAGCGGAGCTGGTTGAGGTTGTGGCAGGTATGATTGATGCGGGCGAAAAGCCGGAAGAAAGCATCAGGCGCGAGGTAGAGGAGGAAATCGGGTACCACGTTGAGAAGCTCGAGCACCTGCATACCTTTTACTCCTCGCCCGGAGGCACTACCGAAAAAGTGGAGTTATACTATGCCGAGGTTTCGGCACAACACGCAGCCGGCGGCGGTAACGCGCACGAACACGAGCAGATAGAAATTTTGCGTTATACCCCTGAGGAGCTTGATAAGCTGGTTACCCACGATGCCAAGACTATTATCGCGCAGCAATGGGTTAAGCTGTATCGTAATGGCTAATACCACTTATTGTCTTGTCCTGAAATAAGTTGACGGATTTTAGACGAAATTACTTTTTAATTTGAGACCTCCAGTGCATTTGTATTGGAGGTTTTCTTTTTCCACTGTTTTGCCTTTAGCTTACTTTGCCGGT
>NZ_JBTLRL010000004.1:0-240249 GCF_054482735.1 Pontibacter sp. CAU 1760
GCTGCACGCAAGACGCTTGAGCAAAGACTATGAGAAAAACAGAGTCAATGCCCAAAGCATGCTTTATTTGGCCATGATAGCTGTTATGTTAAAAAGATTTAAATAGGTTTTAAAACAGCTTCTAAGCACATTTCATTTCTTTTAGCATCGATTTATGCGTGAGCTTGGCAGCCTTTCCCTTATTTCTCTCATTCATTTTCATCCAAGCCAACTGCCCAAAGGAGATGCATGCATCATTGGGAGGTAATTGTTTGTGGAAATACAGTTCATGTGTCTTGCTTAGTTTGTCCTGTAACAGGTCGACGAGCAATGTATTTTGAAACACACCACCGCTGAATGCCAGTTTTTTAAACCCCTGTTTTTCCGCTACTTTCTGAACTATAGTTACCAGTGTGACATGAAATTTTGCTGCTATTTTTGCTCTTGAGATTCCCTTCAGTTTATCCCTTATGATTTGTTGCATAACTGATTGCAGGGGTATAAAATCTGAACTGGCTAACCTTAATTCATACCCATCTAAATTGAATATGTCGCTATAGCTACTCGCTTTTTGCTCCAGGTAAGTGGCTGCTTCCCCTTCGTAACTATTGAAATCACAAAGCCCTAGGAAGGATGCAACGGCATCAAACACTCTACCCATACTGGTGGTATAGATCGTATTATGCTTCTTAATAAGTAACTGGTAATAAAGCTCACATTCTGATTTTGTGAACTTGTCTCGCAGGACTGTGGCAGTTCCCTCCAAACTATAGCTAAGGGATAAGGCAGCTAAGCGCGGTTCCTTTGCCATTTTGTCTCCCGCCAGATTCGGGAAGGGTTGCATCTGATTAAGTGTTTTGATAGCACCATGATGATAAATAAGAAATTCACCTCCTCTTATTTCTGAGTTTGTGCCATACCCGGTCCCATCCCAGATAACACCCAGCACAGGTTCATCGAGCGCTAAAAGTTTGTTTTCTGCCAGTACAGCTGCAAAGTGTGCTTCATGGTGCTGAATGTTTACAACTGGAATTTTATACGCTTTTGCGAAAGACTCACCGAGCATCCTGGATATGTATAAAGGGTGTTTGTCGGTGAGAATCGCATTTGGTTTAAAGTGCAGTAAATCAGTCAGGTGCTTCAGATTATAGGCCAGGTTTAACTGATTGTCATAGGCTGAGAGGTCGCCTTGATATTGACTTACATGGGTTAGGCCTTCTGCCGTAAAGGCAAAGGTACTTTTCATGTCAGCACCCATCGCCAAAAGCCCGTCCACGCCTCGGTAATTATCTATCGTTAAAGCAAGGCCACGCGACCTGCGCAGGATAATCTTCTGTGCATGCCTGGTGCTGAACTGCACGACGGAATCATCTAACGGAACCTTGATTTCACGGTCATGAACTAAAAGGTAGTCTGCTATACCGGCTAAGCTTTTAAATGCCGATGCATCCTGATAAATAATATGGCTATTAGGGGTGTTGGCGCTGGTCGCAATGACAGGCTTGTTCAGCTTACCGAGTATAAGTTCGAAAAGGGGAGTATAAGGTAGCATGACACCCACTCTAGCATTTTGTGGCGCTATCAATGCTACTTTAATGTAAGTGTAACGCGATGCTCGTACCCTGCACAAAACGATAGGCGAAACAGCTGATTTTAATGTGGCTCTTTCCTGATTTGAAAGCATAAAGTCTTTTTCTGCTAACGCTAGGTTTGGGTACATGAGCGCTAAGGGCTTAGCTGGCCGATGTTTGCGCTTTCTCAGTAGCTGAATGACCTTACTATTGGTAGCATCTGCCATAAGCATATAACCGCCTAAGCCTTTTACAGCCACAATTTTTCCGTTCAACAGCAGCGCAGCCGTTTTGTCAATCACGTCAGCCTGATCGGCAGAAAGCAAGTTTTGCTGCGCGTCATACAGCGTAAGGCTGACCGGACATTTAGGGCATGAGTTTGTTTGAGAAAAATAGCGCCTGTTACCTGGGGCATTATACTCCTGTACACAAAATGGGCACATGTCAAATGGCGCCATTGTGGTGTTCTCTCTGTCATAAGGTAGATTTTCTACGATCGTGTAGCGCGGACCGCAGTTTGTGCAGGTAGTAAAAGCATACCCGTAACGCCTGTTATTACGAGCCTTTATTTCACTCCTGCAAGCGTCGCAGATCGCAAGATCCGGCGTAAGCGAAAGATGGGTTCTTTTTTCAGAATTGCTGCTCACGATTTGAAAATCAGCAAACTGCCTTTGCTTTATTTTCTCAAGCCTAGAGTTCGTGATTTCGGCATGCTCAGGTAACTCACCTAAAACCCTGTGGAAAAATTTTTGTATCGTGGCCTCATCTGCATTGGCATAAATGTTTACCCCATCGGGTTCGTTACTCACCTGTCCCTTAATATGTAAGGATTTGGCAAGCCGGTACACAAAGGGCCTAAATCCGACTCCTTGTACACGCCCTGCGATATGGATAAGATAAGTAGCCACTTTATATCAGGCAGGCACAGCAGCATGCGCTCGTTTCAACCAGTTATACCACTCCATCATCCCATCACCTTTGGTTGCCGAAACCTCTAGAAACTGTAACTTATGATTTACCCGCAAGGCATATTCCTTGGCTTTGGCTACGCTGAAATCCACGTAAGGCAACAGGTCTGTTTTGTTGATGATGCAGAGGTGCGCGCTTTCAAACATGTTCGGGTATTTCAGGGGTTTGTCTTCGCCCTCCGTCACGCTTATAATCACTACTCTAAACTTCTCTCCTAAATCAAAAAGGGCAGGGCAAACCAGATTCCCGACATTTTCGATCATAAGAATCGAGTGTTCCGCAGGGTTAATGGCATGCAGCGCCCGGTGTACCATCGAAGCATCCAGGTGGCAGCCTTTGCCGGTATTAATCTGAACAACGGGAGCCCCGGTGGCCTCAATGCGGTCAGCATCCTGTGAAGTTTGCTGGTCGCCCTCGATCACATAAAAAGGGATTTCATGCTTTAAGGCATCTATCGTTTTCTCCAAGAGCGTCGTTTTGCCCGACCCCGGTGAACTGACCAGGTTAATGGCTAGCACGTGTTTGTCCTCAAAATGCGACCTGTTGTGCATGGCATCGTGGTCGTTTTTGTGCAGCACATCACGCTCCAGCAGGTGCAATTGTTTTTGTGGAGGACCAGCCACTACCAGCGATTTTAACTGTTTTGCATGGAGGGTCATTTTGGCTGGCTCGTCAGCGCTACATCCGCAGGTAGTACACATAGCTTTTGATTTTAAAGGATTACCATAGATTTAATTCTGATCTCTTTCCCCTGTAGGATTTCCTTTCCGAAATCCTGGCAGGTGGGGCACAGGTCATACATATTTTTAAGGGTGAACTCTACATTGCACGTAAGGCATTTGGCCCGGCCTTCTATATGGTCCACTATACACATAGCCTCTGCCAGCACCGTATTTTTTCTTGCCTCCTCCCAGGCATAGTGCAATGCTTCATCTTCAACACAGGTCAGTTTCCCAATCTCCAGCACAATCTCTTCTACTTTAGTGCTTCCCGCCTTCCGCACTTCTTCCTCTGCTATTTCAACGATACTGATGGCAATGGAAAGCTCATGCACGGTGTATACATCTAGATTGAATATGAAAAAATTATTATCTAATTGACTTTAAGCACGTTAATTAGAACGTGAAGGATGCTGGTTTGTTCCAGATATTACCACCTGTTGCCATGAAAATTCAGGATAGAACCTTGCTGTTAACGCATCTTTGGGAGTTACAAAATTCCAGAGGCTACCTGCATGCCGACGATATTGCCACAACAGCGAAATTGTTTGGTATAGCTGCGTTAGATGTGGAAGGGGTGGTCAGCTTTTACCATTTTTTTCAGCGAGAGCCAGCGGGCAAATATACCATCTACCTTAATAACAGCATCCTATCGTGGTTTCATGGCTTCGAGGATGTAAAGGCGGCACTTGAGCAAGAGACTGGTGCTAAAATAGGAGGAACAGACCCTACCGGCACTTTCGGTTTATATGCGACTTCCTGTATTGGGCTGAGCGATCGGGAGCCTGCGGCACTCATCAATTTCCATCCCTTCACAAGCCTCACTCCACAAAAAGTAAAGCACATCATAAATGGCCTAAGATCGGGCAAAACGCCAGCTGAACTAGCCGATACAATCGAGGAACATATACAGTATACCCCGGAACCGGATAAAACCATTCTATTTAGAGAGTTTATACCTGGCAAAGCACTAGAAGAATTGAAGGATTTTACCCCAGACCAAGTGATTTCCATGATCAAAGAGTCTGGCTTATCGGGTAGGGGTGGCGCTTTCTTCCAGACAGGTATGAAGTGGGAGTTATGCCGAAAGGCAAAGGGCAGGCAAAAGTACATCGTGTGCAATGCTGATGAAGGTGAACCGGGTACCTTCAAGGACCGCGCTTTGCTTACCCTCTATCCTGAACTTCTGCTGGAGGGTATGATTATAGCTGGTTATGCGGTGGGGGCACTCGAAGGCATCATCTACCTGCGGGCCGAGTATCAATGGCTACTTCCAAAATTGCAGGAGGCGTTACAAATTTATACCTCTAAAGGCTGGCTTGGGAACGGGAAAGCCAGTTCAGGCAAGTATAAATTCAACATTCAGATTAGGTTGGGTGCCGGGGCATACATCTGCGGCGAAGAAACAGCCCTGCTGGAATCGCTGGAAGGAAAGCGGGGCGAACCCCGTTTGAAAACATTCTTCCCAACAGATAAAGGCTTTTTAGGGAAACCCACGGTTATTAATAATGTAGAGACTTTCTGCGCTGCTACCCGCATTATAGAGTTGGGCGTCGAGAAATTTAAATCTCTGGGTTCTCCAAAATCTACGGGCACGAAACTGCTGAGCGTTGCCGGCGACTGTAAACGCCCGGGACTTTATGAGGTTGAGTGGGGCATGCAGGTAGAAGAATTGCTGAAACTGTGCGGTGCTGAAAAGGCAAAGTACATACAGATGAGTGGCCCTTCGGGGGAGTTGATTTCCGTAAAGGAAAAAGACCGAATCATTTCCTGCGAGGATATACGCTGCGGAGGCTCAGTGATGATCTTTAACACACAGCGCGACCTTTTGACTATTCTTCGAAATTTCTCCGCATTTTTCACCTACGAGTCGTGTGGCCTGTGTACCCCTTGCCGTGCCGGAAATCCGCAGATGCTGCACATGATCGAGAAGATAGCGGTGGGACAGGCGTTGCCATCTGATCTGGATAAAGCCTTGCAGTGGGCTGCTATAATCAAGCACAGTAGCCGCTGCGGACTGGGCCAAACATCACCTAACTCTCTGGAGCAGGCTATACTTAAATTCCCGCAAGTATTCCGGCAAAAGCTGGTAAAAGACAAAGGCCTTATACCTGATTTTGACCTAGAGAAAGCCACCGAAGACTATAACCGGATTACGCATGAAGCGCAGTAAGAAAACAGTTACCATTATACTGGACGGCAAAAATATAAAATGCCCGGAAGGGGAGAACCTGCTGAAGGTAGCCCGTGAGAACGGTATTTTTATACCTGCGCTCTGCTACTTCGACCATGTTGATCCGCCTTTGGGAACTTGCCGTGTGTGCACGGTTAAGGTTGGCGGCAAGTATACGGCTGGCTGCCAGTTAACAACTAAAGAGGGATTGGAGGTGGAGGTAATGACGCCTGAACTGCTGGATACCCGAAAGGCAGTGGTGGAGATGCTTTTTACAGAAGGGAATCACATTTGCCCCCTCTGCGAGAAAAGCGGAAAGTGCGTGCTACAGGCGGATGCCTATGCCCTGGGTATGGATACGCCACGCTTCTTTTATACTTTTCCGAACCGCGAGATAGATTACAAGCCAAAGCATTTAATCATGGAAAACCACCGTTGTATCCAATGCAAACGCTGCGTAGAAGATGTGTTTACCGATGAGGGAAAGCCGGTGTTTTATTTCCAGCAACGAGGCACAGAAATGGTGGTGGCCGTGGATTATGAGCAGGAGGCGAAGCTGAGTCATGAGCAGGCCATTTTTGCGATGGAGATTTGCCCGGTTGGCACTATCCTGGTGAAAGAAGACACCTTCGAAACACCCGGCTACCGAAAGTATGATACTACCTCCATCGCCGAAAAAGGTAAGGCTACAAAGAAAGATAAAACCGGGTTGGAGTTCGCTACAGCCACTAAGGCGAAAAAGAAATCAGTAGCAACAGTATCGCTGGCAGGCTGCTTTGGCTGCCATATGTCGATGCTGGATGTGGACCTTGGGATGCTGGACCTGATCGAGCTCGTCACATTTAACCGCTCTCCTTTTACCGATATAAAAGAGTTCAGCCAACGCTGCGATATTGGGCTGATAGAGGGAGGCTGCTGTAGCGATGAGAACGTGGAAGTGCTCCGGAAATTCAGGGAAAGCTGCGACATACTGGTGTCGGTGGGGGCCTGCGCCATTAACGGAAACCTGCCTGCGTTGCGCAACTGGATGCCGCTGGAGCAAACCATGAAAGAGGCTTACCTGGATACTTCTACCACAGATGATTCAGCACAAATCCCGAGTCATGAGGACTTGCCGAAGATACTCGACAAAGTATACCCTTGCCACGAAGTAGTAAAAATAGATTACTACATACCGGGTTGTCCGCCGGGGGCTGAACATATCTATAAAGTGGTTCAGAATATCCTGTTCGGAACAAACTTCGAGGTGCCATACGAGGCCTTTAAATACGATTAAACAAGTCACGATGAGCCGAAAGATAGCGATAGACCCGATCACAAGAGTTGAAGGACACGGCAAAGTGACCCTGCACCTAGATGAGAAGAACCGTGTAAAGGAGGCGCGTTTCCATATTGTGGAGTTCCGGGGTTTTGAGAGTTTTGTGAGAGGGCACCCCTACTGGGAGGCCCCCATGCTGGTGCAACGCTTGTGTGGTATCTGCCCTGTCAGCCACCATATCGCCGCTGGCAAAGCCGTTGATCAAATTGTCGGGATTGACCCGGATGATCTGCCGCCAACAGCTACCAAAATCCGGAGGCTGCTCCATTTTGCTCAGGTTTTCCAGTCGCATGCCACCCACTTCTTTTACCTGGCCTCCCCGGACCTGCTGTTCGGGACGGATGCCCCGCCCGAGAAACGCAACATTATGGAAGTGGCCGTTCAGAACAGAGAGATGGCCATTAAAGGGATTCAGATGCGCAAGTTTGGGCAGGAACTGATACAGGCGATCGCCGGGAAAAAGATACACGGCATTTCCGTAACGCCTGGGGGCGTGCACAAAGGCCTTTCTAAGGATGAAAGACTGTTTTTTCTGGATGGGAAAGTCATACCTTCTGTGGATACCATGATCCAATGGTCTGTTGAGATGGTGCAGTTCCTGAAAAGCTACCACAAAAAGCATCAGAATTGGATGGATGAATTTGCGGCTTTCCCATCAAATCACCTGGGTTTGGTGACAGCTAAGGGTGAACTTGAACTATACGACGGGCATTTCCGAGCGGTAGATGCTGCCGGAACCCAGATTCTGGAGGCGCCTGCTGATGTTACCTATAAAGTTATCTTTAACGAAGCCACCGAGCCCTGGACCTATCTTAAATTCCCATACCTGAAAAGCCTTGGGCGCGAGAAAGGCTGGAGCAGGGTAGGCCCCCTGGCCCGGCTGAATGTGTGCAATCGTATACCTACGCCCCTGGCGGAAAGAGAACGGCAGTATTTCAAATCGTTAACAGGCAGGAAGACCAACAACAGCTCGATGCATACGCACCTGGCCCGTATGATTGAAGTGCTGCATTGCGCTGAGGCCATGAAGTTGTTGCTGGAGGACGACACCCTGGATAAAGGTGAACTAGTGCGCGAAGGCAAGCACCGAAACTTGGGGATTGGCGTGATCGAAGCCCCACGCGGTACGCTCATCCACCATTATGAAGTAGACGACGACGGTATGATCACGAAATGTAACCTGATCGTTTCCACGACCCACAATAACGAACCCATGAACCAGGCTGTGAGATGGGTGGCAGAAAAAGTACTGGACGGCAAACCTGAAATAACCGAAGGGTTGCTGAACCAGGTTGAAACAGCGATCCGTACTTTCGATCCCTGCCTGAGTTGCGCTACACATGCCTTAGGCCAAATGCCCCTGAAAATCTCTTTATTCGATTCAGAAAATCAACTTGTGGATGAAAGAGCAAAAGGCTGAAAAAATACTGCTGATCGGTATCGGGAACTCTGCAAGACAGGACGATGGCCTAGGCTGGGCGTTTCTTGAAAAGGTAGAGTCTGAAGGCATTTTTAAGGGAGATGTGCAGTATAAGTTTCAGCTAAACATCGAAGATGCCGAACTGATCTCTCAATATGATACGGTCATTTTTGTGGACGCCTCAAAAAACGAATTGGAAGCTGGGTTCACTTATAATCCTTGTTTCCCATCTAGCAATTCAGAGTATTCCACGCACCTGCTGGCCCCGGAAAGTGCGCTGTATGTATGCCAGCAATTGTATCGCCAGCAGCCGCATGCCTGGGTTTTGGCTATTCAGGGGTATGAATGGGAGTTAAAGGAGGGGTTAACGAATAAGGCATTAGTGAATTTAGAAGAGGCTTTTGCGTGGTTCAAAAATTTCAAGATAGATAAGCCCATCCTCTCGACAATAGGAGAGATCTGAATCGTTCAACCTGTTATATCCTCAGATTTCTCCCGGTGGTCGAAATGACAGAGCGGTTATTTGGCATGCGCCTGAGCGTAAGCAGTCAGTTCCTTGATAGTAGACGCTGACAGCTCAGGACTACAACCCACGCACCAAGACATGCCCATACGCGCTTCCTTAGTATGTACTCGCTCTTTTGCTCCATCCACAGCCTGTATAAGGTACTTTCGTCAGGAAGCGTTTTAGCTTGCATTGGAAGGCGTATAGTAGCCTGAAAGAGAAGGAGAAGGCTGCCGGGATTTCAGAGGAACGTTCAGCGAATGTCTAGCGCCTGTTGGTTCGTTATTAAATACTATTCGATTTGTTATACGTATGCAATTAAATTCAGTCAACTATAGCTTCTTTTAAGGGCTACATCCTTAGCGCGTTAACAAAAAGTGATATTAGTTTTACTCTTCACCTTAGCCGTGATGACTTTAATAAACTCCTGAACAATGGTTAGCAAAGAAACACTGCAAGTGAATCAAAATAACTGGCATAGCCTAGAGATAACTGATGTTGAGCGCCACCTGCTCGTCTCTGGCAGCAAAGGACTAACTGATGCAGAGGCAGAGAAGAGGTTAGCGCACTACGGCCCAAACGCCATCACCCCGAAGCAGCAACAAAATGTCTTTGTCAGGTTTCTGCTGCAGTTCAATCAGCCCCTCATATATATATTGCTAATCGCTACGTTGGTTACTCTATTTTTAGGTGAGTACCTGGATTCACTGGTAATTTTTTCAGTTGTTTTCATCAATGCCATCATTGGGTTCATTCAGGAGTCAAAGGCATTAAAGGCTATCGATGCGCTTTCCAAGAGCATGGCTTTACGGGCTCAGGTAATAAGAGCTGGTACTAAGAAGAATATTGATGCCCAACTGCTGGTTCCGGGAGACGTTGTGCTGCTTCAATCCGGGGACAAGATTCCGGCTGACGTGCGCCTGATCCATGTCCGGGACCTGAAGGTGGATGAATCAGCCTTAACAGGCGAATCCATGGCTGTAGAAAAGAACACAGCACCCGTAAAGGCCGACGAGGTGACAGGGGATAGGTTCAGCATGGGGTATGCCTCCACAGTGGCGACGTATGGCCAGGGGAAAGGTATCGTGGTGGCTACAGGAGATGCAACAGAAGTCGGGAAGATACAGAAATCCATTTTGGGAGCCGAGGACCTGCAAACTCCTTTAACCATAAAAATCAGGAAGTTCAGCCATTTGCTCCTGCAGGTTATTTTAGCCCTTTCTGTAATTGTATTTGGTGTAGGACTGCTAAGAGGCGAAACAGCAGGAGAAATGTTTATGGTGGCGGTGGCCTTGGCTGTAGGTGCCATTCCGGAGGGGTTGCCCGTGGCTGTCACCATCATGCTGGCGCTTGGGGTATCCAAAATGGCTGGCAGAAGAGCTATTATCCGGAAGCTGGTTGCTGTAGAGACGTTGGGTAGCACAAACGTGATTTGCTCTGATAAAACAGGGACCCTCACTGAAAACCAAATGACTGTGCAGGAAATATATGCTGGGGGGAGCTATTACACGGTCACAGGTCTGGGGTACGACCCCTCAGGAGAAATAAGACCAATTGAGGCGGCTGCAAGCGGGCACCTGAACAAAGCACTAGAGCAATGCATGAAGGCTGGTATGCTCTGCAACGAAAGCGTGTTGCGGCAACAGGAAGATAGGTGGAATATTGATGGAGACCCTACTGAGGGCGCTTTGCTGGTGGCTGCCCGCAAGTGGGGGCTAGAAGAGGGAAAACTGCAATCAGAGTTTCCTCGCGTTGATACTATCCCCTTTGAGTCGGAGTATCAGTATATGGCTACGCTACATGCTTCCATCCGGCCTGTTCTATATATTAAGGGCTCTGTAGAAGCCATCCTGGCACGAAGCACGTTTGCCATGAACCCTGATGGTGCACTTGCAGCCTTAGACAAAAACATCATAAACGCCGAGGTAAACCGAATGGCTGCACTGGGTTTGCGCGTGCTGGCATTCGCAACAATGGAGATGCCTGAAAACCAGGGAACGATTGGTCATTCCGATGTAGCGAGTCAATTCGCTTTTGTAGGCTTGCAAGGCATGATCGACCCGCCCCGCAGAGAGGCGATTGAAGCAGTAAAACTATGCCAAAACGCTGGTATAGATGTTAAAATGATTACCGGAGACCATGCAGTCACCGCCTCCACCATAGCGGGCCAGATTGGCCTTGCAGGGAAGCGGGAGAACGGAAGGCTTGTTGCTGTAACGGGCAAAGAGCTTCAGAATATGGGCGATCAGGAGATTGAAGAACTCGTAACGAATACATCTGTTTTCGCCCGTGTTTCACCGGATCAGAAACTCAGGTTAGTAAAATCGCTGCAAGCCCGCGGGAAGATAGTTGCCATGACCGGGGACGGCGTGAACGATGGCCCCGCGCTGAAGCAAGCAAATATTGGCATTGCCATGGGCATCACGGGGACAGATGTTGCCAAAGATGCAGCGGATATGGTGCTGACGGATGACAACTTTTCATCCATTGAGGGAGCCGTAGAGGAAGGCCGTGGCGTGTTCGACAACCTCACCAAATTTATCGTCTGGACACTTCCGACAAATCTAGGCGAGGGCCTGGTTATTCTAACCGCGATTGTTCTAGGCACGCAGTTGCCTGTGCAGCCCGTACAGATACTTTGGATCAACATGACCACCGCTGTGTTTTTGGGTTTAATGCTGGCTTTCGAGCCAATGGAGCCTGATATCATGAATCGCCCTCCACGCCCTGCAAATGAACCTATCTTGAATTTTGAGCTGATAATGCGAACACTCCTGGTTGGATTTTTATTGCTGATCGCATCTTTTGGTTTATACCTGTATGAGCGCCGTATACTGGGCGCTTCGTTGTCAGAGGCCCAAACAGTAGCGGCAACGGTGTTTGTGGTGCTAGAGTCTGCTTACCTTATAAACTGCCGTTCGCTCATTAAGCCCTTGCGCCAAATTGGTTATTTCTCCAACATGTGGATATTCTATGGTATCCTGGCCATGTTTTTCTTTCAAGCACTTTTTATTTATATGCCCTTTATGAACAAGCTGTTTCATTCCAGCCCGATTGGGCTTATGTCGTGGTTAAGAATCTTAGGGGCTGGTGTTTTGCTGTTTGCAATCGTGTCCATTGAAAAAATCATCAGGCTGAAAGTGAAGGATAGGCAAAACTAGGCTGCTTCTCTGAACTCGGTATGATAATACATCTTATTAAGGTAAGGAATTACTAAAACTCTGCACTGTAGTGCATCCATCCTGTATTCCTGGTCATCAACTTTTCTAATAGCATCATCCATCCGGAGTTTAAACGACTGCCTGGCCCGATATTCCCACAGTTGGTGATAGAAATATTTTAATGGGTAAGGCGCTGCTGAGGGCGCAGGGGTATAAATGCGCGATGCCATCAGGTATTTTGCTTATGCTCCCCACACAGGTTTTCTACTTCGTTCAGTACGCTTTGCTGGTGTTTCTCTTTCACAGCCGCGCGCTGCAAGAGTTTTGTGTTGTGCAACAGTTCTTTGCACAACACGATTTTATTATCCAGTAACCGCTGTTTTTCGACTTTTGACAACGTGGTGAGGCAGGTGAGGGGGTATAAGCCAAACGAATCTACCATGTCTTTTAACCCTGCTTTTATAGGGAAGTCCCAACCTACCAAATGGATATTCATGCAGGTGGCATAGCGGATGGCATCGTCTGTGAAGCGCGTGTTGGTAACCACCCAGCCTTGGTGAAAGCGAACATCCGACCCTTCAGGTGCATCAGGGGCCATTTCCACATCCTTAAACCTGGAATGGATATACATCGGGATTCTTACATTGGACTTCGTCAGGTGCTGATTGTGGTATTTGCACTCGATCATGAAGCGCTTCCCTTCTTTAAAGGCAATCACGTCAATTTCATGCTGCACGCATCGTCCGTTCACAATAACGCCTATGTCGGTGGTAAAGCCCTGTGCCTTTAGCAACTCCGATACGAATTTCTCGAACGGGAATCCGGTTGGGCCAAGCTCCATGATCCCTTTCTTCAGGCTATACCGAGCCGCCGAGGGTTTCGATAGTTTTTTGAGGATGGTGTAGGCGTGTCGGTATATTTTTTTGGTTGAGATTCCCTCATACAGCATGGGTTTTAATTGATGCAGCACCTCATCTACCACAGCGTTCCCGGCACCGGATTTGCGCAAGGATGCCTTTAGTTTTTTCACCGAAAAACCTGCTTTCTCGCCAGAGGCTTTAGTAACGTTCAGTTGGTCCATAGTGTCGGGGGTATCATGCGGGTTGCTTGTTTTTTCAGAGTTGGGGTTCCGCTGAGAAACTTACTCGGGTATAGCGCCTCCCTGTCGCTACTGCTTTTATACGTGCAATATTCTGCCTTAAAGCGTCCTGGTTTATAGAAATACAAAGAGACGGAATTTTTGAACGGGTACGCTACTTTTTAAGTGCTTCGCTTAAGATCTGTGAAAATTAAGGCGTGGGGCATTCCACTTGTGCAGCCCTATTTCCCATCATTTGGTATAGAAGTGCGACGCCTGCGTATAAACAGGTATGGCTGTTACAAAGCTACCTTACGTAAGCGCAGAAGAGGCATTGTCCGTTGTGAAATCCGGTGACAGGGTGTTCCTGCACGGCAGCGCGGCTACCCCCCAATACCTGATTCACAAATTGGCAGAGCGCGCAGAGGAACTGCGAAAAGTAGAGATCGTGAGTATAAGCACCTTCGGAGACATGCCGCTTGCGGAGGCCCGGTATGCGGACTCCTTCTTTATCAACTCTCTTTTTGTGTCGGGTAATGTGCGCGATGCGGTGAACAGCGGGCGCGGCGACTATGTGCCCATTTTCCTGAGTGAGATTCCGCGGTTGTTTCGCTGTGGCATCATGCCCATCGATGTCGCATTGGTGCACGTATCGCCCCCCGACAAACATGGTTTCTGTTCGTTGGGTGTTTCGCTCGACATTGCCAAAGAGGCTATCAGAAGTGCCAGTCACGTTATCGCGCAGGTAAACCCCCAGATGCCGCGTACGCATGGTGAAGCCCAGGTGCCTGTTAGCCGTTTCGACGCCTTGGTGGAGGTAAATACGCCTCTCCCTGAAATTGATTACAGTTTAAAAGTCAGCCCCATCGAACAAAAGATCGGGCAGTATATAGCTGAAATGATCGAAGACGGCGCGACGCTGCAGATGGGTATTGGCGGTGTGCCCGATGCCGTGCTAAGCTGCCTGATGAACCACAAAGGGTTAGGCGTACACACCGAGATGTTCTCGAACGGCATCATACCGCTGGTGGAGAAAGGCGTTATCACGAACGAGTTTAAAGTAAAGCACCCTGGCCGCATTGCCACCGGCTTTATCGTCGGCAACCGCAAGCTGTATGATTTTGTGGATGACAACCCGCTCATCACGATGCTCCGCTCAGACTACGTAAACGACGTGACCATCATCCGCACTAACCCCAAAATGACTGCCATCAACAGCGCGATCGAGATAGACCTGACAGGGCAAGTGGTGTCTGACTCGATCGGCATTTACCAGTATTCCGGCATCGGTGGGCAAATGGACTTTATTCGGGGTGCGGCACTTTCGGAAGGAGGGAAGCCGATCATCGCGCTACCTTCTGTTACCGCAAAGGGCATTTCACGTATTACACCCATCATAAACCCTGGTGCAGGCGTAGTCACGACCCGGGCAAACGTCCATTATGTGGTCACGGAATACGGAGTGGCCTACCTTTATGGGAAGAACTTGCGCCAACGCGCCAAAGCCCTCATAGCAATAGCACACCCCAACCACCGCGACCGCTTGGAAGACGCAGCAAGAAAGCGATTTATGTATTTGTAGGTCTGTTGATGAATTAAGCTGCTATCTGGTCCCTCAGATCTGTGCACTTCCACCGCAAGAGTAGGCTGGCTGCTAAGGGTCAGATCAGACTAAGGAATATCATGATCGTTCAAACTGAGCTAACAAGGAGTTTTACAAAGAGAGAAATGCAAGTGAATAGTTTTGAATCAGAGGGATAAGGAGGAGAGAGTAACAAGGCTAAAAATAGTTTTAATTGCTTTTATGCTACTCTAGAAACGAAAAACCCGCTCATTTATCAAAATGAACGGGTTTTTGATGTTTACTCTGTAGACCAAAGGATGAAATCATCGAACCACTTCCACAGGGATTTGGATTCTTTAGTAATTTATAGAGGTGACAGCTTCCATAACTTATAATTGCCACTACTTGACCTGACACTACTGCTCATCTAAGTAGCAGAAGTCTTACAGGTTCGTTTTTCTTCCACCACCCTTCCATGATTTAGCATGAGGGGATCAGGAAAAAAAATTTAAGAGGGAAATGTCAGGTAGAATTTTGTTTAATATCAGAGACTATCAGCCTACATCCGTCATGACAATTATTGCGATAACCAAAAAAAAAGCCTTACCGGAGGTAAGGCTTTTTCAGAAATCTATAGCTTAGAACTAAGCGCGTTTTACATTCACTGCGTTTAGTCCTTTTCTTCCTTCCTGAAGATCGAAGCTTACCTCGTCGTTCTCTCTGATCTCATCTACAAGGCCAGAAGCATGTACAAAGTATTCCTGATCTGAATTTGTTTCTTTAATAAATCCGAATCCTTTTTCGTCATTAAAGAATTTTACTGTTCCGTTATTCATATTGTGTTTTTTTATTATACACCTACTACATATCTGCAGGTATATACGTTCATTATTTTCTACAATATACAATAAATAAATTACAAATACTTGTTCAATGATCTTTAGCAAGGTTAATTTTAGATAATTCAACCTCTTTTCTCAAATTAAATAAATGAACGGCTTTAAAAACACTATTAATAGAGGGAGTCCAGCAATTTGCCGGGGCTTTAAAAGTAAAAAGCCGCCTGAAATAAATCAGGCAGCTTCTTTACTCATAAATAAATGGGATGCTTATTTACCAGGGATGATGTCGATTATAACTGTTCGGTTATAAAAACGTTCTTCTGGAAATTTATTGTTGAAAGGGGCCATCACCTGATCTTCACCAAATCCGTGTACTTCAAAGGTCACATCTTTTCTGCCTGTTTTAGCCAGGCTGTTTTCAAGGATCCTTTTTACGTCTTTTGCACGGGCTAAAGAAAGGTTTCTGTTGTTGGTATCGTCACCGATAATGTCAGTGTAACCGTGTATGATCACTTTGCCACCAGCAGGTATTTTTGGAGCTACAATTTCAGATAGATACTTTTCGTAAGTAGCGATTGCTTTAGAATCGTTAAACTCGTAAAGAACACTATAACGTTGACCTTCTTCGGCTTTTGCCGGAGTCCAGAGCACCATTTGCACAGCTGTCTCTTTCGTCTCGATACTACCATCTTGTTTAGTGCCTGACATCGTTACCAGGTACGTGCCTTTAGGGAGTGTTCCTAAAATCGATTTGCCTGGTATACTTACAGTTTCCTGTGTAAATGGTCCGAACTGCTGAACCACATTCTTATCATCTGTTAATTTTAAAGACCATGAAGTATAAGCTTTGTCAGCACCGGCTGCAGTAAATGTTACATAACTGTCAAGCGGAGCTTCCTGTATGGCTGTGATCTCAACTGGTTTAAGTGTAGCTTCAGGGCCACTCTGGAATTCCATTAACAATGCTGCTGAACTACTTTCGATAGACACGCGGCGGTCATCTTCACGAAGTAACTCCAGTTCTTTAGTTCCACCTGGTTGCTCTGCAGGCAGTTTTGGTTTGTTACGACCTTCAACGTTTATGCGTGCAGCTTTTATTCCGAAGGTGTTTACCATGTAACTTTTAACGGTTTCAGCTAATACTTTACCTTCTTGTGGGCCATTCTCAGATGAGCCTACTAAAGTTATAGTTGCAGCTGGGTTTTTGTCCATTCTATCGCCCAAAATGTTCAGCACATTGTAGTATACTGTCATCTCACGATCCGAACGGCCAGCGAGTGTTTTAGGGGTGAATACTTCCAGTTGATCTTCTTTGAAGTCTTTTACTTGTCCTTTGTTTAACTGTACATAACGATCAGGTATGGCAGTAGAACCCTGGTCAAAGAACACATAGTTACGAAGCGGGAATGTTTCTCTTACCCTGCGGTCTGCTATAACATTGGCAGGCGAATTAACAGAGAACTTTACATTAGTGGCAGCTAAAGCCGGATTTGGTTTTCCGCGTCCGAACTTAATTGCAGCGCCAACTCTTAGCGTATTAACCGTCATGGTTTCGATACTGCGCGGCGACTGGCCAAAATATGGCTGGTACGTTACAAATGGAGAAAGTATAACCTGCGAGCGGTTGTTCTGCGAATTAAGCGCGATGTCGTAACCGGCACCTACCTGCATAGAAAGAAGTCTCTCTTTTACATCGCTCAGATCACCGGTTACATTCGGGTTCTTTTGCTGATCAGGATAAGCCGGGTTAACGCTTTGATCATAAGTAAACTCCTTTTTCACATTAAAGGCCAGTCGTGGACCACCCATCAGGTAAAAACCTGCGTTTTTGAAAGGGGCAAAGCGAAGGCTTGGCTCTACTGTAATGTAGCTAAGCTTGGTTGATAGGTCAGCAGGGCAATCACAAGGTGTTACTTGTTGGTCAAAAGTACCTTTGCGGCTGTCGTAACCTGTCTGTAAATTAAATCCCCATCTTGATTCTGGATTACGGAACTCTATAAGAGGAGCCACAAAAAGACCTGTTCCGTTGCCTTCATGAAAAGTAACCGGCGGTGTGAACTGCGAGTTAAGTTTATGGGTAGACCCGTTGTAGAAGTTGAAATTTGCACCTGCTGCTGCACCAAACCACCACGATGGTTTAGTGAATGGAGCATCCTGGGCCTGAGTAGTTGTGTTAATTCCTGTGATAAGGATAGTACTAAGAACGATACTTTTGAGCGCAAGCTTAGAGGCAGACCACGCTTTGCGCGATCCGGTATTATTATTTTTGATTGTCATGTGCGTGTTGATTAAGGCTTCTCGATGATGTTTGTGTTGGTCATTACTACCGAACCGTTTCTGGCAAGCATTCTACCTTTTGCGGTAGCACCTGAGTTCATGGTGATAGAGGTAAGGGCAAGTACGTTTCCTTTAAAGGAAGTACCGTCGCCGATAGTGGCAGAGCTGCCGGTTTGCCAGAAGATGTTTTTAGCCTGAGCTCCTCCTGTAAGTATAATGTTACCCCCGGCACCACCCACTGAGGTAAAGTCTGATGCTATCTGAAAGATCCAGACCGCATTTGGGTCACCTTGTGCATCGAGTGTTAAATTACCGGCTTGTATAAGCAAAGTAGATGTTGATTTGTAAATACCTGGGGCTAGTGTTTTGCCACCCTGATCACCGGCTACAGTAGCTGGTGCCGGTGAGCTTGCACCCTCAGCAAAAAGGTAAGCTTCCAACAAATCTTGCTTCGCTTTGGTCAGCATGGCGGATGTGCCTGCAGGTGCAGAATCATCAGATGCATAAAGGGCACCGTTCATAACAATTGCTGGCGGAAAACCTGTTATTGATGAACGCACACCAAGTGTTATACCAACGTCCAGATTTCTGATCTCGCTAAACCCTGCATTGTTACTAATGCCCACTCCTGCAAATATGCCGAAGCGCCCAACAGATTTAAGATCGACTCCTATTGGCGTATTGACTGGTTGGCCATTAGCAGCCGTTGTAAATGTCCACTCAAAGTTGTTTGCTATCGCAACATTGTTTGTGCTTTTAGCAGCAGCACTTACAGTAGCCGTATAGGTTGTGTTAGCATCCAGGCTATTATTGGGTGTGAAACTTGCAGTGGTGCCATTGTAGCTAGTTTGGCCACCAATGGTTATGGTTCCTCTTTTTAAGGTAAAAGACGCTGCATTGATTGTTGTAGGATTCATCTCTTCACTAAAATTGGCACTGATCACCTCATTAACCGCTATACCTGTAGCTAGGTTAGTTGGGTTGGTTAAAGTGATTTGAGGAATCGAAGGATCAATTGTAGTAAAAGTCCATACATACTCTCTTTGCAGGGCATTACCCATGGCATCGTGTACAGTAGGGGCCACGTTGCCTGTATATTTTTGGGAATAATCCAAGTCCTTGTCAGGTACAAATGTTAACGTGTTGGTTTCTGTGTTGTAAGATATTTTACCGGGTACTTTCCCTGTTCCTGATAGGGTGAAGGATGTTTGGGTGATCGTTTCAGGATTCATTTCCTCATTAAAGGTAACTGTTATCTGAGAGTTGAGGGAGACTGCTGTATCACCGTCTTTAGGAGTGGTGTTTAAAACAACGGGGCAAACCCCAAATTCTTCTATGAATGTATCTTCTTTACATCCGGCAATCACGACAACCGATGCGAGCGCAAGGGCAGTCACTAGTTTTCTTAAATTCAATCTGTTTTTGTTAATTTTCCGTTACTGGCGGGTGCGTGCGTCTTTATTAAGCACGGCAGTTTTTGATAATACAAAGGTGGTGCAATTCTTCTTGTGCTATGTTACATAGTAAATAAACTATGTAACATAAATCACATGTTTTTCTAATTTTGAACCTGTAGCTGATTCTGTTTAATAAAGGATAAAGAGGGAGAGTGCGCTTGGGACTAGGAATTGGCAGGTAAGACTGATAATGCTTACAGGCAATGCTAAACGCTACATTAGTTTAACATTGCCTGCAAATTCATGCTTTATACATATATACTGGATATACCCAAGCCAGCCAAAATGCGGCTTCTTACATTTAACGCACCTATAATACGGTTAATAGGGGTTGGTTCTAATCTTATGAGTGTTGGTATGGCAATAATGCCGGCTTCCTCCGCCTTATCAGGATCTTTTTGTATATCTATTATCTCAAGTTTATAATCCCCGTTTAAATTCTCCTTGCAAATTTTAAGAAGTGTATCCACTGCATCAATTGAATTAGGGCTGTGTCCGTTAATAAAGAGCTGAAATACATGCATGCTCGTTGATTGAAATTTGGCTAAAAGTGTTGGTTGTCTACCACGTATTATTGGTAGGATACTAAAATTGCTACTCAAGCTTAATAAGCATAGGGTTACCTGTAAGTATGCCGCTTATGCCTTCAAAGTGCTTCCCTATGTTGGCCCCGTTATCTGTGATCGTAAACTTACGGATAGATGAATCGTGCTTTGAGCCGCGCATTTTCAGCACAGCTATACTTCGCTGCATTTCGCCAGACATTTCTACATAGCGCAATAGTATGATCGAATCTGTGATAGGAGAGATGTTACCTTCCGTATCAGAAGTGCCGCCTGCCAGTAATGGTGTGTTAGACGTAAACATCCCGGTTATTTCCTGGTGCTTGAGGTAAGATGTAAAAGCGATGATAAACTCCCTGAAACCTTTGTCAGACGATGCTCTTGATAAAGCCGATAAACTGTCAATGGCAATTCTGTCTGGCTTAAATTCCTTCACCATTTCCTGGATATTTATAAAATGGTCTTCCAGTGAATATATTTCAGGGTACAGGCACATCACTTTTAATAAGCCTTCCTCCTCCAGTTGTTTAAAGTCTATACCCCAGTTATTTGCGTTACGATATAGTTGCTGATGGCTCTCCTCAAAAGCAACCAGCAGACAGCGCTCCTTTTTCTCGCGGATACCGTTGATGAAGTTTGCTGCCAATAGTGTTTTTCCTGCGCCTATAGCCCCTGAAACCAGGTTAATCGAGCCTTTATAAAATCCGCCTTCAAGCATGTTATCCAGTTCCGGTATACCAGAAGTTACCCGCTCATTGGTAGTTACATGCTTCAGGTTCATGGCCGATAGAGGGATGATAACTATCGCTTTTTCGGGGTTTATAGAAAATGGATTTTCACCTTTTTCGTGGTTGCTTCCCCTAAATTTCAATATCTCGATGGTTCTGCGGCGCTTTTCGTTATGCAGCACATTTCGAAGTATAACCACATTGTCCGTCAAAAACTCTTCTACCCCAAAGCGAGTAATTTTGCCATACTCTTCAAGTCGTTCGGCTGTGATAATGGATGTTGCTCCTAACCGCGATAAAGTAAGTGCTACCTGAATCAGCTCTCGCCTGATAGAATGTATTTCTTCGTTAAACTGAGTGAAGATACTTCCTATAGAATCTATGACCACCCGTTGCGCTTTGGTCTTTTTAACTGTTCTCTCTAATCTGATTCTGAAGGCACTCAGGTCAAAATCACCTACAGCTATAATGATTTCTTCTTTCGGTGCCGCATCTACAAAAGTCCATTTTCCTTCCTTTTCCCACGTGTCAATGTCCCAGTTAAAGCTTTTCAGGTTTTCACGAATATCATCCACTTGTTCTTCAAAAGTGACAAACACACCAGGCTGATCAAACAACAGAATACCCATTGCCAGAAACTGCGCTCCGAACAAGGTCTTTGCGCTACCAGAGCTGCCTGCTACAAGCGTAGTTCGGCCTAACGGTAGTCCGCCATGAGAAATATGATCAAAGGAAGCATTTCCGGTTTCCAATTTTTGAAGTTGCATAGGCAAACGTAAGCGGTTTATGAAATAGAGGTATTTTTCCGAGCTTTCAGGTCGAGGCGTTACCATGTCAGGACATTTAAAATGGGTGATGGTGACTTATTGATTTCGTCGGCATTCTTCATCTTTCCTATTATAGCATCCCTTGTCTAAAAACTAGTTCAGGAATAAAAACGGGGCAGACATACGTACTCATCCTTTAATTTGAAGTAGACAAATTTAAGGATGTGCAAAGGTGCCGGGTTTATGAAAGCAATGTTTTACATACTTGTTCAAGTATGTTTCAAATTTTACAGATTTTCGAGTACACCCTCTCGTTTATCTTTTAAATGCTTGTAAAATGAAGGGGATAGGCCGGTTACTTTTTTAAACTGGCTTGATAAATGGGCTACACTGCTATAATGCAGTCGATGGGCAATTTCGGTAAGGCTGAGTTCATCCTTAAAAATGAGTTCTCTGGCTTTCTCAATTTTATGAAGAATAATGAATTGCTGAATGGTGATGCCATTTACTTCGGAGAATATAGTAGCAAGGTAGTTATAATTATAACCCAATTTTTCGCTTATGTAGACTGAGTAGTTAACCTTGGGCTGCTCTTCAGAAGAATAGATCATTTTAGTGATTAGCGTCTTTATTTTATCAATAAGTTTGCTTTTACTGTCGTCTAATAATTCAAGGCCTGCCTTATTAAGGTTTTCCTTTAACTGTTCGAGCTGAATGTCGGTAATGTCTTTGTGTATCTCAACTACGCCCAGGTCTACTACTACATATTCCGATTGCAATCCAAGGCTTAAAAGCTCATTTTGCACCAGCGCTTTGCAGCGATTGCTGACCATATACTTTATATATAATTTCATAAATGGTGGTAAAGTGCATACTCAAAACCGGGAGTATGGTACGGCGCTGCTACTGGCAAAATGATCAGAACCTGTTCCGAAATGATGAGCAATGAAATCAGAACTAAAAAATGTGGTAAACAGGATCTATAATTATCTACTTGTTACGTATTCGGCTCAATACAAATTCATTAATGTGTCGTGCATTTTTTAATACTTACACTACTGTCTCTATAAAGAATATTTATGCTTAAACCAGCATAACCTATCCTGCAACTAGCCACCGAATATTAAATCCGGTTTGTAGCAGCAGTAGAGGTTATGATTTTACTTGTAGTGGATGCTTAATGTATGGCCAGGCCAATGGTAGATACGCCTGTTGAAAGGTCAAGAAATGCACCTACTTTGTTATTAAAGTGGTATTCTGTGCCTATGTGGAGATCCAGAAATAAGGGGTTGCCTCTACGGTAGAAGTTTCTATCGCCATCATATCTGTCGTCCCAACGCGAGTTGATCAAAGCAAATCCCAATGAGCCAGCCATATAGAAATCCCATTTACTGTTTGCCTGAAGGATACGATCGAAATAGTATGTTCCTTTAACACCCATTGGGATTATAGTTTCACGGTAAGTATAGTAAGTGTTTTTATCCTTGTAATAGTCTTTCGAATAGGTCGAAAAGCTGACAAAAGGAGCAAGGGTAAAATCTTTTGCCACGTCAAACTCATAGTTTACATTGATAACAGGTAAAGTGCTGTTGGCATATTTGTAATAACCGCCGTAGCCACCTATACCTACTCCTAAATTTAAGGTGCTGCCATGTTTTTCCTGGGCAACTGCATTAAACTGGAAAAAGCTGATACATAGTATGGCTAATGTAATAGTGAATAAACGCTTCATATGGTGTTTTTTAGTTTTTGATAAGGATAGTTTTAGACCTCCCGTCTTGCCAAAGCATAACAGGTACAGTACATATTCAAAATTTCTGAGGCGCAACCTACAGCACACTATTTCATCTGTCTCTGAAATGAGCGCTAAGCGTGTTGATCAGTTTTAAAGGAAAAATTGAATGGTTTGATAATTGGATACCAGTGATAAACCAGTAACCTGAGGAGTGGGAATCTGTACTAACGCAGCACGTCTTTTTTACTGTTCTGCTGGTGTTCTGTTGTAGGTGATTTTGGCAATGCTGGTGACAGGTGATTTTTGATCAATTGCTAGGTTTTAGTATCCGTTACTGGCGGAAGCTGAACCTTATGTTGTTCAGCTGTTTTTGATAATACAAAGGTGACTATATTCCTGTTGACCTATGTTACACAGTAAAAAAAATAAGTTACATAAATCACATGTTTTCCAGGTTGGCCATGCGCTTCTGCTTTAATTGCTTGTAAAAAGAAGGGGAGAGACCCGTAACTTTTTTAAACTGGTTCGATAAATGAGCCACACTACTGTAGTGTAGTTTATGAGCGATCTCAGTCAGGTTAAGCTCCTTGTATAAGAGCAGCTCTTTCACTCTTTCAATTTTATGAAATATGATGAATTGCTGAATGGTGATGCCTTTGACTTCGGAGAAAATGTTGGCCAGGTACGTATAATCATGATCTAGTTTCTTGCTGATATAGTCTGAATAATTGGCCTTCGGAAATTCATCTGAGTAGTGGATCATTTCAATGATCACATTCTTTATCCGCTCTATCAGTATACTTTTCTTGTCATCCAGCAGCTCTAGCCCAGACTTTTCCAGGTTGGCTTTAAGCTGCATGCGCTGTTCTGGAGTGATGGCTTCGAGTATCTCAACAGTGCCTAAGTCAACTACCACAAACTGTAAACCTAACTTATTCAACTCTTCCGTTACCATCATTTTACAGCGCAGGCTCACCATGTATTTAATATACAGCTTCATAACTAATATTTTACACAGGTATATATTTAGGCTTGAATGCGATGCTTTGTACTTTCCCAGTCAATTTTAAATCAAAGGAATGTAAATGTACACAATCTCAGTTGGGTATAGTAGCTATTTGTAAGCTTCCAGAAAATTGAGCCGTGATAAAGTTTAGTTTTCAAGTTACAATTTCCTCCAGTAATTCCACCAGCGCTCTGAAATTCAGTGCCTGGTGCGACCGGTGGTGATTGTAATCCTTTCATCCACTCCTCGGCCTTCTGGCGCACCTCCGTCAGGGTTCGAACACGTAAGCATTATCACAGTGCTTTCGGGCTTTCTCCTGTATTACGTTTTGTCTCCATCTGTTAGAAAAGTAAAAAAGAAGCTGCGCAACCAGGTTTTGTATAGTAAAAAGCAGAAGCACTATATTTGCAGACTGCTTTTAAACTAACGCGCTTAAAACGAAAGACAATGAAGAGAACGCTTCGGCTACTTGCCATAGTAGCAACCACCTCGGCTGTATTTGCCGCCTGCACTAATGAAAACCAGGAGACTGCCAATAACGAGCAGGCCACCGCACCAGTAGCCGTAGAGGCACCCGAAACTACAGCGGCCTTGCAGGATACCATAAAAGGCAGCATTCCGTCTGATGCTACGGGCAAGATTGGGGATGCAAACCTGAAGCTAACCTACCACGCACCCGGCGTTAAGGGGCGTACCATCTGGGGCGGTCTGGTTGCCTATGACCAGGTTTGGGTAACCGGCGCACACATGGCCACTACCCTCGAAACGGATAAGGCCCTTATTATCGGCGGAAAAGAACTACCGGCAGGCAAGTACGCTTTGTTCACGATTCCGGGCCGCGAGGAGTGGACTGTAATCATCAACAAGAATTTCAAGCAGCACCTGGCAGACAACTATGACCAAAAGGATGACCTTGTACGTGTGCAGGTAAAACCAAATACGCTGGGGCAGCACCAGGAAAGGCTGAAGTATGAAGTAAACGCTGCATCTGGTTCGGAAGGAGCTATCCAGATTTCCTGGGATAAACTAAGAGTTGAAGTGCCTGTTCAAACTGCCTCTTAGGCTTTCAACCGTTTAAATCCACTCCTTTTCTATTTAATTTCAGATAAATAAAACGAGTGCAGGTTATTACACTTGCTACAAAGAGGTATACAGGTCATTCCTCCCAAAAACCTTGACAGCCATTTACCAAAAAGCCGGGGCCAGCAACGTTACGTTGCTGGCCCCGGCTTTTCGGTTTTAGAAGCGATGAAACCCTGCTCCGATTATTTCTCCATCTTGCTCATGTTCGACATCATTTGCTGATAGCAGGCTTCGTTCATCATGCCTTTCTCGTGCATTTGCATCATCATGTTATGCATCATGCTGCTGTTACCTAGCATCATTTTCGACATCATCGAACAATTGGCAGAGTCCTGGGCGCAGTCATCCATCATTTGCTGCATCATCTGCTGCATCTGTCCCCGGTTCATGCTGCCCATCATCCCGTCTTTTCCCATCATGCCGTGCTCGCCCATCATGCCATTCTCCATCATACCTTCGCTGTTCTTGTCGCGCATCACCTGCATCATTTCCTGTTGCATTTCATCATTGTCCACTATCATGTTATAGACTTCCTGGCGTTGTGCCTCATCGCTCATAATAGCATGCACATTTCCATCGGACTGGCAACCGAAGGCAGTTAGCAGTAAGAGAGCAAACGATGTTATCAGAATGTTTTTCATAGTTTTGTTTGTTAAAGTGATCTAAAAGAAACCCCTTGTGCAGGAGACTTATACCTTGATTTACTTCAATTCTTTGCGCAGCAACTGCGCGTTTATAGCTACAATTACAGTGCTTAAGCTCATAAGGGCAGCACCCACGGCAGGAGAGACCATAATGCCCTGCTGGTAGAGCACACCGGCTGCCAAGGGCAGGGCGATCACGTTGTAACCTGTTGCCCAGATCAGGTTCTGGATCATCTTTCGATAAGTAGCTTTACCAAAAAGTATCAGGGAGGCAATGTCCTGGGGGTTGCTGTTGACGAGAATAATATCAGCTGTTTCGGCGGCCACATCGGTACCGGAGCCTACGGCAATGCCCACATCAGCCTGCGCAAGGGCAGGGGCATCGTTCACGCCGTCTCCGGTCATGGCCACAAATTCGCCCTGCGCCTGCAGCTCCTTGATTTTCTCCTGTTTCTCGTGGGGCAGCACGTTGGCAAGGTAGCCGTCCATACCCAGTTTGTCGCTCACGCTTTTGGCCACCCGCTCGTTGTCGCCGGTTAGCAGCAGGTTTTTGATGCCGTTCTCTTTCAGAATCCTGATGGCATCCGCAGACTCTGGTCTGATCTGGTCGCGCATGGTGATATAGCCTGTCACTTGTTGGTCTACCATAATGTATACCACAGTTTCCACGCCTTCCTCGGCCTGGCTTTCCGGCACCTGCACACCAAACTCCTTCATGTAATTAGGGCCTACAACTTTAACATCTCTTCCTTCCACAATACCCTCAAGGCCTTTGCCTGGCAGGTAGGTAAACTTTGTAGCGGCAGGTATAGCTATTCCCTCTGCTTTTACCTTCCGGAGGATACCCTGCGAAATATAATGCTCCGAGTTCTGCTCTACGCCTGAGGCAAGGCGAAGCAGCTCCTGCTGGGTATAGTTCTTGTCAAAAGCAACGATTTGTGCTACCTCGTGCGAGCCCTGTGTAAGCGTTCCCGTTTTATCAAATATGATGGTGGTAATGAGCCTGGAGTTCTCAAATGCGGTACGGTTACGGATAAGAAGCCCATTGTTAGCTGATACAGCCGTAGAGATAGCCACCACCAAAGGTATAGCCAGACCAAGTGCGTGCGGACAAGAGATAACCATAACAGTGACCATGCGCTCTAGGGCGAAGCCAAACGCGGTATCGGCCATTAGCCACCAGGCAAAGAAAGTGGCAAAGCCCGCCGTGAGGGCTACAAAGGTCAGCCATTTGGCCGCTTTGTCAGCCAGCCGCTGCGTTTCCGATTTTGTTTTTTGGGCATCCTGCACCAGTTTGATCACTTTGTTCAGGTAGCTGTCTTTTCCGGTGGTCAGCACGCGTACCTGCAACGATCCGTTCCCGTTAATAGAGCCCCCGATTACCTTGTCCTCGGGTGTTTTCTGCACGGACTTGCTCTCACCTGTCAGCATACTCTCGTTCAGGTAACTCTCACCCTTCGTTACCACACCATCAGCTGGCACTTTCTCACCGGGTTTTATCAGAATGATGTCGTTTGGGCGGAGGGCATCTACGCTCACCGTAACTGTTTCCCCGTTTCGTATTAACTGTGCCTCGTCGGGCATCATACTAACCAGCAATTCCAACGCTTTGGAGGCCCCAAGCACCGAGCGCATCTCGATCCAGTGACCCAGCAGCATGATCACGATCAGGGTAGCGAGTTCCCAGAAGAAGTCCATCCCCTCGAGGCCAAAAGCCACGGCAGTGCTGTAGAGGTAGGCCACGGTAATAGCCACTCCGATCAGGGTCATCATACCCGGCGATCCTTTCCTGACTTCCTCTACCAGCCCTTTCAGAAACGGCCAACCACCATAAAAATAGATAATGCTGGAAAGTGCAAAGGCAATGAACATGCTATAAGGCACATCGAGGGTATAGCCCAAGATGCCCTGTATCATCGGACTCAGAATGATTACCGGCAGAGAGAGGGCAAGCGATATCCAGAACCTTTTCTTAAAGTCCTCGATCATCATGCGGTGGTGGTCCTGGTGGCCTTCGTGCTTGCCGTGTTCCGCATGCTCAGTGTGCGGTGGGTGCTTGAGGGTGTCCTTTTGGATGGCCCCGGTATGGCCGTGCAGCGTCTTATCCTCTAAATGTTCTTCAATGCTGTCAATTTTATCTTCTGCCTTATGCTTTGCGCCTGATGCATGGTGCAGGTGCTCATGCTCTTTGTCGTTCATAGTATGGGGGTTTGTGTTTTGCAATGCCTTGTGTAGCAGCACAATACCCTTGTAAACGAAAAACGACGCGAAGGTTGCTAGGCTATTTTGAATGATTATTGTGTGTGCTAGATAACAAGAAGTCTTATTTCAATCGATCAGACGGATGTCCAATAAAAGGAATCGGGAAATTTGATAATAGCAAACAAGTTTATGACAAAACCTGCAGTAATTCTGATTAGATGAATAACCTGTGAATTAGATACTTTCAATCAAAGACGAATTAGCCTTGCCACTCGATGTGTTTTTAATGCAATGGATAAAGTTGCTCGCCCGTTGCAAGGTTTGTTTTGCAAGTGTTGCAACGGGCATGCAACATAAACTTCGAGTGGGTAACCTCATCACAATTAGCAGATACACATCATAACTTAATCATAAAGGGCTCTGAGTTGTAGAAGACCCAGGTTAGCTGGTGGCAAGAAAGAGAGTATAACATACGTTCGATTTTATTCATCCTGCCTGAGAAAACAGACATGCCGCCCTGCACCCCACCGTACTTAAGCCGAAACAGGCGCGGAACAAGGCGTTCCTGCGTAATAAAACCTCCCGTGCCGAGATGGCGGGGCTCAAGAAATGCCTCACCACCATCGACCTGAACGAGCGCGAAGAGCGCCTGAAGAACCATTTGCGCGATTTCCTGAAGGCGGCTTACTATGATAAGTATAGCGTGAACACAATGGGTAAAACCGACTTTATGATTCATACCGGGAACACGGCTAAAAGCCCGGCTGGGGTGCTGCCGGAGGTAAAGCTGCTTCAAACTACCGCTGACATTAATAAGAATCGCCATTATGGCGCTTAATTCATCACGTATTTATTTGGACTGTCCTACAGGAGGACTAAAATTAAATCAACCTGTAAGGGTAAGGATGTCAAGCCTAACTTTCATGAAACTTAGTTTTTGATCAGCCGGCCACTCATGTGGCTACGGTTGTTTCTAATCAAATATATGTAAGTACCCTTTGCCAACCTGGTATCACTTATTTTAGCGGAATAACTCTCACCGGCTTTAACCTTACCGTTGAATAGTGTTCCTGTTTTTGCGCCGGTAATATTGTACAATTCAACGGAAGCTGTTCCTGTTTCTGTTGCTGTAAACTGAATGGTTGCTTGAGCGGAAAACGGGTTGGGATAAGCGCTGGCTTTACTAAATATTTCCGGTGCTTCTTCTTCAGCTGTTACTGCCAGGGACCTCGAAATAGTCAGGCTTTCAGGATATAGCTTCACTACCCACATATCAGCACGCAGGCCCAGCCTGGGGCTGTAATGAAGGCCTTTTACATCCCCGTCTATTGATTTAGTTGAAACAGCGAAGTAGTAGCCGCCATCACTGGACTGCAGGTTCATATAGGGAAGGAGGGAGGAGAAGTAGATATATCCGCTTAAAGTATTTGCTCCGCAGCAGCCAGCCCAGTACCAGTCTTCTCTGCTACCGCCATACACTCTGTCCCATGTTTTATTGCCAATCGCATCCAACTTCATCATCCAATGGCCGATATCATAAGAGGAGCCCTTTTTTTGCGTTGCCCCTGCCAGAATATACCCCGCATCAGCCGTTTGCTGCATTAGGTACGGCTCGTTATTGTAGTATACCCCTTCACTTCCTATGCCGTGCTCTTTTCTCCAGGCTTCCGTGCCGTTAGCGTTAAGCTTTGACACAAGCACGCCTCCTGAGGTTGAGTTGCTGTTGTCTTGTCCCTCGCCGCTCACTATATAGCCGCCATCTCCGGTCAGCTTAATGCTTTTGTAAGATGACCTTCCATTTTCATCATACCGCTTCTTCCATGTAATATTTGCTGAGGCATCAAGCTTTACGATCCAAATCTTACTATCTGCTGAGGTGCCTCCTACATCACCATTGTTAGAATCTGAGTCAGTTGCTACAATACAGCCTCCGTCTTTAGTGGGTTTCACCGCTGCGAAGTTTTCTAGCCCCGAGCCTCCAAGAGTGCGTTTCCATACTATGCCCCCTGAGTTGTTTAGTTTCACTATCCAGAGGTCCACACTTCCATGCACTCCGGAAACATCTCCTCCGTTCGTACTGGTCCGGCTGCCAATAATAAATCCGCCATCAGGTGTGGGATTTAATTCGTTCAAGGTTTCTTCGCCACCGCTGCCCAGAGCCCGCTGCCACTGTTTTTCACCAGATGCAGACAGCTTGACAATCCATACATCCTTTCCGCCATGGTACCCGGAAACATCCCCATCGCTCGATGATGTATTTCCTCCTACAATGTAGCCTTGTGCAACACCGTCGATGACTACTTCCTGCAGTGCCACGATTTCATCAGATGCCCGGCCACCTAGGCATCTCTGCCATTGGATAGCTCCTGAACTTGACAATTTCACCACCCATATATCACCCTTTCCCTTGTGCTCTACCACGTCTCCGTTAGAGGAGGCAGTTGTGCCTCCTACTATGTACCCACCGTCGAGGGTTTGCTGTAGCAATGTCCCCTTTTCCTGGCCAGAGCCACCTAGTGCTTTTTTCCATTCAATATCTCCTGAACTACTCTGCTTCACTACCCATAAATCACCACCTCCGTGGTTGCCTACCACATCGCCGTCTTTAGAAGCAGCCACGCCGCCTATAACAAACCCTCCGTCTTTGGTTTGATAGATGCTTTGCGGGACATCATCTGAAGTGCCCCCGAGCGGTTTTTGCCACTGAATTGTTGGGGCTTGTGCGCATACTATATTAAGCATGCTGCTGGCTAAATAGACAAAAAGGAACTGCCATAAAACAGGGTGCGCCTTTGCGCTACCTGGTGACAGCTGGGTTATAAAAAGCTGCTTAGTTTTTAGCAGTAAAGAGCCGGAAGGATAAAAATATTTAGTTTCCATAAAACACTAATTAGAAATATTTTCCTGAAGATTACAGCAGATACAGACAAATGCTCTTGGCAGTGCATTGGAGGGTTCAAGCTAGATTTTTTCTGTTATCTATGCTTTGTAGCCACTCAAGTAGGAGAGTTGATTCTAATTATTGGTTTCAGTACATCTCATAAATTAATCAAAGAATATAGGAAATAGCAAGAGGGTTTTCACCTGTGCATAAGCCCACTTAATCACTTACTGCTCACTATACCCTGATAGGCTTTTATACACACTAAGGAGGGTCAGTCAATAAGCTCGAGTGGCTCGCCAGCACTGCACACTAAGTAGCATGTTGACCAGATGTGGCTGGGCCAGCAATATTAGAGCAAGTATTCAGATAATTTGGAATCCTCTATCTATTTAATTAATTTAATAATAATTTATAATTCATTTAGTTATTAGTGTTATCGAAGTTAGGGTTAATGCAGACAGCATCCAATACCCCAATTGAGGTATTTTACAATAAAAGCGCAGTTAAGTACTGCGATGATCTTTTTATACTTATGGCTAAGCAATATACCTTTGTAGACCTTCTTAAGGTATTTGAGCACCAGCATTTTATCGTGCCTGACAATGAGTATAAGAAACAACTGGCCAATCATCCTTTAATAAAAGACCTGTGGACAATTGGGCAGTCTTTTGTTGTTGTGTCTAACCTCAGTACCTGGCATACGGAATCGGTCTCCGGGGAATGCGAAGAAGTCAGCGGCTACTCTGCGGAAGAGATACTAGCCCAGGATGCTGAATTCTTGTTGCAGTTTGGTTTGCCGGAGGATAACAGGTTTAACCTCTTGGTCACTCAATTAGGGATGGAGTATTTCGAAAGCCGTCCGGCAGAGGAAAGAAAACTAATTTTCTTTGTTTATTTTTACAGGGCAAGAAAAAAAGACGGAAGAATAATCACTGTTCAACACCAGTGCTTGCCGCTTTACTTTGACAAAAATAACCTCCCCTTTGTTTTCTCTAACATATATACTGATGTTACTTACCTAGGCATTACCCAAGTGCCGCAGGCTCTAAAGATTAACCGTCACACGCATGAGGTATTTCATATCGAACCGCAGAATCTAAAGTTTAATAAAGCTGAAACAGAGTTCAGCGCTCGGGAGCGGGAGATAATCAAACTTTTATTAAAAGGTAACAGCAGCCGTCTCATTGCACAACAGTTATTTCTAAGCCCGGAAACTGTCAGAACCCACCGCAAAAATATATTAAGAAAAGCAGGCCTTAACAGCACGGCTGAGCTATTAAGTTACGCCCTTACCCGTGGTATAGTTTGATAAGAGCAAAGGATCACCTGGGAGAAGCACAAGCCGGAATTAGGGAATAATTTGCAAATACAGGCGGTGAAGTTCTTTTTGGCGATGTCGATGCCCACACACTGTCTTGTCATCTTTTCCATAGTATGAGTGGTTAAAGTGAGCGATCTTTCTCCCTCGTCTTGCCTTTTGTCTTACACTTGCTAATCCCCATCGATAGCCCTAAGTACTGTCCAGACTCTCAGATAAAAGTAAGAGAGGAATGGAGCTGCCTTTTTTACGGTATTGTACTGCCGACTTACCTAGCCTCCAGTCTCTCATTCCACTTGGTCAATGCACCTAGTCTAAAACGATGAAGTGACCACATAGAAACCTATTATAAAAGTAAAAGGCCTCCAGAATTAACTGGAGGCCTTTTATGTAGACCGAAGGAGTGAGTTATCGAACTTAATCCACAAGGACTTAGCAGTCTTGAGAAAGTATTTTGAGGTGGGAGAGGAGCGGATTGCTTCAACAAGAAGTAGCATTTCAAAGCCCGATTTACATTAGACATGCTTTTTAAGTTCTACATCTATCAATACAGTTTTCGAGGATTTATTCATCAAGCACTATATTTTCTCAATTTACGGTGCCGAACAAATAAAGGGGTTTGCATATGCTCATTATGCGGCATATAAAATGTATAAAATGAACGTTTGCTTACCTGATGTATACAGGAAAGTAACTCTGACCCTAAAGCTTCACGCGCTGGCCCGACTCTGCGGCTTTATAGATTGCTTCCACTATCCGGATGTCGCGGAGACCTTCCTCACCTGGCACTAGCATCGGCTTGTTCTGCATGATAGCCATAGCGTCATCGTCCATTTGCTTTGCCTGCTGCCACGGCACCTCGTAGGGGTGGTTGATTTCTCCGAGCGGGCTGCTGCCTTTTACCCCGGCATAGCTCTGGAACGGTTCCATCTTAATTGTTCCTTTGTCGCAGGCGATGTTCAGGTAGTTAATGTTCTCACCGAAGCTGGTCTTGATGTCGGCAACCACATCACCCGGAAACTCCAGCTTTGCCACTGTTGTCTCGTCAATGTTGGTGTATATCTCAGGGCGTGTAGTAGAAATCTTCGCCGATGCAATGGCGATAGGCTCCAGGCCTGTTCCCAGTCGCGCGCCCTGGATGGCATAAACGCCCATGTCGTAGAGCGCGCCCCCGCCCAATTCCTTAGTTTGCTTCCAGTGGTTTGTGCGGCTCTCGCGGTAGCCGGCACCGCATCTTGCCTGCTTCACATTTCCCAGTAGCTTCTGGTTCACGATACGCATGTACTCCTGTGTGTTGGGTTCGTGCTGCAGGCGGTAACCAATGGCCAGCTTTTTCTTGTTTTTGTTACAGGCATCAATCATCTCCCGGCATTCCTGCTCCGTCATGGCCATCGGTTTCTCGCACCATACATGCTTGCCGGCATTGGCCGCCCGCACTGTGTACTCCCGATGCATGGAAGGGGGCAGCACCACGTACACCACATCTATATCCGGGTTGTTGGCGATTTGGTCAAAAGTCTGGTAGTTATATATATTTTTGTCGGGGATGTTGTACTTCTTCTTCCACTCCTCGGCCTTAGAGGGGGTACCCGTCACGATGCCGGCGAGGTAGCAATTCTTCGTCTGCTGCAGGGCCGGTGCCAACAAATCGGTGCTGTAGTAGCCCAAGCCTACCAGCGCCACACCGAGGCGGTCTTTTTGCTGGCGTGTGGCCGCCAGTAACGCATGTGGTGAAAAAAGAGCGGCGGTAGTACCTAATGCAATACTTTTCAGGACGTCGCGGCGGGAGGAGGCAAATGTCATGTCTTACGTCTTTTGGTTTTGTATAGGTGAAGATATTAATTTAAACTACCGGAGTTATATATACTGCTAGTATAATTATAAAACCTGTTGTTTCCATACGAAAAGCATTAATATTTGGCTGTCTCTAAGTGATTTCCTGATTTAGAAAATCGCATTCATGTATTATCCCCAATGCAGAAAATGATTTATTTCGTTCGTGCGTACAAAAAAGATGATTTTGTTACTTAGAAATTTACAAATATTATTTAAGAGTAAAGTAATTAAGACATGCAGCACCAGATCAAGAAACCTACAGGAGAAGCAGCATCAAAAAGTATTTAAGGGAAGGAAATAACATCAGTAGTTTATAAAAAACTGCGGCAAAAAAAGCTAAGCGCGATTTAACTGGGAAAGATGATGAAATTGATAAGATGTCCAAAGTCGAAGACTAGCTTATCTGCTTTTTTTAGAAAATATAATGTTTCTTGGTGCAAAGTAGAAGTTTGTTGATATAAACAAGATCAATGAATTAGCTTCATTTTCACCATTCTAAAGTCAGGCAGGAATCATGTTTTCTTCTGCTTTAATCTAGGCTGCCCTGGGCTTTGGGAGGCTACTAAATAATTATAAGAACCCAAAGCGATACTTATCGAATCAAAAAAGCCGCTCCATTTTACATGGAGCGGCTTTTTAACTGTGGTAGACCAAAGGATAGAATTATCGAACTTTATCCACAGGGATTTGATAATATTAGAAGAATGTATGGACTTCTAAAACCAGATTGTTTAAGGTAATGACTTCGAATTTGTTACTCTGAACTGCTCGGGAGTAACCCCGCTCTGTTTTTTGAAGAAGCGGAAGAAATAAGCGCTGTCTAAATAACCGAGCTCTGCAGCGATCTCAGAGCTAGTCAAGTCAGAATGAACTAATAGCCTTTGTGCTTCCAGCAGTGTCCGTTGTTGCATCAGCTCTTTTGGTGTCTTATTCAAATAATTTTTGCAGACGGTATTTAAGTGCTTCGTAGTTACATGCAAATGCTCAGCATAAAAGGCTATAGGCTGGTGTTCCTTGTAATATAAGTCAATAAGTCGCTCCAGGTTTTGCAGGAGGGTTTATTCTTTCCCTTGATGGCTTGCTCTGCCTTCAATTGGCCGGAAGATACGGGTCAACTCGATTAGAAGTACATCCAGATACCTGCTGAGCATAGCTTCTCGCATCAGCAATGGCTGCTTGTGCTCGAGCTCTAGTTTATGCAAAATGGGGATGAGCACACTTTCATCTTCCTGCGTGATATGCATAAACGGGTTGTAGAGTAAGGCATTGAAGAAGGGGTAATCAAAAAGTATTCTGCTTGGGTACTCCCTGGCATAATATTCTTGTGTGAAAAACATGACATAGCCATCGGCATCCTCAGACAGTTCCCAACTGTGGACCTGGCCAGGCGTCATAAAAAAGAACATACCCGGCTTTACGTCATACGCCTTGAAATCTATGGTATGAATCCCTGTTCCCCGGTTCACGAAAAGCACGATGTAGAAGTCGTGCTTATGGGGTTCACGTATAAAAAGGTGTTCCTGCAGGTGCGCTGCGAACGAACTAAAGTAGAAGTACTGGGCTTTCTGTGTCCGGGCCTTGAAATCCTGTATCTGGTAAATAGGTAAAAGTTCTTTCGGCATCAGAGTTCTTTACGCAGTTTAAGTTACGGATTGATTTATTAAGGTGTAGCCCGATTTTCTTTATTCATAAATGTGGTACAAAAGTACAGTAATTCGTCTCCTTTGTGCAGATATATAGCCCTGTTAGCGGGTTAACTTTGTAGAGTTATTAAAGAATAAAATTATGAGCCAGAAAAGTTCTTTTTTATATAGTGCGCTTACTATTAAATGCCCACGTTGTCGTGAAGGGAATATGTTTCCAGAAGGCACCTTATATACCACCAAATTTGCAGACATGTATAAGTATTGCTCGTGCTGCGGTCAAGCTTTTGAGCCTGAGACTGGGTATTACTATGGAGCCATGTATGTTAGCTTCGCTTTTAACGTGGCCATCTTCCTGGTATCCTTTTTTATACTTCACCAGTTCGTGGAAGAAGTAACGATGGCTATGATGATGGGAATAGTGGCCATCACGGTTGTTGGGTTTCTGCCGGTTATCTTCCGATTATCTAGGGTATTGTGGATCAGTATTTTTGTCAGGTATGAAGGGCCTTGCAGTCTCATTCCCCAAAAAAGCACAAAATGATACTGTCATGAAGGATTGCTGCAAAACAGGTGACGAAATGCCACCTAAAACAGGACAGGTTTGGCTGAAAAGGTTTGTGTATGCCGTTGTTTTCATAATTATGGCAGTAGTGCTATTCCAGCAAATTATTTTCTGATAAGAAATGAAAAAGCAACTGACTTATTTCACAGTAGCCTTTGTATTGCTTTTAAGTTGTTGCAAAGAATATAAAACACAGGAAAGCGCTTATGCAGCTAAATCAACGAATGAGCAAAACAGTTCAGTGCATGCATCTCAGGACTTTGTGGCATCATTAGGTGTAAAAGAACCTGTTCAAATACATGCTGGTCTTCCAAAAGAATTTGTGTGCATGGTCAACAATTTTTACATGGGCAAAGCACAGTTTCCAGTTGAATTTAAAGGTAAGCAGTACTATGGATGCTGTCAGATGTGCTTGAAAACTATCTAGAATGAGCGTCAGGTGCGTGTTGCACTGGATTCATATACTGGAAAAGAGGTGGACAAATCAATTGCATTTATTGCCCTTAGGCCAGGCTCTGTAAATGGAGAAGTATTTTATTTTGAATCTGAGGCAACCTATGAATCCTACAAAGTGCAGAACTAGGTATGTTGACTTCCAACGGAGATGCATTTAATTATATGCCGTAAAAGGAGTTGAACTGTTGATAGGTTCTTGTAAAACAGGCAAAACTGACACTATTTGCCTGATTTATTTTTAGCGGTAATTATATCACAATTCAAAATGACAGAGCAAATCAGAAACTATGACTTTAAGGAAGGAATGCCTGTCGAGTTTGAAATTGTATCCATCACTGACCTATACAAGAAAAGCAAAGACATACTAACTTCTCCCCATAGAACGGCTTTCTATCACATTCTCTGGTTTCAAAAGGGCACCCCAACCCATTTGGTAGATTTCAATCCGGTCGAGATTAAACCACAAACGCTGCTCTTTCTGAATAAAAACGCGGTTCAACTCTTTGACCCTAAAGAGAGCTTTGAAGCCAAAGCTATTCTATTTACCGACAATTTCTTTTTCAGGACTGAGGCAGACATGAAGTTTCTCCGCAGTTCCATTCTGTTCAATGACCTGCTAGGCGTTTCCCAAGTGCAGCTTGATAGCTCTACAGACAATTTTAAAGTCCTCTTCCGCTTGATGGAAGCAGAACTGACTAACAAGCACGAAATGTACAACGCCGATACGCTAAAAAGCCTGCTGCATAGTTTCCTGTTGCTAGCTGAAAGAGAGCGCAGAAGGAAGGATTTCACAGAGCTAAAGAAAGGGCCGGACTTAGACTATACCATGCTTTTCAGGGATTTGGTAGAAGCTGATTTCAGGCAATTGAAGCAAGTTAATGGATATGCGGCTAAACTAAGTGTGACTGAAAAACGACTAAACCAAGCAACAACGAAGATACTCGGCAAATCCCCTAAAAGCATCATCGATGAAAGGGTAATGCTGGAGGCAAAAAGACTGCTGGCACATACCAACGACAGCATAAAAGAGATTGGCTATTCGCTGGGTTTTCAGGAACCTACCAACTTTATTAAGTACTTCCACAAGCACAACAGCAGCACGCCTGTGGAATTCAGAGAGCAGTTTGCTGCATAAGGCATCTGCCCAAAAGTATCATCCAAAGGACTAAACCTACCTTTTGCAACGCGTTGATTCATTGCAACTTTGCATCATCAATTAACAAAGTAGTAAATGAAAAAGACAGTATTAAGTTTAGCAATGATGGCAGGTATTAGTATAGCCGGCTGCAGAACATCAGAAGTAAATCCATCAGACGGTAAAGACAAGACAGAAATGAAAACATCAAACAAGCAAAAGGTAGTGGCCTTATTAAAGGCTTTGGAAACAGGAGAAACAGAGCCTGTTAAAGTAATTAACCCAGATAAGTATATCCAGCACAATTTACAGGTAGCCGATGGTCTGGAAGGGTTTGTGGCATTCGCCAGTATTCTTCCAAAAGGGGAAACGAAAGTGAATACAGTAAGAGTTTTTGCGGACGGAGATTATGTGTTTGCCCATAATGAATACAACGTGTTTGGCCCAAAAATCGGGTTCGAAATCTTTCGATTTGAGGAAGGAAAGATTGTGGAGCACTGGGACAACCTGCAGGAGACACAGCCTGCTAATCCAAGCGGCCATACTATGATTGATGGCGCTACTGAGTTGGAAGACTTGGATAAAACGGGTGAAAACAAGACACTGGTTAAAAACTTTGTGGATGACATACTGGTGAACGGCAGAATGGAGAAGCTGACCGGCTACTTTGACGGCGACACCTATGTCCAGCACAACCCTTACATCGGCGACGGTCTGTCTGGATTAGGAAAGGCATTGGAGGAGTGGGCGAAGCAAGGCATCATGATGCAGTACGTCAAAGTGCACCAGGTGTTAGGCGAAGGCAACTTCGTGCTGGTTGTTAGTGAGGGCCAACTGGGTGGTCAGCATACAGCATTTTACGACCTGTTCCGTGTAGAGAAAGGCAAAATTGCAGAGCACTGGGATGTGCTGGAAACCATTCCTTCAAAAGACCAGTGGAAAAACAATAACGGGAAGTTCTGAATACAGAACGGCTCCACTAATTCTGAAAAGTTAGCCATGAAAGATAGTAAGATGAAAATAGAAATCTGGTCTGATATTGTGTGCCCCTTCTGCTACATCGGCAAGCGTAAGTTTGAGACTGCGTTGGCACAATTCAGCCATAGAGACGAGGTGGAGGTTGTGTGGCACAGCTATCAGCTGTTCCCGGATTATAAGCAGCAAACAGGAGCTGATTTTTATGAGACTGTGGGCAGGCTGAAAGGTATGAGCAGAGAACGGAGTGTGCAAATGCACAACCAGATAGCGCAACTTGCAAAAGAGGTAGGATTGGATTACAACTTTGAGAAGATCCAATTCCCCAACACATTTGATGCGCACCGCTTTTCCCTTTATGCCAAAACCAAAGGGCTGCAAAACGAGGCTGAAGAAAAGCTGTTCTGCGCATATTTCACTGAAGGCCGTAGCATTTGTGACACAGAAGTGTTGGTGCAGTTAGGCAAGGAGATAGGGCTGGACGAAGCTGAGGTGAAAGAAGCCTTGAACAGTAATAAATTTGCCGACGAGGTCAGTTACGACATCGCCGAAGCTCAAAGAATAGGGGTGTCTGGTGTTCCGTTCTTTCTGATGAATGGTAAACTGGCTGTTGCCGGTGCGAAAGATCCTCAGGCATTTCTGGGTGTTTTAGAGCGTGCCTGGCTGGAGTGGAGTGAAGAAAAGCCAAAGCCAGAAATCAAGATTATGAAAGGTGATTCCTGTGATATGCAAGGAAGTTGTGGCTAATGATAATGTTTTCAAAAGGAGATTTCTGAAAAGTAATTTCCTTTTGATGTTTATCAAAATAGCTGATTTGCTTAAAAGGTCGATGAATCTAACTGAAGGGGAGATTATTGATCCAAAAAAGCCGCTCCATTTCATGTGGAGCGGCTTTTTTTGCTGTAGTAGCCCGTAGGGGAATCGAACCCCTGTTACTAGAATGAAAATCTAGCGTCCTAACCCCTAGACGAACGGGCCGTTCTGTCTGATTGTGGTGCAAATATAGGTGACCACTTTTTTATCTACAAGAAGGCCCTCTAATATTTTTTCGCTTCGCATATTATGTTGCTGATAATCAATTTTAAAAATTTCAGTCTTGTGCCTTTTCTTGCGAATGCTAACTAATAAACTCTTCTTGCGTTACTATATATAAATCTTCAAACACGAATTTTTGCGATAAATAGCCATGACATTACGATACGAAGGCGTGAAGCCGGAAGCTTTTGAACAGCTCAAAACAAAGCTAAAAACCTACGGGATTGACCTGAAAAATACGCAAGGTACCTTCAATGAAAAGGGTGTGTCAGGTAAGTACGACTATAGACCCGAAGCAGAAGAGCTAGATCTGGCTGACCTGACGGTAGGTTTCCCAGCCAGCATGATGATCAGTGCAGACAAACTGCAGCAGCGCATGGACGAGATTATGGTGCAGCACGGCGCACGGCCGCAAAAAAAGTAGCTAGTACCCTTTTGACACAAGCTACGTACCTTTTACTCAATCGATATTACATAACTGACAGCAATTAAAACTATGGAAAACACTAATTCTCAAAATCAGAGCCAGAACGATAATTCAAATAAAAACGAGAACAAGAACCAGCAAAACCAAAAACAGCAGAACGCCGACAGCGGTGTGCTGTCTTTGCTGCAGCCGCACGACATGTCGCGCACAGTAGAGTCGGCCATGCATGTGATGCAGGGAAGACCAGATAAACTGCCTGACCTGATGCAGGACATGGGGCATATCATACTGAAGGCTTCGCGCAGGTTTACAACCACACAACTGATTCTAGCTGCTGGTGCGCTGACAATTGGTGCTATACTGGTATCTCGTTACAGCTCTTCGGACGAGGAATATGCCTACGAAGAAGCATAACCCATGCTAAACATCACAGCAGGAAGCCCTGGGTAGTTGTACCTGGGGCTTTTTTGTTTATTTGTAACAGGTATGGCATAGCATTTGATAACTCAGGTTCTATATAGGTTAGGCCTATATAGAACCTGTGGATACCTTAAAATTCCTTGATATGAAAAAGCTTCCTTTATTGCTCGTTTTATTTTGTCTGTTCTCTATTACAGTGGTGCAGGCACAACAAGCCCAGATGCCACCATTGGTTACTGTAACCGGTGTTGGTGAAATTCGGGTGCCGCCTACAGAGGTGATTATAAGTTTAGGAGTTGAGACCAGGGCCAACACTTTGGAGGAGGCCCGTAAGGAAACCGATAAAAAAGCTGCCTCCATAATTAGCTATCTGAAAAGGCAAGGGGTAAGCGAGCGGGACATACAGACTTCGTATGTTACATTACAGCCAATGTATACCGGAGGTGAGTTCGGAAAGACCAGCCCAGATTTTTACCATGCCCAAAAGACGATGACAGTGCGGGTGAAACGCCTGAACAGGTTTGATGATCTGCTAGCCGGTATCTATGATGCTGGGGTAAACCAGGTCAACGGCATTAACTTTCAGGTAGAGGATGAGGAACGTTTGAAAGAGCAGGCACGCCGCAGGGCGGTGGCAGACGCAAAGCGAAAAGCCACTGTGCTGACAGGCGAACTGGGAGCGCGGGTTGGGCGTGTGTATGCCATCAATGAGATAGAGCGTGGCCGAGGACCTCAGCCCATGTATAAAGCAACCATGATGGAAGCCTCTTATGACCGCTCTGCCGGTCCCTCCATTGCCGGTGGTGAAGTAATTGTTTCGACAGAGGTAAACGTAAGTTTCCTGATTGACTAAGCACAGTTAAGCACAAATTTAAAGCGGGACCCTGAATCAGAGGTCCCGCTTTAAATTTGCGCTATCTCTGGAAATGCGCGAGCGGCTTAAACTGAAGCTGCTCATCTACCAGAAAGCTCAGAGGCTGTTGCGGGTCTGCCAGAATCTCCTGTTCACGGATGTTCCAGGGTTTCAGCATTTCCTCGAGCATATGCGCGTAAGCCGACATGTCCCAGGGGTTGAAAATCTCGGTGCGCACATCGTCGATCAGGGTATCGAGTACCAAATGGTCGTCTTCGGGCTTGACCGGACGTATAAAATACTCGGGCACGACATTAAAGATGTACGCCGCATAAAAAGTACGCGCTTTAAATTCTGCCAGTTGGATCGGGTGAAGTTGCCGGCCTTCTGTTAGGCGGTAGAGTTTGCCCATCGCTTTGCCAATGATGCCGTTATCGAGCAGCGTGCAGACGATAGCGACAGACCCAATTTTGATGCTAAATGCCATCGTGGTCAGTTCGTCCTGGTACTCGAAGGGGAGCGCGTCTTCTGCCGGTGCTACCTCCAGCAAAAACAATGAACAAGGCATGAAATCGGAAAATACCATCGGTACCCGGAGCGACTGCAGCACCTGGAAAAAAGCCTGAAACTTAGGCAACATTTTCGGGTCTTCGCTCACGGCATACTGGGGTGTCATGAGCGGATTCATCTCCTTGATCAGCTCCATCACCAGCGTTCCATAGTACATTTTGCCAATCCATTGGAAAAGCTTCTGTGGTTCTAATGCTTTTAGCCCAGCAATGCCCTTGGCCGCTGCCTCCTCCATTTCAGCCTCGAGAGGGAGTAGGTAATGGGTATGGCAATGATCGCAGCAGGGGATAGTCAGTTCGCTAAAGGTCGTTACGCTTTTGTCGAGGAGGAGCAGTTCTTTCTGGGCCAGGCCGTATTTCGATTGCAGCCATGCTGCAAATACAGGAGCCCGGTGCTCGGGTGTGATTTTCGTGCCGCACAGAAAACAGTTTGTGTCTGTAAACTGCATCTTCTCGAACGGGTCGTACAAAGTCAGGTCAATCATATTTTGTCAGAATCAGACTGCAAAGATAGCAACCATCAAAGCCACTTCCGAATGAGTGCATATAAAGGGTGTGGTTGCTTATTTATGTTAAGTAAACGGAAAGGCTACTATTCGTGCCATGCTGTTATTTCTTCAAAGGAACCAAGAGGCAGAAGAACCTTGATCAACAAAGTACCAGGATTATGAAAAGAGGAGGGGAAAGCAAAAAACAACAGCAAGCCTGTAAGCCGGGTTCTGTCGTGCACCCGAAGGCACACGTCTTATCATTTATCTAGGCCTGCACTCGCGCACAGGCTCCATCGACCTACCCACTGACATCGGACGAGCAGCCCTTAGCCGCGCCGAGGCACGGCACTGTCAGCCTATTTGGTCTTTCAACTCCTAAGGTTTACCCAGCCGGACTGGTCACCCAGCCGCTGGTGCGCTCTTACCGCACCTTTTCACCCTTACCCTTTTTCAGTGTGCAGTTAGCAGTAAACAGTTACCAGAAAACTGATCACTGTTACTTGCCCCCTGTTAACTGTAAAGGGCGGTTATTTTCTGTGGCACTGGCTGTATCCCGCTTGCGCAGGACCCTTCCCGTTAGGAAGTAGGATGCTCTGTGTTGCCCGGACTTTCCTCTCCCCATAAAGGGCAGCGATAAGACGGCTTGCTGTTATATTTTTTGCCATGCAAAGATAGGGAAAATCTGCACCTCTGGTGCAGATTCGAGTTCTGAGTTCCGAATTATGGGTTCCGAGTTTTAAAAATGCCATTTTTACCCGGAACCCATAATTCGGAACTCAGAACTTATTTAAGTTTTACCAGGGTCGCGCCGTAACCGAATTTCTCCTTGCGGGCGTCCTCAAAGAACTTGATTCCGGATGTGCGGCTCAGGATTTTCTGTATTTCCTTGCGCAGCACACCGTTGCCTGCCCCATGTATGAACACGATCTCGTGCATGTTGGCGGCCAGGGCGCGGTCCAGCGCATCCTGGAACTTCTCTAACTGTAGTTTCAGGATGGCGGTGTTACTCATGTCGCTGTGGTCTTCCTGAAGCTTCTCGATGTGCAGGTCCACTTCATGGTCCGGGGCCTTGAGTTTGAAGTTCTCGTGCTGGGCAGCAGAATCGATCAGTTGCTCTGTGATCTTGTCAGGGTCTACGGCAACGGGCTTCTGGTCGAGCTGAAACAGGTAAGCCTCTTTGTTGAGCACAGGCGCTGTTTTCTTGCTTTTGTAGAAGGAGTTGGCCCTGAACTGCACCTTCTTCGTCACGGGCTCATAGAGGTTTGGGCTGCCGTTGCGGTGCTGTATGAACTGGATGATAAGGGTCGGCCACTTTTCGAAGTCCTTGAGGTGGTAATGCGTGATGATACGTGTGTTTTTAGGAGCCAGCTTATCGTTCTGCAGCCCGCGGTATTTGCCGTCACGTTCCTCTCCGGAGGTGAACAGCACATCATGGTCCGAGTTATTGACCACCGTCACAGCCAGCAGTTCATCCGACTGGTGCGCCAGCGCAAGGTAGATGCCCTGTGCCGCCAAAACGGGCGCAGCGATCACTTTTTTAACAAGCGGCTTGCTGTCCTCCTCCTCGTTCTTCAGGTACTTCGATTCTTCGGCTGCAATCACCACCACCTCGCGGCGCGCCACCGGAATAGTGAAGTCGTTGTCGATGGCTACTTCTACAATGTTGTTTTCTAAAATGCGGGTGATGATGCCTTCCTCGCGGCCAGACATCAACCGCACGCGGTCTCCTACGTTCATGGTTTCTCAGTGTATCTCATGGCATGGCTACGGCAAAGCGCCGCAACGCACTTCCTGCAAAGGTACGCAATTATCGCTTCAGAAATAAGGCACGGAGATGGCGCACCCGGGGAGGCACAAGGCATTTGTCAGAAGTAAAGCGGGTGCAGGCGCAGTCCGTCCTTGCGGTTATACTCCAGGGCCGGTGCAGGCACCTTGATGATGCTGAGGAGGTATAAAGCGGTGTTCAACACTTTGCTACGGCCTTTAAAGTGCATCAGGTTCAGGTCGGGGCTGAGGTAATACTGGCGGTGCGCGTCATACCCGGCTGCCAAATTGCTGGGTGCATGGTTATATACGATTTCTTCGGCGCCATACCCCACGGCAATGTTCAGCCACTTTGGGTACTTACTTTCCGGTTTCAGAAAAGCCCCTATATCCGTTGAAAGCCAATACGTTTGGCCATTATAATCTTTCAGGGCCTGTTCCCCTAAACTGCTCCCCAGCACATTGGGGCGCACTGCGGCATAGTGCGTAGTATGGAAGGAGAACTTAGGCATGATGCGGATCTCGTGCCAGGCAAGTTCCTGCGCTACCACTGCGGCAGAACCAGCGGCATTGGCTATCATATCGCTGGCAGATGCGCCGTAAGCAGGTTGGTAGCCATCAAACAACTCGATGGGTGTTTGCAGGAGCAGGCCTGTGAGGCCACCCCAAAGCACAGCTTTTTTTTCGGGTACGCCCGCCCACCAGAGCATATCGATCCCAGCACGGCTCTCTTGGAAGGTAGCCCAAAAGTGACCAGCCTTGTCCATGTTGCGCCATTCGTGGTTGTCGTTAAAAAAATGGAAGCTCGTGCGTGCTTCCGTATACCAGGCCCTATTCAGCGAAACCAGCATGGCGGTATACCCAGCGCCGAAGGCTGTGCCCATCACAAGCAGGCGTTGCCGGTTTACCTGCGTTTGCGTTGAGTCGGGTGGAAAAATAGCAGCAAAGACATTTCCCATTGGCCCTACGAGGAGGCTAAGTAAGCAGAGGATGGGGAAAAGTTTGCGCGGGAGCATGTGCAATATTATAGAACTTCGCCCATAAGCCCAAATAGTCTGCCTATCCGCTCAGTTTACTGGCTCATACACGACTGAATGTATGGGTAATTCTTTTTTAGATGTATGAGAAAGTAACTGCTGATTAGTGTCCTACTGCGAAGCGGCAATCGACTTTTTGTAAGCAGAAATGGCCCTGTCTCTAGCTTCTGAGTGGTTTATCATGGGAGCAGGGTATTGGTATGTGCCAAATTCCGGTACCCAGCGCTTGATATAGGTATGGGCCTTGTCGAACTTCTTTACCTGGCTGTCTGGGTTGAAGATTCTGAAATAGGGTTGGGCATCGGCACCTGTGCCAGCGGCCCACTGCCAGTTGCCTACGTTACTGGCCATCTCATAATCCATCAGTTTCTCTGCAAAGTAGGCTTCTCCCCAGCGCCAGTCAATCAGCAGGTCTTTCACAAGGAAGCTGGCTACCACCATGCGCACACGGTTATGCATAAAGCCGGTAGCGTTCAATTCGCGCATCCCGGCATCTACCAGCGGAAATCCTGTTTGGCCGGTACACCATTTCTCAAATTCTTCCTCATTGTTGCGCCACGCAATGTGCCTGAACTTGTGAGAGAAACTCTCTTGGCTGGATGTGGGGAAATGAAAAAGCAGTTGCATAAAAAACTCCCGCCAAATCAGCTCTTGCAGCCAGGTTTGGTTATAGGCCACGCCAAGCTGCACGGCTTGTCGCACACTCACCGTCCCGAAACGCAGGTGCATGCTTAGGCGGGAGGTAGCGTCCAGCGCAGGCAGATCGCGGGTTTCATCATACTGCTCGAGCACGTCAGGGGTTAGCTTAGGGAGCGGCAGGTCGATGTCGGTTGCTTCAAAGCCGAGTTCTGTCAAAGTCGGTAAGGGAGTGGCAGGATGCTGCAGCAACTGGTGCAGGTGTTCGGCAACAGGTTTCGGCTGCGCCATCTCAGGACTGAAGGTTTTGAGCCAGGAATTTTTATAGGGGGTATATACCCGGTAAGGCGTATTACTCTTACTCAGGATTTCATCCTTCCCGAAAATTACCTGGTCTTTGAAGCGCATCAGGGGGACGGCATGCTCTGAAAGGAGTGCTTCAATCTGTTTGTCACGCGCCAGGGCATAGGGCTCGTAATCTTCGTTAGTATAAACAGCCTCCACGTCATAGGCCTGCAACAAGCTCCGGAATACTGCTTCGGGCGTGCCATGCTGCACAAGCAGGGTGCTGCCTCTTTCTTCTAACTCTCGGTGCATAGCCTCGAGGGTGCGATGAATAAACGTTACGCGGGCATCTCTCCGGTCGCTTAACTCATCTAAAATAGCACGATCGAAAATAAAGACTGGCAGTACGGGCTTGCCGCTTTGCAGTGCTTTAGAAAGGCCGGAATTGTCGTGTAACCGCAAATCGCGGCGAAACCAGAAAAGATGCATGGGCGATGAAAAAAGTTGAATAACAGGATGAAGGAAGAGGTAAATACGGTGAGTTTAAAATGGTTTCAGGGTGCTCATACCCCCGTCGATGTGCAGGACTTGCCCTGTCATCCAACTGGAATCCTCAGAGAGGAGGTAAAGAGCGGCGGCAGCCATGTCGTACGGCTTGCCGACCCGGCCAAGGGGGTGGCGTTTAGCGGATGCTTCCTTTTTTCCCGGAGTGCTCAGCAGCGTGCTGGCAAGCGGCGTTTCTGTCAGGGAAGGAGCTATGGCATTGAAACGAATACCTGCAGCGGCGTATTCAGCCGCCAACGCCACCGTAAGGCCTTGCACAGCCGCTTTGGCTGCAGCAATAGAAGTATGGTAAGGCATGCCCACACTTGCGGCCACCGTACTAAACAGCACAACGCTGGCGCCTACGGATTTTTTCAGCAGCGGCATCACCGCCTGCAGCACTTGTACCGCCCCGAGCACATTTAAGGCATAATCCTGTTGAAAATCCTCTGGCTTCAGTCGCTCAAAAGGCTTTAGCTTGATGCTGCCCGGGCAATACACCACGCCATGTAGCTCGGGAGGCAACTGCGACACAAAGTCCTGATCAAACGCCATCACATCCAGGGGTACATGCAGCAGGTGAAGTGCCTCCGCTTCCGCAGAGTTATGGCGCGCGGCGACAATCACATTTGCGCCTTGCCCTTGTAAAAGTTCCGATGTTTTAAGCCCAATCCCGGAGGTTCCTCCAACGATGAGTATGTTTTTGTTTTCCAGTGCCATGCGTATAAGCTGTCAGAGGTGAATGGATGCGTTTTATACCCTAACCTTAACACGGCCATAAAGTTATGTTACCAGACAACAGAAGGGCGTAAGCGATACGGGGAAAATGTATTCAGGCATAACCGCGAACGCAGAATTTCAAACTACCTGCTGTCATTTACGAAGGTAACACCCAGTATATACTGGCTAAAGGCAAACCGATACCCAGAAATGCCGTTGTATCTGACTTTGGACATTGGCCTGCCACTTAACCCGATTATGGTTTTTGAGGATTTATGTTTAGAATTACCCAGTATTTGAGCTAACCAATATGTATGCCGCTCCTATGGGGGAGGGCATGCTAAAATTAAATATCACATGTTTATAGCATTAAGCACATTTGAAATTGCAAATGATATGGCTGCGGAAGTGAAAGAGGCTTTCGTGAACCGCCCGCAGTTGGTGAACAATGCCCCCGGTTTTGTGCGCCTGGATGTTTTGAGCCCAAAAGATAATGCCAACGAGATTTGGATGATGACCTTCTGGACGGATGAGGAAAGCTATACCGTATGGTATAAAAACCACATGCGTGAGGCACACCAAGGTATTCCCAAAGGGCTGCGCCTGGTCCCGAACAGCCCCAAGGTACGGCTGTTCGATCATATCACGGAGTAGGTTCAGGTTAAATAAAAGAAACAGCAGCCATCTACCGTATTTGGTTTTTGGCTGCTGTTTTAGTGTACAGGCTATTGTAAAGCGTATGAGGGCAAGTCATTAGCCGATCATTCGGCGGTTGTCAGTATAAATGGTAACCTTTTCGTTTCAGACGAGTTTTAGTTATAAGCTTTGAAATATGATGCATGCATACTATATTTCGGAGTAGTCATTTAAAAAAGCACTGGTAGCCGATCAGTCGTCCTCATAATCGAGGCCCATCATTTTGTTGTATGCCTGCTGTAACTCCGCGAAAGCGTGCATGTTGCCTTCCTGTCTGCTGATTTGCATTCCTTTTTTGTAGGTTTGTTCTGCCAGGTCAGGTTTGCCGAGCGCTTCGTATAGTTTAGCGGCATGATAGTAAGTACCCACGTAATTCTCGTGCTCAGCCAGAAGTTTTTCGTAGTAGAAAAGAGACTTTTCCTGGTCCGTTTGCCTGTATTCTGTGGCGATTGCGTACAAAGTGAAAGCGTCGTTGGGGTCGTCTTCCAGAAATTTAAACAGCTGGTTTAGTCTATCTTCGTTCATTTCGAATTGGCTATATTTTAATTAACTTCGCACAAATCTAAATTTAAAAAGCTAACATTTCTACTCATGAAAATATTAGTTTGCATTAGTAACGTACCGGATACCACAGCCAAGATTAACTTCACGGCTGATAACAAGGCATTCGACAAAAACGGTGTTCAGTTCGTGATCAATCCTTGGGATGAGTATGCCCTCACCAGAGCCATTGAGCTAAAAGAAGAGAAGGGCGGCACCGTAACGGTGCTGAACGTAGGTGAGGCCGACACAGAGCCCAACATCCGCAAGGCGTTGGCAATCGGAGCCGACGACGCGATCCGGGTAAACGCTTTTCCGAAAGATTCCTTTTTTGTGGCGCAGCAAATCGCTGCCGTGGCCAAAGACAATAGCTATGATGTGATCCTGATGGGCAAAGAGTCGATTGACTACAATGGCTCGCAGGTACACCACATGGTAGGCGAGTTGCTGGGCATTCCGTCTGTTGTGCCAGCCTTTAAGCTGGACATGCTGGATGACAGCACGGCCCGCCTGGAGCGCGAGATTGAGGGTGGCAAAGAAGTAGTGGAGGTAAAGCTGCCATTTGTGGCAAGCGCCCAACAGCCTATGTCTGAACCACGTATCCCGAACATGCGCGGCATCATGACAGCCCGCACAAAGCCACTGAGCGTGGTAGAGCCCGTAGGAGCCGACGTAAAGGCAGACTATGTGAGCTACAGCAAGCCCGCCAAAAAAGAAGGCGTTAAAATGATTGACCCGGAGAATGCGGGTGAATTGATTACATTGTTAAGAAACGAAGCTAAAGTACTATAAGAATATGTCTGTATTAGTATTTGTAGAAGGTCTGAACGGCGAGATTAAGAAATCGTCGGTAGAGGCGGCCACTTACGGCAGCCAGGTAGCACAGCAGTTAGGCACCACGGCCACGGCGGTAGCCATCGGGGAGGTGCACGAAGAGGCGCTTCAAAAATTAGGAGAGCAAGGGATCAGTAAAGTGTTGTATGACAACGATGCCCGCTTAACCCAGTTTGTTTCCGGTGCCTACGTAAAAGTTATCGCGAAAGCAGCTGAGCAGGAAAGCGCTAAAGTGCTTGTTTTCTCCAACTCTAACATTGGAGCGGCGATCGGCGCTAAGCTGGCAATACGCCTGAACGGCTCCCTGGCGACAAACGTAACAGAGCTTCCGAAAATTGATGGCGGCAACTTTACCGTGACACGCGGTGTGTTCTCGGGCAAAGCGTTTGCCGATGTAGCGCTCACCTCAGAGGTGAAGATTATTGCCCTGAAGAAAAACTCAATTGACATTGCTACAGGAGCCGGCACAGCCTCTGTCGAGAATTTCTCTGCTGATCTTGCGGATGCGGATTTTGCCGAGAAGCCAAAGGAAACTGTGATGCAGGAGTCGGACGGCGTGTTGCTGCCGGAGGCTGAGATAGTGGTCTCTGGTGGTCGCGGAATGAAAGGGCCGGAGAACTGGCACCTGATCGAGGACCTGGCCAGCGCACTCGGTGCAGCCACTGCCTGTTCCAAGCCCGTATCGGACATGGACTGGAGACCGCACCACGAGCACGTGGGCCAGACAGGTATAACCGTTAGCCCGAACCTCTATATCGCGATCGGTATTTCCGGTGCTATTCAGCACCTGGCCGGGGTTAACTCTTCTAAAGTGATTGTCGTTATTAATAAGGATCCAGAAGCGCCCTTCTTTAAAGCTGCCGATTATGGTATCGTTGGAGACGCTTTTGACGTTGTACCAAAACTAATAGAAGCTGCGAAAGCTTTAGACAAATAGATTAACATAAACTGTGGAGAAAATTCAGCTAGAGATACTTGGTCTCTCATCAAGCCAGTCTCAGACCGGCTCATTTGCGCTTGTACTTGGGGAAAGAGATGGTAACAGAAGGCTTCCGATCATCATCGGCATGTTTGAGGCTCAGTCCATCGCCATCCAGATAGAGAAAATAAACCCGAATCGCCCGCTCACGCACGATTTGTTTAAAACCTTTGCAGAGCAGGTAGATGTCACCATCACCGAGATCCTGATCTCTGACTTGAAGGAGGGTGTGTTTTACTCTAAAATTATGTGTACCGACGGTGCCCGCGAATTTGAACTGGATTCCAGGCCTTCAGATGCCATTGCCATCGGCTTGCGCTTTGGCGTTCCGATTTACACGGTAGAAAGTGTGCTGTCGGAAGCAGGAATTATTTTGAGCGATCTGGAAGAGGAGGAGTCAGAAACTGAGGAGATGACTGTGAAAAGCTCATCGGCGTCTGTTTCATCCAGTTCTAAAGAGTCATTGAGCCAAACTTCTGTTGATGAGTTGAATAAGCTGCTGAACGATGCCCTGGAAAAGGAAGATTACGAACGCGCCGCAAAAATACGCGACGAAATCAACAAACGTAATTAAACCTTCCCACCAAAAATGACAAAAAGTCCTGCACTACGTAAGTGCAGGACTTTTTGTTTTATGAGATAATAGATTTAATTTTGGCAAATTTCCCCACGGCATGTATGACATTTTACGAGGAAGCATAGGACTGCTTATATTGCTCTCTATTGCTTTCCTGTTTTCAACAAACAAGAAGAAAATCGATTGGAAGCTGGTTGGCTTCGGTGTATCCCTTCAGATCTTATTTGGCGTGCTCGTGACACAGGTGCCTATGGTGGCCGATGGTTTCGCTGTGGTGAGCCGGGGCTTTGTTACGTTTCTGGATTTCTCGCAGGCAGGTGCCCAATTCCTGTTCGGTAACCTGGCCAATCCAGCCGAAAACGGAGGCCTGGGTTTTATCTTTGCCTTTTCGGTGCTGCCAACCATCATATTCTTCTCCACAGTGTCTTCCGGGTTATACTATCTGGGTGTGCTGCAAAAAATCGTGTACGGTATTGCTTGGGTAATGTCCAAGGGCATGCGCTTGTCGGGTTCAGAGAGCCTTTCAGCGGCGGGCAACATCTTCCTGGGGCAGACCGAGGCGCCATTGCTGGTGCGCCCGTTCATTAGCCGCATGACGCGCTCAGAGCTGATGTGCCTGATGACAGGAGGTATGGCCACGCTGGCAGGAGGCGTGTTGGCGGCCTACGTGTCGTTTTTGGGCGGCGATGACCCGGTTCAGAAAGCAGTTTTTGCAGCACACCTGCTCACGGCATCTATTATGAATGCGCCTGCGGGTATAGTGCTGGCTAAAATCCTGGTGCCGGAAAACGAGCCCGAGAAAATCACTACCAAGCTGGAGATGAACGAGGAGCAACTGGGTGTGAACCTGATAGACGCGCTTTCGAGAGGGGCAGCTGACGGTTTGAAGCTGGCTGCCAACGTAGGGGGTATGCTTCTGGCCTTTATCGCGGTGATTGCGCTGGTAAACTACCTGCTCACTGACCTGGTTGGGGTATGGACAGGCCTGAACGGGTGGGTAGTATCCAGCACGAATGGTAGCTTCAACGGATTCTCCTTACAATACATATTAGGTCAGATTTTCCGGGTGTTTGCCTTTATTATGGGCGTTCCCTGGGCAGACACCTTGCAGGTAGGCAGTTTGCTTGGCCAGAAAACAGCCATCAATGAGTTTGTCGCTTACCTGGACCTGGCCGAAATGAAGAATGCAGGCACCCTGTCAGCAAAATCCATTGTGATGGCGACCTATGCGCTTTGCGGCTTCTCTAACTTCAGCTCTATAGCCATTCAGATTGGGGGTATAGGCAGCATGGCTCCTAGCCAGCAGGGGAATCTCTCTAAACTGGGTTTTATCGCCTTGTTGGGCGCGTCGCTAGCTTGCATGATGACAGCCACCCTGGCAGGGATGCTGTACGTCGTATAACATAAAGCACAGCAATCAAAAATGGCCGGCTACTTCTCAAGTAGCCGGCCATTTTTGATTGAGGGTATCGCTGGACTTAAGGGTTTCAGGTTTACAAATGGCTCTGGCTTTCTTCGCCCTCTTCCACTTTCTTGGCATCCCGCATCAGGCGGTTGGCAAACACGAACTCATTCAGTTCCGGCACATCCGTGTCCATGATGATGTCGCGGGTGCCCTCCCAAAGCTTCTTGCCCTGATACAGAAAAAATATCTTATCACCGATCTCAATCACCGAGTTCATGTCGTGTGTTACGATGATGGTGGTGATGTTGAACTCCTCTGTAATTTCCTTGATCAACTCGTCGATCTTAATGGAAGTCAGGGGGTCAAGGCCTGAGTTCGGTTCATCGCAAAAGAGGTACGTACAATTGGGTGCAATGGCCCGGGCGATGCCCACGCGTTTTTTCATACCCCCGCTTAGCTCGGAAGGCATCTTTTTGTTGGAGTTCTCAAGCCCCACACGTTTCAGGCAAAAGTTCACCCGGTCATTCCGCTCGCTCTTACTCATTTCCGGAGATAGCATTTTAAGCGGAAAGGCCACGTTTTCCTCTACGTTCATAGAGTCAAACAGGGCTGACCCCTGAAAGAGCATCCCGATCTTGCGGCGAATCTCCTGCCGGATGTCCAGCTTGTTGTTGGTAAAATAAGTACCGTCAAAAGTTACGCTGCCGATGTCGGGCTTTACCAAACCGACAATGCACTTTAGCAACACGCTTTTACCAGTACCGCTGGCGCCGAGCAGCAAGTTGGTCTTGCCCGTCTCGAAAACCCCGCTCACGCCATCCAGCACTTTCTTGTCGCCGAAGGTTTTATGTATGTTATGAATCTCTATCATAGTATGGGAATGTAGCTCACAGCAGTAGCTGTGCACAAATAAAGTCTGCGATCAACACGGCGATTACCCCGTTGGTAACGGCCGTAGTGCTGGCCGCACCCACCTCCAGTGCTCCGCCTGAGGTAAAATAACCCCGGAAAGAAGAGATAGAGGAAATCAGAAAGGCAAATACCACAGATTTGATCAGGGCAAACACAATGTTATACGAGATAAAGTCCTCGCGAATACCTGAGATGTACTCCTGCGCTGTCAGGGCACCTGATAAAGTACCCGCAATGTATCCCCCTGCAATTGACAGGAACATGGCCAGTATGACCAGGAGCGGAAACATGAACAAGGCTGCAATTATCTTGGGCAGCACCAGGTAAGAGGCAGAGTTTATACCCATTACTTCCAGGGCATCCACCTGCTCCGTGATCTGCATCGTGCCCAAACCACCCGCAATGCTGGAGCCGACCTTACCGGCCAGCACGATGGAGGTGATGGTGGGGGCAAGTTCCAGAATGGTCATTTCCCGCACCATAAACCCGATGGTGGAGCGGGGGATGAAGGCGTTGTTCAGGTTATAAGAAACCTGCACGCAGGTTACTGCACCGATAAAGGTGCTGACGATGGCGACAATGAATATGGAATTGATTCCAATCAGGATGGCTTCATCAATGGTTCTTTTGAAGAGGATACGCGGCGATTCGCTACGCGTAAACAAACTCGACATAAAAAGTAAATACTTTCCGAAATGTTGCAGCATAGGGCTTATAGTAGCTGATGAATCATGCTAATCTGGTGAACAATGGGCAAAAATACTGTTTAATACCTATATTACGTTTAAAATCACAAAACATATAAAACTGCACATATTTATGCAACGATACATTTTGGTGACCGGCGGTACGAAAGGGATAGGGCGAGCTGTTGTGGAACAATTCGCCAAAGAGGGCTTCCATATCATTACCTGTTCCCGAAACGAAAAGGACCTGCAAAAGTTGAAGCTGGAGATAGAGCAGTCTTATACTTTCTCAAAAGTTTTTTACCGTGAGGCTGATTTAAGTGAGAAAAAATCAGTGCAAGCCTTCCTTGGCTATGTGAAAGGCCTTGGGGTGAAGGTGGATGTACTGGTGAATAACAGCGGCCTGTTCGTGCCCGGTAAGATAACAGAAGAGGACGACGAGGCGCTGCCTTTTATGGTGCAGACTAATTTATACAGTGCTTACTACCTTACAAAAGGCTTGGTGCCGGATATGATCAGTCGCCGCTCCGGGCATATTTTCACGCTTTGCTCTACCGCTAGTATTACCCCTTATATTAATGGAGGCTCTTATTGCATCTCTAAGTTCGCGCTGTACGGCATGACTAAAGTGCTCCGTGAAGAACTTAAGGAACATAATGTGCGGGTAACGGCAATATTGCCTGGGGCTACCCTTACAGCCAGTTGGGAAGGTGTGGATCTGCCGCCGGAGCGTTTCATCAAAGCCGAGGATGTGGCGATGTCTATCTTCAATGCGTATGTTCTTTCTGAGAACAGCGTGGTAGAGGAGCTGTTGATCCGCCCTCAACTGGGCGATTTGTAGTTTCTTTAGGCTAGCGGCTAAATCTAATTTGTTTGCAACCGCTGGCGTCTGCAGATTATTTTTAATTAAAAGTTTAAAGATTTATATATGGAGTTAGAAGGAAAAGTAGCGGTTGTAACTGGTGTGAGTAAAGGCATTGGCTTGGCTACCGTGGAACTCTTGTTAGCTAAAGGCATGCTAGTGGCAGGCTGGGGACGAACTGCACCGGATCTGGAGAACAAGCGCTTTCATTTTTTTGAATGCGATGTGCGCGACCACCAGCAGGTAGAGCAAGCGTACAAAGCTACTTTACAAAGCTTAGGCGGTCCTGTAGCAGTATTGGTGAACAATGCCGGGTTGGGCATGGCTGGCGCTATCGATGAGATGGCGCTGGAGGACTGGCATACCATGTTCGAGACGAATGTGAACGGGCTGTTTTATTGCAGCCGCCTGGTGCTTCCGGGCATGAAAGAGGCCGAGGAAGGGCATGTCATTAATATCTCTTCTATAGCCGGAACAACCGGAATAGAGCAGATGGCGGGTTATTGCGGCACCAAGCACGCTGTGCGTGGTATTTCGCACGCGATGTATAAGGAAGTGCGCGAGTATGGCGTAAAGGTGACATGTATTTACCCAGGTTCGGTTAAAACCAACTTTTTCGATAACATCGACAGTGTGACCGTGAGCGACAACATGATGCGTCCGGAGGATATCGCCTCCACCATATTGCATGCGTTGCAGTCACATCCCAACTACCACCACGTGGATATTGAGGTGCGCCCGTTGATGCCAAAAGGGAAGCGTCAAAAATAGTAAAAGACTGGCCTGGCTTTTGTAGCTTTGCGTTCTTGAAAGGAGGGTGCAAAGCTCTTTTTTATTAGTAAACTTATCCTAATACCATGTTATACCCTAACCAGCACGCTATAAATTGTCTGTTGAAGTAAAGCATTTGTCGAAAATATATGGTGCACAGCGCGCTGTAGACGATGTTTCGTTCACGGTGGAGCCGGGGCAGATCCTGGGTTTTCTGGGACCGAACGGCGCGGGCAAGTCCACGACCATGAAGATCGCCACCTGCTACCTGCCGCCAAGCGCCGGCACGGTGGTGGTGAACGGCTACGATGTGCTGCAAGACCCCATGGCCGTGCGACGCAGCGTAGGGTACCTGCCGGAGCACAACCCCCTCTACCTGGACATGTACGTGCACGAGTACCTTCAATTTGCCGCGTCTGTTTACGGGCTGAAGGGCAGAAAAGGAAGGGAAAGGGCGATGGAGATGGTGGAACTCTGCGGTCTCGCGTTGGAGCAAGGCAAAAAGATTCGGGCCTTGTCAAAAGGCTATCGGCAGCGGGTGGGGCTGGCGCAGGCATTGGTGCACGACCCGCCGGTGCTTATCCTGGATGAGCCAACCACTGGCTTGGATCCGAACCAGATCGTGGAAATTCGGGCGCTGATCAAGCGGGTGGGGCAGAATAAGACGGTTATTTTCTCAACGCACATCATGCAGGAGGTAACGGCCATCTGCGACCGTGTGGTGATCATTAACCGCGGGAAGTTGGTAGCCGACAGTGAAGTATCGGGCTTGCACGAAGCCAACCAGCAGGAGAAAACTACCCTAGTGGAATTTGAGCAGCCTGTGGAAGAGGAAGTGCTGCGCGCCATTCCAGGGGTGCTGCGTGTCACGATCGGCTCAGCCCATACCTACCGGATCGTGTCGGGCAAAGGGGCTGATATTCGCGCCAGCATTTTCCGGATTGCCGCTGAGCGCAACTGGCCGCTGGTTGGGCTGCGGCAGGAAGAAAACTCCCTCGAAAAGATATTCCAACAGTTAACGAAGTAACTGGAAGTTCAGGATTTATAATTAGAAATGCAGAGGGAGGATGTCGACTTAGAGCGTATAACCCTTCCTTTTTTAATTTCTGATTCATAATTTTTAATTTAAATAGTAAATGCTCGCCATTCTCAAAAAGGAAATCAACGGATTCCTTAATTCTTTAATAGCCTACATCGTCATCGCAGTTTTTCTGGTGGCGACCGGTATGTTTATGTGGGTTTTTCCGGAAAGCAGCGTCCTGGAGTACGGCTTCGCCGACATGCAGACGCTTTTCAATATGGCGCCCTGGCTGTTCCTTTTCCTGATCCCGGCCATCACTATGCGCACGTTCGCGGAGGAAAAGCGTGAAGGCACCATTGAGCTGTTGCTTACTAAGCCCCTGACAGATATAGGGCTTATACTCGGTAAATACTTCGCGGCGTTGCTGCTGGCCTTATTTGCCCTGTTGCCTACCTTGCTCTACTATGTGTCGGTATACCAGTTGGGCAGCACCGTGGGCAACATTGATTCGGCAGCGGTAGCGGGCTCTTACATCGGGTTGATCTTTCTGGCGGGTGTTTTCACTGCAATTGGCCTTTTTGCCTCTTCCGTGTCTGATAACCAGATCATCTCCTTCGTGCTGGCTGTTTTCCTGAGTTACATCGTGTTCACGGGCTTTGACCTGATAGCTTCCATTCCGGCTTTGTCCGGTGTCAGTTTCCTGATCGGCCAACTGGGCATTTCCTATCATTATACCGCCATCAGCAAAGGCTTGATCGACTCACGCGATATACTCTATTTCTTAAGTGTCATTACCGTGATGGTGCTGGCTACCAGATTGGTTCTTAAAAGCAGAAAGTGGTAATGGCACAGTTGAAGAGCAAAAAAAGCAAAGACATCCTACAGTTCCTCGCCTGGGTGCTGGGCATAGTGTTGCTGAACATCATAGCTGCAAATTTCTTTTTCCGGTTAGACCTGACGGAGGATAAGCGCTATACCATCGCCCCAGTGACTAAACAGCTGCTGGGGCAGCTTCAGGAGGAAGTTGTGGTAGATGTATACCTGGAAGGCGACTTCCCGGCGGGTTTTAAGCGGTTACAGCAGTCTGTGCGCGAGACGCTGGATGAATTCCGGATCTATTCAGGGGGGAACCTGCGCTATAACTTTATAAACCCGAATGATATTACCGATGAGAAGCAGCGCAACGAGTTTATTTTGAGTCTGGCTAAAAAAGGCATCACCCCAACTAACCTAAAAGCCACTGAAGACGGCAAGCAAGTAGAGAGGCTAGTATTTCCGGGAGCCGTGGTGCGGTATGGCAGTAAAGAAACGGCTGTTTCGTTGCTCAAAGGTAATCTGGCGGCTTCCCCGGCCGAGCGCCTGAATCAGTCGGTGGAGGGTGTGGAGTACGAACTGGGTACAGCCATTCGTAAAGTCGCTTTGCAGGGGGACAAGGTCATCGGGTACATTACCGGACAGGGCGAGCTGGAAATGAATCATGTGACAGACTTGCTGGGCTCGTTGCAGGAATATTACCGGGTAGCCCGCGGAGAGCTTTCTGAAATCCCAACATTAGAAGGCCTCGATCTCATCATTGTTGCCAAACCAACTTCCGCGTTCACGGAGGCAGACAAGTTTAAGATCGACCAGTTCATTATGAAGGGCGGCAAAGCAGTGTTTTTTGTAGATGCCCTGAACGCCAACATGGACAGTGTGGGAGCAGGGGGGATGTTTGCGATGCCGTATAACCTGAACCTGGACGATATGTTGTTTCGTTACGGTGTGCGCCTGAACCCTACGCTGGTGATGGACCTTAACTCCGGGTTTATACCGATGGTGACGGGTTACCTGGGAGACCGGCCACAGACCGAAATGACCAACTGGCGCTTTTATCCGCTGCTCAATAATTTCAGCAAGCACCCCATCACCCGCAACCTGGATGCTGTTTATACCAAGTTCATCGGCACGATTGATACCGTAAAAGCGGAGGGAGTGCGAAAACTGCCCTTGGTTTATACTTCGCCTTATTCCAGAATCCTACAGCCGCCTGTTCCTATCACGCTGGAGGAAGCCCGCATGGAGGTAAACCCGGAGCAATACAATGCTGGCCCGCAACCGGTGGGCTACCTGCTGGAAGGTAAGTTTACATCCTTGTTCCGCAACAGGAAGGTGCCGCAAGGCGTGCAGGCTGGCAAAGTACTGGAGCAGGGTGTGGAGACCAAGCTTGCGGTATTCTCGGATGGCGACCTGGTGCGCAACGAAATCAATGCCCGCACCGGACAGGCCTATGAGCTGGGCTTCGACCGGTACAACAACATCACGTTTGCGAATCGGGAGTTGGCTATGAACACCATTCATTATCTGCTCGACTCTGGGGGGCTGATCAACGTGCGGAGCAAGGTGATCGAGTTGCGGCCATTGGATAAAGTAAAGGTGCGGGAAGAGAAAAGCTACTGGCAATTGCTGAACCTGATCGCCCCTGTGCTGGTGCTCGGGCTGTTTGGGGTAGCTCGCTACTACATGCGGAAGCGTAAATACGAGCGGTTTTAAAATTATCCTCCTCAATGCCAGGTAAACAGCAAAAAGGGGCAGGGAAAGGCCTAGGAGAAATGCGAAATATTTATAACTTTGTCAGAATAACATTATAGGTAGAATAATGAAATTTATCGTCTCTTCTTCTGCTCTTCTGAAGCAGCTTTCCAGCATAAACGGGGTGGTGACCAACAATCCTGTGGTCCCGATTCTTGAGAATTTCCTGTTTGAAATCGACAACAGCACGCTTACCATCACCGCCAGTGACCTGGAGACATCCATGATCACGGAGTTGCCTGTGGAAGCAAGGGAGAACGGCCGTATCGCTGCTCCTGCCAAGATATTACTCGAGACGCTGAAGAACCTGCCGGATCAGCCGGTAACCTTCACGATTGATGAAGAGACCTATACCATCGAGATCAGCTCTTCGAACGGACGCTACAAGCTGTCTGGTGAGAATGCCACTGATTTCCCTCGTTTGCCTTTGGTACAGGGAGCCAATGCCATCGAGATCCCATCGAATGTGCTGGCCCGCGCCATCAACAAAACCATCTTTGCCGTGAGCAACGATGAGCTTCGCCCAGCCATGACGGGGATCTATGTGCAGTTGCGCAGCGATAACGTAACGTTTGTGGCTACAGACGGGCACCGCCTGCTGCGTTACCGCCGCACGGATGTAGGCACAGGGCAGGAAGCTTCGTTGATCATCCCTCGCAAAGCCTTTACGCTCCTGAAATCTACCTTGCCTTCGGAAGCCACTGCGGTGCGCATGGAGTTCAACCAGTCGAATGCTTTCTTTACATTCGACAATATCCGCATGATCTGCCGCCTGATTGATGAGCGTTACCCGGATTATGAAAATGTGATCCCGGTGCAGAACCCGAACAAGCTGGTAATTGACCGCCAGGATTTGCTCAGTTCAGTTAAGCGTATCTCGATCTACTCGAACAAAACTACGCACCAAATCCGCCTGAAACTGAACGGTTCGGAGTTGCAGGTATCCGCAGAGGACCTGGACTTCTCTAACGAGGCCAATGAGCGCCTTGCCTGCCAGTACGAAGGAGAGGATATGGAAATCGGCTTTAATGCCAAGTTCCTGATGGAGATGCTGAACAACCTGGATTCGGATGAAATCACGTTTGAGCTTTCCACACCAAACAGAGCCGGTTTGCTGATGCCAATCGTGAACGAGGACAGCGAAAACGTGCTGATGCTGGTGATGCCTGTTATGCTTAATAACTACGTATAATTTCCGTATATCGTAACATAAAATCAAATCGCCTCATTCCAGATCGGAATGAGGCGATTTGATTTTATACCTAATTGATTTAACGCGGTTTGAGTCAGGAATTGGCCCTGTATTATTTCTTTTTCTTTAGTTTGATGAATACTGGGAAATGGTCGCTATACCCACCTATGTATACATTACCGGAAAATGTACGGATTGGCGTGTCTTTGTACTTGCCAAACAGGTACTTGGTATAATTTGGGTCATATACCCCAGCCGAACCACGTACGTATTGTAGCCCGCTTGTATCATCCAGGAAGGATTTTGAAATCAAAATCTGGTCTGTCATTTGCAAATTAGTGCGGGGGGCATAGCTGCCTTTGCTACTGACCGACAGGAGGTAATGCGTGTTGAAAAGCTCCCCTTGGTGTACCGGGTTCGGGCGGCCTGTTGCCTGCAGGGTCTTTTCCAAAGTAGCATTATCTGGCTCCGTTCCGAAATCGCCTAACACAATAATTTTTGAGGACTTGTCGGCGGCTTGTTGGGCTTCAATCTGTTTCCGAAGGGTAGTAGCTGCCTTGCGCTGCTCTTGCTGCGCTGCCCGGTTGCCTTTGACCAGAAGTGGCCATTGCACCACATATAGGGTAATCAACTCACCTCTAAACTCACCTTTTACCTGCAGTATAGCCGGCGGAGATGTGCCTTTGAGCGTTTTATCCATAAGGGCAATGCGCTCTACTGCCGTAGGCTTGAAATGCTTTGGCTGATAAAGCATGGCAAGGTCTAAGCCGTTAGGTGCAGGAGCCTCCGGGTAAACAATGTTGTATTTCGCCTTTCGGAGGGGGGCGGCATTCACTAAGTCCTCCAATACTTTCCTGTTCTCTATCTCACTGAGCCCTATAACGGCAGGACCGTTGTTGCCACCTATGCCTCCGATAACCTTAGCCAGCTGTTTTACTTTTTGGCCATACCGCTGTTTGTCCCATTGATAGGCGCCGGTAGGGGTATAGGCGTCATCGCCTTGTTGCGAAGGGGCATCGTCTGGGTCATAGAAATTCTCTGTGTTGTAAAAAGCCACCGCATAGGTTTTGGCAGCGCCAGAGGTTAATGGGACTTTTGAACAGCCTAGCAGCATGCCGAGGGTAAAAAAAAGGCAGATGGTTTTAATTCCGTGGTGCATCGTGTAACTTTGTACTCTTGTGTCTTTGAATGGATATTACGAGATCTCTATACTATAAAGTTTAAAATTCGATCAAATGAAAAAGTCTGAAATATATTTTAGCATTGCTCTGGACGATAACCGTATCCCGGAGGCGATCAGCTGGCGCGCAACCGATGCCGGTGAGAAGATTCATTTCGCTAAAGCCATCAACATTTCGCTTTGGGACAGAGACGAGGCAGGCACCATGAAAATAGACCTGTGGACCAAAGACATGCCGATTGATGAGATGAAGTTTTTCTACATCGATACCATGGGTGCCATGGCCCAGAGCATAGCCACCGCTACCAGCGACCAGGTGATGGCCAAGAAAATGCGTGATTTGTGCGAGGAGCTAACCAAGCACGTAGAAAATGAGCGCCAGCAAAACGGCTAAGCATAACCCCTTATAAAACAATAAAAGCCGCCTTTTAGGGCGGCTTTTATTGTTTTATCTAAACTTTGTCCGTTAATTAATCGCGGTGGCATTATCCGGTAATTTACTGTCTGTGTCGGCTGTGCCGGTATTCGCTGCAATCTGCTGCTCATCAACCACCTTAAAATCACTGCGGTGGCCGAAGTAGTCGTTGTACTGGACTGTACTTAGTACATTCTCAAGCAAACGGTCACGTTCGGCATGTAACTGCTGTACACGATTTGCCATTTCTGCCGGGTTATTGCCAAACTGTTTTTCCAGTTTCATCACCTGCTCCGAGATGTTCATGTTGATCTCCTGCACTTTTCTCGACTGGTAGTTATTCAGTTGCAGGCTGGTAATCATTTTATCGGAGCAAGCTTTGGCTTTTTCGGTGGCCATGGCGGTGCTTTTCGGTTTATTTTCAGTTGCCTTCACAAATTTGGTTCCGCTGGCCTTGCTGGCAAACGCAGATCCAAACATCATGCAAAGCATTACAAATACTTTTCTCATTTGGTATATCCCTTCGTTTATCTGTTCAAACTCTAATCTATTCTCTTATACGTAATTCAGTGGCTTAGAAGTTATGAATCCAGCAACTGGATATGAATGAGAATATTTAATGGGTGAAAAAAAGCGGGAGAATTTTTCAAAAATCCTCCCGCCCGGAATAAATAACGGTACTGACTTATCTGACTTAGTTTACGCTAACAGAAGTAGCGGTTGCAGCAGAGGCTACCCTCGTATCCGTACGATAAGCGCCATCAGTCATAAACTTTTGGTCCATAGCCACTAAGTTTTTACGGTCTCCAAAGTACTCATTGTACTGTACCGTGCTTAGCACATTTTCTAAGAGCTGGTCGCGCGTGGCGCAAACGCCATTGCAAAGCTCCTGCATCTTGGCTTTGTTATCTGCATATTGCTCCTCAATGCGCAGCATTTTCTTAGCGACATCCAGATTGATTTCGTTTACTTTCCTAGATTGGTAATTGTTAAGGCCTAACTCACGGATCATGGTGTGTGACAGGTTTGTGGCACGTGCCTGCGCTATAACAGCCAGGTTATCCTGAGCCGAGGCACCGTATGCACATCCGAATAATAAGCCAGTAATAATCAGTATCTTTTTCATGCTTTATCCCTTCGTTTCTTTTTCGTTTGTTTTTGCTTGTGAATTGACAACGTGCCTCCTGAGCAAAAAATTCCGGAGGCAGCTGGATTTGTATTACGGCTAATATAGTGCACATATTATGCCAAAAAGCCTGTCTATGCAGTATAAACAGGCTTTTCAAGGGATGGATTTATGATACTGCTACTACCTTACCATTTGTTCTTCCACATCATAGACTCTACTGGTGTGATGGTACGGTTGCTGTATTTAGCATCGGCTTTGGTGTTATAATAATTCTCGATGCCGCCTTTCACCTCAAAATAAATCAGCTGACCGATAGGCATGCCATAGTACACGCGCACCGGCTGCGAAACCGATATCTCTAGGGTCCAGGTGTTGCAGAAGCCCACATCGCCTTTTCCCGCTGTCGCATGGATGTCAATGCCTAGTCGCCCAACACTTGATTTGCCCTCCAAGAAAGGCACATGGGCATGCGTTTCGGTATACTCCAGCGTAACACCCAGGTAAAGCGTGCCGGGTTGCAGCACGAACCCTTCCTCTGGTATATCAAAGGTGTCAATCTCGTTGTGCTTGCGGGCATCCAGTACTTCGTCCCGGTAGGTCGCCAGGTAACGGCCAAGGTGTACGTCGTAAGAGTTTGTGCCGAGGCAGCTGCGGTTAAAAGGCTCTACCAGGATAGCGCCCTTTTCAATTTCCTCTAATATTTGCTTGTCAGTTAAAATCATGGTGTGGCGATTGTAGACTGCAAAAGTAACTAAATATGGTGTGAATTGATAAATTTTGAATGGCTCCTGCAAACTAAAAAACAAGGGGCAGCACCTGCATCAGTTGCTGCCCCAATTAGTTATAGTGCTTTTGCTTAAGCCTGCAAAGCTGCCTGCAGGGCCTTCCTGTTAGCCTGCACATATTCCTCCACCAACGTTTCACTCACCGCGGTTGACACAAAGAGGGCTTCGTATTGCGACGGGGCCAGGTAGATACCCTGTTGCAGCATGCTGTTGAAATAACGCCCAAACATAACTGTGTCGGATGTTTTTGCCGAATCGAAATCCGTGACCGCTTCCTTTGTAAAGAAAATGCTGAACATAGAACCCACGCGGTTGATCGTAAAGTCTAAGCCAAGCTCCTGCATGTTATGTTTCATTCCGGCAACCATCTTTTCGGTAATGGCATCCAGCTGCTGGTAAGTTTCCGGGTGCTCTTTCAGGTAAGTCAGCATAGCCATACCTGCCGACATAGCGATGGGGTTGCCGGACAGAGTGCCTGCCTGGTAAACCGGGCCAGCCGGGGATACGTAGTCCATCAGCTCGCGTTTGCCGCCGTAAGCTCCCACGGGCATACCGCCGCCAATGATCTTACCTAGGGTCGTCATATCCGGCGTTACGCCAAACAATTGCTGGGCACCGCCAGGCGCTAGCCTAAAGCCAGTCATCACCTCATCAAAAATAAGCACAATGCCCTCTTGGTCGCAGATGTCGCGGAGTCCCTGGAGAAAGTCTTCTTGCGGCAGCACCAGTCCCATGTTTCCGGCCACTGGCTCCAGTATGATGGCAGCAATTTGTTCTTTATTGGCTTGCACCAGCATGCGCACTGCATTCAGGTTATTGTAAGGTGCCGTCAGCGTATCCTGCGCGGTACCTTTCGTGACGCCCGGGCTGTCCGGAACGCCCAGCGTAATCGCGCCACTACCGGCCGAGATCAGGAAGGAGTCGCCGTGGCCGTGGTAGCAACCCTCAAATTTAATGATCTTGTCACGACCGGTGTAGCCACGCGCCACGCGGATAGCCGACATGGTGGCCTCTGTACCGGAGTTCACCATGCGCACCTTCTCGATGCCAGGCACCATGCTCACGATCAGTTCGGCAATCTCGATCTCTTTTCTGGTAGGAGCCCCGAACGAAAGAGAATTGGGTAGGGCCTTTAGTACAGCTTCGTTTACCACTTCCGCCGCATGGCCCAGAATCATGGGCCCCCACGAGTTGATCAGGTCAAGGTAGCGGTTGCCGTCTTCGTCATACATATAAGGGCCCTTGGCCGAAACCATAAACCGCGGATTCCCACCAACGGCTCTGAAAGCTCTTACAGGGGAGTTCACTCCGCCCGGTATACTGTTTTGTGCCCGCTGAAATAGTTCGTTGCTAACTGGTACTTGCTTCATGTGTTGCTGTTTATGCTTCAGGTGGTTAACTAGAGAACCGGGTTTACAACTTGTAGTTGCAGGTTTTCTAGTTTAAGGATAGGAACATACTGATTGTCTTTGGCTGTAGGCTGCTGCTTGTCTGGGGCAGCATACCCAAAACCAGCATATAATACGCCCGGCTTATTGCCAAGCTGCATCATCTGCTGATCAAACTGTGGCCCGTACTGCTGCAGCATCGTCGAGAAGTAGTAAAGCATCTCGAAGCCGGCATACGCATAGATAGAGGGCGGGAGGTTATACTGCTTCAGGTACGCCTTCCGGAACGACTTGTAAGCCGGGTTCTGCTGGTCGATGTACTTTGGACTGATAAAGTATACTTCCAGGTTGTCCAATTGGCGCAGGGAAATCTGCCCGATGTCCAGCCATTTATCATAGGTAATCAAAGGCATTTTCGGAGCCTTGCTTTGTAGCAAGCTAGTGGCGTTGACGGCAGCTGTCATTTTATCTGAGAATACAGCCATATGGCCTATATCCTGCAGGTTTATGCCTTTAAATGCGGTGGCAGTAGCTGTTGTATTCTGGGAACTGACCTTGCGGTACACTTTAACTTTGCCGCCTAGCTTTTGAAACTGCTTCCTGTAATGATAGGCAAAAGTGGTATCGTCTTTTGTGTTCTCAAACAAGATAGCCGCGGTTTTAGGCGAAAAGTTCTGGTAGGCATACGTGGCGGCCTGCCGAGCCTGCGTGGCAACAGCCGACTCAAACAAAAAGACATGGTCTCGGCCCTGCACCATTTCCAGGTCTTGCGACAAGGGGTTAATGATGGTGATGTTTTGCTCGTTAGCGAACTTTGAAGCCACTTTGGCAGTGGATTTAAACACCGGGCCGATCAGAAGACTCATTTGCTTCATCTCGGGCAGTTCAAGCACCCGTTTCACGCTGGAGGTGTCAGCGCCTGTGTCATAGGCAAATAACTCGACGTTTATACCCTGTTGCTTTAGCGAGTCCTGGGCCAGTTTCATACCGGCATACATATCGGTTACAAACTGGTTCTTTCGGGCCGTCTGCGACAGGTTTTGACTCAGTTGAAAGGGGAGGAGCAGCGCTACCCGGTGTGTTTTGCCACTCAAGGCCTGCTTGCTTAAGTAGCGGTTACGGTCGAGGTTAAAGCGCGAAACGAGGTCCTCGAGCAACTGGCGGTCCTGCAGCCGATACCATCCGCCTACCAGTTTATCCGCAAAAATCCGCCCAACTGCTTTGTCCGATGGATGCTCCTTTAATAGGCGCTCAAATGTAGGGCGGCTGTTCAAGTTGCGCAGGTACGTATACTTCAGGGCCTCTGCATCCTTTTCGAGGTTGCTGCCCTTTAGCTCCTGTAGTCTGCTCAGTGCGCGTGCATAATCCTCTTGCTCAAAAAGCACGTTCGCCTGCAGGTAGTCGGCATCAGCCATGCCCTCCCATTTAGGGTGCTGGTTCTGCAATTGCTGAAGCATTTGGTTAGCAACGTCCGGCTGCTTGTTGCGAAGTGCTGCTAAGGCATAGAAATAAGACGCTTCCGGCGCATAAGGGCTGCTAGCATCTGTGAGGGGAAGCAGTTCAGCCATGGCCAGGTCGTAGCGCTGTTGCTGTACCAGTATCTTGCCGTTACTATAGCGTGTGGCTTCGTCTTGTGCCTGGGCAGGCAGCGTCAGCGCACCGAGCAGGAGCAAGCCTGCCGCTTTCATCTTCCAGTAGCGTGGAATCATACCATTCTGTGTCTGTTAATCTGAAACATCAGGGCAGGAGTAACTGATCTTCCCGATTCAACCCTCCTGCCCCCATGTCATACAAGTATCATGCTTATTCCCACTCAATCGTAGCCGGGGGCTTCGAGCTGATGTCGTACACCACGCGGTTCACCCCTTTAACTTTGTTGATGATCTCATTGGATACATCTGCCAGGAATTCGTACGGCAGACGGCTCCAGTCGGCTGTCATGCCATCCACACTTGTTACCGCGCGCAAAGCGACCACGTTTTCGTATGTGCGCTCATCTCCCATAACGCCTACGGATTGTACCGGTGTAAGGATAGCGCCTGCCTGCCATACATCATCGTACAAGCCTGTCTTTTTCAGGTTGCTGATGAAAATATGGTCTACCTGCTGCAAGATGTTTACTTTCTCCGGGGTGACGTCGCTTAGGATACGGATGGCCAGACCCGGACCCGGGAAAGGGTGGCGGCCGAGAATCGTGTCGTCTATCTTCAAGGTCTTGCCGACCAAACGCACCTCGTCTTTAAAGAGCGTCTTCAAGGGCTCTACAACCTGCAGTTTCATGAAGTCCGGAAGGCCGCCTACGTTATGGTGCGACTTGATGGTGGCAGAAGGGCCTTTTACGCTAAGTGACTCGATCACGTCTGGGTATATGGTGCCCTGGGCAAGCCATTTCACGTCTTCGATCTGGTGCGCCTCATCGTCAAACACCTCGATGAACACGCGGCCAATGGCTTTGCGCTTCAGCTCAGGGTCAGTCAATCCTTGCAAGGCAGTATAGAATTTGTCTTTTGAATTGACGCCTTTCACGTTCAGTCCCATGTGCTTGTAAGAATCGAGCACGGTTTCGAACTCGTCTTTGCGCAACAGGCCGTTATCTACGAAGATGCAGTACAGGTTTTTGCCGATGGCATGGTGGATCAGCATGGCAGCCACACTGGAATCTACACCGCCCGACAGGCCAAGTACTACCTTGTCATTGCCGATCTGCTCTTTCAGGGCGGCTACGGTGCTATCTACAAATTGCTCGGAGGTCCAGTCCTGGTGACAGCCACATATCTGCACCACGAAGTTGCGTAGCAAGGTCTTTCCTTCATCCGAATGCGTCACCTCCGGGTGAAACTGGATTCCGTAGGTATCCTGGTCACGCAGTTTATAGGCCGCTACGCGCACGCTCTCCGTGCTGGCAATTACTTCTATATTATCAGGAATTTCTTTAATGGTATCGCCATGCGACATCCATACCACAGAACCCAGGGTGAGTTCTTTCAGCAGGCGGTCGGCGTTGTGCAGCTCGCTTAGGCGGGCACGGCCATACTCCCGGATGGTAGAGGGTGTCACCTCACCACCCATTTCCTGGGCAATCAGCTGGGCGCCGTAGCACACACCTAATACGGGCAGCTTGCCAAGATACTGGTTTAGGTCGATGACAGGGTGCTCTGCGTCCCGCACAGAGCAGGGGCTACCTGAAAAGATAACGCCTTTCACGTCATCTTCCAGAGCTGGCACATTATTGTAGGGGTATATTTCGCAATATACGTTTAGCTCGCGCACCCTTCTGGCAATTAGTTGGGTGTACTGCGATCCGAAATCGAGGATGAGAATTTTTTCTGGCATGCGCAAAGTTAAGCCGCTTTTACAGTTTTGCCAATTTTCCGGGGTATAAGGCGCATCAAAATTCTGTTTTCCGCCGCATCCCTGCAATAAGTGCGAATTATCGCACACGCGTACCACCAAAGAGGCAAGGGTAGATAAGCCAACCATATAACCGAGCAGGGGTGAAATTTTATAGAAAATTAACAGGCTGATATCTTGTGAGATAAGCGCTGTAGTTGCCTCAGGATACTTTTTTTGCAGCGGTATGTTTGCGTGGAATAGATTCTTTTGTACCTTTGTAACGGCAAATCGGCACGGCCAGCTCCTGCTGAACTCCCCCAGGACCGGAAGGTAGCAAGGGTAGGTGGTAGAGCGGCGCGATGTTCGGTTTGCCACTTTTTTTGCCCTATCCAAATCCAAAGCAGCCTTGCCTGCACCCAAATTTCCCTCTTTTACTTTCCTGATTCTCGATTAATGCGTTAGATTTGTGAACTAATCTAATCTCATTAATTATGAAATTCTTTATTGACACAGCTAACCTGAACGATATTCAGGAAGCACATGACCTGGGAGTCTTAGATGGTGTGACCACTAATCCGTCCCTGATGGCAAAAGAGGGCATCTTCGGCCATGACAATGTAATGGCTCATTATAAAAAGATCTGTGAGATTGTGGATGGCGACATCAGCGCAGAAGTGATCGCGACGACTTTTGATGAAATAGTGCGCGAAGGTGAGGCCCTTGCTGACCTGCACCCAAATATCGTCGTGAAAGTTCCGATGATCCGCGAGGGCATCAAGGCCATCCGCTATTTCAGCGAGAAAGGCATCAAAACAAACTGTACGCTGGTATTCTCTGCCGGACAGGCCTTGTTGGCTGCTAAAGCTGGTGCTACGTACGTTTCGCCATTTGTTGGCCGCTTGGACGACGTTTCCACAAACGGACTTTCTTTGATCGAGCAGATTGTTCAGATTTATGACAACTACGGTTATGAGACCGAAGTATTGGCAGCTTCTGTGCGCCACGTAATGCACCTGGTGCAGTGTGCCGAGATCGGAGCCGATGTTGTTACCTGCCCATTGTCTGTGATCACTGGCCTGTTGAAGCACCCACTGACTGACAGCGGATTGGCTACCTTCCTAGCTGACCACGCCAAAGGCAACAAATAAAATTAATTACGAATTATGAGTTACGAATTATATACGGCACAATGCCGTTCACGGGGGTATACCTCTTGAGCAGCTGGCCTAATTCGTAATTCATAATTTATAATTCGTAATTTTTTAAAATGTATATAATCAAAGTAAAAGGTAAGGCTAAGATCCCGGATTATATTCAGCTGCGCGACGATAACTTTGTTTTAATCGCTTATTTCAGAGCCGACCGTCCACTCAAGAACCTCGATCGCTATGGATTGGAGGGGAAGGAGGATGCCCTGGCTGCGGTCATCAACTCCCTTGAGTTTGGGAAGCTCCAAAAATTAGAAGTATAGGTAACATGAATTTTTCCTCAAGCCCTGTGGTGTCGCTGCGCGAAGTGGCCATCTACCAGGATGTGAACACGATATTGAGTAATGTCAATTTTGATATTGACAAAGGGGAATTTGTGTATCTGGTGGGCAGAACCGGCAGCGGCAAAAGCTCGCTGCTGAAAACGCTGTACGCCGACCTGCCGCTCCTGACGGGAAACGCCAGCATAGCAGACTTTAAACTGACGAAGCTGCCCCGTAAGCAGGTGCCCTACCTGCGGCGAAAAATTGGTATAATCTTTCAGGATTTTCAGTTACTAATAGACCGCAGCGTGTCCGATAACCTAAAGTTTGTGCTGCGGGCAACAGGCTGGAAAGACAAATCCAAGATCAAGCAGCGCCTGTCTGAGGTGCTGATGCGCGTGGGACTGGACTCGGCAGCCACAAAAATGCCTCACCAACTGTCTGGCGGGGAGCAACAGCGCGTGGTTATTGCGCGGGCTTTGCTAAACGAGCCTGTCATACTTTTTGCGGATGAGCCTACCGGTAACCTCGACCCGATGGTGGCAGACGAAATCATGAACCTGTTCCTGGAAATTAACAACAGCGGTACCGCCGTGCTCATGGCGACCCATAATTACGAGATCATTAACCGCTATCCAAAGCGCGTTCTGAAGTGCGCGCAAGGCAAAGTGCTGGATTCGCGGGTGCAGGAATTCACGCTCATGAATGGTTTCTAGTCTCTCAATACTCATACCTGTCTACAACCGGGATGTAACAGCCCTGGTGAAGCAATTGCAGGCGCAGTGTCAGCAACTGCCGCTGCAGTATGAGATCAGATTGTATGACGATGCCTCCCAACCCAATATTCAGAAGCTAAACCAGGCCTTGGCGGACCACCCGGACGTTGTCTATCATGAACTCCCCTCTAACATTGGCCGTGCTGCCATACGAAACGCATTAGCGCAAGATGCCAGGTATGACTTCCTGTTGCTGTTGGATAATGATTGCCTGCCAGTTTCAAATGACTTCCTGGCCAATTACCTGAAAGCAGCCGGGACCCATGATGTAGTACTGGGGGGGATAACTTACATCTCAGCCACCCCCAAACGCGCTTTCCGATTGCACTGGAAATATGGCCGCCAGCGCGGCGCCCGTTCCGCTGCAGAACGGCAGCAAACACCTTACAAGGACATCTACCTCTGCAATGCGCTGATCCAAAAAGAGCTGTTTCTGAGATTCCCGTTACGAGCCAGTTTAACGGGGTATGGCCATGAGGATACCGTTTTTGCCCAGGAGCTTCAGGCGTGCCAGGTTCCGGTGAAACACATCGAAAACCCCGTTTTACATATAGGGCTGGAGCAGTCAGAGGTGCTGCTTGAGAAAACGCAGGAGGCCGTACAGAACCTGGTGCAATTGTATGCAGCGGGAGAGGAACTGCGCCAACTCAAGCTCATCCAGACCTTTCAGGTGATGCAAAGTGCCAAAGTCAACCGAATCTACACCGCATTTTTCTCTAGGCTAGAGCCGCTTGTGCTGCAGAACCTCTCGTCTGCGTATCCAAGCCTGCTTTGCTTCGACCTGTACCGTTTATACCTCTTCACGAAGCTGCAGAATCGCTAGTAGCGAATCACTGTACCGCGTACTGTTTCCTGATTTGCTGATAACGTTGTTGCGCCTGTGCCACCTCGCGCTTGGCCTGTGCGGTCAGGTCTGCCTCTAAGCTGTTAAAACGGCTTCCCAACGCACTCCACCACCCCTCCACTAAATTCCAGTCGCGGGTTTCAAACTGCTCGGCGCTACCGGCTACGCCATCCACGAAGCGTTTGTAAGTGTTGGCTAATTCACCCGCTGCGATGGTACTCATATCATCTTGTTTGATTTCCAGGCCCAGGAGCCTTTCGCGGAGTTTATACCGGTGGCTGGCTTCAGCGTAAGCCTTGTCCTGGCTCGCTACTTCCTGTTTATACCGGCTTTCCATGGTTTCAAACTCCTGTTGTTGGGCAGGGGTGTACTGGCTCAGGTTTTTTCGCACCTGCTCGCTTTTCAGTTGATACTCCTGCTCACGCGCTGCTTTGAGCTTTGCCCACTCCGCGCTGTCCAGGTCTGAGCCGGTCATGGCCCTGTAGCGGGTCTCAGAAAGTGAATCATCGTTCAGGAAATCGGTTACCATTTCCTGGTAGGAGGTATAGGCAGCGTCCGGTTGCTCCGTTTCCTGGCTGCTGTCGGTGTTGCAGGCGAACAGGAGGGGCATTGCCAGTGCCAATAGCGTATAAGTCGTTTTTCGTAGCATTTTAAATTTCGTATGGATACAGCAATTTTAACGGTGCAGCCAAATGCCGGGTTTTCATGCAGGGTTGTTTCTGTCCTAATGATGGCACTGCAGACATTGCATCCCTTTTCTTATATTTGCTTTAGCCCAGTAACCAGGAGAGAGAATGGAAGACATAAAAATGGTGGATCTGAAGGCGCAGTATGCTAAACTGAAGCCTGAGTTAGATGCCGCTTTTAGTGCTGTAATGGAAAATATGGCCTTCGTAAACGGGCCGCAGGTGGAGAGTTTTGCAGCTAAATTAGCCGCTTATGTGCAGGTGAAGCACGCAATCCCGTGTGCGAACGGCACGGATGCCTTACAGATAGCCCTCATGGCACTTGACCTTCCTGTAGGCGCTGAGGTAATCGTACCTGCTTTTAATTATGTGTCTGCAGCAGAGGTGGTTGCCTTGTTGGGTTTAAAGCCAGTTTTTGCAGATGTGCTGCCGGATACATTTAATTTAGACCCTGCGTCAGTGCTGCAAGCCCTGACGCAGGCTACGGCGGCTATTTTGCCGGTGCATCTTTTTGGGCAATGCGCTCCGATGCAGGAGTTGCTTGACCTGGCGCAGGCCCATCAGCTGTCGGTGATTGAGGATAATGCCCAGTCTTTAGGCGCAAGTTATAGGTTCGGCAGCGGGGAAGAGCAGCGGGCCGGAAGCCTGGGGCACATTGGCACAACGTCTTTTTTCCCCTCCAAGCCACTTGGCGGTATGGGAGACGGGGGCGCACTTTTTACCGAAGATGATGCGTTGGCTTCCCGAATTCGCCAGATTACCAACCATGGGCAATCCGAAAAATACACCTACGAGCGCGTAGGGGTTAACTCCCGACTGGACACGCTGCAGGCGGCCATGCTGGAGGTTAAGATCAACTACATTGATGCTTACAATAGCGCACGCCAAGTTATTGCTTCGAAATATGATGCAGCTTTGGCAGGCATTGCAGGAGTAGACACGCCGCTTGTGGCTGACTACAGCTCGCATGTTTATCATCAGTATACCATTCAAGTGCCAGGTGCTATGCGGAATGGCTTGCAGGAGTACCTTCGGGAGCATCATATTCCGAGCATGGTATACTATCCGCAGCCCCTGCATTTACAGGCTGCCTATGCTTACCTTGGCTACAAGGCAGGCGACTTTCCGGTAGCGGAGGCGCTTAGCCGGCAGGTACTGTCTTTGCCGATGCATTCGGAGCTGAAGGATGACCAACTCGAATACATTTGTCAGCATGTGATATATTATGTTCAGCAGCATGCCTGATACTCTAACTACGCCGGTTCGGTTTGCTGTGATTGGGGTAGGGCGTATCGGATCACGGCATGCCGCACTCATTTCCCAGCGCACAGACGCGGCGTTAGTCGCCCTCATCGATAACAAAGACGGATTCCTGGATGATACTGCTCCAGACTTTCCGGGTGTCCGGCGTTTTGCATCGCTCCAAGAATTTTTGAGCGCGGGCATGGCAGCCGATGTGTTATGCGTATGCACGCCCAATTTCCTGCATCACCCGCATACGCTTTTGGGTTTGCAGCACGGGTTACATGTTGTGTGCGAGAAACCGATGGCTTTAAGCTCTGCCCATGCCCTGGAAATGATCGCTACAGCGGAGCAGCACGACCGGCAGATTTTCTGCGTGATGCAGAACCGTTACAGTCCGCCGGCACAGTGGCTTAAAGGGATTATTACCGAAGGCTTACTGGGGCAGGTTTTCCATGTGCAGGTGAACTGTTTCTGGAACCGCGACGAACGCTACTATACCGGGGATAGTTGGCGTGGTAAGCTGCAGCAGGATGGCGGCACGCTGTTCACGCAGTTCAGCCATTTCGTGGACCTCTTACACTGGCTTTTTGGCGATGTGACAGGTATTCAGGGGCACTTCAGGGATTTCAGGAAGCAACAGCTTACTGAGTTTGAGGACAGCGGTTTTCTGCAGTTCGAATTCAGACATGGCGGTACAGGCACCTTAAACTTCAGCACTGCCGTTTATGCCCTGAACCTGGAAAGCAGCATGATCATTATCGCCGAGCACGGGAGCATCAAAGTAGGCGGGCAGTACATGGACCGGGTGGAGCACTGCCATCTCAAAGGCTATGAGATGCCGGCGTTAAGGCCAAGCCTGCCTGCCAACCATTATGGTGTTTATACCGGCAGCGCCTCCAATCATCAGTATGTATTTGATAACGTGATCAGGACGCTTCAGCTACGGGAAACACCTGATACATCCGCACACGATGGCTTGAAGGTTGTAGAGATAATAGAGAGGTTTTATGCAGGCAGGGAAATCAATAAATTGACAAAGCCCGCTACAAGCAAAGCCCTAAAAGCGTAGGCCCGTGAACTTAACAAGCATTTTGCGTGCCCAGTCGTTAAGGGCTGGGTAAATATGAAGCCCCATGGTTAAGCCCACGTAGAGGGTTACCAACAGGAGGGAGCGCACGGCAATGTCGAGGTATACATTGCCGAGATATGGCAGGAGGTATGCTGCTCCCAAAGCTGAGGTAGCAATCAGCAGTAGCTTTGCGGCAGCCCACGTGAAAGGCTGAATTTTATAGACCCACTGCACAAAAAAGAGCCTGGCGAAATTCATTAGGGTATACGACAGCATGGAGGCGAAAGCAGCCCCGTTTATACCGTAGCGTGGTATAAAATACCAGTTGGTCCAGATGGTGAGGATCGCCAGAACGATGTTAAAGCCCAGATCCCAACGGTATTTCTCGGAAGTCGCTAAAATCACCCCGTTCAAACTAGTGGCCAGGTCCACGATACGGGCGAAAGACAGGAACAGCACCACGTACTTGCCCGCACGGTAAGTTTCGGGCATGAACGCGTAAATATTGTCGATGTTAGCCCAAAGCCCGATGAAAAGCAGCAAGCCCACGATCAGGTTCACCATCGTCACGTTCTGATACAGCGCAGCCATACGCCCTAAGTCATTGTCTTTCCAGAAATCAGCCACTTGCGGGTACGCTATCTTCAATATGGATTTGGCAGGCACCAGTATGGCACTCGTCATGAAGAACGCCGTGGTATAGATACCATTGGCACTTAGGCTATAGGAACTGATCATCACCTGGTCGATGGTGGTGATGATGGTGGTGGAGATGTTGCCCAGAAAAGTGAAGAACCCATAATATACCAGTTCCCGCACAGGTATGATGCTGAGGCTGGCCAGGCTTGGTTTCAGGAAAAACTGCTTCAGCCACATGGTGTACAGGATCAGCACCAGCGTTCCGAGGGAGTTGATGACGATATAAAGCAGGATGAACTGCTTGAAATCCAGCAACCCCAAGGCGTACACGGTGATGAGCAGCGTGGTGAGGATGCGCAGCAGGAAATCCTGGACAAAGGAGGAAATAATCGTTTTGTACAGCGAGCGCAGATACGCCGTGAACATGTTGTAGAGCAGCGTAAAAAAGGCAAACGGGATGATGTAGTAGAAGTACTCTAGGAACAGCGGCGACTTAGCCGCATAGTAGTCAATAACGGTGGGCTTTAGCAGGAGGTATACACCTGTAGCTACCACAAAGCCGAGCATGGGTACTGCCAGCAGCAAGGCCAGGAAACCATTGTGCTGCTTTTCCTTGTCGCGGAAGTACGGGAAATAACGCGCACTCATGTTCACGAAGCCCAACGCCGAAAACTGCGAGAACATCACAGAAATAGTCAGCAACAGGCGTGTCAAGCCAACTTCCGCCTCATCCAGGAAATTCGGGAAAAGCAGGATGGTGTTGACGTAACCGATCACGATGCCGGCATACGAGATGACGGTATTCCAGATTCCTTCGCGCTGTAGTTTGCTCATGGTCTATAGCTCAGACCTGCAAATGTAGCTTATTCTAAGCATATCAAAGGAAGAATATATGTACGAGGTCCTAGGCATCAGCCACAGTTTTTGTCCTTGATTACCGCTTCTTGAAACTGTGCGAGTGCCTCAGAGCATGTTAAGAACACGGTGCTTTGCTGTTTGAGGTAGCGCAGTAGTTGGGCAAGCACCTCGCACCACATGGGCTCGCCGGCTGGGGTGGGTATGGCGGAGTACTTGGAGAAATTCTCATTGTGCCAGAGCAGCGTGCATATGCCTTTAAACCTGGCCACCTCCTGCACCATGGGCTGTAGCCTCTCCATTACCTCCGATGGCCTTAGGTGCATGTAGTTCGGATTATACAGGGTGGTGTCCATCAGCAGCAGCGGAAGTTCAAGGTAGGTATAAGGCTTGTTGTTCCCGAAGTCGAAAGGGTAGAAGGGGAGGCAATAGGAGTTCCGAAACCCTATGTGCTCAGCGAACCCCAGGGTGGTGTCATAAGCCAGCAGGCATTTTTCCAGAACTTCGGGAGTGATTTCAGGATTATGGCAAAGGTAATGGAAGCGATTCCCGCTTACTTGCACCGGAAGCATCTTCTGCTCGCGCTGCAGTTGGTCGGAATCCAGGGCGGTGCCGAAGCTGCTGTGCAGGCCTATCTCGTGTCCTTTTGCCGCTAGATGCTTTATCTTGGCCTGTACAGCAGGGCTTTTGATCGAATAATCTGCGTTGGGGTGCCGGTGCACCTTTTGGCGTACAGGCAAAAAGAAGAAACTGAGTCTGGCCCCGAACCGGGAAGCCGTGTCTGCCACCTGGTTCAGGTTGTCCCAAGCATCCTGGCGGAACATTTTTTTTACCAGTAGCGATGCAGTCGATGCGATGCGCCCCTTTTTAAGCGCTTGTAAACCGGCAACTTTCCAGGCGCTTTGCAGGCGGTCTACATCACAGGTCAGGCATGTGGCGAAGGTATGACTGCCCCAGCGTTTAGCCTGCAACTGCACACCATAGGCATGTTCCAATGTCTCGCGCAGCAGCTCGAAATAATAATTCACCACAGGCACTTCTGCCATGCCATATCTATGTTGCGTGCTGTCGGCGTAGGGGTACCGTCCAAAGGCATCGCGCCGGGGGCTATGGTATTCCTGCCACCCACTTAGCAGGTAAAAGGCACTGGCAATGATGTCGTAGTTGATCCGGGTACGGCCATCTGTGTGGAAAGTCACCAGCTCCTCAGCTGAATCAGTATCGAAAAAAAAGGGAAGGCTGACGCCTTGAGAGTTTTTCCATATGACATGCTTGGGGTGTGCTTGCCTCGCGTTGAAAAAATCACCGCTATACGCTGTGACAGTGACCTTCGCCTCTGTGGCTGACGCGTCAGTGCCATAGGCGATTTTTAAATGACGCGCCTGCGGATAAGCCATGTAGAAATGCTGCAAAATATAGGCAAGCCGATGCTCCATTTAGGTGGGTAGTCTAGTTTTCTGATTGAAGGAAGCCTCGAATATGTTGCAAGGCTAAGCCACTGCTGTTCCCGTCATGGTCTGTCCCGACAGTCGCGTTAAAATAGTGTGCACGCAGGTACACCGTTGGCTTGCTTGTCAGATGTGCTTGCAAAGTTTGGCAAAGTGATTCAGCAGAGGTCGCTTCATCAATCAATCCGTGTTTTATAAAGCCATAATAGTCATGCAGTTGCTCCTGGTGGTTAAAGTTGTAGTAGACAGACCAGACATTCAGCAGAACCGCCTCCAGGTGGATGCCGGAGTTGCCGCTGATCTGCACATCGAGCCGTTGTAGATACTCAAAGGTCGACTCCTTTTTACCATCAGACAACTGAAACTGCGGGCCCAGGGCATGAAGGAAAAAGAAGCTACGGCTGTCACGCGGGTGAGGCCGCACGATCAACTGGATGCCTGGCAGAAACGTCGCCAATTTTTTCAGAAGGGCTTCTACCTCTTGCAGGTTGTCCATGAGGTTACAGCCAATACCCACGGTTTTGATTTCCTGGCGCTTGTTACGTAACGGCACAAAAGGGTCAGCTTTAGGCATCCCCACCAACTCCACCTTACCGTGTACCTGGCCACACAAGTGGTATTTGTCCAGCGAATCCTGTCCTTCCAGCAGGTTCAGGTCGTAGGCCAGCGGCGGGAAAAGGGCGCTAACGCTGGCGTGCTGCAGGTAAATGGTTTTAATACCGGCATGCTTGGCTGCCAGTAGCATGGCGCGGGCATCGGCATTGTGGTCGTTTGCGAACACCACAGCTATAGGCCGGTATTGCTGCAGCTTTCGACTGTAAACCTCATAAAAGCCAACTGCGTCGTAGAGCAGATCGAAGAAACGGAGTGTGCTGGCCCTGTTGTGTTTCAGGAACTGGAACAGGAGATACGGCAGTTTATAATAATACAGCAGTTTGCGGCGGAGCGAGAGACGCGCGATGGAATGGTGGTACTTCCCGATATCCTTGCCCTGACCAGCCACAAAAACAGCTTCTGGTATCCCCTGCTCCACAAACCGAAGGCTGTCCACGTTATTCTGGCTCACGGCGTATAGCCATACCTTGCCCTGTAGCTGGTCGGGGTGCTCCACCTGTTTCAGCAAATTGCCAAAGAGGCGCAGCAGGGTATGGCCAACCACGCGCCCGAAACGTTTCCACAACGCCTGCGGCGAGGCGGCATTCTTGGCACTGGCAGGCAGGTTCAGGAACCCTTTCGAAAAGTGCAGGTAGAGAAGCTGTTTATACAGGTAGTACCATTTCTTCATGGGCTATACCAGGTCCCAGTTCAGCGGAGTACCGGCTTTGATGTCCTGCTTCGCCGGTTTGCCCAGCAATTCCTCATAATGTTTTGGCGCCAGGCCCAGACCAGGGCGTATAACCCTAATGTTTTCTTTGGTCAGGGTATCGCCGGCTTGTATGTCTTTCGCGGCATACACGGAGCGCTTGAAAAGGCGACTCTTCTCCTCGGCCCGCTGCACGCCGTACTGCACATGCCCCAAAGCATGCCAGGCACGCTCCGTTTCCACCACCAGCGACTGCAGTTCAGCCGGTTCCAGGGAGAAAGCGGAGTCCACGCCCCCATCAGCCCGGCTAAGGGTAAAATGCTTTTCGATGACCGTGGCCCCCAGGGCCACGGCTGCCACAGCGGCCCCCACGCCCATGGTATGGTCCGAGAGGCCCACCTGCACACCAAACAGCTCGCGCATGTGCGGAATGGTGACCAGGTTGGTATTTTGCGGGGTAGATGGGTAGGTGCTGGTGCACTTTAACATCACAAACTGCTCACAACCGGCCTCACGCAGCACGCGCACTGCCTCGTCCAGTTCCGATACCGTAGCGGCCCCGGTACTGATGATGACCGGTTTGCCTGTGGCGGCCACCTTTCGGATGAGCGGGTGGTCTGTGTTTTCAAAGGAGGCGATCTTGTAGGCAGGTGCGCCCAGTTCCTCCAGAAAGTCTACGGCCGTTTCATCAAAAGGCGATGAGAACGCCAGTATGCCCTGTGCTTTTGCCCGGTCGAAAATAGGCTTGTGCCACTCCCAGGGGGTATAGGCTTCCTGGTAGAGGTCATACAGTTCGCGACCTTTCCAGAGAGAGTTCTCATCTTCAATGGTAAAGGCACCCGGCAGGGTCATGGTGTCGGCGGTGTAAGTCTGCAGCTTGATGGCATCGGCCCCGGCAGCGGCGGCGGCGTCCACAATGGCAAGTGCCCGCTCCAAGGAGTGATTGTGGTTGCCGGACATCTCGGCAATAATAAAGGGCCTGTGCTCAGGGCCAATCCTGCGGCCGGCAATGCATATCTCTTGTATCATAAAGTCTAAAGTTGTTGGGAAGGCGGCTGCTGTAGTTGCAGCCTAAACCGTAGGGCTTCCGGATGTTCCGCTGAAGGGGAGATCTTCCTGAAACCAGCTTTTTCGAAGGCTCTGACTGAAGCCACGTTTGCTTGCTGCACCAGGCCTTCTACTGTCTGTACGTCTGCCCGTCTTAATTTTAAATGAGCTACGCCTTTTTGAAGTACCACATGGCCAAGCCCTTTCCCCCGGAATTCAGGTGAGATCAGGTAGCTGATTGTAGCTGCGCACTCTATAATCCTAAAACGCAGTTGTGCAGCCGGTGCGCCTTGTATCATGGCAATGTACAGCTCTGTTTGTTCGTCCTGAAAAATATGACGGAACCACTGACTGTGGTTTTCGAAAGCGATGGGAGCAGGGTTAAAGGAATGCTTTCGGACTTCGGGGTCATTGGCCCAGTCGAACAGCAGGTTAATGTCATCTTCGCGTACCTGCCTGAAGGTCAGGAGTGCCATGTTGCTAAGCTGTTTAAATACCTGATGCAGCCTATCGCCGCTGTTACCGTCAAAATGATGGCGCTGCACCGTTACCTGTTGCTTGAAGCTTTTTTCTATGCTCTTTAGCGTAAGTAAACTGCTGAGTGCCTCGTAAGGCTTTGCTACTCCCGAGGAGGTCAGGAAAGTATAAAACGCCTGCTGGTTGTCGGCTGTCTGAAGCACGAAAAGCATTCCGCCCACACTGGCATACTCGTAAGCCACCCCGCTGGCCGACGTAACGGCTACAGTGCATTGCTGCATGAGCTGGCACATCTCCGCGTCGCTCAGGTTGCGGTGCAAGGTAACGAATGGCTGTTGCTGCAACCATCCTTCCAACTCTACCTGGTAACGATAGGCATTGCCAATCACAATCTCCAAGGGAGTATCAGGCACGCGCTCAAGCAAAGCCCGGGCTATTTGGAGGGTATGGTTTTTGGGGTCTGCTCCGCCCAGGTTTAGCAGAAAGCGAGAATTTCCCTCGGGCAGGTGCCGGGGTTTGCTTGCGGCCGCGAGGAATGGGGGGCGCAACAGGGCATAAGCAGGACCAAGGTGTAATTTGGTATAGGGTGCTGTTCGGTAAGTGTGTGCCTGAACTCCACCGGCCTGGTTGATAACGGCATCAGCCGCAAAAGGGAATAGGGGTATGTCGTCGATGCAGACCAACACGGCACCGCTTGCTTTTATGCGTTGCTGGTAGGCAGTATCAAAATGATAGCCGTCCAGTACAACGATCTCCTCAGAGGAGGTATACGCTTTTAACTCATGGTTGAAGCGGGCCTCGGCAGGTGGGCAGACCGGTAAAGTGATCATGCCGTGGCACACGGCCATAATCTGCTCCTGTAGCTCGTTGGAGGGAGCCTGAATGGCAAAAACGCATTCAAAGTCCTGGCGCAGCATGGCTGCCAAAGCCAGGGAGCGCACCACGTGCCCCAGCCCAATCTGGCTATTGCCGTCTGCCCTGAAGATGATCCGCTGTCTGTTATTCATTTGCCAGGTTGCCTTCAGCCAGCAGGGTATACTTCAGCTCTGCCAGCTTCCAGTCCGTTAAGTTATCAATGTCCTGCACCTCCAGCTCGCTCAGCTCCAGCCCACCGCTTTTGTCTGTAATGAGGCTGCACTTCTGTCGGAACGGCTCCACCTGAAACCAATAAAACTGTCCGGCGTCGTGGTAGGCGGGGGGCAGGTCTTGGGAGCGGCTCTGCTGGTGCTCAGGCCAATTCATGCGAACGCTTCCATGTTCCAGCTTCAGACTGCGCCAGATGGGATAGCTAAAGCGCAGTACCGGAAAAACAGTGTCGTATGGTGTAGCGGTTAATAAGTCATACGCCTCCGTTAGGGAACCTGGTTGCAGCAAAGGAGCCGTTGGGTAAACGCAGCAAGCGTAGTCAAAGGTTTGACCATGAGACTCGTAAGCGTCCAGTACTTCAAGCAGAACTTCAGCGGTGGTAGCAAAGTCATCCGCGTTTTTCTGGTTGCGCAAAAAGGGCACCTGTGCGCCATATAGCCTGGCAATGGCTGCGATCTCCTCATCTTCCGTAGACACCATGACCTCCTCAAACAAGCGACTCCTCAGGGCTGCCTCGATGGAGTAGGCGATGATGGGCTTGCCCAGGAAATCACGAATGTTTTTGCGGGGGATGCGCTTGCTGCCGCCCCTGGCCGGTATGATGGCAATTCTTTTCACTGCTGCACAAACTCCTTTACCTTGTCAATCACCAACTGCTGCTCATCATGCGTGAGCGAAGGGTACATGGGTAGGCTCAGACACGCGTCGTAATAATGCTCCGCCTCCGGGAAGTCGCTTTTTTTATACCCCTGCTTGCGGTAGTAGGGCATGGTGTGCGCCGGGATGTAATGTACCTGCGCGTAGATCCCGTGCTCCCGCAAAAAATCATACAGCCCCTTGCGGTCCTGTACCCGGATGATGTATAAATGGTACGCGTGGCCGGTCTCTCTTTCTTCGTGCAAAGCCACCTGATTCGCCGACACCAGTTCAATTCCTGGCATGGACTCAAACGCCTCATCGTAGATGGTGGCAATTCCTTTTCGGCGGGCCAAGCCTGCTTCGGCGCGTTGCAGTTGGGAGAGGCCCAGGGCGCAGAGCATGTCCGGAATCCGGTAGTTATACCCCAGTTCCTGCATCTCCATGTACCAGCCACCATGGTTTTCCTCCATCAGGTCTGGGTCGCGGGTGATGCCGTGGGTGCGCAGCTGCAGCAGCCGTTTGTAGAGCTGCTCGTCGTTGGTGGTCACCATGCCGCCCTCGCCCGTCGCAATGTGCTTTACCGGGTGGAACGAGAAGATAGCCAGGTCCGCGTAGGCACCGTTTCCACACAGCTGCTTTTCTCCCTTGCTGTCGTGGAAGAAGCCGCCGGGGGCATGCGCAGCGTCCTCGATCAGCCAGAGCCCGTATTCGTCTGCCAGTTTTCGGAAGGCCTCCATATCCACCGGGTTCCCGGCGAAGTCCACCGGGATGATGCCGCTGTAGTAGCCCCTGGGCTTACCTTCGAGCAGCTGCCTAACCTTGTCAATATCCAGCAACGCCGTGGCTGGGTCGATGTCGGCAAACTCCACGGCGCCGCCGCAATAGCGGATGCAGTTGGCCGAGGCCACAAACGTAATGGGCGTGGTGATGACCCGGCTTTGTTCGTTTAACCCGAGTGCCAACGCGCATAAATGCAGGGCCGCTGTGCCATTTGACACCGCCACAGCGTACTTCGCACCAACATAGGAGGCAAAGGCCTGCTCAAAGGCCTCCACTTTAGGGCCCTGCGTCAGGAAGTCCGACTGCAAAGTCTCCACCACAGCGGCAATGTCAGCCTCTGTGATGTGCTGCCGTCCGTAGGGTATAATACGATGCTGCGGGTGCGCGTGCGTGGCGTCTGACACAGTTTTAATATTTAAGGTGATAGTTCAATCGTTATACTATAAAGTGCTTAAATTGAGGTTTTTGTGTTTGGTTGTAAAAACCTGATGTTTACTCACTCAGACACTCAATCGCTGCTTTACACACTAAATTCCGGGTCCACGTGCTGCCGGATCTCCTCGCGCAGCTGTTCCACACTCAGCCACTCGGTGTTCGTGCCGGAGTTGTACTTAAAGCCCATCTCCACCATACTACCCTTATGGGCTTTCAAGAAGTCGGTTGTTGCCCAGGTAGGGGTAGACGGCAGAATCACGTAGTACTTGTCGAGCTCCACGGTGTTGAGCGAGTCAGTCTCCGTGATCATCTCCTCATGCAGCTTTTCGCCCGGGCGAATGCCCACCACCTGCTGCTCGCAGTCGGGGCCAATCGCCTCGGCCATATCCGTGATGACGTAGGAGGGAATCTTCGGCACGAAGATCTCGCCGCCCCAATGGTGCTCCAGGACATGGAACACCAGCTCCACGCCCTCCTCCAAGGAAATGTTGAAGCGCGTCATCTCCGGGTGGGTGATCGGCAAAACGCCTTCCTCCCGTTTTTTCAGGAAGAACGGCACCACAGAGCCACGTGAACCGATTACGTTGCCGTAACGCACCACCGAGAAGCGGATGTCGCGCTTGCCTTTCATGTTATTGGCGGCCACAAACAGCTTGTCGGAGCACAGCTTGGTGGCCCCGTAAAGGTTGATCGGGGCTGCGGCCTTGTCCGTGGAAAGCGCCACTACCTCCTTCACACCGGCATCGAGTGCGGCATTGATGATGTTCTCGGCGCCGAGCACGTTGGTTTTGATGCACTCCATCGGGTTGTACTCCGCGGCAGGCACCTGCTTCATGGCGGCGGCGTGCACGATGATGTCGATGCCCTCGCAGGCGCGCTTGAAGCGTTCGCCGTCGCGCACATCCCCTATGAAATAACGGATAGAGGGGTACTTGCTGTGCGGGAAGATCTGCGACATCTCGAACTGCTTGAGCTCGTCGCGGGAGTAGATCACGAGGCGCTTCACGTCCGGGAAACGCGCGTACACCATCTCCACGAATTTTTTTCCGAAAGAGCCGGTACCGCCGGTCACTAGTATAGACTTATGGTTGAGGTCTAATGCCATGCTTGTATAAAAGGTTTCATCAGCGGGTGTTTCTGCTGCACCCGTGGGCTGCAAGATACTGGTTTTTCAGGACAAGGTGAATGCCGTAGGCTGGCCACCTATATTATTTGTTGACCATTAATTTCCGCACAACCCTGGCTAACTCCTCCGTTAAGGCCCGGCGGGAGTAGCGGGCATGGTTGATCTGCGGCAAATCCAGGTTTGGGTTCAGCTTCCAGGACTTGCTTAACTGCGTTAAGTGGTCCAGCATCAGTTCGTAGGCGGTATAGTGGAACAAGCGTCCGGCGCCGCACTCATCAATAATTCGGTCAGTGTCGGAATGCACGGGCCCCAGGCAGATAATTGGTTTGTTGGCGGCCAAGTACTCAAACAACTTGCCGGGCACATTGGCGTACACCGCGTCCACATCGGCAATGGCTAGCAGCAACACAGTGCTCTGCATGAGGTATTGTATGGCCTTGTCGTGTGGCACGTAAGGGATGTACTCCGTGATGCCTTCCACACCTGCCTGCCCGATCCGCTTTTTGACGCCCTCCGAAACCTGCCCCACAAACCGTAGCTTGTAATTAATCTCATCATGCACCGACATGACGTGGGCCAGCGCTTTCAGGAAAACATCGATGTTATAGGTCTCGGTGATGGTACCGGTATACGTGATCAGCAGTTCGTTTTTGGGCGGCTGCGAAGGGAACGTAAAGTCATCCTCATCATACCCGTTCGGGATCACGTGTATCTTTTTGCGGTTGATGCTGATGGGCTTGTTCAGGAAAAGGCGTTTCGTATCCTCGCTCGTAACAATAATGGCATCGGCCTGCTCCAGCACTTGCCGCTCATACTTCTCATCAAGGCGCTTGGCCAGAGCGGTATGGTGCAGTTGGTCGTAATAATGGATATTGGTCCAGGGGTCGCGCAGATCGGCGATCCAGGGCAGGTTATACTTCTTTTTAAGCTTCAGGCCGATCAATTGCGTAGAATGCGGCGGACTTGTGGTGATGATTGCCTGGAAGTTGCCCTGCTGCAGCAACTCGGCTGCTTTTTTGATGGCATGCCTGTTCCAGCCTACACGGGCATCGGGTATAAACAGGTTGCCGCGGACAAACTTAAAAAGCTTGTCCACCACCGTGTCTTTACCCTTTTGGTTGGCAAAGCCGCTAAAGGGAATTTCTTTCTTGCCGGATAGCTTCTTATAGTATTCGAATGGCTCGGTGGTGTCGGTGCGGTGCAGGGGCAAGCCATTGGGCACTTCCTTCTCGAAGGTTGGGTCGAGCAAGGGGTAAGAGGCCTGCTTTTCATCGACGGTGAGCACCGTGGGCTGTACACCGAACTGCGGAAAATATTTACAGAACTTAAGCCCTCGCTGCACCCCAGGGCCACCAGAAGGCGGCCAATAGTAAGATATGTAAATTAGGTTTGTAATGTCGGTCTGTTTCAAGTCGGTTATCAGCTTACCTGTGTTGCAAATAGGATGATTATAGTACGCACATCCGCCTCAGCCGTTTATACTATCAGGGAAGGAGCGCGTAAAGGTTTAAAAATAGCGAAATTTTAACGTAAATATGCAGCTGCGCTAATTCTAGCACGCTGTATTCGTAAATCAAAAGTATAATGCTTATTTTTGTAGATAAACCCAGAGAGAGATGTTTGATAATTTAAGTAACAAATTAGATCGGGCCTTCAAAACGCTGAAAGGCCAGGGAAGCATTACCGAGATCAACGTGGCCCAAACCATCAAGGAGGTGCGCCGTGCCCTGGTGGATGCCGACGTAAACTATAAAGTTGCCAAAACCGTCACCGACAAGATCAAGGAAGAGGCCATGGGGCGCGATGTGTTGATCTCCGTTTCGCCGGGGCAACTCATGGTGAAGATCGTGCACGAGGAGCTGACCGAGCTGATGGGTGGCGAGAAACAAGACATCAACCTGAAAGGTGATCCGGCCATTATCCTGATCGCGGGTCTGCAAGGTTCTGGTAAGACGACCTTTACGGGCAAGCTGGCAAACCATATCAAGCGCCAGGGGCGCAACGTGCTGGTGGCTGCCTGCGACGTGTACCGCCCGGCTGCGATTAACCAGCTACAGGTGCTGGCCGAGCAGGTGGGCGTAGAGGCCTATACCGAACTGGAGAACAAAAACCCGGTTCAGATTGCCCTCAACGCCATTGAGCACGCTAAGAAGACAAATAAAAAGGTCGTAATCATCGATACCGCCGGTCGTTTGGCCGTGGACGAGGCGATGATGAACGAGATTGCCGAGATCAAGAAGGCCGTGAAGCCGACTGAGACACTGTTCGTGGTGGATTCCATGACCGGTCAGGATGCGGTAAACACAGCCAAGACCTTTAACGACCGCATCAACTTTGACGGCGTGGTACTGACGAAGCTTGATGGTGACTCACGTGGTGGTGCTGCCCTTTCGATTCGCGCCGTAGTGGAGAAGCCGATCAAGTTTATCTCTACCGGTGAGAAGATGGAGGCGCTCGACCTGTTCTACCCAGACCGTATGGCCCAGCGAATCCTGGGTATGGGTGACGTGATCTCGTTGGTAGAGCGTGCGCAGCAGGCTTTTGATGAGGACGAAGCCAAGCGCATTAACAAGAAGATCCGCAAGAACCAGTTCAACTTCGATGACTTCCTGACGCAGTTAGAGCAGATCAAGAAGATGGGTGACATCAAAGACCTGGTAGGTATGATACCGGGGGTTGGCAAGGCTTTGAAGGATGTGGAGATCGATGAGAATGCGTTCAAGCCAATTGAGGCGATCATCAAATCCATGACGCCAGCTGAGCGCGAGAACCCGGATATGATCAGCGGAAGCCGTCGTGCCCGTATCGCCAAAGGTAGCGGCACCGACCTGCAACAGGTAAATAACCTCATGAAGCAGTTCAACGACATGCGCAAGATGATGCGCTCGATGAACAAGATGGCTGGCAAGCGCGGTGGCTTAGGCAACCTGGCTAATATGATGAAGCAGCGCTAATTTTTTAGCCTACTAATAAAAGAGAGCGGGGCTGTACTTTCATAAGTGCAGCCCCGCTCTCTTTTATTGGTGGTTTAGTCGCTCCTAATAATTCGTCTTGGTTTCGTTTGCTTCCCAGGCATCGAACCCGGCTTTTGCCTCCTCTGAGAGGAGTGGCTCCATCGGTATTATCCGTTCTTCTAATGGTTTTGTAATCTCCTCATAAATCAACGCGTCATCGAAACCGATGCGTGCCGCATCGTCGCGGGTGTTTCCGTAATATACTTTCCTGAGCCGCGCCCAGTAAATGGCGCCCAGGCACATCGGGCAGGGCTCGCAGCTGGTATAAAGCTCACAGTCAGACAGGTCGAACCGGCCAAGTGCCTGCGATGCTTTCCGGATGGCGTCTACCTCGGCATGGGCTGTCGGGTCGTTCGATGACAGCACATTGTTATACCCACGGGCGATGATTTCACCGTTTTGGACCACCACGGCACCGAAAGGCCCACCATTCCCTTGTTTCATCTTATCGACAGACAGGCGTATAGCCTCCCGCATAAATGTGCTTTTTTCAGACATAGATATTAAAAGTGGTATTAGTGGCACACGATATAGCTACTACTTAAAACGGAGCAGGAACATAGGTTAAATTGGGGGAAATCACACCTAAAGTTAATTTCGAAGAGGTTTATATCAAGCTGATTCATTTTTCGGATTGAATAAAAAAGCTTATGGATGGACTTGATACGATGTCAAAAAAATAGCTTACCCGGCACTTGTGCTAAACTATCGCATACTCGCCGTGTAAGCTATCCCATTCTTTACCCGAAGGCATGACTTGGGTGAATGTGTAAACATGCTATACTCATACGAGGGTAATAGCAGGAGGTTGGTTCTCGGTCTAAAGTGACATGCTACTTGAAATAGGTGTAATTTCCCCTACACAAAGCCCAAAATATCCAAACCCGAATGATATGCGTAGGAAATGTGGACATTATACCACTTAATTGTAAAATCATGAAGTTAAAATCACATATCGGATTTTTTGTCATGTGCCTGCTAAGCATCGCTGCGATGAGCAGCTGCACGACTACCCGTGAGCAGGAAGTAGAAGATGAGTTGGGGGAATTCAGGAACTGGGTAAGCCGCACGACCTCCAATATTGCCAACGCCACCGAAGAAGACTGGAAACAAGCAAAGCAGGACTTTAGCATGCGTACCCAGGAGCTAGATCAGAAACAGGATAATTTCACCGATGAGGTGAAAGCGGAGTACAAAGACCTGAAGCAGCGCTTCAACGATTCGGACAAGCAATTTCAGCAACGGCAAAGCCAGACCCGCATAGTGGAGTGGCAACGTAAACTTTTGGGCCAATGGGCTGATATGTCCACCATCAATGAAGCGAATGTCCGGGAGGCATACATTACCTATATGGAAAACGTGCGTTCGATGAAGCAGAACTGGACGAACACGGATTGGGAAATGGCCAAATTGATCATGCAGCAATTAGACGAGCGCAGAGAGCAACTGACAGGAGACATAGATACGGACTCGCAGATAAAGATAAAGGCGCTGCAAATGGAGTTCCGCACCCTGGAAACCGCGGCTGACGTGACCAACTAAACGATGACGCGGCCTTCCTGCGCCTGACCATACAGGACGGATTGGCCTGTTTGGTGCCGATAGCCACTCAGCCATGCCAGGATCGCATCGAACTGGTGCCAGTTCTGGGGCTCTTCCGCAATCTCAAAGGATAATTTGCCTTGCAAGGCTGCCACATAATCCGGCAGGCTTGCAAGGCTTTTTTTATACCCCTCAAGCTGGGGAAGCAGCAAACGGTTGAGCGCAGCCGGGTACGTCTCGAGGGTTGCGATGCCTGCCTCTGCCCAGATGGCGCGCAGTCGCATGGCGCGTGCGGTAAGGCCGCCAATAAACATCGGCGACATCGCCTGCAGCTCGCGGTCAGCCTGGCGGTAGAAATAGTCTCCGGCCCCGGCACCTGGTGGCATGGTATAGACGGCGGGTAAGGTCAGAGGGGCATCCAGGTAAATCACTTTCGCCTCCAGTTCCTCTACCAAGTCCTGCAACCACTCATCCGCATTTTTTGACTTGGGGCTTTGCCATACCTTTAGCCTGCCCTGCATGAGCTTTGCGACAGCGGTAGTTCCCGCCAACTGGGAGCCATAATCAATGCCGATGTGGTGATGCCCTGTTTGTTCCATACCATCAAGTTTTAATCCGGACTTACTTTGTCTATACTACGCCCTACTGCTTTTGAGAGCGCTGCTGCACTAATTGGGTGGAAGGGGTATGGGATGGTTGCAACTTGAAACTGGCTACCATGCGCTTGTGCAGGGTAGGGGCGTCCCAGTAACCGCTGGCAATGTGCCGGCGAATGGTATACAGCGGCTCTTCGTCGTCCTGGTTAGTGGAAAGCTGGAAAGCGGCTTCCATACCCCGGCTCTTTAGTTCCGGTATAACTTCTTTGTTCCAGAGGCCAAACGGGTAGGCAAAATATGTTACAGGCTTGCCTGTGATTTCCTCCAGCACCTGCTTGGGCTTCTCGACCTGGGTATGCCACTGCTCCCCGGATATCTTTTTTACGTTCTGGTGGTCCCAGGTGTGGCTCCCGATGGCATGGCCCCGGTCCGACAGCTCTTTAAGTTGCTCCCGGCTCATATACCTTGGCTTACCGATGGCCACGGTCATCACGAAGAATACGCCTTTAAAGCCATGCTTTTCTAGTTCCGGAGCTGCCACGGTGTACTGGTCCAGGTTAGTGTCGTCAAATGTCAGCATGATGGGTTTGGCCGGCAGGGGAGCCCCGTGGGTCAGGTAAGCGCGTAACTGATCGGGCAGCACGGTATGGTAACCGCTGTCGGCCAGCAGCTTTATCTGTTCCCTGAAGCGCGCCTCGGGCACGATGTAGTCTTTGGCCTGCCTGGAGTCGGTAGAGCGCCAGTCACGAATCTGGTGGTAACACAAAATCGGCACCTGCGGTCGGCTCAGGATGGTTTCTGCAGATGCTTCCTCCAGGGAGGGTAGTTCCGTTGCAGCGCTAGCATCAACCGTTAGGGTCGAGTCTATCGCTGGGGAAGTAGCAATTGTGGAGGAGTCGGGTGTTTCAGCCTGCTCGACTGTACTTTCTTGGCAGGACGCAATGAGCAATGTGCCACAAATTGAAAGCAGCTGTAAGTAACGGTAAAAAGCAAGCATAATATTGGGAGAGTTTACACCCTTAAGTTACAAAATTTATGCGCTGCTACTGCTGCTATTTTGCCTCGGTGATGATTTATTTTGAAGTCTTTACGTTGGATGCTGCTTTAGCTGATCAGCCGCTTTTTAAGCTGATGCACAATGCGCAGGTGATGGTCGAAGTGTGCTTGCAGGAACTTGAGCGTTTGAGAAATGTTCATGTAGCCGGTTCTTGGGTGCTTGAACAGGGCTTTGTGCAGCAGATCTTCCGGGATGGCTGAGAGCACGTCTTCCATGGTAAAGCGCAGGTCATCCCACTGCTGCCGCAGCCCCACGAGGGAGTCATAGTCAGGCATAGTAGCTACAACCGATGGCGCTTTGTACTTGCGTCCCGACAGCAGGGCAAGCTTCAGAAGCGCAGATTTGAATATCCCAGAAATCTGAACATCCCGCAGCTTCTCGGGTTGCTCCAGCTTACGCTGCACGTAGCCCAGCGTGTACTTGTCAACCAGTACCAGATGGCCCAGATGCTGCATGATGGACCACTTCCCTTCTTCGGGTGCAGTTTTCAGCAGCTCAGTCTCCAAGCTCTCCAGCTCGTCCAGCAGCCTGTTGCGCGATGTCTCCATGCGCAGGTATTTTGCTTCTAGGGTTAGGTTCATATAGTTTACTGTGCTTGGGACATTTAAAATAGCCATGGGCTGTGCGGAATCTATAACGTAAATCAAACGGACAATTATTGTAATATAGGATTATTTAATATATAACGAAAATTATATATTAAATAAACTTTAATGACTGGCATACGCCTGCGCAGGCTATTGCTGGAATTTAAGGCTTTATTATTTTTACGCTAGTGGAAATGTGCCGAACTTACCTCCTGCACAAGAAATAACGAGATGAAGAACGATCCGATGGGTGGGGCCATGAAAGACTTCCTGGCTGGCGAAAAAGACGCGCAGGTGGTTGTTGCAAGCGACCTGACTGAAGAAGATGTGATTCCGGCGCATTACCTGTTCCGGACAGAGGGGGAGATGCCAGACTTGGAGTTGGCGGCCCTGGCAGCCTGCCACGGCAAGGTGCTGGATGTTGGGGCGGGGGCAGGAAGCCACACCCTGGTGCTGCAACAGCAAGGCAGAGACGTGACAGCCATCGATGTGTCCCTGGGAGCTGCCGAAGTAATGCAGCAGCGCGGTGTAAGGAAAATTTTGCACCAGGATGTGATGGACCTCAAAAGCGAGCAGTTCGACACGCTACTTTTACTGATGAACGGGATTGGCATTACAGGTACCTTGCGGGGGCTCGATCGGTTTTTGCACCACGCCAAAACCTTGTTGAGGCCGGGGGGCCAGATACTGTTGGAGTCGTCGGATATCCTGTACATGTTCGAAGAGGAAGATGGTTCGGTGGTGCTGGACCTGAATGCTGGCTATTACGGGGAGGTGAAGTACAACATGCGCTATAAAGACCAGGAGAGCGGCTGGTTTAAATGGTTATTTATCGCTGGGGCTATTCTGGAGGACCACGCCAAAGCGCAGGGATTTGCATTTGAAGTGCTTTTTGAGGGAGAGCATGGCAATTACCTGGCCCGTTTAAGCCTGCCATTACCTGCCTAATCATCCAAGCCATACTATCCCATGGAACATCCAGCCCATCCATTCATACCCTATCATGCTGCAAATCCTTCACCGCAGGAGGTTTTGCAACAGGCGCAGGATTTTTATTCCCACCTCGAACAGCGCAGGTCGGTGCGTGAGTTCTCTGATATACCCGTGGCCAGGGAGGTGATCGAGCATTTGGTACTGGCTGCTTCTACAGCCCCGTCTGGTGCCCACAAGCAACCCTGGGTCTTCTGTGTGGTGTCGGACCCTGCGCTCAAGAAACAGATACGCGAGGCCGCCGAAAAGGAGGAGTTTGCCTCTTACAATGGCCGCATGACACCAGAATGGCTGGAGGATTTAGCTCCTTTGGGCACCGATTGGCAAGAGCCTTTCCTGGAAACGGCACCCTACCTGATCGTGGTTTTTAAAAAGGCCTTTGAGTACAGGGCGGATGGCACCAAGCGCAATAATTATTATGTTTCCGAGTCGGTGGGGATTGCCTGTGGCATGCTAATCACGGCCATACATCGGGCAGGGCTTGTGACCTTAACGCATACCCCGAGCCCGATGAACTTCCTGGCAAAACTCCTGGGCCGACCCGATAATGAGCGCCCTTACCTTTTATTGCCAGTAGGTTATGCAGCCCGGGGAGCCATGGTTCCCAACCTGCAACGGAAGCCTTTAGAGGAGATTTCTGTCTGGTACGAGCCGAAACCGTAGCCGCCCTTTTCGGAGGATTTCCAGGTTTTGATGTTACTCTCCTGGTTCATGTGCCGTAAGAGAAGACAGTATACCTGCCCCGCAGGGCTATGATGTCTGATCTAACACAACATATGAGACCAACATTCAAGACCAACTGGGAAATTACCAAACAGACTTTTAAGGATTTTGCGAACGACAAACCGCTTGATTACGCCGCGATCATCGGGTTTTATACCATCTTCTCGATGCCCGCGGTGCTCATCATCGTCATCCGGATCGCCGGGTCGGCTTTTGGGCAGGAGGCGGTGCGCGGCGAAGTCGTTAAGCAAATCGGGGGCATCATCGGCCGGAACAGTGCCACCCAAATCCAAAGCATCATTGAAAACGCCAGCCAATCCGAGGCTAGCACAGTGGGCACCATCATCGGCATCGCGACCATGGTATTTACCGCTACCACCGTGTTCGTGGCCCTCCAAGACTCCATCAATGCCATGTGGGAGGTAAAGGCCAAGCCCGAGAAAGGATGGTGGAAACTCATCATTGACCGGATACTTTCTCTGGCCCTCGTGGTGAGTTTGGGCTTTTTGTTATTGGTTTCTCTATCAGTAGAGATTGTGATGGGCGTAGTGAACGACTACCTGGTGAAGGAACTGACAGGGGTGGCCGTATACCTCATGACGGCTGCGAACATAGCTGTGTCAATATTTATCAGTATACTTATTTTCGCCACGATCTTCAAGGTGCTGCCTGATGCAAAGATCAAGTGGCGCAATGTATGGGTGGGCGCTACGGTCACGTCTGTGCTCTTTGTTGTAGGCAAGTATATCCTCAACATCTACTTTCAGCACGACCCGCTGGCAGACACTTATGGCGCGGCCGGTTCACTGGTCCTGATCCTGGTTTGGGTATACTATGCCTCTATCATTTTCCTGTTCGGGGCAGAGTTCACCCAAGTCTATTCGCGGGTGCATGACCGAGGCATCAAACCCAAGGATAATGCCGTGCGGATTCGAACAAAAGAGGTTGAATCTGAAAACTGATAGTATAATGTACTGGGCTTTGCGGTAGCGCACCTTCTGTCAAGGTGTTGTTGAGCAAATGTTTTCTATTGTTCCTTTTATCTTAAGAGATTATACCATTTGTCAAGTAAAGGAGCGTAGAAGGAAGCTTCAGATGTTGTTTCACCCTTTTCTCCTACAGTTGTGGTTTCCAAATCCAACATGAGTTCTACTATTTCATCTATAGATTCTTTGTCTAAATCTATCCAGTAATAGCTATTGGAAGTAACAGTTGAATCATTGTGAAGCGCAGGTTTTTCAATTACATTATCTGTCAATATTCTTTCTATCTCTGCTGCTATCTTTGCCATTCCATGTCGTTTTACTTCTACAAGGGTAGCCTTAAGTACACCTAAACCAAGTACGCTCTTTTGTTTTGTGAGTCTCTTATACTCTTTAGAATCCATAATTTAACTCACACTCAATTAGCCAAAAAAAAAGCGAAGACCTGTAAGGGCCTTCGCTTTTATATTTATCAGACGCCTATAGAATTAAGCCTCTGTTTTATACATTACCTTTTTAACGGCATCAATGGTACGCTCAATGTTTGGCAACGAAGCCTCGATCAGGGTAGGAGCGTAAGGAAGCGGCACGTCGCGGCATGTCACGCGCTTCACCGGGGCATCCATATAATCAAAGGCATTGCTCTGTATATGGTACGCCAGCTCAGAAGAGATAGACGCCAATGGCCATGCTTCTTCCACCACCACCATGCGGTTTGTCTTCTTAACAGACTCGATCAGGGTCTTGTAATCGATCGGACGCACGGTGCGCAGGTCAATGACTTCCGCCTCGATGCCGTCTTTGGCCAGTTCTTCCGCAGCAGCTAGGGCGACTTTCATCATTTTACCAAAAGAAACGATGGTGACATCAGAACCTTCGCGCTTGATATCGGCTACACCGATTGGAAGGGTGTATTCTTCTTCAGGTACCTCGCCCTTATCACCGTACATCTGCTCAGACTCCATGAAAATAACCGGGTCGTTGTCGCGGATGGCAGATTTCAATAAGCCTTTGGCATCGTATGGATTAGAAGGCACAATTACCTTCAGACCTGGTGTGTTGGCAAACCAGTTCTCGAAGTTCTGCGAGTGCTGTGAAGAAAGCATGCCAGCGCTGCCCGTAGGGCCACGGAAAACCATCGGCGCACTGTACTGCCCACCAGACATCGACATAACCTTCGCGGCAGAGTTGATCACTTGGTCGATTGCCACCAACGAGAAGTTAAAGGTCATGAATTCAATCACAGGGCGCAGGCCGTTCATGGCAGCCCCAACACCGATACCGGCAAAACCCAACTCGGCAATAGGCGTGTCAATCACGCGCTCCGGGCCAAATTCGTCCAGCATGCCCTGGCTTACTTTGTAAGCACCATTGTATTCGGCTACTTCCTCGCCCATCAGAAACACGCGCTCATCACGGCGCATTTCCTCCGTTAAAGCTTCGCGCAAGGCTTCTCTAAACTGTATACTTCGCATATATGATGTTTTAATTCTTCTGTTCTGATGGTAAAATTAAGAGAACTCTATGAATTTCCAATGTACTTGTTTGTTTTCTGTCGCTGCTTTCAGTGTAGCAGGGCATCTTTAAAGGAGTTCTTTTCGCGGTAGCTCTCAAATTCGGGGTCAGTGATGGCTTTTTGGGTATAGCTTCTGTCCGCCTGAATCGCCCTGCGTAGGTTCTGCTCCAGCTGCTGTTCATTTTGCGTGCGGGCTCCAAGCAAGGCAAGGCTGTAATAGGCCAGCGCGTCGTTGGGCTTTTGCTCCAGGGCCTGGGTATAAAACTGCGCTGCTCCCTCGTAGTTTTCCTTCAGCAGGTAGCTAAGCCCCAGGTTCATGTTAGTCTGGTAGCTGTCTCCCGCGTAGCGCAGCGTGCTGATGGCTTCGTCATACAGGCCCATTTCCATCTCCAGGGCAGCCTTGTCGGCAAAAATTTGCTGTAACATGGCCTCCTCGCCACCCAACTTAATGGCGTAGTTATAATATTCCAGCGCTTCTTCCCTGTCGCCACGCAAATGGTAGGCACTGGCCAGGCTATAATACACAGGAGCCGTCGGGTTTCTGAAACCGGCATATGAGAGGTTATGGATAGCCTGCGCCAACAAGTCCTGCTTTACTTTCGTTCGGTATTCTTTTCGCGCGAGTTCGTTATACACCACTCCCAGGTTGTAGTATGCCGGCCATTTGTCAGTGGACTTCACGGCGGCCTCATAAAATTTGCGCTTGTCCTGCAGCAAGGGCGTTAAGGTAGCGGCATATTGCAGCTCAGCCTCTGATAGCTCACTGGCTGAAGCCTGCCCGTTTGCGATTTTCTGCGCCAATACATACAACTCGTAATCCGGTTTACGGTCTTTGTTGTAGTTCACTACCAGCTCTGCCGAACGCATGTTGGGATAGATGAATTTTTTGATGTAATCGGCAGCAGGCAGTTGCTCCAGGGCTTTTAGCTTTTCCTCGCGGCTCTGGCTACTCTTCATAATGCTGAGCGCCTGCTGTTTTTCCTGGGGCACCATGGCCGAACTGCTGATTTTCTGCTCTAACAAATGCAGGCCTTCAGTGGCAGGCTGAATTTTAATGTTGACGCGCTTGCCGCTATAGTCCAGCGTTTGGAGCTTTTGACGGTATAGTTTCTCCAAGGCCTGAGCGCGCTTGGTTGCCAGGTTTGGCGTCGGTTCATCCGGTGCCTGCGAGGCTTTGATGGTTATTTCCTGCGTATTGACATTGTCTAACACGTATTGTTCCAATACCTGGGCATCAGGGCCTACGCCGGTTTCTAGGGTAGCTTTGTTCTTTGGGAATAAGAAGGACACAGTTCCCGGCTGCATCATCTGGACCTGGAAACTGTCGGTCAGCAGGTAACTGAAATCGTTTTTCTGCACCAACAGCAGGGGAGTGGTCACCAGGCCAGCGGCTACCTGCCTGGGCTTGGTATAGCGCACATTGCCTTCTTTATTATCCATTGCCCGTCCTTGCACCATCAGGCGGCCCGGGTTCTTCTCGGGGGCATAGGGAAAAGCTAGTTGGCGGGTTACGGTGGGCTGATCGTTTTCATACACATACTCACCGAACTTAAAGCTGTAAGTGGCCACCTCTTCGCGCTTCATCCCATACTCATAATACACATCCAGCTTATAGGTCTGCTCCTCCCTCACCAACTTCTCCGGAACTTGTGCCTTCAGTTCGAAGTTAACTGATTGGCCGTTGGCTTCCAGCGGGTTAGGTGATACTGTAACGGACTGACCCTTTTCGGCTGTGCGCACCATTCGCTGCAGTGTGCAGGAAGGGGCAGTCAATCCAACGGAAAGGGTAAGGACCAGGAGCAGGGAATGGTTTTTTTTGTACTGTTGCATATCCTATTGTTAAGCTAGATCGTAAAAAGTAACAGTTATACCGTGTACAGGCAAGTTCTGTTTGCACCTTATCGTAAAGGTTTGATTTTGACTTTTAACGAACAGAACGTAATTTAGTCATCTAAATTTCAGAAAAATGAAGCGTCTACAGTACTATATCGAATCTCAGGCATTTGGGGTATGTACGATGCTGGGTGAAAAACTTGGCATTGCTACCTCCAGCATCCGCCTCTCTTTTATCTACCTATCTTTTCTGACGATGGGCTCTCCGGTGCTGCTTTACCTGATGCTCGCCTTCTGGATGAATGTGCAGAAAAGCCTTCGCCGCGAACGCAGCACGATCTGGGATCTATAGATCCTGCACCGTTCTTCGCTGCCGCACAAAATACTTCCACACGATACTTCCTCTGTAAACCCCGGTCATGTCCGGGAACTTGCCTCTTTGGTGTTGCGCCTTGCGCTGTTTTTGCCAGTAGCCTATATTTCTGAGAACGTTCCAGTGCGCTTTTAGCACGGCCTGTGCATCCTTGTGCTGCTTGGCCAGTACCATCCTGAAGGCAGCCAGCCAATCCAGCAGCACCCGTATAACCAGTGTTGGGATTATCTCGCTGGTGGGCAGGTTTTTAACTAACAGCGCCAGCCCGTTCCGGAAGTTGAGGTAGGTTTTTCGGGGATTGGACTTGTGAAGCGTACCGCCGCCTACATGAAACACCTGGCTGTGGCCGTTATAAAGCACTTTATACCCTGCGTTCTTCGCGCGCCAACAAAAATCAATTTCTTCCATGTGGGCAAAAAAAGCAGGCTCCAGCCTGCCCAAGCCATGGAACACCGTTGCCCGAACGACCATACAGGCGCCCGTTGCCCAGAAAATCTCCTGCACATCGTCGTACTGGCCTTTATCTTCTTCCAGCGTTTCGAACAGGCGGCCGCGGCAGTAGGGGTAGCCTAGGGCGTCGAGCAAACCGCCCCCGGCGCCTGCATACTCAAAAAAGTCGGGGTGCTGCTGAGAGTTGATTTTAGGCTGGCAAACCGCCACGCTGCTATCAGAATCCAGTAAAGCTACAAGCGGCTCTACCCAACCAGGAGGCACCGCCACATCGGAGTTCAGCAGCACGTAGTAGTCGGCATCCACCTGCTTCAGGGCTTGGTTATACCCCGCGCAAAAGCCAAAGTTCTGCTCCAGCAGGATCAAACGCACCTGCGGGAACTGTACCTGTAAAAATTTAACAGATCCGTCAGTAGACGCATTGTCTGCTACAATCACTTCGCAGCCTCCGCTGTTTGCTATAACACCGGGTAGAAACTCCCGAAGAAACCTAATACCATTCCAGTTGAGTATAACAACAGCAACGTGGGGCGTACTATAGGCCAAAGCTTCCTAGGTCTAATCCGGGTATGTTTGGGAGCAAACCCTCCGTGCTCTTCTTCATCTCTTCCTGCGCACGCTCGCCTGCCGTTAACATCGCGTTGTTCACAGCGGCCACCACCAGGTCGTTTACCATCTCGCGGTCGCTTACGTTCATGATGGTTTCATCAATCTCAATCTTAAGCAACTGGCGCTGCCCGTTCACCGTGGCTTTCACCAATCCGGCACCTGAATCCGCCGTTACGGTGATATCTTTCAGTTTATCCTGTGCTTCCTTCATTTTGGCCTGGACTTCTTTCATCTTGCCCATCATGCCGAACATATCAAACATAGTTTTCTTCTTTTAGGTGTACATGTAAAGTGCCGGCTTTGCCTGGCCGGCGATTGCAAATATAACCATACGAGCCCTTGTTACCTTTCCGGAATGTGTAAGGCAATACACCGGTAAGAATTTTACCGTAAGAGCGAAACAGTGCCCGTATGGCGCTTTTCAGTACCTTTGTTCTCGGTAACGGTAACTTCATATGCGTAAACGCCCGCCGGTAAAAGCTTGCCTTGAAAGGTGCCGTCCCAGCCCAGGTCGGCATCTGTGCCTTGGTAGATCAGGTTGCCCCCGCGGTTATATACTTTTAACTGGTAGCCGGTAAAAAAACGCCCTTTAATGACAAAAGTATCGTTCAGGCCGTCATTGTTGGGCGTAAAGGCGCTGGGTATGAATAGCTGCCCTGCCAGCTCAATTAAAACTGTGTTGGAGTACGTCACGCTGCCGTCACGCAAAGTGCCCTTGGTTCTGTACCAGCGCTGTTGCTGGTTATCATTCAGGTTGATGTCCTTGTACGTAGTGCCGGTAGTAGGAAAAGCTTTCAATACATTGCCGTTGGCATCCAACATCTCCAGGCTGTATACAACGGAAGCGTCAGATGGTCCCTTGTAAGCGCTCCAGTCAAGTTGGATAGCTGTTTCAGTACGCAACTGTTCTGCCTGTAGGAATACAGGGCAGGTTACGTTGCCATAATCCGAGCTGTTGGCACAGGCATTGGTATAGGTGGTTCGAAAGCAATAAGGCCCCGGTGCGCTTAAAGCATCAATATACGTAAGTTCCTGTACATTGGCCAGCGGCTGATACTTCCCGTTCTGCCCCTGGCTACGCTCTATCGCGAAATTACCGTCACCTGCTGTCACTTTGTTTTCTCTGCTGATGGTCAGCACTACCTGGTTCTCCGGGTTGTACGTAGAGGCCACAGCGGGTGCTGATGGGGTAGCGGTGGAAGTTACCAGTACCTCTGCCACCGCTGACACAGACACGCTGCTATCCGCCGCAATGCCCTGAATAACATACTGATAGGGCATGTTGCATGTAACTTCTTGGTCTGCGTACTGACTGGCTGAACTGGTTAATGTCTTAATTTTTACCCCATTGCGATATACCCTGAAGGAGCTCGCAAAAGGCATGTTTTTCCACTTCAGCGTCACTAACTCATTTCCGGAGGTGGCCTCTAGCGTGATTAGGCTAACAGGAGTGGAGCCGGGTGACGCACTGCCACAAGCATCAACGGGCTGAATCCTGTAATGCACGGCATTTGTCGTATTTATATTCGTCAGCAAGTGTGTCAGGGCATTCGTCAGGGTTGCGTCCTGTAAGGTTCTGATGGTATCGATGGTGGCGAACCTAGCGGCGTTTTGCTGCCATTGCTGCACCAGGTAAATGCTGCCGGGCTGTAATTGCCGCAATTCAAGCTGCACGCGTTCGCTTGTTCCCTGTTTTTGGACAGTAAGCCTGCTAAGTAATGGAAGCTGTGTGGCATAATAGGCCGTAACTTGCTTCTCGGCACTACCGGTACAGGCTCCTGGCTCATAGGCACCGGTTACCTTAACCCTATAAGTGCCAGCCGTGGCATATGTATGCTCAACGCTACTGCTGCCTGGCTGCACATTGGTATCGCGCTGCCCATCGCCATACTCTATCATATAAAAGGTATAGTTGGTGTCCCTGATGTCAACGGCCACTTTCCCATTGGCACAGGTGCTGACATTAAAATCAGGTGCTGGGGTGGCTTTTACCTCATATACAACCGATACCGTATCGGTGAGGGTGTTACTGCCGTAATTGGCTACCTGCAAAACCCGGTAAGTGCCGGGGGCGGTATAGGTATGTGTCTGGTCGTCTGAGGCATTGGTGATGGGCGTGCCTTTTTTGTAGTTAAATATATAGTACTCATTCTCATCCGGTACTTCATTGCCACAGTCCTGAAACGTATAGGGCCGTCCCACACAGAGCACCGTAGCCTTCTGGTTTTGCTGGTCGAATGCCTCAAAGCATTTTTCGGCTGCCCTTGTTGGGAGTGCTGCCCACAGTAGGCCTATGTAAAGAAGTAGTTTCAATAATATAAGTTTGGTAGAGAACGGGAGCGTAAAATATACAATTTTTGATGTATTGGCAATCCTAAATTTTCCTACAGGTTACCCGTTTTTTCGTTTCGCAGAAAGGCTATACTCGCCATGATGTCGTCGTGTAATATACGGTCTGTCGCCATAAACGGTACTTTCTCCCGGAATGCGGCTACTACTTCTTCCAGTTTTGGAGACGTTCTAAGCGGCCGGCGGAAATCAAGCGCCTGCGCTGCGTGTATTAACTCGATGGCTAACACGCGCTCCATATTATGGATGACACGGTAAAGCTTTGTCGCGGCATTGGCACCCATGCTGACATGGTCCTCCTGGTTATTGGACGACGTGATCGAGTCAATAGACGAAGGCGTGCAAAGCTGTTTGTTCTGGCTCACGATGGAAGCGGCCGTATACTGCGTGATCATGAAACCGGAGTTGAGGCCGGACTCCGCTACCAGAAACTCAGGCAACCCGCGCAAACCAGAGATCAGCTGATAGGTACGACGCTCCGAGATGTTACCGAGTTCAGCCATCGCGATGGCCATAAAATCCAGCGCTAAAGCCAAAGGCTGCCCATGGAAATTCCCGCCAGACAAGATAGCATCCTCTTCCGGAAACACGTTGGGGTTATCCGTCACCGAATTTATCTCGGTCACGAAAACCTTCTCGGCGTATGCCAGCGCGTCTTTGGTTGCGCCATGCACCTGCGGCATGCAGCGGAAGGAGTAAGGGTCCTGCACATGTGGTTTCTCCTGCCGGATCAGCTCACTGCCTTCCAGTAGTTCGCGCACTGTGGCGGCAGTTTCCTGCTGGCCTTTGTGTGGCCGCAACTGGTGGATGCGCGCATCGAAAGGCTCAAGCAGCCCGTCAAAGGCATCCAGGGACAGGGCCCCGATCATGTCGGCCTGCTTGGCAAGTCGCCTGGCGTGGAGCAAAGCCTGTACGCCATAAGCCGCCATAAACTGGGTACCGTTTAAAAGCGCCAGTCCTTCCTTGGCTTTTAGCGTCACGGGCTCCCAGCTAAACATCTCCAGCACATGCTTGCTGGCCAGTTTATACCCCTGGAAGTATACCTCGCCCATACCCAGCAGCGGGAGGCATAGGTGGGCCAGGGGAGACAAGTCGCCGCTGGCACCCAAAGAGCCCTGCTCATACACCACCGGGTATACATCGCGGTTGTAGAAATCAATCAAGCGCTTTACGGTGAGTAACTGTACCCCGCTATGCCCGTAAGCCAGCGACTGGATTTTGAGCAGGAGCATGAGCTTTACAATTTCCTCCGGCACTTCCGGGCCTGTGCCGCAGGCATGCGACATCATCAGGTTGCGCTGCAGTTGCTCCAGGTTAGGCTGTGAGATGCGCTTGTTGCAGAGGGCACCAAAGCCGGTATTAATGCCATAAATGCTTTTCGGCGTATCGCTTATTTTCTGCTGCAGATAATCATGGCACTGCACAATGCGCTGCTCGGCAGTTTCCGACAAAGCTAGCGTCTGCTTTTCCTGCAGTATCTTGTCAATGGTTTCCAGGCTCAGGTGATCACCTGTTATAAAATGCTCTTGTGGCATAAGTTAGCGAAGTTGCGTGATGATTTGGTCGAGGGTCAGGTCCTGCTGCTCGCCTTGCAGCATGTTGCGCAGCTTTAGCTTGCCCGTTGCCATTTCCTCTGATCCTATCAGTACAACGAACGGAATGTTTTTCTGGTCTGCGTAGCCCATTTGCTTTTTCAGTTTAGCCGGCTCGGGGTATAGCTCCGCCGCGATACCCGCATCCCGGAGTTGCTGCAGCACCGGCAAGCCATACAACTCGGACGCCTTGTCGAATTGAACTAACAGCACCTTGGTGCCCGCCTGGCTGCTTGCCGGAAACAGTTGAAGTTCTTCCAGCACGTCATAGATGCGGTCCACGCCGAACGAGAAGCCCACGCCAGACACGCCCGGCAAGCCAAACATACCCGTCAGGTTGTCGTAGCGGCCACCGCCGCTGATGCTGCCCATGCTCACGTTATTCACCTTAACCTCAAAGATACAGCCGGTATAATAGGAGAGGCCACGGGCCAGTGTTACATCCAGCAATAGCCGTGGGTGCTGAGACGCGTTAGATGCGCTGAGAGCCTGGCTATTAAGGCCGCTCAGGTAATCCCATACGTCACGCAGGTCTTTCAGGCCGCGCTGCCCTTCCTGGGTGTTGCCGAGTATGGCCTGGAGTTGCTCCAGCAGTTGCTCGTTGCTGCCTTCCAGGGTATAAAGCGGCTCCAGTTTATCCACAGCGCCCTCCGAAATGCCACGCTCCAACAGCTCCCTGCGCACACCATCCTGGCCTATTTTATCCAGTTTGTCGATAGCCACGCAGATGTCGCCTTCGCGTCCTTTTTCCCCAATGGCCTCCGCAATTCCTGCCAGTATACCCCGGTGGTTGATCTTGATGGTGAAGTCGGTGAGCCCCAAGGCTGTCAATACCTCGTTGATCATCTGGACGATCTCGGCTTCGCAGAGCAGGGAATTGGTGCCCACTACGTCGGCATCGCACTGGTAGAACTCGCGGTAGCGGCCTTTCTGTGGTCGGTCGGCGCGCCATACCGGCTGGATCTGGTACCGCTTGAATGGAAAGGTGATCTCGTTTCGGTTCATGACCACGTAGCGGGCAAACGGCACCGTCAGGTCATAGCGCAGGGCCTTCTCAGAGATTTTGCGTGTCAGGTGCTTAGAGCCCTCGGCAATATCCTCCGGCTTTGTTTTAGACAAAAAGTCGCCTGAGTTCAGAACCTTGAAGATCAGCTGGTCGCCCTCATCGCCATACTTGCCCGTCAGGACAGACAGTTGCTCCATAGCCGGGGTTTCGAGGGGCAGATAACCGAATTTCTCGAAGGTGCGCTTGATGACGCCGAATATATAGTTACGCTTCACGACGACTGCAGGACTAAAGTCGCGGGTGCCTTTTGGGATAGATGGTTTTTCTTTGCTCATGCTTTTGACTTTGCCTGCGAAGTTAGTAAAAGCTGAGGAATTGGCCGCTTATTTAGCGTGGTGTGGTAAGCATGCGGAAGCAGCTGATTTGAACTGCTGTAGGTTATGCTTGTTTTGCAAGGCTTTACGGTTGATGCGGTCACGTTCAGCGTCTTGCCACCAGCCCCATTTATTGAAGTATTTGACAGAGGAAACCAAGTGATGCATGAACAGGCGCAGGGTTTTAGCCGATGCCCGCTGGTAGACATGATAAATCCGCAACGACCCATCGTATAATAGTACCCCCCTTCTGGACAGGCGCCGACACAGGTCTACGTCTTCGAGATATAGGAAAAAGCGCTCGTCAAATGGCCCGGTTTCGCGCAAGGTCTGCGAGCGGATCATCAGGAAGCACCCTAACAGAAAAGGAACTTCCACCAGGGCATCTTCTGGCACACCCTCGTACTGGTGCGACTGCAGCCGCTTCCGGAAAAACCGGTGCAGCAGCGGCACCCTGCGTAAAAACAAGTCCTGGGGCGATGGCAGCAGTCGCCTGGAGCCCTGATGCGATGCGTCGGGGTAAAGGACCTGCGGCGCCGACACCACCACCTGCTGCCGTGCTTCCATCTTCAGGAAAAGTGCTGTCACTACCTTCGGGTCAAAATATACATCCGGGTTAAGCACCAGAAAATACGTGCAGCGGTGCAGGCCCAGGTGCATACTGACATTGTGCCCGCTTCCGAATCCTAGGTTCCGGGGGCTGAGTTGGTACGTAATGCGGGTGTCATGCGGGATTTGGGTACGCAGTGCATCTGTCGGGGCGTTGTCGATCAGGTAGAGGTGTACCCGCAGCGGTGTGTCTAAAAAGCTGGCAATAGCCTTGTTGAGCAAGGCAGCATCGGATTTGTAAGCCACGATAGAGCCGACCACATCCAAGTGATTATCATCTTCGGCATTATGGTTCGTGTGCTTAGGTGGCATGACTGCTTAATTGTGTGGCGCGTTCTGCTAAAATGCGTGTTCGTCGCCGCTGAACATGTTCGTAATGGTGAAATAAATAATCTTCAGATCCAGTATGAAGGTCCAGTTTTCCAGGTAAAACAAATCCAGGCGCACCCGGCCACGCACCTGGTAATCTTCGGTAGTGTCGCCACGGTAACCGCGTACCTGCGAGAGCCCGGTTATACCCGGCTTGATCAGGTGGCGCACCATGTACTTGTGGGCCACCAAGGCGTACTCTCTGTTGGCCTTCAGCATGTGTGGCCGCGGACCTACAACCGACATCTGGCCTAAAAATACGTTAAAAAACTGGGGGAGCTCGTCCAGGCTGGTCTTGCGGATAAAGGCCCCGATAGGAGTGATGCGGTTATCTCCGCGGCTGGCCAGCAAAGAGTTGGCAGCTGTGTTCACATACATCGAGCGCAGTTTCCAGCAACGGAATGTCGTGTTGTTGATCCCGGCACGCTCCTGACCGAAAAACACCGGTCCTCTGGAGTCCATCTTAATGAGGATGGCCAGCAGTGGCAGAAGCCAGGAAAGTACCCCTACAATCACGATTAGCGAGAACACCACATCGAAGCTCCTTTTTAGCAGTTTGTTCAACGCATCATCGAGGGGGATTGACCGCAGGATGAGCACTGGCAGCATGTCGTAAAAATCCACCTTGAGGTTGCGGATGGGCATGGCACCTGGTTCGGGCAAAAATTTCATCCGGACGAGGTGCTCGTCTACAAAATCGAGTAACTGCTGCACCTGTGACTTGTTAAGCTCAAAAGCACAGCAATATATTTCGTTCACCTCGTGCTCCAGCACAAAGCGCTCCAACGCATTCATGCGCCCCAGAATATGCGGGGAGCTAGTTTCGTGGTCATCAAAAAAGCCAAGAAAGTTGTAGCCATACTCCGGGTGGCTCTGTAGAAACCGCGCCAGTTCCTGGCCACTGTTGCCGTAACCCGCAATGATCACCTTCCTGGAGTTAAAGCCGCGACGGCGAAGCGTCCGGACAACGGATAGCACGATCAGGCGCCAAAGCATCACCCCGAATGCAAGGGCGGCATAATGGAAAAACCGGAGCTGAAGCGGATAGTCCTGGATGCCGCTGATGTTCAGGGTCGCCTCTACCAGCAGCACGTACAGCAACAGCACCTTGAGCGCGTTCAAAAGCACTTGCCTGGTTCTGTTGATGCGGTAAAGCTTGTAGGTACCCGCTAAGGTGGCGCAGGTTAACCAGATGAGCAGGGCATATAGTAGCAATGCGGGTGAGAACGCAAGGTACCAGAAAGCCAGCCAGAAGGCTGCGCATAGTGCGGCTGCCACCGCAACCAGGTCGCCGAGCACATGAACCAGCTTAATGTATTTAGAGTAGTATCCGGGCATAGGGCAGATGATTCGCCAATTTGCAAAACGATTATGATGCTAGCAACCAGTTGAAGTCAAATGACGGCTAGGTTCCTTGGTACTGCTTGTAGCTGAACCCAGCAGCAGCGCCGACAGAAACGAAAATAAGATGACCCCTTTCTGCGTCTGGAGGTTGCTTTCGGTGAGACTACACAGCATGAAAAATACCGCAAAGGCAGCTAGCAGGGGTACTTTGTTTTTCCAGGACAGGTAGAGGGCATAACCCATGTAAAGCAGGTATACCCCAAGCCCAGGTACACCCAAGCTCAACAGCAGGTGCAGGTACTGATTATGTGGGTCCGTTAGCTCAGGGGAGGCATTTTCAGGAAAGAGCCTGTTCTTCTCATCTGTCAGTTCCTGCTTCACATCACCGGACCCAACCCCCGCTAACAGGTGCTGTGACCCAAGCGATAGGCTAGCCTGCCAGAGCTGCTGCCGCTGCGAGATGCCATACTGGTTTTCTACCTTGCGCTTCAGGTAAGGGATCTGGGTATAGGCTGCCCACCCACCAACTGCCGCCAATAACACCATAACCAGCGCCAGCGCGTACCTTTTGCGTCGGATGGCATAGATCAGCCAGCCAGCTACCAGTACAAACACCCCACTCGCCAATGCCGTCCGCGAAGCCAGCACCACCGTGAAAGCAAACAAAAACACAGCCGTCAGGACCTGGATCAGCCTGAGCAGGCGGGACCGTTGCTTGTTTGGGTTCGAGATGACCATGAACAACAGTATGATGACCCCCAGCATGCTATACATACTGAAATAGGGTGCGTGGAAGGGCAATTGCTTGGGTAAGTGATAGGAAAAGTATACCCAATCCATTCCCAAAAATGCTTCCGGCTGCCGGTATAGGTTCAGGAAAAATACTTTGTGCAGCAAGAGCACCAAACTAATCACCGCAGCCAAGGTGACAGCCGCCACAAAAGCCTGCAGGTAGCGATGCCGCTCGTGCTTTGTGGGCGCAAGCGAAGTGAGGAGGAGCGGCAAGAGCAGGAAAGAACTTTTGAGTTCGAGCTCAGACAGGGCCGCGCTTTTGTTTGAGCTCCACCATACACTTATCCCGTACAGCAGGTAGAGCAAAAAAAGCAGCCGGTGCGCGTTATGGCTAAGCGTGGCTTTGATGTCCTGCCATACCTGCATGCGGCTTATCCAAATTAATGCTGCCAGGATCAGGAAAATGGAATTGATGTTGATGGCGAAGGGCATACTCAACACGAACCCATACAATGCCAACAGCAGCAGTTTACGCCGGTCGAGGTGTGGGGTATCAAGCATTAGTGTAAAACCGAAGGGTTAGGGAATAGCTCAGGCGCCTTGGCGGCGATGAAGGATTTGATCTGCTCCCGAAATATCTCCTGACTAAACCGTTCCGCATTTTGCCGGATGGTTTGGGCTGAAAAGTTAGGGGCAACCTGCTCAAACCGGCGCACGGCCTGCTGGATCGCTGAAGCTGTCTGCTTCTGAAAGAGAATGCCAGTCTCGCCATTCAGCACCGTTTCGGTTGCGCCGCCCTTGCCATAGGCGATAACGGGGGTACCGCAGGCCTGGGCTTCAACCGGTATAATCCCAAAGTCCTCTTCTGCCGCAAAAACCAGGGCTTTAGCCCGCTGCATGTGGTCTTTCAGCACGGCAAAAGGCTGGTAACCAAGCAGGGTGACGTTAGGGGTCGCCTTCGCTTTAAGTCTGGCCATGTCAGGCCCTTCGCCAATCACGATCAGCTTTTTGTCGGGCATGCGGGCGAAGGCTTCTACTATAATGTCTGTTTTCTTATAGGCTACCAACCGGGAGGCAGCCAGGTAAAAATCATCTTTCTGGGGCATCAGTGTAAAGCTGTCCACGTCTACGGGTGGGTAAATGACGGTGGACTCGCGGTTATACACTTTCCGGATCCGGCGCCCGATGTACGCTGAATTGGCGATGAAGTGGTCCGCCCGGTTAGCCGTGGTGTAATCCCACATCCTGACGTAGTGCAGCATGGTCCTCGCGATCATACCCCTTAAGCCTTTCGACAAGCCCGCCTCGCGGATGTACTGGTGGTACAGGTCCCAGGCATACCGGATAGGAGAGTGGCAATAGCAGATGTGTAGTTGGCTGCTGTGCGTAAGCACGCCTTTGGCAACGGCATGGCTACTGCTCAGCACCAGGTCATACCCCGATACGTCCAGCTGCTCTATGGCCAGGGGCATCAGGGCCAGGTAATTGCGGTAGTGCTTGCGGACAAAAGGCAGCTTCTGGATGAAGGTGGTTGTAACTTTCTTGTGCTGGATGTGCTGCCGCAGGTGTTCGGGCATAAAGTCAATCACGGCAAAGAGATCGGCCTCCGGGAAAACAGTGAGCAGTTGCTCCACTACCCGCTCTGAGCCGGAATAGTCTACAAACCACTCATGTATGATCGCAATTTTCAAAATATATCGTTTGAGTTCATGTAAAAGTATGGTGACGGAAGGGCGGTTGCGCGTGCATGCGCGTTGAACCGTATGCCCTTGTAAAAAGCAGGCGTATCTGTCACGGTCCTTACGTTTCTTGCAGCACCCTCTCGAAAACATCGAGGTGTCGGGCAGCAGCCACCTGCCAATTATACTGCATTGCCTGCTTAAATCCCAGTTTTTGGAGCTCTTCTCTCAGGTCTTTCTCCCGGAGCACCCGCAGCAGCAGCCCTGCAAGCACCGGAACATCCAATGGATCAAAGTATAAAGCCGCCTGGCCACACACTTCCGGCATACTGGCCGCATTGGAGGCAATGACCGGACAGCCACAGGCCATCGCCTCCAGTGGCGGCAACCCGAAGCCCTCATACAACGACGGAAACACAAATAAACTGGCCGCATTGTACAACAGGGGCAGGTCCTGATCATCAACATACCCTGTAAAATGAACGCGCTCCTGAAGCGTAGGATGCTCACGCAGGTAGGCCCCGACGGCTTGGTCTCCGGTGATGAAGCCATCCTGCTGGCCCACAATCAAAAGGTGGTGGGGTATGTCCTGGCTTTTGATGACCTGGGCATACGCCCTAAGCAAGGTCAGCAGGTTTTTATGTGGCTTCACGTTGCCCACAAACAAGAGAAAGGGCTGCTTTGGCAAGTTCGGATGCCGCCCCTGCAAATTTTCCTGTGCCGATGCTGTGCTGGATTTATTGAACGTAGCCGCCTGAATGCCATTGTATATAACAGAAACAGCTGCAGGCGAGACGCCGGTATACCTCATCAGCTCCGCTTTGGAAAACTGCGATACGGTAATCACCGCGTTGGATCTCAGGGCAGCCGTCCTCAAAAAATACCTTGCATACGCCTTCTTGAAGTGGGACAGGGTATGCTGGTAAGCCAGGTGATAGGTATCGTGGATGGTAACGACCCGCTTGCGCGCCGGCAACGGGAGCACGGGCACATTGTAATGCGGCGACCAGAAGATGTCGCAGGCGGGAACCTTTCTGAATAGCTGCCACTGCTCTTTCAGGGAGTAGATGGGAGCACCAGCTGATAGAATGCGGGTGTTCGCAGGCCATTTGAATTTGGCTAATTCCTGTGGGCACCCAAGGAGCGTTGTGTCATACTTTTCGGCCAGGAAAGGCAGGATGTTTCTCAGGTATACTCCAATGCCCGATGCATGGATCATTCTAGCGTCTACTACTAAGGTAGGCATATTGCGCTCTTTTCTGGATGAGGTACTGGGCTACCACACTACCGAACAGCAGCCAGTACAGGATAAAGTTCGTTTTGCCGGTATAGGCAGAGTTCAGGAAGCTGGCGGCATAAAAATACACGCTGAAGGCTATGAATGCCATGCTGAGCTGTTTTAAAAATACTCCCTTTGCTATGTAAAAGATACGAACCGCAATCAGGACACAACTCAGGTAGAACAGCACAAACAGGCTTCCTGCTACTATGCCATTCTCGAGGTATAGCTGAAACCAGTACCCGTCGGTAATGATTTTAGTCGCCGGATTTCCGCTGGGCCCCTGGCTGCCGATGCCTGAGCCTAACCAGGGGTGTTGCGTTAGGTAAGCCACCGCATCGAGTATCTGCTGGTAATGGTCGCTGGTGGATCCCTGGGTGCTGGCGTCGCGGCCCGTCATGCGGCGCACCAGAAAGGAATCCTGATACAGGTATAACCCGGTGAGCGCCATACCTGAAATCAGCAGCAGGAATCCCATAATCCTAAGCACAAAATTCAAGGTAAAACGGGCGTATCGCAAAAACAGGGAAACCAGCAGCACCATAATCAAGCCAACCAAAGCCGCCCGCGTAAATGTCAGGAGGTTGGCCGTGGCGGTTAGCAACATGAATACAAGGTAAGTTTTGCGGGGTTGGTAGAGGTGTTTGGCCAGGAAAAACGAGAATAGGATCAGCGTGAAGCTGGCGTAAATGATGGTGTTGCCCAGCAGGGCGGTAGGCCGCACGATGTCTGTCCCGAAAAAGCCAAACCGCCCCTCGCCCCGCAGCACCAAGAGTTCGCGCGGCAGCTGATCGGAAAAGGCAAACTGAATCAGCGAAAAGACCACCAGCAGCATGCCCAGGCCAAGCAGTACCCGGATTACCTTCTGAAGGGCCTCTTCTTTGTTGAATAACAGCGGCAGGTATAAAAACGGGGCGATGTATACCACGTTGTTCCGTAGCCCGAGTATTCGTTCCGGCCACGGGTTATGGTCCAGGAGAATAAGTTTAAACGCCGTGGCAGCAAACAGTACAAGCCACCCAAGGAGCAGGTAACAATAAGTGCGGTCCAGGTGGAGGGCGCTTTCGACACCGTAGCGCAGATAAAGCAGCAAGTGCAGCAGCAACAGAATCAGGAGCAGGTCGATAAAGACGGTGCCCAGGTTGGTGGCCGAAAAAGACAGGAAGTTGGTGATGAAGCCATTGAATAGCAGCACCGCCACCAGCAGTTTAACCAGTACCGCTGAAAGAGAGATCCTTGTAGAAAACCGCATCAGCGTTTTGGGTTTAACATGAGCCTGACTACCCGGAAAGCTCTTTTGAACTGCAACCGTTTGAGACGCAAGAACACTGACCCCAACAACAGCGCATACAGCAGCGGGAGCCTGGCCGGATAAAATTTCTGCACGAAGCGGATCTTGCTGCGCACCCCGTGGTAGTCTGCCAGGATGCTTTTCCGTGCCCCGGCCGAACTGGAGCCTATGGTTTTCCCTTCCTTGTGGTAGACCCTGCAGCTCGGAACATACCCTAAGTCAAACCCTCTTCGCCTGGCCCGGATAGCCCAGTCTATTTCCTCAAAATACAGGAAATAGTCCTCATTCAGCAAGCCCACTTCCCGCACAAACGCGCTCGATACGAACATAGAAGCACCCACCACATAATCCTGCGGCACACGGGCAGTATCCAAAACGGCTGTTTCCAGTTCATTTTCCGCTATATGGCGCGTGGTAAAGGTATAAGCGTTGAGCCGCCCGCCAATGGCCTGAAGTGTGCCAGGCTGGTGGTAGAACAGAAGCTTGGCACCCCAGATGCCAATTTTATTACCAGCTGCTTGTGCCCTGGTAGCGGCCTTTACCAATTCCGACAAGGCATTCGGGGCCACGGTTGTATCATTGTTGAGCAGCCAGAGGAAGTCGAAGTCGTTCAGGCGCAAGGCGTGGCGAATGGCGATGTTGTTCCCGGCGGCAAACCCACCGTTGCAGCTAGCCTTGATCAAGGTCACATCTGCTTTGGGGCATCTGTGCAGAGCATCTTGCCCGCTTATCTCAGCAAAAGTACAGGAATGGTTTGCGGTGTAGCTTTTAGCCCATTGGCGGAGCTGGGGCAGGGAGTCGTTTGGTGAATTATTGTCCACCACCAGCACCTGGTTATTGGGGTAATCTGAAGCCAGTAAGCTCTCAAGGCACTCCACGGTGTCCTGCCATCCCTTGTAATTGAGCAGGATGGTATAAACCTTGGGCATGTGTGCGCCTTTAGTAGGGATATTTTCCAAATCGGTTCCGCTTAAAATCCAGGTAGCCACGCAGCACACTGCGCAGTTTCCGAAGCTTATCCTGCTCCAGGAACAGCAGTTTCAGGGTCTCTTTCCAGTTCAACGTTTGCTGAAACCGGTAATACGCCGGGAAGTCGGTTTTATACATCGCCAACACGGCCAGCCTGTTCCGGGTAATATAATAGCGCCGCAGGTAGTTGTGGTGCGACGACACGACAGGCCGTAACCCGAGCGTGTGGTTCTGGGAGTCGCCTAATTCGTGGCGCAGCAAAATGCCATGGTGCAGCAGTATTTTATACCCCTTCCGTTTTAGCCGGAGGCAGTATTCATGGTCCACGTAATCGATAAAGAAATCCTCGCGGAATGGCCCCGCCTGCTTAAAAGCATTTAGGTTGAGCAGGTTGCCGGAAGTAATTACCACTTCGGTTTCCTCGATAAGGTTCACTGGCGCTGTATCATCGGTGTCGGTCTGTTGCAGGTATCTTGGCGCCACGATGCCCGCTTCCGGATTCGCCCTGGCAGTTGCCAACAGTTGCTGTACCATGCCGGGAGGGGCCAGGCTGTCCTGGTCCATGGTCAGGAGCCAGTCGTACCGCTGCTGCACGGCATTCTCGGCTCCCAAGTTCAGGGCTTGGGCGATACCTGCGTTGGCGGGCAGGTGGGTATATTCAACCGGTATGCCTGTCTGCCTTAGCTGTTCGACCAGCCATAGATTGGCTTCCGGGGAGTTATCGATGATGAACAGCTTGGCTAAACTGGTATGGTAAGAGGTTATACTAGCCAGTACGGTTGCTGCGGGTTTGTAAAGCACCACCACGCCGGCAACAGCATCCTTCGGGTCGGTATGTAAAGTGGCAGGCATCAGGCAGGGGCTTGCACAGAGGTGCGTGACGGGGTGAAAAATGAAAACGCGGGGTGCGATCTATGCAGCCGGGCATACAGCAGGAACGTTATGAGCGCCTCGGTGACCATGATGCTGATGGCCGTGCCTGTTGCCTGAAAGTAATAGGCCAGCACAAAGTTCAGGGCAACGTTTACGACTGCGCCAATGCCCACCACCAGGGTATAACTTTTGGTGAAATGATAGGCCAGCATGGTTTGGGCGGCCGGAATGTTCAGGGCGGCCATGGTCGGGCCGAAACTCACGATGCGCAGCACCAGAGCGGCTTCGGGCAGCGGCTTGCCGGAAATGAGCAGCACAATGAAATCGGCTAGTACAAATACCAGGAGCGAGAGCGGTACAAAGGTCGCTAAAATCAGCTTGGTGATGTTTTTCAGGAAAAGCTTCAGCTCATCTACCGATTCCTGGGCTAGCAGGCATACCCGCGGGTAAACCACCTGGTGTAGGATCACGGCAAATGTTCGGGTGATCTGGAAGGTTTTCTCGGCGATGCTATAATACCCAAGCACCAATGGCGAGGCAAACAAACCCAGGATGAGCAGGTTGCTGTTGTTGGCTATAAACACGGTAAGCGTCGAGAAAAAGATGCTCCAGCTCTTTACGAGCTGTGCTTTCACATGCCCCATTGCCGGAAGCCTGAAGGAGATACTGAACTGGCGGAAAACTAAAGCCAAACTCACAATCCCCCCTATAATCAGGCTGAGGCCGTTCAGCAGGTTCACGAGCAAATAATCGTCGGGGCCGTGGATGAAGGTAAAGACCGAGATAGCGTAGAGCCCTCGTACCAGGATGTTGATGTATGTGATGTATTTCATCTGCTCGATTCCCTGGAAAAACCAGGCGGGTTGCAGCACTTGCCCAACCACAATGGGGAAGCTTAGCAAAGCGATCATCCGATAATCCTGGAAGGCAGGTATAAGCCAGAGCAAGGTGAGCAACAGCAGCAGGGATACCGCCAGCAGAAAAACCTTCGCGCTGAGCACCTCCGAGAAGGTATCGGAAACTGCCCGCTTGTCTTTCCTGTTCACCGACACATCCTGTGTGGCCGTCAGGTTAAAGCCGTAGTCGGTCAGCACCGTAAAATAGAGCATTACCGTTTGCAGCAGCACAATCAGGCCAAACCTCTCAACCCCAAGCACCCGCACCAGATAGGGGAAGGTGAAGACGGAGAGCAGGAAATTAGCACCCTGCGTGATGCCCAGCGACATGAAATTAGACAAAAGGGGCCGATGCCGCCCGCTTGCCAGGTTGCCTGCCTTGGTGTAAATGGATTTGATTTTTCTCAATCAGGTATAACCTTGAAATGAATGAATCGGTGTGCTGCCTCCGGTATAACAACCAAACGCTGTAAATCGGGCGCTACTTAGTGGCGCGGATCAAGCCTTTGCGGAGGTAAGGCGGCGATTGCTCGTCTTCCAGGAAGAGCATATACCCATCAGAGTACGTGATATTGAAGGCGTGCTCTTTTAGAGCCTGCCCCAGCTCCACGGCGTCTTTTTGCCGATGGTAGGTGCAGATCGCGACTTTCATACCGTTGGTTTGGAGAAGACTCTGCCGCGCACCGCGCAAAATCTGCGATTCCGCACCCTCCACATCAATCTTCAGGAAATCCGCCTTGCCTTTACCCTGCAGAAAAGTATCCAGTTGAATAGTGCTGGCGGTGTCGGTATCGGACACATACTGGTGAATGATCTCAACTTTTTCGCGCCAGGGAGCAAAGGTCGCCTCCAGTGCCTCCATCCATTCCTGGTCAGCCTCAAAAATGTAGACCTTGGCTGCCTGCTCTACTATACCCAACGAGAAGTTGCCTTCGGCCGCACCGATATCCACCACCACATCATCCTTATTTACCTTGAAGCCTGAGGTAAGGTAACGATGGGGAGAATTAGGATGCTGCTCAATAGTCAGAAAGTTAAAGCTTTCCTGTATTTCCTTCTCACTCCAGGTACGCTTGTAGTACAGTCGTTTCCCGTCCAGCAGCACATAGGGCAAGCCAAGTTTCGCATCGCGGTACACGTGCACCTGGTCGGGGTTCTGGTCGAATGCGAAAGGGTATGGGAAAGTGATCACACCATACTGCTGAATGAAACGCAGCACGGCCTTTACATCCGCAGGCTTCTCAGCTTCCGGAAGGGTGGCGTAATGCTGCAGGATGTCCTTGCGGAGTTGGCCGGTGCCGGAGCTTCGCTCTCGGTAAATCCGGAGCTTCCAGCGCAGGTCATAGGGCAAAAGGGTCTGGTAGACTTTTTTGATCAGTTGCATCGTGCTTTCATAGTGTTATCGTAAGGGTGCGTATTTTGCTGGCAGTTTTGAACGGGGTATACTCATGCAGGCTACGCGTTACAATTGTAGCTGCTCCTGATATGAACGATTCAACGTATTGCCGGACAAAATTATATACATTTCCTGCAAATATGCATTAAAAGGAGCTGCTGATTTTTTGATTTGTGTTAATTTGCAGCCCAAATTGCCCATATTCCCGGCGGATTTTGAATATTCGCACAAATATAGCCTGCATCTATGTATAAAAACTATCCCGAAGATAGCCCAAGCAAGTATAACCAGCAAATGGATGAAGTGGACCTGCGGTATGTGTTCAAAAAAATCGGCGGTGGTTTCAAGGCGCTTTTCCGCAAGATAGGGTACATTTTCTTTGTGATGCGAAAGCGGGCCCTGCTGCTCCTTGGCTTTGTGGTGGCAGGACTGGGCGTAGGGTATGGCCTGTTCAACCTTATGAAGCCTTACTACACCTCTTCCATGACCCTGGTGTTGGCTGAGATCCGCAACGACTTCGTGGAGAACCAACTCAACGACCTGTCGTCGATGATCAAAGAGCAGAACTACGCCGCTCTGGCGGAACGCCTTGACTTACAGGAGGCGTCGGCGGCACAGTTAAAGGAAATGGACTTCTACAACCTGGATGCGGACCGCGTGTCGGAGGACAGTGTGCTGACAGGCTCTCCTTTCAGGATCGAATTGTCGCTTTACAGCAACCAGCTTTTCGAAAGCCTGGAGCCAGCCCTGGTGAACTACCTCGAAAACAACCGATATTTTTCCAAGCAAAAGAATATCAGGCAGCGTGAGATTGAAAGCCTGCTGGTGAAGCTGAAGCAGGACATTTCCTCTATCGACAGCATCAAGACTGCTGTAGTGGCTCCAAGAGGCCCTGTAGGCGGCTTTGTATACGGCGCCCCCCTGGACCCAACCACCTTGTACCGCCAGGGACTCGACATGTATGAGCAGCAGGTTGAGTTAGAAGCTGAACTGGACCGGCTGGATAACATTCAGGTAGTAAACGGCTTCGCGCCGCACGCCAAGCCCACGGGGCCCAGCCTGCTGAAGTTTCTGGTGATAAGCGTGTTTTTCGCGGGAATCATCGGCCTGGTTACTGGCCTGACCCTGGAAAGTAAGAACCGTTCCAGGTAGTTCGGATTGAAGGAGCTATAAAACACAGAAGAGCCGCTGCGTTTGATTGCAGCGGCTCTTCTGTGTTTTAATGGATGGTATACGATTCCTATTCTTCTTTGCGCGGCACCCAACTCAGGTTATACAGGTCCTTGCGGCGATCTTTGAGGTTACGCACGCTACCAGCGGCATTCAGGTCCTTCAGCAGGTCCAGGTCCAGGTCGGCGATCAGCGTCATCTCGGTATTTGGTGTCGCTTCAGCTACCACGGCATCATGCGGGAAAGCAAAGTCAGAAGGGGAGAAAACGGCGGACTGTGAGTACTGGATGTCCATGTTCTCAACCTTTGGCAAGTTGCCCACGCTGCCAGTAATCGCTACATAGCACTCGTTCTCTACGGCCCTGGCCTGTGAGCACAGGCGCACACGCAGATATGCGTTCTTGGTGTCCGTCCAGAAAGGCACGAAAAGAATCTTCATATCCATGTCGGAGAGCATACGCGCCAGTTCAGGGAACTCCACGTCGTAGCAGATCAGGATACCGATCTTGCCGATGTCTGTATCAAAAATCTTCAGCTTGTGGCCCCCGCGCATACCCCAGTAATGCGATTCGTCCGGGGTGACGTGCAGCTTATACTGGGCGTCATACGTTCCGTCGCGGCGGCAGAGGTAGCTCACGTTGTACAGCTTGTTGTCGTAATACTCCGGCATGCTGCCTGCAATGATGTTGATGTTGTAAGACAGGGCCAGCTGTACCATGCGCTCCCGGATCTCTTCGGTATACTCCGCCATGCTTCGGATCGCCTCGGACGGGGACTCCTCGTTGGTCAGGGCCATCAGCGGGGCATTAAAGAACTCAGGGAACACCACGATGTCCGATTTGTAGGAACTCACGGTATCCACAAAGAACTCCACTTGCTGCATAAAGTCCTCGAGGTCTTTCACGGCGCGCATCTGCCACTGCACAATGCCAATACGCACCACGGTTTTACGGCCACCGATAATTTCCTCTTTCTCCTCATAATACACATTGATCCACTCCAGCAGTGTGGCGTAAGAGCGGGACTCCTTATCGTCGGGCAGGTAGTTTTTCAGTATTTTACGGACGTGGAAGCCGTTGCTGAGCTGGAAGGAGAGTACCGGGTCAGACAGCTCTTTGTTGCGCACCATCTCAATGTACTTGGCGGGCGTCAGCTTATCAGAGTAGTCTTTATACCCCGGTATGCGTCCCCCGGCAATAATGCCGCGCAGGTTCAGGTTCTCGCAAATCTCCTTCCGGGCATCGTATAGTCGGCGGCCCAGGCGCATGTTGCGGTATTCGGGGTGCACAAACACATCAATGCCATACAGTGTCTCGCCTTCCGGGTCGTGCGATTTGAAGGTGCCGTTGTCAATGATCTGCTCGTAGGTGTGTTTGTCGCCGTACTTGTCGTAGCTGATGACCAAGCTGAGGGCCGCAGCCACGACCGTGCCGTTATCCTCTATACAAATCTGCCCCTCTGGGAATTTCTTGAGTAGGTTCGAGAATTCTTTTCTGGTCCAGGCACCGTCTATGTTGCGGTACACCAGATTCATGATGTCTTTTACTTCTTTGTAATCCTTCAGCTCCAATTGGCGGAGCAGTAATCTATGTTCAAAATTAGTTTCGATCTTTTCGCTCATGTGTGTGTAAATGTGTCTTCGGTTATTACCGGACTTATATACGTGCAGTCCGCCCCGATGTGGTATAGTATAAAAGCAGCACAGCAAAATACCATCGCTGCGCTGCCCCTTTATCAAAGCCTTAAGCCTTGACAAAACCGTTTTCCTGGTGTTTGGAATTAAACTTGTATTTCAGGGATATCGCCCTCTATCAGCAGTTTCCCGGCGGTGGCCGCTACAATCTCCTCCACGCTAACCCCAGGGGCACGTTCCAGCAGTTTAAAGCCAGCGTCCACTACTTCCAGCACAGCCAAGTCCGTTACGATCTTTTTCACGCACTTTACGCCCGTAATAGGCAGGGTGCATTCCTTCAGCAGTTTAGAAGAGCCGTCGCGGGCTGTGTGCTGCATGGCCACGATGATATTCTTAGCCGAGGCCACCAGGTCCATGGCCCCACCCATACCTTTCACCATTTTGCCGGGAATCTTCCAGTTGGCAATGTCGCCCTGTTCAGACACCTCCATGGCCCCCAGGATGGTGAGGTCCACATGCTCACCGCGAATCATGGCAAAGCTATCTGCAGAGCTGAAAATAGAGGAGCCAGGCAGGGTCGTGATGGTTTGCTTGCCAGCATTGATAAGGTCGGCGTCTACTTCCTCATCGGTCGGGAACGGTCCCATACCCAGCAAGCCGTTCTCGGATTGCAGCACTACCTCAATGCCCTGGGGTATGTAGTTGGCCACAAGCGTCGGTATGCCGATGCCCAAATTCACGTACATGCCGTTTTTAACTTCCTTGGCGATACGTTTCGCTATTCCGTGTTTATCTAAAGCCATTGTCTTGATTTGAGTTAAGCGGTTCTAACCGTCCGTTTTTCGATGCGCTTTTCGTAGCCTTCCCCCTGGAAGATGCGCTGTACAAAGATACCGGGGGTATGGATCATGTTCGGGTCCAGCTCGCCGGCCGGCACCAACTCCTCTACTTCGGCCACAGTAACCTTACCTGCCATAGCCATCATGGGGTTGAAATTACGGGCCGTGCCTTTATAAATCAGGTTGCCGGCCGTATCGCCTTTCCAGGCTTTCACGAAGGCGAAGTCCGCCTTCAGCCAGCTTTCCAGCAGGTACATCTTGCCATCGAACTCGCGCGTCTCTTTGCCTTCGCCTACCTCGGTGCCATACCCGGCGGGGGTATAAAAGGCAGGAATGCCCGCACCGCCCGCCCGGATGCGTTCGGCCAGGGTGCCTTGCGGGATCAAATCCACGTCAAGTTCACCGGAAAGCAACTGACGTTCAAACTCAGCATTCTCGCCAACATAGCTGGAGATCATTTTTTTGACTTGTCGCTTTTGCAGCAGCAAGCCAATCCCGAAATCATCGACGCCGGCATTGTTGGAGATGCAGGTCAAATTCTTAACCCCCAGCCGCAGTAGCTCCTCGATGGATTTTTCTGGGATGCCGCAAAGGCCGAAGCCTCCCAGCATTAGCGTCATGCCATCCTGCACGCCCTGCAGGGCCGCTTGTGCATTGTTTACCTTTTTATTTATCATAGTTTGTGAGCAGTGGTTCTTGTAGGTAATTTATATAGAAATATCGCCATATCGAAAACTTAGGGCTTTTATTCCTGCACGTTACCCCAACTTGGTACTTTAGGTTACGGGTTGACTTTACTCGACGGAGGTTAGCGCCGCACGCTTACCAGTATCTCTAACTGTACCGGCTGGCGGAGCTTAGACTGTATTTCTTTTTTGATCCTGGCCAGTTCGTCGTTGGTGACAGTGCCTTTCGTAACGAGTTTCAGGCTGATGAGAGTAGGGGAGTTACCGGGCACCACCATCACGTCCTTCAACACAATTTCCCCGACTTTATACCCATCCAGGGTGCGGGCAATGTAGCGCTCGCGCACCATGTCGGTAAACCCGATCCCTAAAGGAATACTAATCATCACCACCAGTAACAACGAGGTGAGCAAGCCTTTACGGGCCAGGTGAAAGGGGCTGAAACCCAACAGCATAAATGTGAAAGACCCAGCCAGCACGATCCCTGCCAGGTTGGTCAGGAAGAGCAACAGGGCACCGTAAAACACCTGCCACTCCGCCCAGCCAATCCCTATGCCGGACACGGCCAGCGGCGGCACCAGGGCAACTGCAATGGCAACCCCGGCCAGCGTTTTAGCCACCTCTTCGCGGGCATGGGCGTAGGCGCCGGCTATACCTGAGATAATGGCTACACCCAGGTCCAGCAGGTTTGGCCGAATGCGGGCCATGATTTCGTTGTTGAGGGTGTGGAGCGGGGTCACGAGGGTGAGCAGGATGGCTGCCAGGTAACTAAGCAAGAGCCCCAGCCCGATCGTTTTCAGGCTGCTCATCATCAATTGCTTTTCCTGGCGCAGCACCCCCATGGAGAGTGAAATGATGGGAGCCATCAGCGGAGCCAGGATCATGGCGCCAATGATAACGGGGGAGGAGTTGGAAAAGAGGCCAAAGGTCGCCAGCATCGTGGAAAGCACCATAAGGGTGAGGAACGGGCTGCTGACCTTTGCGCTTTCACGCAGCATCATGAACAGGTTCTTAAACTCGTCGGTAGAGGCATGGTAGATCAGCGAGAGCGGCTTGGCGACAATCTCCCGGAGGTATTCATCCCCACTGGGCAGCTTGTTGATGCGGTACATCTCTGTCGGCTCGCTTGTTTGCCCATCGCTAACCAGGTACTGCCCCGGAATGATCTTGAAGGCATTTTCCACCACCTTCAGCTCAATGGACTTTGCACTCAGCAGGTTGCCGTCCTGAGAGAAGTTAATGGGTTCGGGACTTTCAATTCTGATGTAACGGGCCTTGATGTGCCCGATAAATGAAGGCAGCTTTCGGCTGGTGCCGGTTTCAAAAAGTGATTTGCCATACGAACGCACTAACTGCACCACGCTCCGGGGGGCTAATATCAGGACGTGCATCCTGCCATCGTTCAGGAACGACCTGCTGATCAGTTTGCGCGAGATGAGCGAGCTGCGCCCGTGCAGTACCCCGATGATACCAATAGCGGCGGTACGCACAGGTGGCTTGTCTTCGGTTACGATCGTGAACTCGCGCGGGACCAGGGCACTCGGGTCGCTGAGCGTTCTCTTGAACTTTTCGGCAGCTGAACTAAAAAAGCCTTTGGCCACACTCCCCGACATCATGCTGAGGCCGTTGCCAACGATCACCTTGTTAAAGACGAGTCGCTCGTTGCAAAGCAAGGCGTCTGCCTCCACAATTTTAGGGCCCTCCAGCAGATGCTGAATGGCCTCTTCCAGGTTCTCTGCCACGCCAAAGCCTTCCCGCGCTTCTTTCATATCGGGGTGGGGAAGAAACGAGAGGGTGCAGTTTCTGCCCATCAGACCCGCAATAATCTCCGTTAGCGCCACATCCCCAAGGTATAACATTAACCGGGTTTCTGCCGGAAACACTGCCATATCCGGGGCATAGGGGGTTGGCACCAAATTAATGGACGTGAAAAAAGGCAGGATTTTTTCGTCTATTGTTTGCTGTTGTTGGGGGTCGTAAAGGAGTAAGATTGGCTCCATGCAGTCGTAAGCGTATGTTTAGGGTATGGTTGCTTTTAGCCATGCCTAGCCGTAGTGCAGACTAAAAACACTTTCTATACGGCAAGCAAGGGAGATGGAAGGGTGTAGTTGCTGGTTTTAACTAAAAAAAGAAAGCGGGAATGAACACCTGGAGGCTCACTCTCGCTTTCTTATGTATTTGCTACTCTATGCTGACTGATTTGCAGCTACCTTCGGAAGGTTATTCCTCAGTTTGCAGCGCTTCATGCGCCTGCACCTTGTCCAGGGCCAGTTGCGCTTTCAGGTCTTCCAAGCCTTCGAACTTTTGTTCCTGCCGCAGCATGCTTACAAATTCCACGGTAAGTGTCTGGCCATACAGGTCCCCTTCAAAGCCTAGCAGGTGCACTTCCAGCCGTAGTTGCTGCCCGCCAACAGTTGGCCGTGTGCCAATGTTCATCATACCTGGCCAGCACTGCTGGTCGTGTTTCACCCATACGGCATACACCCCGTTGGCTGGCACCAACTTGTGGCTTTCCGGTAGCGCCAGGTTGGCGGTGGGGTAGCCGATGGTGCGGCCAATCTTGTCTCCTTCCACCACCCGGGAAGTGAGGGTATAAAGGCGGCCCAGGTAACGGTGCGCTGTGTCAACGTCCCCTTCTTCAAGTGCTCTTCTTATTTTAGTGGAGCTCACACCTACCTCGTCTACATCCTGGCGGGGAATTTCCTCCACCTCGAACCCATATTGCGTGGAGCGGGCTTTCAGGTTGTCAAAGCTGCCTTCGCGGTTCTTCCCGAAGCGGTGGTCATACCCAATCACAAGCACTTTGGTGCCTATGCTGCGCACCAGCACATCCGTGATAAAGCTACGGGAACTGGTTCTGGAAAACTGCTTGGTGAAGGGGATGATCAGCAGGTAGTCGATGCCGAAACTGCGCAACTGCTCAATGCGTTCCTCGATGGTAGAAAGCAGCTTTAAGTCATTGTCCTCAGGGAAGAGCACCAGGCGCGGGTGTGGCCAGTAGGTGATCACCACGCTCTGGCCGTTGCTGCTGCGGGCTCTTTCCTTTACCCTGCTCAAAATCCGTTGATGACCAACATGCACCCCATCGAAGGTACCGCTGGTCACGACAGGGTAGCTTAGCTTCGGGAAATCTTGTATATCACGGATTACTTCCATTCGCAGCTTCTGTTTGCTTTCTTCTGATCTCCTGAATGTCTGCTATGGTCAGGGCATCACTTAGTTTGTAGTCGCCGATACGGGTGCGCACCAAAGAGGAGAGGTGTGCGCCGCAACCTAATACCTGCCCCAAATCGTGCGCCAGGCTCCGGATATAGGTGCCTTTGGTGCAGATTACCTTAAAGTGCACCTCAGCCCCTTCGATTGCCGTGATGTCGAATGCCTTGATGGTGATGGTGCGAGGCTTCAGTTCAGCTGATTTTCCTTTGCGGGCCAGGTCGTAGGCTCGTTTGCCGTCTACCATTACCGCCGAATAGATGGGCGGCACCTGCTCGATGGTGCCTACAAAGGTCTGGGCTGCCTGGTTGATTTGTTCGGCGGAGAGGTGGCTGATGTCGCAGGTGGCGGTTACCTCTGTTTCGCGGTCGTAGGATGGGGTGATCTCCCCCAGCCGGATGGTGCCGGTATACTCTTTCTCCTGCCCCTGGATCTCATCAATGCGCTTGGTATATTTGCCTGTGCACAGAATCAGCAGCCCGGAGGCCAGTGGGTCCAGCGTGCCGGCGTGGCCTACCTTTTTCACGCGAATGGTGTTGCGCACCTTTTTCACCACGTCAAACGAGGTCCAGTCGAGTGGCTTGTCTATCAGCAGTATCTCGCCAGCGGCAAAATCGTATTCCATAATTATACTTTTAAGTCGAAACCCATGGCCATCAGCATCAGTAGCGTGATGCCCAGGGCAATGCGGTAATAGCCAAACATCTTGAAGCCATACTTGGTCAGGAAACTGATGAAGAACTGTATCGCCAACATGGCCACCACGAAGGCTACAAAATTGCCGATCAACAATAGCTTGACGTCGTTCGGCTGTATCACCTCAAAACTGTTCTGAATCTTTACGAGGTCAAATTTAAACAGGTCAGATAATTCGAGTTTCAGCAGGTCGGTCACAAACTTGTAGAGGCCGGCAGCCAGCATGGTGGGTACGGCCAGGAAAAACGAGAATTCAGCGGCCGTTTTGCGGTTCACGCCCTGTGTCATACCCCCGATAATGGAAGCGGCAGAGCGGGAAACCCCCGGGATCATGGCGATGCACTGGAAAAAGCCGATCACCAGCGCGCTTTTATACGTCACGGTATCCCCGTTGGCATTTTTAAACCACTTGTCCACGTAAAGTAGCACGATGCCGCCCAGCACCAGCATGATGGCCGTGATGAACACACTCTCCAGCATGGCATCGATTAGATCGTTCAGGGCAAAGCCGATAACGGCGGCAGGTATAAACGCTAGAAGCAGTTTCTGGTAGAAGGCGAAGCTCTGTAGAAAACGGCGCCAGTACAGCACCACCACCGACAGGATAGCCCCGAATTGAATGTTGACCTCAAAAATCTTGGTGATAGGAAGCTCGTTGATGCCCATCAGGCTGGAGGCAATGATCATGTGGCCGGTAGAGGATACCGGCAAAAACTCAGTCAGGCCTTCCACGATGGCTAATATAATAGCCTGTAGGATGCTCATTTATTTCTGTGTTTTGTCCTTTGCCAGGATGGCAAACAATTCGATTACAAATCCAGCCAATACAACAAGAGGCCCGAGGGTGATGCCCAAAAAGCCAAGGCCATACTGTTCCTGGTCCATCGTCATGATAATGAATCCCAGGGCCAGCACTACCATGCCGGTCAGCATCAGGACATAGTTCTTTTTGCCGAAGGCAAGGTTTGGTTTATTTTCTTCCATTGTTAGTAAAGTTCGTCAAGAGAGAGGCCCAGGTATTTCCGGACAGCCCTGTAAGAGCTCATAAACCCGATGATCAAGCCGATCACCACCAAAGAGCCCATCAGGATATAGGTTTGCTCGTCGTTGCGGAGCAGTTGCAGTTCCGCAACCTCATGGTATGCGTAGAGCATCAGCGCATACAAAAGGGCAGAGGCAATCATACCGCTGACCACGCCTTGCCAGGCGGCACGGTTCAGGAAAGGGCGTTGTATGAACACGGAGGTAGCCCCCACCAGCTGCATGCTCCGGATCAGGAACCGCTGCGAGTATAGCGCCAGTTTAATGGTGTTGTTGATCAGGATGATGACCACGAGCACCAGAATAGCGGCAAACGCAAGCAGTACCAGGCTTATCTTCTGGATATTGCTATTGATAGACTCGATCAGGCTGGCGACATACTGCACCTCGTAAACGCCATCGACTTCCTCTAAGTCGAGTTTAATGCTTTTGAGTTCAGGAGAGCTGGAGTGGTCTGCGTCGATGCGCAGCACGTATGCATCGCGGAGGGGGTTATCGCCCAAGAATTCTGTAAAGTCCTCCCCGGTCTCCTCCAGGAACACCGCTGCGCCCTCCTCTTTGGAAATGTATCGCACCTGGGGCTCCTCGTTCTGATAGGCGATGTATTCTTTGGCGGCGAAAACCTTCTGCAAGCGCACTAGCTGTACTTCCGTGAGGTTTCGGTCAAGGTATACCTGCATCTCAATACTCTCTTTCACCTTCTCCGACAGCTTCCCGGCATGTATGAGCAACAGTCCAAACAAGCCGATCACGAAGAGGGCGAGCGAGATGCTGAACACCACCATGGTGTGCGGGTAATTCCCCAGTTTTTTCTTTTTGATGTGCTTTACCTTTGTTGCCATAACTGTAGCCTTCGGTCACAAAATTAGGAATATATTTGATATATGCAGTTCCAGGGCGGGCATATCCCCGCTGCAGGGAGCTTAAATTTTGCGTGGCAGTGGATTAAAGTTCCAGCCGGGGGTCTGAGTCCAGGATGATGCGGTCGCGCTCCAGCTCCCGCTCCCGCTGCCTGCGCATCCTGCGGTTACTGATGAAGAGCTCTCGGAAAGAGTCGAACCGCTTGGTATGCAGCAAGCTCACGCTCTGGCTTTTGCGGATGCGGCCGGTATAAATATCCGGCGTGGTGCTGTACTGTAAACGGGCACGCAGCTCGCCACTTTGCGAGATGTAGTAATCCAGGGTCCAGTCGCCGATATAGGCCGAGCCGCTGTTGGCCTCATCGTTCACGCCGCCAAAGCCTGTTTCATTCGTCAGCCGCAGCCTGCCGTTAAAAAACGAGTAGGAAAGACGCAACTGCAAGGAGGCCAGCTGCTGCTGCCCGATGCCATCCAGGCCTATATCAATCTCCAGATTGCTATCGATGGAGCTGAACAAGTTGTTTAACTGGCTGGACAGAAGGCTGCCCAAGCTACCGCCCACGGCGCTGGCACCTACACGGCTGTCAAAAGCCAGCGAGCCGGTAGGTGAGAGGCGTTGTAACACCAGCAAGCTGAACACCTGCCGGTTCAACTCACTTTCGTCGTTGTTGATGAGCGCAATCTGGCTTTCTATTTCCTGCGAGCTGGACGAGATGCCCTGTTCCTGCAGGCGAAGCATCAGGTCTACCTCCGGCGACAGGATAGAACCTGTCAGGCCGATCACGGCTGTAACCGGGTAGCGACGCTGGCTGGCCGCGGTGGACTGGATCAATGTTTCCAGCGAGGCCATTTGGGTATAGGTAGCCGTGAGGTTCATCTGTCCGTTTACCGGGTCACCGTTCCAGGAGATCGTGCCCCCCGGCACCACGTCAAACTCGCGGGTAACTAAGCCCTCTAACAGGTTCAGGTTATAAGCCCCCTGCTTGATCTCGAAGGTGCCATACATGTTAAAGTCCCCGCGCGTGTCAATGGTCATGCGGATGTCGCCGTTGCCCGAGCCGCGGATCACGTCGCCGGTGGTGCGGTCGATGATGATCTCAAAGTAAGCGTCGTCCGTTACGTCCAGGTCGAAGTTCATGTTGATGCCCGAGAGGTCCACACGGTCCTCGGCAGCAACAGCCACGATAGCTGAATCGCCGGGGTTATGGTTCACGAACTTGATGAAGTCCTTGCGTGCCAGCTCCGTCTCATAGTCCAGGGGCAGCACGATGCGGGTATTTTCCTCGCTGCGCGCATTCACGTTTATATCCAGGTTCTCGACAGGCCCCAGCACACTGGCCGTGCCGGTGGCAAACGCCGTCCCGTAGAACAGCTCATTCTGTGCCTCCGTGGTGTTGAGCACCATGAAATTGCGGTAGCGCGCATCAATGTCTATCACCATGTCATTAAAGCCGTCGTGGGCGATACCACCGGTCACAAACGCGGTGTTCCCGAAGAGGTCCTTTAACTGCGCGTTCCGAAAGTTGATGCTGTTTGCCCCGAAATATATCCGGTCTGAGAACTTGTAAGTTGTGTTGAGGTAATTAAAGGTAAACTGCCCGTTGTTCACCATCACGGAACCCTTGAGGACCGGGTAATCTAACCGGCCAAGTATTCGAATACGCCCTTCCATCTGTCCTTCCAGGTCAGAGAACAACGTCTTCAGCACTGGCTCTACCAGTTTAATGTTGGCCTGGTCCATCACCGCCAGGAGGTCTAGCTGTTCATCCTCCGAGTCAGGGTAGTAATTACCCGACACCGTCAGCACCTTCTTGCCTTCGCGCTCTATCCCGACATCCACATCAGCGGCTTTGCTGGTGTTGTTCCAGTCTGATTTCCCGACAATGTTACCGATATATACCTGGTCGAGGTAAAATGAGTCTACCCGCATGGCAGCGGCGAGTTTTGCCTGGTTGTATACATCCTGCGCCACTACCTCGGCTGTCACGGTGCCGGCAATCTGCATCGAGATTAGCGGGTTCAGGTTATCCAGCTCAAAGTTCTGGACGCTGAGCACCAGCTTGCTGTCAGGGTCCCCTGAAACAGTACCCTCGGCTCGCACCACCTGGTTCTGGTTTGTGAGGGCAAAGTTCTCGAAGACTAAGCGGCGGCCGGAATCGCTAATGTATAGGGTGTTGCCAGGTATAAAGGCCCAGGGGGTTTCCTGTAGCGTGATGTTGGACTGGTCGAAAATGATCTGGATCTGGTCCTGCAGGAAGTTGAGGTCGCCGGTAATCACGGCCTTGTTGTTGAGTTCGGGTTGCCTGGCAGCTGTGGCAAAATTGATGGTACGCTCGCTCCAGATGCCTTCCGCATAGAAATCCTGCGTCTCACCAGCGGTTTCCAGGAGCTGCCGGGCTGAGGTGAACTGGGCGGCCGCCAACACATCGGCGTTGTTCTGTAGCTTCGAGGTGTTTAGCTCCAGGGTATTTTGAAGCAGCGTATTGCCGCTATATTGTATCGTGTCTATCTCGGCCAGTAAGTCCAGCATCACGGTAGAGCCGTGCCTGAAAGAGCCCTGAACAGCGACATCGTCAGAGATTTGCAGCTCTGGCAGAAACAGCGCAATTAAAGGGTTTGCCTGCTTGAGTTGCATGGTATAGGTAACGGCATACTCATGCTCCACGCCGCCGGACTTTCGGCTATAATAGGCCGCTGTTTTATCTTTATTGCTTTCAAAGTTGAGCGTGTACTCTTCCACAAGCGTTTGGAGGTCTGCGATGAGGGTGGTATAGTTAAAGTCGCCGTTGGCCCGCAGCGCCAGCAGGTCAGAGTTAAGGAGCAGACTGCGGTTACCGGGCTCTATCTGCGACTGCAGCAGCAGTGTATCGAGGAACAGTTGGTTGCCGTTGTAGGCGATCAAGGCACTATCAAAACTGGCTGTGCCCTCAAAGGTGTCCAGGCGGAGCCCCTGAAAGTTGAAACTGGCATTGGCACTCAGCACAAAAGGTTTCGAGGATAGCTGGAGGGCTTGCAGGTCGATGTGCTCCAGGTTGGCCACCAGGTTGAAGGCGCGCCTGCCTTCGGCCAGGTTCACTTCGCCGGTTGCGTTAAAATTCAGGTTCGGGTCCTTGATCGCGATTTTTCCTACAAAGACCTGCTTCTGGAGCCTGCCCTCTGCTTTTATGTTTTTGTAATTATAGTCCAGCAGGTCCAGTTCGTTAATGGTGGCGTCGAGTTTGAGGTTGGCGTCTTTCAGGGTGAAGCCGGAGCCCTCCACTCTGCCGCTCATCGAAATGCGCTTCACCTGTTCTTCTGTGCCCAACAGTTTGCCTAACTGGAAGCCGCTGGTTGTCACGAAGCCTTTGTAGGAAGATGAGCGCGTGTTATCGTCTATCTTCAGGTTGATGTCTGATTTCAGGTTACCCAGTGCGGTTTGGAAGGAACCGTTTGCCACAAAGTCATTGTAAAAGCCCAGAAAGCGCCCTTCCAGCTTCACGGTTCCCAGGCGGGCCACGGTCTCATACGTCTCCTGCGGCAGGAACTGCTTCAGGTCGCGGGCATCGATGGAGGAGGGCTGTAGCCGCAGGTTGGCAAAGGTCTCCTCGAAATTAGGCAGGCCGTCCGCGTTGATCTTACCGACGATGTGGGTGTGATTGCCATACTGTAAGTCCACGTCCGTTGCGGCAAACTTCTTTACCTTTCCCTTTAATTGGAGGGAGTTAACCTGCAAGTTCTCATCATAATCGCGCAAGGGAGGCGCAAACACGGCGATGTCCTTCGAATAGATTTTAGAGTCAGCCAGGTTGCCGGTCATGGTCACGCTGTCGATGAAACTGGCAAAGTTACCGATGCGGTTGTAATCAAAGCGCACGTAATGCTGCAGGTTGCTTTGGTTGATTTGCAGGTCCAGGGCATCCCATTCCCAAAACGTGTCGGCATAGGTCATGCGGGTGTCCAGGTTGTGCAGGCGCGTGTTGGAGTAAGTCTCCACAGCGCTGAGGTTTGCTACCTGAACTTTTAGCGTATCCTCTAACTGCAGCTCAGAGAACCGGCCCGAAACGTTTTGAAATGACAAATGGGAGTAGTCCATCCCGAAGTCGGTGCGCGGCTTATTAAAGTCGTTATAGCTGAAGGAGCCGTTCTTCACCACCAGCTCACCCAGTGAAAAGTTGAATGGCTCGCTGGCAGGTTGGGTGGTGTCTTTGGTAAAGAGGTCGCCGACTGCCTTCAGGAAGGTGTTGAGGTTAAGGGTGTCAGCGCCTTCATAATAAGCGAGTTGGGCCTTGGGGTCTTCCAGCGTCAGGGAACTGATGTGCAGCGTGTTCGGGTCGAAGATAGAGAAGGTGCCGATCTCGGCCGTGGCTTTTCCGATGTAAAAGAGCTCCTCCTCTCGAAAATCGAGCACGCGTACCTGCTCCAGTACCACATCGCTGAAAAACTGGATGTCCACACGCCCGATGGTTACCTGATGCTCGAGTTTCTCGGAGAGGTATGCAGCCGCCTTCTGGGCCACCTTCGTCTGCACGCCAGGCAGGCGGATCGCCACAAAAACGGCGGCAAACAGCAGCAAAAGGAACAGCAAAAGCCCCAAAGCTATTTTAAGAAGAGCTTTTACTATAACTTTGAAGTAATTTACTGACTGTTCCTTTTCCAAAGATGACTGAACCTACAATTTTAGCGATCGAATCTTCCTGCGATGAAACTTCTGCCTCTGTTATACGCGGAGGAAAAGTGCTGTCGAATATCGTGGCTACGCAGGCAGTGCACGAACTGTACGGCGGCGTGGTCCCGGAGCTCGCCTCGAGAGCACACCAGCAGCATATCATACCCGTGGTGACACAGGCATTAATGAAAGCAAATGTAGCAAAAACTGAGCTAAATGCGGTGGCCTTTACCCGGGGGCCCGGACTTTTAGGCGCCCTGCTAGTCGGTTGCTCGTTTGCCAAGTCATTTGCGCTGGGCCTGGGTATCCCGATCATCGAGGTGAACCACATGCAGGCGCATATCCTGGCGCATTTTATCGACGATCCAAAGCCCTCATTCCCATTCCTTTGCCTTACTGTAAGTGGTGGCCATACACAAATCGTGCTCGTAAAAGATCACCTTGACATGGAGGTGCTGGGCCATACCACCGATGACGCTGTGGGGGAGGCCTTTGACAAAATAGCCAAGATGCTCGGCCTGCCATACCCCGGTGGTCCCATGCTCGACAAGACAGCGGCCAAGGGGAACCCCGAGGCTTTCCAGTTCCCGGTTGGCAACATGCCCAACTATGACTTCTCTTTTAGCGGCATTAAAACGTCCGTATTATACTTCCTGCGCGACAAAGTAAAGGAGAACCCGAACTTTGTAGAGGAGAACATGGCGGATATTTGCGCCAGCGTGCAGCAAACCCTGATCAAAACCCTGCTGAAGAAGCTCGTGCAGGCCGCCAAAGACCTGGAGATTAAGGAGGTGGCCATTGCCGGGGGCGTCTCTGCGAATACCGGATTGCGGCAGACGCTGCAGGACGTAGCCAGAAAGCACCGTTGGAATGTATACATCCCCGCTTTCCAGTACTGTACCGACAACGCCGGGATGATTGCCGCCGCCGCGCATTTTCAGTACTTGAAAGGTGATTTCGCCACACAGTACGTAAGCCCTGACCCGCGGCTGAAGATCTGATTATTTGTCTCGCATGCGTCGATTTTTAGAGAGTGTATGTAGGTTTTGCTATCTTACAGCACAGAGAAGCGCGAACAACCATGATACAGCCTGGCGATACCAGAACTTACGATAAGCGAATAACCCAAGCCGATTTTGCCCGTTTTGAGGATGGCCTGGTGCATGCGGTTTGCTCTACCTTTGCGTTGGCGCAGGCGGCGGAGTGGGCCGGGCGCTTGTTTGTGCTCGAGCTAAAAGCCGAAGATGAGGAGGGGATAGGCACCTACATCAACATCAGGCATTTAAGCCCTGCTTTTGAAGGGGAGACCCTTCACATCACGGCAACGCTCGTCGCTCAGGAAGGCAATGCTGTGCACTGCAGTTTTTCCGCCCAGGTGGCCGATCGGGTGATAGCCAGGGGAGAAACAGGGCAGAAGATTTTAAAAAAAGACAAACTGGCCAACATATTGGCTCCCAGAAAAGCATAAATGGCAAAAGACAAAGAAAGAATTAAGAAACACGTCAATATCGTTAACCGCAAGGCCTCCTTTGAATACCAGTTCCTGGAGAAGTATACGGCAGGCGTCATGCTGAAGGGCACCGAGATAAAGTCGATCCGGGAGGGGAAGGTGAACCTGCAGGATGGGTATTGTGTGTTTCAGCGCGATGAACTTTGGATGCACAACGTGCATATTGCCACCTATACCGAGGGGACGCACTATAACCACGAACCAACACGCGCCCGCAAGTTGCTGCTGACCAAACGGGAGTTGCGCAAACTTCAAAGCGGTGCAGAGGAGCAAGGCGTAACCATTATTCCATACAGGGTCTTTATCTCCGACCGCGGATTTGCTAAAGTAGAGATTGCGCTGTCGCGCGGTAAGAAGCTGTATGACAAGCGGCAGGACATAAAGGAGAAAGACGTAAAGCGCGAAATGGACAGATCAGGGTACTGATAATGTTGAGTGCTGATGGACTGATTGCTTGCGTCTTCCATTAAATCAACCAGCAGCTTCGGTTTGTACATGGTAGTTGTTTAGAAGTTCAATCTTAGGATCAAAACCTGCTGTTGTTGGTGTTTTCACCGACAACTATACTATCAAAAGCAAGTTCTTGCTCGTGAAAACACGCAGCAAAGGCATCATCCATTGATTTCTTTAAAACTCTAAACAGGTTTATGGTCAATCCATTCTATTCACTCATTCAAAATTCAGTCATTCAAAATTAAAAGAGATGGACTACGGAATCGGGATGTTGAGTTTTGCGCCTATGCGCGCTGAGACGGCAGATAAGGCGGAGCTGGTTACCCAGCTGCTCTTTGGGGAGTGCTATGAAGTGGTGAATCAGGAGGGCAACTGGCTGCAACTGGAGCTGGCCACCGACCATTACCGGGGCTGGATCGATGTGAAGCAGCATACCCCTGTCTCGGCGGAGTATTTTAAGAACTGGCGCAGGCAGTCGCATCAGCGCGTGACCGATCTCCTGCAGGTGATCCAGAACGGGTATACCCAGATTCCGGTGGGTATTGGCAGCTACCTGCCTTTCTTCGATGGGAAGCATATTCTGGTAGACGGCCAAAAGCTGGCCTATACCGGTAGCGCCTCCAGTACCGACGTGCTCCCTACGCAGGCGCAGCTCATGGCCGTGGCGCGCCAGTTTATGAAGGCACCCTACCTGTGGGGCGGCAAATCCATCTTTGGCATCGACTGCTCTGGGCTAATGCAGCAGGTGTTTGGCATTTGTGGCTTTCAGCTGCCCCGCGACGCCTCGCAGCAGGTGGCCTGTGGCGAGGAAGTTCACTTTGTGGAGCAGGCCCTGCCCGGCGATATGGCCTTTTTCTCTAACCCGGAAGGGCGCATTGTGCATGTGGGGATGGTACTGGAAGACCAGAAAATCATCCATGCCCATGGCGAGGTGCGGGTAGACACCCTGGACCATGTGGGCATCCATAATGCGGCCTTGCATCGCTATACCCACCAGTTGCGCCTCATCAAGCGTATTTTGCACTAAGCAATCCGCAAATTTTGAACATCCGGAATATTTAAGTAGTTTATACCGTACAAGCTGAGCGTTAGCCAATTAGTGCGGTTATGAAAGACAAAGTCCTTATCCTGAACCAAGATTTTAGTGCCATTGCGGTATGTGATGTGCACAAGGCCTTTCTGCTGGTATACCTCGAGAAGGCGGAGATGATCACCAAAGCCGAAAATGCTTTTCTGCGCTCCATCACCGCGACTTATCCCATACCTTCTGTCATCAGGTTGCAGCATTACGTGCGCGTGCCTTACTACGGCATTTCCCTGAGCCGCCATAACGTCATGCGCCGCGACAGTTACAGTTGCCAGTACTGCGGCGCTGCCAAAAACCTGACCCTGGACCACCTGATGCCGCGCTCGCGGGGTGGGGCTACTGCCTGGCAGAACCTGGTTACGGCCTGTTCGCGCTGTAATTCACGCAAAGGCGACCGCACCCCGGAGGAGGCTGGCCTCAAGCTAAAGCGCCAGCCTAGCCGACCTTCACTGCTTACCTTCCTGCAACTCCATCTCAACACCTCTAATGAAGACTGGCGTATGTATTTGGAGGTGAAGAAGTCATAGGCCTTTTAGTTTCTCAAATTAAACCCAGTAAGGGCCTCATTGCTTTACCATTAGCTAGTAGTATAGGAGAGGGGTGCAAAAGCAACACGCTAGCCATGCCATACCTGCCGCTAACTACTTAATTTTCTAAATATTTCACGAAGTATACCTCCGGGCTTACTAAGATCCTCAGTAAAAGGAATTAACAACGCGGGCTGAAGTAGCTATTCTTTGTATTTTTTATTACTTTTGCGCTTCACTCGGATGAGTGGGCCCGGGCCTGTTGCCTGGGTATGTATAACCAAACCAAACCAGCAGATTGCTCTACGCTGGTGGCTACTCCAGAGCAGCAAAACATTATGAGTAATTCTCCAGAAAATTTTGATTGGGACAAGTTTGAGTCTCAAGGTTTCGGCGCCGGCTACAGCAAGGACGAGAAAGCCGAAATGGAAAAAATGTATGACGACACCCTGACGACTGTACAGGAGCAGGAGGTTGTTAAAGGAACTGTGGTAGGGATCACTGATCGTGACGTGATTCTGAACATCGGTTTCAAATCAGATGGCTTGGTTGCCGTTTCAGAATTCAGAGACCTTCCTGACCTAAAAGTAGGTGATGAGGTTGAAGTGTTCATCGAAGACCAGGAAGACCCGAACGGTCAGCTGATCTTGTCTCGCAAGAAGGCGAAGATCGTTAGCGCCTGGGCTCGTATCTACGACGCACTTGAGAATGACAACATTCTGGATGGCGTTGTGAAGCGCAGAACAAAAGGTGGTCTGATCATGGATATCCATGGTGTGGAGGCCTTCTTGCCAGGTTCGCAAATCGACGTGAAGCCAATCCGTGACTTCGACGTGTTTGTTGGTAAGAAAATGGAAGTGAAAGTTGTGAAAATCAACGCCGCTTTCGACAACGTAGTTGTATCGCACAAGGTACTTATCGAGAAAGACCTGGAGCAGCAGCGTGCAGCCATCCTGAACAACCTGGAGAAAGGCCAGGTACTGGAAGGCGTAATCAAGAACATGACAAACTTCGGTGTGTTCATCGACCTTGGTGGCGTAGACGGTCTGTTGCACATTACAGATATCTCTTGGGGACGTATTAACCACCCAGAGGAAGTATTGAACCTTGACCAGAAAGTGAACGTGGTTGTTCTTGACTTCGACGAAGACAAGAAGCGTATCTCTCTGGGCATGAAGCAGTTGACGCCACACCCTTGGGATGCATTGCCAGCTGAAATTGAGGTTGGCTCTAAAGTGAAAGGCAAGATCGTAAACGTAGCTGACTACGGTGCGTTCCTTGAGCTGATGCCAGGCGTAGAAGGTCTGATCCACGTTTCAGAAATGAGCTGGTCACAGCACCTGCGCAACCCACAGGATTTCATCAAGCAAGGCGACGAGGTTGAGGCAGTTGTATTGACATTGGACCGTGAAGAGCGTAAGATGTCTCTGGGCATTAAGCAGCTTACCGAAGACCCATGGACGAAAGAAGATGTGTTAACGAAGTATGCAGTAGGCACAAAGCACACTGGCATCGTTCGTAACCTGACAAACTTCGGTCTGTTCCTGGAGCTGGAAGAAGGCGTTGACGGTCTGGTACACGTTTCTGACCTGTCTTGGACGAAGAAGATCAAGCACCCATCTGAGTTTGTGAAAGTTGGTGAGAACCTGGACGTAGTTGTGTTGGAGCTTGATGTTCCGAACAGAAGACTTGCCCTAGGCCACAAGCAACTGGAGGAGAACCCTTGGGATACGTTTGAGTCTGTGTTCAACATCGGATCTGTGCACAAGGCAACCGTTCTTGAGAAGTCAGACAGAGGCGCTACACTGGAGCTGCCATACGGCATCGAAGGTTTCGCGTTCCCGAAAGGACTTGCCAAAGAAGACGGTTCTCAGGTAGAAGCAGGTGAGAGCCTTGACTTCAGAGTAACTGAGTTCTCTAAGGACGACCGTAAGATCATCCTGTCGCACACGGCCTCACACTCAGAGGTTGAGTCTTCTAGAGCCGCAAGAGCTACTAAAAAAGCTGCCCCTGCTAGCGAGAAGAAAGAGAAAGCTCCAAAAGTACAGAAAGAGGCTGACAAGTCTACTTTAGGTGACCTGGATGCACTTTCTGCCCTGAAAGAGCAAATGCTGGAAAATGAGAAAGAAGCTGGCGTGAAGAAATTAGAGGCTGCTGCTGCTAAAAAAGCAAAAGACTCTGATGGCGAAGGCGAAACTTCTGTAGAAGAGAACAACGCTTAGTACTAAGCTTGTTTCATAAGGAAGGCCCTGGAGAAATCCGGGGCCTTTTTTTTATACCTGTTGCCTCTCCATATAGGGCTGCCAGTTGACGATGAGCACTTTTTCCTCTTCGAGCAGCAGGTAGCCGTAGTCGTAGCAGAAGTGGTAGGTGTTGCCGTTCTTGGTGCGGTAGAGGTGGGTAAAATGCCGAAAGTCGAAGCCCTGCTGTTGCAGCACATCCCGGCGCAGGGTGGTTTTGCCCTCGGGGCTGGCTCGGTGCAGCACCTGGCGGTTGTGGCGCAACGTGTTGTTAATCTCCCTCATCAGCCGCTCGCCCGCGTCTTCTGCCTTGCGGCTGTTGCTGGCCGCGGCGCGGCACTGGCTGGAGCAGTACTGCTTGTCGGCCCTGCCGATTATATCCTGTTTGCACTGGGCACATGCTCTTTTGCTTGCTTGCATAGGTTCTGGAGCCATAAGCGTCTGTAAACGTATGATTGCGCTTTATACGTTTATAAACGCATCTATGCGCATAGTTTGCGCTTACAAGCTTTCAAAGCACGTATTTAGGGTTTTGATATAGCCTGTTGCCCCATGTCTTACACCAACAAACAGCCCGCAGTCTTCCTCAATACCCTGGAGCACGAGGGGAAGCGCTTTATCCGTCTCTGGTTCAAGGCAAACCCCTTCATTACAAAGCGCCTGAAAGAGGCAACTTGGGTGAAGTACAGCAAAACGTACAAGTGCTTTGTGATGCAGAGGGCTGACCAGTGCATCGAATTGCTGCATCGTCACTTTGAGGGCTTAGCTAGGGTGGACTCGCGCTACCTTGACCGCCCGAAAAGGCTTCGTCCGGCAGAGGGAGCGACGGTGTTGGCCACGGGCCACGCCTCTGACCCCCTGGATAAAGTTGCTGCGCTGCCTGTGGTGCGCCTGCAGCCTTTGGAGCACGGGGGCAAAACGCTCATCCAGCTTTCATTCCAGTACAGCAAGGAAATCTACATCTGCCTGTGGCGCTATAAAGGCTGCAAGTGGATGCGTGACCTAAGATGCTTTGCCATGGAGACCGAAAGCAAGTACTTACATGAGTTGCTGGATGCTTTGGAAGGGGTGGCGCAGGTATGGCTCTCGCAGACGCTCCATATCAGGGACCTGCCGCTGCAGGCCAGGCTGTGGGAGCAGAGCTATGTGAAAGCGGCCAACTACATTCCCTGCCCCCTGGCTTTTGTGGAGAAACTTTTCCTGCTCAATTACTCCCTGAACACGATACGGACTTACCACGCGCTGCTGCTGCGCTTCCTTAACGGGAACAGGGAGTCGGGCTGGAACAGCTAAACGGCTTTACGGCAGAGGAAATTAACTCCTACCACCGGGGCATGGTGCAGAGCCAGAAGTACTCCCACTCCACGGTGAGCCAGAGCATCAATGCCGTCAAGTTCTACTACCAGCGCGTGCTGGGCCGCCATAGCGTCAGGCCCGAGGACGTGGAGCGCCCGGAGAAGCCAAGCCGCCTGCCACAAGTGCTCAGCAAGCAGGAGGTGCTGCGTATCCTGACGGCAACGGTGAACCTGAAGCACCGGTGCATGCTGCAGCTGCTTTATGCGGGCGGCCTGCGCATCAGCGAGGTGATAAACCTCAGGATTACGGATGTTCGCTCGGAGCGGAACCTACTTTTCATACGCGGAGGCAAAGGCAAGAAAGACCGCACCACGCTGCTCTCGCAGAAGCTTTTGGAGAACCTGCGGGCTTACTACAAGCAGTATAAACCCAAAGTATGGCTGTTTGAAGGGCAGACTGGCGGGCAGTATACCGTGGAGAGCAACCGGAGTGTTTTCAGGGCCAGTAAGGAGAAGGCCGGCGTGCAGACAAAGGCCACGCCGCATACGCTGCGGCACTCTTTTGCGACCCACTTGCTGGAGCAGGGCACGGACCTGCGCTATATCCAGACGCTGTTGGGGCACCGTTCGAGCAGAACAACCGAGATCTACACGCATGTTACGAGCTACGCGATAGATAAAATCACGAGCCCGCTGGATTGCTTGTAAAAGTGTACTATATTAGATGTAAATAATATATCGAATGAGAATCGGGATTCATAAGGAGGATAGTACTCAGGAGGTGTCTGAAAACAACGCAAACACCTTCGCACATAGTGCCAATAACCGTATGTTCACGCTTTCGAGGTAGTTAGCAACAATAACAAATATGAAAATGATAAAAAGAACTTTTGCATTGGTAAGCTTCATAGTACTTTCTCATCAAGCATTTACTCAGACAAGCTATGGAATCAAGGGTGGGGTAAATTGGGTAAGGCTTAATGTTAATTCAGAAGACTCATTTTATGAAAAATGGGGTTATAACTACAAACCTGCCTTTCACTTTGGGCTATACGGCAAGCACAACCTAAGCGAAAGATTCTCTGTCAATCCAGAACTACTTTTCTCAAACAAGGGCTATAGCTATGACAGAACTTCTGAAGGTCCCAATGCTTACAGCCACTTAAACTATTTGAATTTACCAGTCATGGCAGGTATTAAATTGTTCAATAGCATGGATTTGGTTCTCGGACCTGAGTTTGGATACCTACTCAATGCAGGGGTGCAGTACAATAAGGAACAGTACAATAAATTTGACGTTGGGTATGCCTTAGGCACCAATTTTTATGCTGGTGAAAAAATCTATATTAGTTTTAGATATAGCTATGGTTTAACATCAGTAATCGATACTGACAAATCTCAACTGCCAATAAATGGGAAAGTAGATTTCCAGAACCAATCCTATCAGTTTTCTGTCGGTTACAGATTAAAATAAAAGTTGCTAACCCAACCTATAGTGCATAAACGCACCATAGCAAAACCGTTATGGGAAATAAGGAAGTATAAAGGAATATTTTTTTGCAAGTTATAGTAACTTTTAAGTTACATTTACTGTTGAAAATACAGCAGATGGGGAAAATCAGGGAATCATTGCTTACAAAAACTACATTGAAGATTTCTTGAAAGAGCAACCGATTAAGGTGCAGGACAAGATATTCAAGATTTTGGAAGCGATAGAAACTCTTGAGCGAGTGCCTCAGAATTACCTGAAGCATTTGACAGGCACAGAGGGACTATATGAAGCACGCGTACAACTTGCTTCTAACATTTGGCGGGTGTTCTGTTTTTTCGACGAAGGCAAGCTGGTTATCTTGCTGAACGGCTTTCAGAAAAAAACACAAAAGACACCAAAGAAAGAGATTGATAAGGCACTACAATTAATGGCTGAATATTATGAAGGGAAAAGATAAAGAAAGAGAAGTTAGTTCTTGGGCAGACATCAAGAATAGAGTATACGGAGTGAAAGGCACAGAGAGACGTAATAACCTTGACAGGGAGTTTGAGTCGTTTAGAATTGGGCTAGAACTGAAAAAAGCTCGTGAAGCACGACACCTTACCCAACAGGAGTTAGGGGAAATCATTGACAAGAAAAGAACTTACATATCCAGAGTGGAAAATGACGGGAGTAATCTGACACTTAAAACCTTATTTGATATTGTTGAAAAGGGATTGGGTGGAAAAGTTAAAATCTCTATTGAGCTTTGAAAGAAGAATTACTACCCCGTTACCCGGTGCAGCCGTAACCCATTGCTAGGCTTAGGGCTTCGGCTGCACGAGTAACGTTAGGGTCTTTTATAAGACTAACTTATGGACAGATATCTGGAAACTTTTGCTACTTGGAATAACATTGCTTCGCTTTATCAGGCCAAGTTCATGAACTTAAGCTTGTATGATGGCACTTACGACTATATCTGCAATGCCATTGCCAAGCCAAATGCGAAACTACTGGACATCGGTTGCGGGCCCGGAAATATCACGAAGTACCTCTTATCCAAAAGGCCCGACTTTGATATTTTTGGAATCGACATGGCACCCAATATGGTAGAGCTTGCCAGGTTAAATAACCCGGCGGCCCATTTTGCTGTGATGGATAGCCGGCAAATAGCAAAGCTTGGCGCAACCTACGACGGTATTATCTGTGGGTTTTGTCTGCCGTACTTATCACAATCAGAAAGCGCAACACTAATTACCAATACTTACAACTTGCTAAATGGCAACGGGCTGCTCTATATAAGTTTTGTTGAAGGCGACCCAAACACATCTGGTTTCAAAGAAGGCAGTGGTGGGAGAGTGTACTTTTACTACCATGACTTGGATGGCCTAAAAGCACAACTTAGCAAGAACAGATTTAGCGAAATAGAAACCTTCACTGTCAGGTATAAAACCTCCGAAACTGGTTTTGAAATGCATACCATACTCATTGCCAAAAAGCTAAGCGACCTGTAAGGCGGATTGCTCTGATGTTGGGCAGGAGTTGAAGCTGTGACTTGTGGTACCGTAGACTGTGTCATGTTTGATGCTCCCAAAGCTCACTTATCCCTGCATCTGTTCCCGGTATGCGATTTAATAGGTGATGAGCGATGGAATCGAATAAATAACCATTCATCACCTAAAAAAAGTAGCCTGTACAAGAGGGCTTTATACTTCGCATGCCTTGTAGATGAATAAAAATCGGGCTGAAAGTTTGTTGAACGTATAGAAGTACTTATATTTGCACTCCAATCGATTAACACGGTAACGTGGCCGAGTGGCTAGGCTCAGCTCTGCAAAAGCTGCTACAGCGGTTCGAATCCGCTCGTTACCTCCAAGACCCAGTTCATCAGAGCTGGGTCTTTTTTTATACCCTACAGCCACCTACCGATCATACCTGCTTTCTCCAGAAGACCTCTAATAGTTGGCCTACACGCTACAAGTGCTTTTTGTGGGACCATCTTTTTGTATCTAAATCCGTACGCAAAAGTAACGGCGGAAGGGAACGTCAGGCAACACACAAAAGCCAGTAGTTTGTATATATAGTACAATAATTGACGCAGCATGTGCCCATGTTATCGCATGAATGCTGCCTGATTGCTCCCTTAGCCTATGCTTAAACCTAATACTAGCTTACTGGGCTGAAGAACCATGAAGATTACAGACTTGCGCGTCATGCGCGGACCAAATTATTGGTCAGTAAAACACCCTAAAATTATTGTGCTGAAACTTGCGCTTGAAGCGTACGCACACAAACTCACCAGCGACCTGCCATCTCTTTTGCCGCTTCTCAAGGAAACCTTGCCCGGTTTACACCAGCACCGCTCAACCGAAGGGGTGGAAGGCGGTTTTTTTAATACCGTGCAGGAGGGCACCACGCTTGCCCATGTGGTGCAACATGTGGCACTTGAGCTGCAAACGATGGCAGGTATGGAAAGTGGCTATGGCCGCTGCTACCCTGCCCGTGAGGAAGAACATATGATGGTGGTCTTCTCTTACCAGGAGGAGCGGGCCGGTGAATATGCCGCTTATGCTGCTGTACGCCTGACCGCTGCCCTGGCTGAGGGCAAGGCGTATGACCTTACACAGGATATTGACAAGCTGCACCAGATCCGGGAGGATGAGTATTTCGGGCCAAGCACTTACGCTATCATTTCAGAGGCCGTTAGCCGTGGTATTCCCTACATTCGGCTCGACCGGAATTCTCTCATACAACTAGGGTATGGCAAGTACCAGAAACGCATTCAGGCCACGTTGACCTGCCGAACTGCTTTTTTTGCAGTGGAGATAGCCTGTGATAAAAAGGCCACAAAGGACATGCTGCAGGATGCTGGAATACCTGTGCCCAAAGGCAGAACAGTGTATACCCAGGATGAATTGAAGAAAGCCGTCAACTGGCTTGGCTACCCGCTGGTGATAAAGCCCTTGGATGGTAACCACGGTAAGGGAGCCTCCATTAACATCAATAACATGCAGGACGCGTTGGAAGGCCTGGAAATAGCCCAGGCTTATTCGGAAGGCGTGCTGGTAGAGCAGTTTATAGAAGGGTTTGATTTCCGCATACTGGTAGTAAATGGCAAGTTTGTAGCCGCTGCCAAACGCACCCCTGCTATGGTAACCGGCGATGGCGTATCCAGCATCCGACAGTTGATTGAGAAGGAGAACGAGGATCCCCGACGCGGCATTGGCCACGAAAAATCGCTTACCAAAATAGACGTAGAGAAAACCACTCTCAACCTGCTCGAAAAGAAAGGGCTGGGCCTGGATACGGTAGTAGCGGCAGGCGAGGTGGTATACCTCAAGGATACCGCGAACATAAGCACCGGCGGCACCGCCACCGATGTAACCGATTTGGTGGATCCTTATAACATCCTGATGGCGGAGCGCATTGCCGGTATTATTGGCTTGGATATCTGCGGCATCGACGTGATGACCAGCGATATTGCCATTCCGCTGAATGAAACCCGTGGCGCTGTGCTGGAAGTGAACGCTGCCCCTGGCTTCCGGATGCACGTGTCGCCAACTTACGGCTTGCCGCGCAATGTCGCCGAGCCGGTTGTAGACATGCTTTTCCCGCGCGACAAACCTTTCCGCATTCCGATTATAGCCGTAACAGGCACCAACGGTAAAACAACTACCACACGGTTGGTGGCGCATATGGTAAAGTCTGATGGCTACCAGGTGGGCTATACTACTACCGACGGCATTTACATACAGGATAAGATGCTGGAGAAAGGGGATACCACAGGTTCTTACAGTTCGGAGTTTGTGTTGAAAGACCCTACTGTGAATTTTGCCGTGCTGGAATGCGCCCGCGGTGGCTTGCTGCGTTCAGGCCTTGGCTTCCAGCAGTGCGATATCGGTATCGTGACTAACGTGAGCGCGGACCACCTGGGCTTGAAGGACATCCATACCCTTGAAGAGTTGGCTGAAGTAAAGGCTGTTATACCCAGAAGCGTGAGTAAAGACGGGTATGCCATCCTGAACGCCGATGACGACCTGGTTTATGACATGGCCAAGAAAGTGAACTGTAAAGTTGCTTTCTTCAGCATGGACGAACAGAACCCGCGTATCCTGAAGCACATTGCGCAGGGAGGTTTGGCAGCCGTGCTGGAGAACGGCTATATCTCTATTTTCAAAAACAGCTACAAAATCAGAATAGATCGCGTGGCAGACATTCCGCTGTCTTTTGGAGGAAAGGCCAGGTTTAACATAGAGAATATTTTGGCAGCCACCCTGGCGGGTTACCTGTCGCACATAGAAGTAGAGAATATCAAAACAGCGCTGCGCACTTTCCTGCCCTCACCGGCAAAAACGCCGGGCCGCATGAACCTGTTCAAATTCCCGGATTTTGAAGTGCTCATAGATTATGCGCATAACCAGGCAGGCTTAAAGGCAGTCGGGGAGTATATACAGAGCCTGGGGGTTACCAAAAAGGTAGGCATTGTGGCGGGTGTAGGAGACAGGCGCCCGGAAGATATCTATGCGCTGGGCCAGGTAGCTGGCGAGGTGTTTGATGAGGTGATCGTGCGCCTGGATGCTGACTTGCGCGGCAAAACCGCTGATGAGATCACAGGCCCGTTAATGCTGGGCATTGAGGATGCTTCCCCGCAAACGGTCATTAAAATGATTCCGGAAGAAATGCGCGCCATAGCTTATGCCCTGGAGCATGCAGAGCACGGCTCGCTGGTCGCCATTTTCACTGAAGATGTGCAGGAGTCGGTGAAGATGGTTGAAAGCTTTAAAGTGATCCAGGACCGCAGAGCGTTTGTAGAATAAGCCATTGCACATGCTATAAAATAAGAAGGGCCTCTGCACTTATGCAGAGGCCCTTCTTATTGTTGCTTTTACAAGCGCTATTTCAACAGGAAAGTTGTTTTACCGATCATGAAGCCATCGGCGTAAAGCTCCACAATATGCTGCCCTTTTTTGTAGGCGGCATTTTTGTTATAAGTGAAACTCAGCTGCTGCCCCGAATTGTCAAACACAAAGTCGCGCTTAGCAGTGTAATACATGTTCTCGCCGTCGATCTGGAAATTACCAGAGCCTGTTGCCAGGTTATACACTGCTGCGCCGTCTGGCTCGATCAAGCGCATGTAAACGGTTTTAGGCTCTTTTTCGGCTACGTCGTTCTTGGCAAGTTTGAACTCTACCCGGATCTTCTCTACGCGCTTTGCCCTGAACTCATTGTCGTCATCCTCTTTTTCCTTGCCACGCTGGTTTACAATGTTCACGTTCAGGTTCTGCGCTTCCAGGCGCGAGGCCAGTTTTACCTTTTCGTTCAGGTTCTGGTTCGTGCTCTTGAAGGTGGTGAGGCTATCGGCCAACTGGTTTTGCGTGTTCTTCAGCGTCGTGTTCTCTGTGAAGAGCACCTCGTTGTCGGCTTTCAATTGAGCGATTTCCTGGTCTTTTTGCTTAAGCTGTTGCTCAAAGGCAGAGGCCCTGTCGCGGAAGCGGCGCTGGTCGCTCAGGCTATAGCTGCTCTTCCTGAAACCCTTCAGCTCGTTCAGGTCTGCTGAGATGGCGGCCAGTTGGCTGTCGAGGGAGTCGTTCTCTAGACCCATGGCTTGCAGTTCCTGGCTTTGGCGCTCGAAATCAGCCTTCAAGGCTTCGTATACCTTAATCTGGTCTTCTAGCTCCGTGTTTTTCACTCGGATGATCTCGGCTTGCTCCTCGGTTTTTTCCTTCTTCTGATAGTTCATGTAAATCAGGATGCCGTTGATGCTGATCAGGACGACAAGAAGGCCTCCAATCAAAAGCTTTTTGTTGCTTCGTTTCTCAGGGGTGTTAGCTGACATATGCGTGTTCTGGTTTTTGTCGTTTAATTATTAAGGGTTTTGAATCTGATAAATGCCAAAAAAGGCAAGCATTAGTATCAAATATAATGCTTTTCGCTTATTTTACTAGAGAGATGCAAGAACAAATTAATGCCGCCTATTGGCAAAAACGCTACCAGAGCGGGCAAACCGGTTGGGACACTGGTGAGATAACGCCGCCACTAAAAACTTATTTTGACCAACTGGCTCTAAAAGATCTGCGCATTCTGGTGCCGGGTTGTGGCCGGGCTTATGAAGCAGAGTACCTCTACAAAGCCGGGTTCCAAAAGGTGTATGTAGCTGATGTAGCAGAAGCGCCCCTGCAGGAATTCGCACAGCGTGTGCCGGACTTTCCGAAAAGCCAGTTGCTGCAGCAGGACTTCTTTCAGCTGCAAGGGGAGTATGACCTTATCGTGGAGCAGACATTTTTCTGTGCGCTGGACCCTACGCTGCGACCAGCCTATGCCCGTCAGTGTGCCGCTTTGCTAAAGCCTGGGGGAAAATTGGTAGGCTTGTTGTTCGACACTACCTTTGCGCATGAAGGGCCGCCCTTCGGGGGGAGTAATGCAGAGTATCGTACCTATTTTGCGCCATACTTCAAGTTTATACATTATGAGCAAGCCTATAACTCTATCAAGCCACGGCAAGGGAGCGAACTGTTTATCTTACTGCAGAAAAAGGAACGGATTGACCAGGTATAAATTTTGTAGCGTTAGGGTACCCCTGCATGTACCGATTCGCTAATATTCAGCGACAGGCATTCTTAATTCCTGATTGAAAGCTTACCTTTACGGGGCAGTTACTGCGCCAACTAAATTGAATTGTCATGTTTGAAATACCAAAACTTAGCCATACCGATAGCGGAAACTTTTTCCTGATGGCAGGCCCCTGCGCCATAGAAGGTGAGGAGATGGCCATGCAGATTGCCGAGCGCCTCAAAACCCTCTCTGACAGTTTGCAGGTGCCCTTGATTTTCAAAGGCTCTTACCGCAAGGCAAACCGCTCGCGCCTGGACTCTTTCACGGGTATCGGCGATGAAAAGGCCCTGCGTATCCTCCAGAAGGTGAGTGAGACCTTCGGTGTGCCGACCGTGACGGATATACATGAAACAACTGAGGCGGCTATGGCTGCTGCCTATGTGGATGTGTTGCAGATTCCGGCTTTCCTGTGCCGGCAAACAGACTTACTGGTAGCCGCCGCCGAAACGGGCAAAGTGGTGAACATCAAAAAAGGACAGTTCTTGTCTGGTGCGGCTATGCGCTTTGCCGTAGAAAAGGTGAACGAATCAGGTAATAAAAAAGTGATCCTGACGGACCGGGGCAACTCATTTGGCTACTCCGACATGGTCGTGGATTTTCGGAACCTGCCTGAAATGCAGGCGACCGGCGCACCGGTGGTGATGGATGTGACGCACTCTCTGCAGCAGCCTAACCAAAGCTCAGGTGTAACGGGCGGCAAGCCTGCCCTGATCGAAACGATTGCCAAGGCAGCCATTGCTGTGGGCGCCGACGGCTTGTTTATCGAAACGCACCCGAATCCGGGTGTAGCTAAGTCTGACGGGGCTAACATGCTGCCACTCGACCAACTGGAAGGTTTGTTGAAAAAACTGATCCGTATCCGACAGGCTATTCGATAGCCTCAACGAACACGAAGCATACAGGCAGCAACGGGTCTTACTATCCTTTTGCTGCCTTTTTTTTAAAAGTGGAGGGTAAAGTGCTCCTTTGGCTGCGTAGTGCGAAAAAACACGAGCCCTATAAAAAACAAATCTATTGTCTGCATCACCTGAGGGTGATTTTTGATATCCCGCCACGCTCGTTTCATTTCAGACGACCAATAGATATCATCCATCACAAATACGCTATGCTCGTGGTGCTTTGTGAGGCACTGCTCAAAATAGGTCATGGTGGGGGTATAGCGGTGGTTCCCGTCAAAAAAAACGAAGTCCAGTTGCTTTACTTTTAGAATTGCTTCCTGAAGTGTCTGGTCCAGGTTTCCCTGTACAAGTTCGATGTTTTTAAGCCCCAGGTACCTGAAATTCTGTTTGGCTGCCCTTGCAATGTTCGGGCAACCCTCAAAGGTATGGATACGGGCAGTATGGCGTGCCTCAGCCAGGTATGCTGTGGTAATACCCAGCGAGGTTCCCAACTCAAACACCGTTGACGGCTGAAAGTGGTTGGCCAGCCGGAATAGCAGTTGCCCGTATTTGAGTGGTTTGGCTGACGTATGGGCAATATCCTTCACCTTTCGCTCTTTTGTAGGCAGCACTGCGGAGCCGGCACCTAAATCCGTGACCTTTATCGTGCGGTTATCTTTCAAAAGCTTGTTGCGGAGTGTCTCGACGCGGCTATAAGCCGGAAAATAACCGGTATGCTGCATCACGTGGTGATACAAGTCAAAAACAAAGGGAGAATGCACCCCATGCAGTTTAAAGGCATGGGCGCGGTAGAGCAGGTAGTCAGCAGCTAAACGGAAGAGAGACACAAGCAGGCTTTAAGAGACCGATAAGTTGTTGTCGGCTATGGCAGTCGGGTGGGCGTTAACGGCTTTTAATTGAGTTTGTAAGGAACCACCAGCGTAAACTCCGGTATGGTAACATGGAATTGGCGTCCGTCTATCATGCGCTCCATCAGGTAGGTGCCGCGCATTTTCCCGATCCCGGTCTTTAGGTTGCAGCCCGATACATACTCGTGCATTTCCTCTGGTTCCAGCACCGGCTGCTGGCCCACAACCCCTTCGCCCTCCACTTCACGAACGACCCCTGTCGCATCGTGGATGTGCCAGTGGCGGCGCAACAGCTTAACGGTGAACTCGCTGTGGTTTTCTATTTTTATCTTGTAAGCAAAAACAAAGTGCTGCTGCACCGGGCTCGAGTAGTCGGGCAGGTAATTGGCCGTTACCGTTACTTTTACACCTTCAGTTGTTTTTGTATCCATGTTCAAAAGTTTTTTGTATACTTAGTAACTACAGGGGCCGCGGCTTGTTTCTGTAGCAACTAAATGCATCACCAAAAATAATCCTGACAAAGCATGAACGTAAAGATAGAAGAAAGCTGGCAAAATGTATTGCAAGACGAATTTGAAAAGCCTTATTTCAAAAACCTTGTGTCTTTTGTTAAAGACGAATACACTTCCCAAAAAGTTTATCCGGCCGGCAGCCAGATCTTCCATGCGTTTGAAAGATGCCCCTTCAACGAGGTGAAGGTGGTGATTCTGGGGCAGGACCCTTACCACGGGCCTAACCAGGCGAATGGGCTAGCTTTTTCGGTGAGCGACCAAGTGCGTATACCTCCCTCGTTGCTCAACATCTTTAAGGAGATAAAAAATGATCTGGGCAAGGACATGCCTGCCACTGGTAACCTGGAGCGTTGGGCCGGGCAGGGGGTACTCCTGCTAAATGCTACCCTTACCGTACGGGCAGCTAATGCCGGGTCGCACCAGAAAAAGGGCTGGGAGGAATTTACCGACGCTGTGGTGCAAAAAGTAAACGATTTGAAGGAGCATGTGGTGTTTATGCTTTGGGGAGCCTATGCCCAAAAGAAAGGCGCATTTATTGACACGCGCAAGCACCTGGTGCTAAAGGCGGCCCACCCATCGCCGTTTGCCGCTGATCGTGGCTTTTTCGGCACCCATCATTTCAGTAAAGCCAACCGGTATTTAAAAGAGCACGGGATGAAAGAGATCGATTGGTAGCCAGCTCTTTTTTTTACCCTGTTATTACCTCCACACTTGAACCAGCATGATGAAGATATACCATAACCCGCGCTGTAGTAAAAGCCGCCAGACCCTGGATTTACTCCAACAAGCTGGCAAGGAAGTAGAAGTTATACCTTACCTGCAGACACCCCCTACTGCGGAGGAATTAAAAGCCGTGCTGCAAAAGCTTCAGCTGAAACCCGAGCAACTGCTACGCAAAGGCGAAAAGCTCTACAAAGAAATTTACAAGGGCCAGGAACTGTCTGATGACGAATGGATACAGGTGATGGTCCAAAACCCTGTGCTGATCGAACGGCCCATTGTGGTGCAAGGCGATAAGGCTGTGCTTGGCAGGCCACCCGAGAACGTAAAGGAGCTGCTTTAGGCAACCACAAATATCGTCATGATAACGATAACAAACGGGTAAAGGTAGTGCTGGTATATCCTGGCGATTTTGCTGTCAGTGTTAAAGCGTTTCCGGTTTACATATTGCAGGATGGATGTGCCGATAAGGGAAGTGATCATGATATAGGTGAAAATGAAGATTTTGTCTGATACAGTGGCATACTCCATCTCGGGTTTGTAGGTGGAGAAATAAAGCGCAATGGAGGCCAACAGCGAGGTGACCTGAATCGCCTCCAGTGTTTCGAAGCGGCTGAGAGGTATAAAAACCGAAAAATAGGTGACCATTAGAATAACCAGCAGCGGCGTGAGCACTTTCAGGAAAAAGTCGGCTTTTGCCCGGGCCATCACATAGGTATAACTGAACTTATAGAACGGCAGCGTTCGCTGTGCATCATCAAAGGAGTTAATGTAGCTGATGATGTCATGGTCGTAGCCCACAAATTGGCCCCGGTACTTCCAACCGCTTGCATCAAATACAGAATCATTCAGGGTGGCGGTGGATGGTTGGATCAGGAAAGGGTTGATCGCGTTGACAGGCTGCAGTTGGATGGCAAATTTCTGCTCGTCGAAAGGGTAATTCTGCAGGTCTGGCTCATAGAGGAACTTGCCAGATACCTTGAACATATAATTGTAGTGCGGCATTTTGCCGGGTGTGTATTTGTAACTGACCTGCTTGACATCCAGCAAATACGCGTGGCTCATTTCGCTGCGGGCGGCATTCGAGAAATCAATCTGCTCAATATCCACGGCGTCGGTAGCTGTGATCTCAAGGTAGAAGGTAGCATAAAAGCTCCCTTCCGTATCGCTCACCTGGTTGATCTGTACCATGTCTACGTGGGTGAACAAAACGGGTACCTGTTGCAGCGTGTCGTTGATGCGCATAAACTGCCGCGGAGCAAGGATTTGCCGAAACAGCCTTTTAGGCTTCCAGGCCAGCAGCACATCGCCCGCTATGGCTTGTTCGTCCGTAAAAAACCAATCGGCATACCACCCACGGTATATCTTCTTGCCACCGATGTATGCTTTCATCCCCTCATTGATTTTTTCCTGAATGGTTTGATCGGAATCGTTTTGCCGGTCATTCCCGGCCGCAGCCAACATCCCGATGCTATCGGCAAAACGGGCGCCAAAGCTAAGGCTAAACTCCATCAGGTCGTCCACGCCCATGATATCGGTGAATGCGGACACCTGCTCATGCAGGCGCAGGTTGAATGTGCCCGGTATGCTTGCCACATTCAGGTCGTAGAGTTCGCCTAAGTCGCCCTTTTCAGACAGCTGGATAATATGCCCTAAATCACCGAGGGCCGTGAAAATAGGTATAGTCACGCCTGCTTCGCGTAGTTGGGCGATGGCAACAGCGGAGACACTTCCGCCAAACGACAGCACCAATAGATCAGACTGTTCTCGGGAAAGCTGGCTGGCAATAGAATCGATTTCGGTGGGGGAGAACTCATAACCAAGCGGCAGCCATTTCTCCATCACGACCTCAATGCCAGGACTGTCTTCTGCCAAGCGGTGCATCACCTCAAGCAAAGCCTGGGAGTAAAGATCACCTGCTCTGCCGATAAATGCGGGGCGAGTGGATTTTTCTTTCAGCAGGAGCCTGAAGCGAGCCCCAACATCCAGAATGCTTTGTTCGGCAGTATACATGGTGGGATACTGCCTGAACAGCGGCGTTAACGCATAGCCACCAATAAAGGGGATACGGGCTGGCCCCACCACCTCCGCAATGGCTTTAGACCTCGTAGAGCTCCAGCAACCCACATAGCCAATCATCAGCGGATCGTCTATGGTTTCGGCTACTACCCGTCTGGCCACTTCCGGGCTGCCTTCGTCGTCGAGGTAAACTACCCGCAACACCTTGCCGCCTACACCCTGCCGCTCATTTATCTGATTTAGCTTCAGCTTGATGATCGTTTTCATCACGCGCATATCCGCTGGCGTCATCTCGGTGCTGTTATAAATCACCCCTATGGTATAGTAGCCCTTGAGCGCTTGCCGAAAGTAAAAGTGACGGTAAAGTATGAAGCTAATCACCAACCCGCCGACGAGCAGCAGCGCAACCTGGATCATGGCCTTTTTTTTGAGTAGCATAGCTTGTTAGCCAACGGCACTGTATGGGCAGAATCGACCCGTCGTTGGTATAATACCTATACGGGGCTACGCAACGTTCTGATATGCAGTTAAATATCCGGGGCTTGAGTTTGAATTATATGTTGCCCCAGGATGCGTCAAATTATAATTCTCTGCTACTCGGAGTATGTTCTGTGGGATTGCCACGGAAATTTGCCTTCTAACTCCACCTGTAGCGATATACTCAGGAAAGTCCGGATTAATACAATGAGGGCAAGGGTAAAAACACGATCCAAGGTGGGTTCCGTCACCACGGTCGCAATAATGTCGGCCGCTACCAGAATTTCCAGGCCAAGCAAGATGGCCTTCCCCAAATCCTGCCGCAGCTTTTTATAGGAGTCGGGTTGGTCCTTAATTTTCAGGAAGACAAACTTCACGAGTGCTACCGCTGCGCCAATTGCTATAATCACAACTCCAAGTACCTCAATGGCGCGCGCGATCACTTCGATATAGTATCTGGCTTCTTCCATGTTAATAACGGCTAAATCCTGTTGTAAGCTGTTGTTGGCCTAAACGAAAGCACTGCACCTGTGGTTATTAACAGCATTTAGTAGAGCCAAAAAAAAGGCCCGCTGGAATTATACCTGCGGGCCTTGCTTGGATTTATTTCTGTGAGGCTATTCTATCGTCTTGAACAGTCGGTCCCAGCGGATACGATCAAAGAAGCCACCTTCAGGGTCTGTGGACATCCAGATCATCACCGCTTTGCCCACGATATGGTCTTCCGGCACATAGCCCCAATAGCGTGAATCGAGGGAGTTGTGGCGGTTATCGCCCATCATGAAGTAATAGTTCTGCTTAAACGTATACTGAGTAACTTCCTTGCCGTCAATGAACAATTTTCCGTCGCGCACCTCTGCGTTTTCGTTATGCTCATACGTCAGGATTGCCTTCTCATAGAAAGGCAGGCTCTCAGCAGTAATGGCTACCGTGGCACCCTCTTTTGGTATGTAAAGCGGGCCATAGTTGTCTTTGTTCCACTCATACTTGCTGGGCACATGCGGAAAAACCTCCGGGTCAGATTTGCCAGCCAGGTCTTTCAGCAGGATCACCTCTTTAATGAGACTCAGTTTTCCGATCTCGGCTGCCAACTCCGGAGAGGCATCTACTACATAACCGTTCTCATAAGGGATGACATCATTCAAGTTGATGTTGCGGTCCTGGAAAAACTTCTCAGAAAGCTGCGTATTTGGCACTAGAAGGTACTTGTATTGTAGGCCTGCAGGGTTGCTGACGGCTTTGCCGTTCAGGTATACCTGCATGTCGCGCACCTCCAGCGAGTCGCCAGGCAAACCGATGGCACGCTTGATATAGTTGGTGCGTAAGTCGGCCGGATGCTGCTCTTCTGGCGGGTAATTGAATACCACGACATCATTGTGCTTCACTTCAGAGAAACCCGGTAAACGGTGCGGCGTCAGTTGGATGGCATCGGAGTAAGAGGGGATGTTAGTCCCCCAAATGGTTTGGTGCGTCAGCGGGACCTGCAGCGGCGTCATGGGGGTGCGCGGGCCATAGTGGAGCTTGCTCACAAACAGAAAGTCCCCTACCAGCAGCGACTTTTCCATGGAGGGTGTCGGGATGGTATAGGCCTCGAACGTTGCCCAGCGGATAAGGCTGGCAGCTACAACGGCAAACAGGATGGCATCGCCCCACTCACGGGCAAAACTTTTCTTTTTCTTAGGTGCTTTGGTTTGAGGTGCTTTCTCCCAAAATTTCACATTCATCTGCGATAGCTATAATTACAGGTTTAGCATGTCTTTCATGCCATACACACCTTCCCGGCTGATTAGCCAGGCGGCTGCCATCACGGCACCCTCGGCAAAGCCGGTGCGGCTGTGGGCTATGTGGCCCAGTTCAATCTGATCGATCTCAGAGCTGTAGGTAACGATGTGCGTACCCACCACATCCGGCTCGCGCTCAGAAATGATGTTTAATTTAGTTTTTTCTTCCGGATTGTCGGCCACCCAGCCTTCTAAATTTGGATAGCTGGACAAGATGCCCTCCGCTGCGGTAATACCGGTACCACTGGGTTTGTCCACTTTCTGAAGATGGTGGATCTCTTTGATAGATACCTCATACCTACTGTAGTCCTTCATTTTGCTGGCAATGTACTCGTTGAAATGGAAAAACAGGTTTACCCCCACGCTATAGTTGGAGGCATAAAAAAACGAGCCTTTCTTCTTCAGGCAGAGGTCAACGGCTTCCTCAAACTTATCAAGCCATCCCGTAGACCCGGAAACCACAGGGATGCCGTGTACCAGGCAGTAGCTTACATTGCCAAACGCTGATTCTGGGTGAGTGAACTCAATGGCCACATCGGTGTTTTCGCCGGTGAAGTTTTTTAACTCCTCGGCATTTTCGTGGTCTATTTTGCCAACAATTTCATGGCCTTTGGCCATAGCCACTTGCTCAATGGTTTTACCCATTTTGCCATAGCCAATCAAAAGAATCTTCATTTAGATCGAGTGTGTAAGGTGAATGTTAGCGCAGGAGCCACTTGGATAGGGCTAGCTGCAGCAGGTATAATGTTAGGGTGTACACGCAGGGTCAGTTCGTCGCTCACATCAAACTCCTTCAGGTGCGCATGTACGTATGCTTCCGCAATTTGCAGGGCGTAGGCACCAATGGAGAGCAGCACTGTGAGGTCACGGTTACGGCGATAGCCATCCCGGCGGAATTTAAGGTTTCGGACAGCGTAAGAACCTGGGTCGGTGCCGTTCTGCACGCCTAAAATCTCGTGGTCGGCATACTCGTCCACGGTTTCTGGCTTGCCGTCCGTCCGTTCTATCAAGGCTACCCGGTAGCTTTGGTATTGCTGGTTGTTGTAAACCAGGTAGTACCCGAGCACGCCACCTGCCGCATACACCAAAGGCACTTTCCAGTAAGCTCTGTTATACATCTGGCCGGCTCCCGGAATCGCGGCAGCCCAAAGTGCCGCTTTCGCAGGCTTGTCCAGGTCTTTGAGATTGAGGTTGGAAAGAAAGAAGCCTTCCTTTTCATCCTTTACCTCAGGCACGTCTATACGCACTGAGTCTGGCCCCGCCGTGATGACCTGCGCCTGCCCAATAGCAGGAGCGAAGTAAGCCATCATACCGATCAGTAAACATGCAAAGCCAGCCTTTAGCCTCATGCGTTCGATTAGTAATTTAATATTTCCAGAATCCTGTTCAACTCTTCCACCGTCAGGAAGGGGATTTTGATCTCGCCCTTTCCATCGTTGTTAGCCTTCACGTGGATTTTGGTGCCGAATTGCGAAGACAGTTTTGTTTCCACGGACTTCAACTCCTCGTCGTATTTATTGAAGTTAAGCTGCTGCTGATTGTCTGGCTTCTTCTTGGCGTTCTGTAGGTTGCGCACCAATTCCTCTACCTTTCTTACCGATAACTCTTTGGCTACAACTTCTTTGAATACGTCCAGTTGCTTTTCTACTGTATCGATGTTGATCAAAGCACGGGCATGGCCCATGCTGATAATGTTGTCGCGCAGCGCAATCTGAATATCTGGGGGCAACTTTAACAGACGCAGGTAATTGGTTACAGTCGTACGCTTCTTTCCTACCCGGTCACCCAGTTCCTCCTGCTTCAAGCTGCACTCAGATAAGAGGCGCTGGTAGGAGAGGGCAATCTCAATGGCATTCAGGTTTTCGCGCTGGATGTTCTCAATCAGGGCCATTTCCAGCATCTGCTGATCATCCGCTTTGCGGATAAAAGCAGGAATCACTTTCAGGCCCGCAATCTTGGACGCCTGGAAGCGGCGCTCACCCGCAATAAGCTGGAAAGTGTTCTGATCTAACTGACGAACCGTGATCGGTTGAATAATGCCCTGCACCTTGATTGACTCCGCCAGTTCTTCCAGCGCAGCCTGGTCAAAATGGGTGCGGGGCTGGTATGGGTTCGTCTGGATCTGCTCAATAGCTATATCTGCGATGGTATTGACTTCGTTAAGAGTGGATGATTCGGTTTTGCCGGTATACTTGTTACCCTCCAGGAGAGAGCCTAAGCCTCTGCCGAGGCCTCCTTTGCGTTTAGCTGCTGAATTTTTGTTGTCAGACATGTAATCTAAAAAATTATTTTGCCAGCACTACGCTGTTTTTCTCCGCAATTTCACGGGCCAGGTTCAGGTAACTCATAGCACCTTTGCTTTCTGCGTCGTGCAATAGGGCTGGTATACCAAAACTAGGGGATTCGCTTAACTTCACGTTGCGCGGGATGATGGTATCGAAAACCATTTGCTGGAAGTGCGTTTTCACTTCCTCTACCACCTGGTTGCTTAGGCGCAGGCGCACATCATACATCGTCAGCAGGATCCCCTCTATGGCCAGGTCCGTATTTAACCGCGACTGGATGATCTTGATCGTATTCAGAAGCTTGCCCAAGCCCTCCAAGGCAAAGTACTCGCACTGTACCGGAATCACGACTGAATCGGCTGCTGTGAGAGAGTTCACTGTGATTAAACCCAGCGAAGGAGAGCAATCTATGATAATGAAGTCGTAGTGCTTCTTTAAGTCCTGAAGGGCCACACGCATCTTTTCTTCGCGGTTCGGCACATTGATCATTTCTACCTCAGCACCCACTAAGTCGATGTGAGAGGGGATGAGGTCCAGGAACTCGATGTTGGAAGACTGTAGGATGATTTCTTCAGCCTTCACGTCTTCCACCATGCACTCGTAGATGCTGCTGGTGATGGTGGCCGGGTCAAAGCCCAGGCCAGAGGTAGCGTTTGCCTGCGGATCAGCGTCCACAAGCAGGGTCTTGAACTCTAAGGCTGCTAAACTGGCGGCCAGGTTTATTGCTGTGGTCGTTTTACCGACACCGCCTTTCTGGTTTGCAACCGCAATTATTTTTCCCATCTAAGTTTATAGGTTAATCGTCTGCCCTATCTCCATCAATATAAGCTCCTTGTCGGCCAGTTTGGCTACATCCTTCACCTCTTCATGGTCGATCTCGATGTATGGGAAGGTGTCGTAATGCATGCCAATCACTTTGTCTACCTCCACAAAATCTGCGGCACGTACGGCATCGTGGATATCCATCGTGAAGTTATCGCCAATGGGTAGCAAGGCGAAATCCAGGTCATACTGCTCTGGTATCAGCTTCATGTCGTAAGTCAGGGCAGTGTCGCCGGCAAAGTAAAAAGTCTTGTTTTCTGTTTCTACCACATATCCTGCTGCCACGCCACCGTTCGAGCCATCGGGCAGTGTGCTGGAGTGAACAGCTGTCACCATCTTCACTGTTCCGAAAGGCAGCGTTACTTTTCCGCCAATGTTCATGGGGTGTGTTTTCTCGATTCCTTTTCCGCTGTACCAGCTTGCAATCTCATGAATGGCAACGATCGTGGCGTTGTTGTTACGGGCGATTTGCTCCGCGTCCTGCACATGGTCCTGGTGGCCGTGCGAGAGTAGGATGAAGTCTGCTTTGATGGCATCCACGTCTATCTTGGAGGCAAGCTCGTTAGGGGAGATGAAGGGATCGAACAATACCCGATGCGCTCCGATCTCGAATAAGAAGCAAGACTGACCGTAGTATGTTATATTCATAATGTTGCTATTTTAGTCGTCAAATAGTCCTTGCAAGTTTCCAAAGACTTGCACAAATATACATTTTTTTACCCATATAGGCGGATGCAAGTTAGATCAGCAGCTATATTTTTATGCACATTTCTGGCGCTTTTAAGCTCCTGTTCGCAACCCTCTGAAAGTGAAACGGACAAAAAAGTGTTTCGGTATAATCAGCCTGAGGCGCTTACCTCTCTAGACCCCGCCTTTGCCAGAAACCAGGCCAACATCTGGGCAACTACGCAGCTTTACAACGGTCTGGTGGAGCTTGACCAGGAACTCAAGACAGGGCCAGCCATAGCGAAGGCCTGGGAAATATCTCCAGACGGTACCAGCTATACCTTTCATCTCCGTGATGACGTGTTTTTTCACGATAACAGGGTGTTTGAAGGTGGTAAGGGGCGCAGAGTTACTGCCCATGACTTTGAGTATAGCTTTAAGCGCATCGTGGATCCTGCCACAGCTAGCACGGGAGCCTGGGTGTTCAATGACAAGGTGCTTCAGGATAAGGCGGGCGCTATCTCCGATACCGCTTTCGTCGCGCTGAATGACAGCACCTTTCGGGTTTATCTGAATCAGCCCTTCATTGCCTTCCTGGAGATCCTGACGATGCCTTACGCCTACGTGGTGCCACATGAGGCAGTGGAGCGTTACGGCAAAGACTTTCGGGCTAACCCCGTGGGCACAGGGCCCTTTCGGTTTAAGCTCTGGGAGGAGGGGAGTGCCATCGTGATGCTCCGTAACCCAGCCTACTGGAAACGCGACTTAGCGGGTACCCGCTTGCCTTACCTCGATGCCGTGCAGATCACTTTTATCACGGATAAGAAATCAGAATTCTTAACCTTTCTGCAAGGCAAACTCGACTTCCTGTCAGGTATCAAGGAGGGGTCCCGGGATATGGTACTGCACAACGACGGTACGGTGCAGGAGGATTTCCGTGACAAGTTTCAGGTGCAGAAGGTGCCTTACCTCAACACCGAGTACATTGGGTTTCAACTGGACGAAACCAACTTGAAAGACCCCAATCCAGCACTGCAAGACAAGCGAGTACGGCAGGCGCTTAACTATGCGCTGAATAAACCGGAGATGATCGCTTACTTCCGGAACAATATCGGTATACCTGGCCATGCGGGCATGGTACCGCCTTCCTTGCCCTCCTACAGCGAAGCAGCTGTTCCTGGTTATCGGTATGATCAGAAAAAAGCCTTGGCACTTTTGCGTGCGGCAGGCTATAATGCCCAAAAACCGCTGCGGCTTAGGCTAAGCACGGTGCAGGAACATAAAGAGTTGGCGGAATACATGCAGAAGAAGTGGGCCGAAGTTGGTGCAGATGTGCAGATAGACATTAACCAGGCTCCTGCCCACCAGGAAACCGTGGACAATGGCCGTGCGCCTTTTTTTATGAAATCCTGGTTAGGGGATTACCCAGACGCGGAGAACTACCTGGCACTCTTCTACAGCAAGAACTTCTCGCCGGCTGGGCCCAATAAAACACACTTCAGGAACTTGCAGTTCGACCACCTGTATGAACAGGCCAAGCGGGAGCAGGACGTGCAACAGCGGTGGGAACTATACCGGCAAATGGATCGCATTATTGTTGAGGAGGCTCCCGTAATCGTTCTGTATTACGATGAGGTGGTACGCTTAACCCAAAATAACATCAAGGGCTTAACGGCGAACCCGATGAACGCCCTGAACCTGGATCATGTGCGTAAGCAGTAGACGAAAAAAAGCGGCAGCTGTCTGAACAGCTGCCGCTTTGGGCTGGTTTAGCAGACCCAACTAATTACTTCGTGTCTGGGCCTCTCAGATTATCCCTGTTCAATTTGTCGTTGCGGATGTCATCGATCTCAACATCTTTCTTGCGCAGGGTGTCTTTGATGGTCTCTTCGCGTGAGGTCACTTCTTTTCCGAGTTTAACTTCCTCCACCACGTGGGCTTCTTTGCTCACCTGAGGCACCTCAGCGTGCTCAATTACTTTGGTTTCACCTTTCTTGAAGGTAGCCATGTCTTTCTCGTTGGCAAGCCTGTTCACCGGCTGACGCTCTACACGCACATGCTCTTCACGCAGGCGTAAATGTTCCTCCACGGGCTTCTCGATAATGCGGCTCTTTACATGTAAGCCACCGGTTTCCACTTCACGCTTTCCTACCTTCAGTTCTTCTTGAACTACTGGTATAGAGGACTGTATCCAGCCTTGGCGCTTGTCTCGAGGCATGGCCTTATACTTCTCTGCACGGTCTTCTACATCTATAGCGCCAAACTTATCGAGCAGCTCGGCTGCTTTCTTCGCTTCAGTTTCTGATTGTGTGTGTACTGCCACGACGGAGCCATGCTGGGCTACTTCAGAGTACTTGCCAGAGTCATCGCGGTTATCGAACAGCGAGTCGAAAAATCCTTTGTCTTTATTGTCGGTGGTACGGTTCTCATTTGCATTGGCAGGGGCCCCTGTTCTGTCAGTGGCACCACGCACGGCAACATCAATGTTATTTTCAGAAATGCCGTTGTTCATCAATTGTTGTGCAGCCATTTGTGCATCAACTCCATAATCAAAAATCCCTATTACAGTTTGTGGTTTCATAGTGTGGTTGTATTTAATTTAATAATAATCTTTGAATCCCGATTCTCAGGACTCAGGTTGGTCTAAGCCTTCGTGGCCAGACCGCTTTACAATGACTTCTTCTTTTCGAAGCGTCATTTGCTGCGGCTGATGCGATTCAATTTTACGCTTCGTAATGCGTATTTCCTCGACCAGTTTCAGCCGCTTCATAACGACTACCTCCTCCTGTAACACAGGTATGATGGTAACATCGCCTTCTTTACGAATGGCGGGAGGAGCCTCGTCAATATACTGGTTGATTGTGACACGTTCAACGTCGGCCTCTTCATGCACCATTGGTTCGTCTATGATCACGTTCTCTTCATGTACATCTTTCGATACATGCACGCTTCCGGTTGCAATAACATGCTTATCGACTTTCACCTGCTCCTCAATTACCGGAATAGTCAGCGGTTGTGTGAGATTCTGCGCTTCAGTTGACAAGGTGCTATTGGAAGGTAAAGAACTTTTGGCAAGCTCACTCTCTCTAAGTTTTTCCTCAAACTCAGATTGTATTTTGTCTTTATTGTCATTCATTTTCAGCAAGTATTAGCCTGTTAAAATATAGCTTTACCAAGTCGTTGTTTAAGTAAGCGCCTATAATTTTCTACGGAACACCAGGCGCATGGTTATGAAGAATCCCGAATCAGCGGTAGAGACGTCTCATCCAGTGAAAGTGGATTTCCTATACTAATAGGCAGGTGAAAGTGCCGTTTTTACCTGCCTTTCAAGTAACTGGTGTACCCAATTCTGAAATTGCAAGAGCTGTTCTGGCCCGCCTTCCTGGTGCTTAATGCGCTTGGCTGCCTGTCCATCCTGGTAAAAGGTGGTATAGGTAGATGAGATATCAGACCAACCGGAAAGGTAAGTGTTGTCTAAGGCATGGTAATCTAGCTTTTCAATTCTCTTGGTAAGGGAATCCATCTCTGCTCGGCCCATCTGCATCAGCAGCGTGTCTTGTGCCAGTGCGTTTTTGAATGGAACGTACACGACCCTGCCATCCTGATAGATTGTGGCGTTGTAAGCCGGGCAAAGCCCCAGGCAGGGGGTTTTCTGAAAAAGCAGCAGCGGAGAGATTGCTGCATCCTGGGCTGTTATTGTTTGTGCTGCAGGTTTTGCACACGCGCCAACCAGCGCAGTAAACAACACCAGCACTACAGCGCTAACCAGTTTGGGAGCTAAGCAAGGGAAACTAAAATGCATCATGCGGCAGCTTTCTGAATGTATCATCCACAAACTCATAAACCTGCGGGTGGCAGGCCTTGCATGCATCATAGTCAATGGTGGAGTCAGGTGGGTTTAAGATGAGAAGCCGGCTGTCTGGGTTGTATACTGTGCCGGTATTGCCTTTGATTGATTCTACTATCTTTCCTGAAATGCGGTTGATTACAAAATGCTCCTGACAGTTTTCACCGCAGGACACCGTGGCAATAGTATATTTCCCGGCGAAGTTTATACCCTGCTCCATCGCCTTGACTATTTCGGATTTATACCTGCCTGCATGGCTGTCGCTGCTGGGTTTTAGTGATGCAAGCTGACCGCTGTATACCGCTGATACCCTAAACTGGTTATTCTGCTGATACTGCGCCATGGTTACACGATACCGGTTATAAATCTCAGGATTGGTGTTGTCGGATATGGGTGTTTCAATGCCACGGTTTGCTAGCTGTTCTTCTAGCTTAGGATGCGTGCTGGCAATGGAGCCCTCCTCATCCGTTTGTTGCTGGCAGCTGCCGAATACCACAGTCAGCATGCCAGCGAGTAAGTAAAGCGTTGGTTTCTTGTGCATAGCTATACATACGCATGCCAACAGGTAAAGGCATAAAAAAAGGCCCTCCCGTGATAGGAGAGCCTTTTAGTGCTTGGTAGCTTATAGCTATGATTATTTTTTGGCTTTGCGCTTTTGCTGCTCTTTGTCAGCCGCCTGCCGCATAGCCTCCTGCATACGCTCCGTGAAAGACGGACCGCCAGATTTTTTCTTCTCTTTTATCTTGTGCTTGTTCTCCTCCAGCCTTGCTCTGATTTTTCCTTCGTCTACAAACTTGCGGATAGCGGCCTGCTGGCCGAACGTTACAATGTTTGACATGAAGTAGTAGAACGAAAGACCTGCCGGGTATGAGTTCAGCACGAACATAAAGATAAGCGGCATCAGGTAGCTGTAGAACTTCATTGGCCCCTGCATGGTGTTTACCTGGTTGTTAGACCACGTGTACAGGATGGTAGAAGCCGTCATCAGGAGCGTAAACATACTCACGTGGTCGCCATAGAAGGGGATCGTGAAGGGCAGTTTCGCGAAGATGTCGTACGTAGACAAGTCCGTTGCCCACAGGAAGGCTTCCTGGCGCAGCTCAATGGAGTTCGGGAAGAAGTTGAACATCGCGAACAGGATCGGAATCTGGAGCAGCATCGGAATACAACCACTCACCGGGTTCACGCCCATCTCGGAGTAGAGCTTCATGGTTTCCATCTGCGTTTTCTGCATGTCGCCATCGTTGCGCTCCTTAATCGCGTCAATCTCAGGCTTCAGCACCTTCATCTTGGCCATCGACACATACGACTTGTAAGTGAGCGGGAAGAGGATGGTTTTGATGTACAGCACCAACAGGATGATGATCAGGCCATAGTTGCCGATGTAATTCTCCAGGAAGTCAAACGCCGGGATAATAATCCACTTGTTCACGTAGGAGAAGATGCCCCAGCCCAGGTCGAGGTTCTTATCGAAGTCATACCCGATTTTATTCAGGATCTTGTAGTCGTTCGGGCCGAAGTAAAACATGAAGTCTCCCTTGCCCGTCAGAACATCCTGCGTCGGGATCAAGATTTGTGATGAAAGCGTCTTTACCACCAGGGAGTCGGCAGGGTCCACAGAGGCTTCCATTTTAGCGCCGGCAAATTGGTTGCCTGCAATGATACCCGCCGTGAAGAAGTTCTGCTTGTTGGCTACCCATTTCAGCGGCTGTTCAACAGTTTCAGTCTCTGTAGACTCAGAAAGCGAGAGGTAGTCGAAATCCTCGGCAGCAGTATAGTAGTTAATGGTCGACTTGGCACGATTCTGTTTCAGGTCACGCTCCAGTTGCTTCAGGCGGTCGCTCCACGTAAACGTGATGGTGTTCCCGCTGATTTGCTGCGCCAGGTTCTCGAAGTTTAGGTTATACCCCAGCAAGAAGCTTTCGTCGTAGAGGGTATAGGCCTGCTCAATAAACTGGCCGTTACCCAGCTCAGCGCGGAAGGCGATGGTTTTGCCAGCGGCATTCTTGTCGGTAGCTGCCACGTTTTTTACATCCGCCGCCGTAAAGTACAGGTCAGAGAGCTGCACTGTCTTGCCATCAGCGGTAGTGAAGCTAACATCGGTATTGCTGCTTTTGCTGTCGAACAGAACCAGCGGCTCGTTTTGATACGTCTCATAATTTTTCAGCAACACTTCCTTTACCTGGCCGCCTTTTGAGCTGAAGGTAACGCGCATGTGCTCATTCTCCAGGGTAGTAGTGGTTTCCTCGCCGTTAGCGGCAGCGCCAAAAGCGCCGAGAGCGCTAGCTCTGCGAACCTGTGCGAGTGAGTCGTCTACTACCGGAGCCGCTTGCTGTACCTGCTCCACTTTGGCTGTTTCCTGTACTGCCAGTTGTTTAGCCTGCTCGTCGGGTGCTGAAAAGAAAAACGAGTAAGCCAGCAACAGCACGGCAATCAATCCAAAGCCAATTGCTTGATTTCTGTCCATTTAATATAATTTGAAGAATGTAATATGCTTATTTAGATTTAGCGAAGTTGATGGCCGCTTTCACAAATTTAACAAAAAGCGGGTGCGGGTTCAATGCAGTGCTCTTTAATTCAGGGTGATACTGTGCGGCGACAAACCAGTTATGGTCCTGCAACTCGATCACTTCTACCAATCCTGTGTCGGGGTTGATGCCGGAAGCGATCATACCTGCCTGCTCAAAATCAGCTAAGTACTTGTTGTTGAACTCATAACGATGTCTGTGACGCTCCGATATTTTAGCCTTTCCATATATTGAATAAGCCTTCGACCCTCGTTTTAGTTCACAAGTATAGGAACCCAAACGCATAGTTCCACCCATTTGGGTCACTTGTTTTTGGTCCTCCATCATACCGATCACCGGATGAGGCGTATTCGGGTCCATCTCTGTAGAAGCGGCTCCTTCCAGTTTCAGCACGTTGCGCGCAAACTCCACTGCGGCACACTGCATGCCCAGGCAGATGCCCAGGAATGGGATGTTGTTCTCCCGCACAAACCGTATAGCCTCCAGTTTACCGGCATACCCGCGTTCACCGAAGCCCGGCGCTACCAATACACCGTTCATGTGCTGCAGCAGGCTTGCCACGTTATCGCTGTTGATGTTCTCCGACTGGAAGGTCTTCAGGTTCACCTTGCACTCATTAGCAGAACCGGCATGCACAAACGATTCAATGATCGACTTGTAAGCATCCGGTAACTCCACGTACTTGCCTACCAGCGCGATGTTTACTTCTGCGGTAGGGTTCTTCAATCGGCCCAGAAACTCTTTCCAGCTGTCTAGGTTTGGGTCCAGCCTATGCGGCAGCTTCAGCTTGCTGATCACACGCTCATCCAATTTCTCCTTGCGCATCAGCAAAGGCACATCGTAGATGGTTTCCGCATCCAAGGACTCGATCACGGAGTTCGTCTTCACATTGCAGAACAAGGCGATCTTTTTGCGCATCTCGGCAGGTATGGAGTGCTCCGAACGGCATACCAGAATATCGGGCTGTACGCCTGCCTCCGAAAGGGCCCTTACAGAGTGTTGGGTCGGCTTTGTTTTCAACTCACCGGCAGCACGCAGGTAAGGCACCAGGGTCAGGTGAATCACGCAGGTTTCGTGCACGCCGAGTTCCCAGCGCAACTGGCGCAAAGCCTCTATAAACGGGAGCGATTCGATATCTCCCACGCAGCCACCAATCTCAGTGATCACGATATCATAGTCACCGCTCTGGCCCAAGAGCAACATGCGGCGCTTGATCTCGTCGGTGATATGGGGGATAACCTGCACCGTTTTTCCTAAATAAGCGCCTTCACGCTCTCTCGTGATCACGTGGTTGTAGATGCGGCCGGTCGTAACGTTGTTTGCCTGTGATGTTGGTGTGTTGAGGAAGCGCTCATAGTGGCCCAGGTCAAGGTCTGTCTCGGCGCCGTCTTCCGTTACGAAGCACTCGCCGTGCTCATAAGGGTTCAGGGTGCCTGGGTCGATATTGATGTATGGGTCGAACTTCTGGATTGTAACAGAAAAACCTCTCGCCTGGAGCAACTTTGCAAGAGAGGCAGAGATGATTCCTTTGCCGAGGGAGGATGTCACACCGCCAGTAACGAAAATATATTTAGTAGCCATAAGTTTGGGTTAAGCCTTATGGGCTGCAAAGTTAAGTTTATTATTCGATTTTCCAGAGTTTACCCGCTAACTCATAGGATAACTTTCTTCTAATTCAAGCATAATTAGCATAAAAAAAGTCCGCCTCCCTATATTTTAAATTATCTGAAGAATGACTTGTAATGTTCGGCAAAAATAGGCCGTAGCGAAACCTTTATATATTAAATCCTTATATAGCCCTTATCAGTCAATACGCTACAAAATAGTTATATTTTCAATTTTATAAAGCCGATTATCATGTGCTCTTTTTACAAGCCAATAAGCTTCATTGCCCTTAGTGCTGTTTTTTCATTATTTTCATACAATGCCGAAGCGCAGTTCAATAGGAATAAATTTAATTCGGAGGATGCCTTTTCTGCCCCGAGAGGTTTCAGAGGCTCAGAATCCAGTGGGTTTGAAATTACCGGCGGCGTGGGTTTTGGGATAATGAACAGCGATAATCGGGGGCACCAGTTTGGGGAAAACGGTTTAAGGCCAATTGCCAACAACGGCATCGGGCAGTACCTCAGTCTTGGTGGTCTCTATAATTTCAACCAAAGATTGAGCGCCTTAGCCAGTTTTGACTATAGCAAATTTAAAGGAGAGGAGGACAAAACAAAGCATTTGGCCCATCCTGACGATGTTACTTTCAATTCCAGTATCGCTCAACTAACCGGATCTGTTCTGTTTAACTTCGCAGACCAGTATACGGGCACCGGAGGTAACCGCCACCTGACATTTGTAGTCCCTTATGTAAAAGCGGGTATTGGTCTGGCGAGACACAAAGCCTCTTCTTATACTTCAGATCAGAGTGGCGGGAGGGTATACCATGCCGCTCAAACAGACTATCCGGCGGTGGCTGCAGTATTCCCCATTGGAGCTGGTTTCAAGTTCAATGTCAGTGATGCCATGAGTATCGCACCGGAAATTACCATGAATTTCTCTTCGACGGATCATTCGGATAACAGGAAAAACGAGGTCGGGTTTTTAGGTAAAAACGACCATTTCCTGAACGCCTCCGTGAAAATATTCTATAAAATCAAGCATACTAAAAAGGCCCCTGCCTTTGAAGTTCAATAGAAATAAAAAATACAGGAAGAATGGCCTCAAGAGTTGGTATAATCCGGTTTTTGAGGCCATTCTTTTTTGCAGGTATACATACAGCATCATCGCGGCCAGGCACTTACACAGCTAATTATAACCTGCGTTAACAGCTGTGTAAGTGCCTGGCCTTTCACCTGCAACTGGTCACGTTTTTTGGTGAGGTATATAACGAAAGCAAGCAATTTATTGAGCAGCTTTACTTCGACTTTTAGGATACTATTTTATCCGAATGAGAGGCCTTTTTAGAAATTAGTTTTCCAGGTATGTATAATTAAACCTAGAAAGACTATACATTTGCATTATCAGCCTTTTCATACTACTGGTTCATTTGGATTAGTTAAGGCGGTGTTGATGTATTTTATTTCCAAGTCCTAAGCTTGGTTCAGTTTTCCTTTTTTATGTATTTTTCTTATAGAATTGTTCTTAATGTTCTGGTGCTCTGTAGTTTATTTTTGACCTGCAACGCTTTGCTAGCACAGACTACTACAGTCAAATTCAACTCCGAGGATGCTAGTATGTGGGACCATCACTACAAGCGCTACCTTAACAAAGGCTTTGAGTTGACGGGAGGCATTGGGGTGGCCATCATGAACAGTGACAACGAAAGCCGGCCATTCAGAGATAACGGTTTGCGCCCCATACGCAACAATGGGTATGGCCTTCACCTGGATGCTGGTGCGCTTTATAATTTCAATCCATACATCGGTATACTGGGAAATCTAGGGTATAATACATTTAAAGGCGATGAGGACGCTGAGTATTCCAAGGACGATGTTACTTATAATTCAAAAGCGCTGCGGCTAGAGGCGTCACTACTCGTCAACCTGATTAATCCCTATGCAGGGGTTGGGCGTTATCGTCATCGCAGATTTGTTGTGCCATACATCAAGGCCGGGGTGGGGACGGGGTTTTATACCTCTTCGTCCTATTCAAACGATAAAAATGGAGATGCAAACAACTTAGATAACAGCGCGGCGTCTACCGGAATGATGGCGCTTTTACCAATAGGCGGTGGGCTCCGGTTTTATGTGCACAATAATTTCTGCATTGCGCCCGAATTAAGCTTAATTTTTTCCTCAACGGATTATCTGGACAGCAGGGCCTGGGAACCAGGTATCTTAGGCGAAAATGACCACTTCGCAACAGCCTCGGTTAAGTTTTTCTACCAATTAAAACCCGTTAAGCGTGTGCCGGTATTTATTAGGCCTTAGCAGACTTTAGTGCTGCATGTAAATTTCATTAAGTGGGTATAGCGCATGCTGCTTTGCAATTATAACAGGCTGCATTAAAACCTAAAGATCGAGCGTCAGTTGATAGCCTTCCAGCTTGTCGTGCTGATAGAGCAAACTCGATACACTAATGCCAAGCAGGCGCACAGGGTAGAGGGGAAGCGCAGGCGTGTGCAGTAGTTCTTTCGCAATGGAATACATGGCATTCGCAGAACTGAACTCACTGAGGTATGTTTTGCTGCGCGTATTCAGCGTGAAATCGAAATACTTGATCTTAAGCGTGAGTGTTTTGGCTGTCGCCTGCAGGCGGGCCATGTCCTGGGCTACTTCAGTGGCCAAAAACTGCAATTTTTCCAGCATCTCATGCTCTTCTGAAATATCCGTGTCGAACGTTCGCTCTGAGCCGATGGATTTTCTGATGCGGTGTGGCTGCACTTCCCGGTTGTCCTGCGCCCTGGCAATATGATAGTAGTATCTTCCTGTTTTTCCGAAGTTGCGGGTTAATTCCTGTTCTGTTTTCTGGCGCAGATCGTACCCAGAGTAGATGCCCATTTGCTGCATCTTTAGAGCCGTGACTTTACCGATGCCATGAAACTTCTCTATAGCCAGGTCGCCGACCACCTCCAGCGCTTTATCTGGCGTAATGAGCGTAAAGCCATTCGGCTTGTCCATATCAGAGGCTATTTTAGCCAGGAATTTATTATAGGACACTCCGGCGGAAGCCGTTAACCCGGTCTCTTCCAGAATGCGGGCTTTTATCTGATGGGCGATGATGCTGGCAGAGGGCATGCCTAACTTGTTTTCGGTCACGTCCAGATAAGCCTCGTCCAGTGAGAGTGGCTCCACCAGGTCGGTGTAAGACAGGAATATCTCCCGGATCTGCCGCGAAACAGCACTATACGCCTCAAAGCGCGGCTTCACAAAAATCAGGTGCGGGCAGCGTTGCGCAGCTATTTTGGAGGCCAACGCCGAATGCACGCCGAACTTACGGGCTTCGTAACTGGCCGCCGCCACCACACCCCGCTCGCGCGAGCCGCCCACAGCCACTGGCTTGCCACGCAGTTCCGGATTGTCGCGTTGCTCCACCGAAGCAAAGAAGGCATCCATGTCCACATGGATTATTTTCCGGATAGGGTTTTCCAAAGTGTGCAAGTTTCCTGCAATTTATAAAAGTATGAGCACTTCCGTAAACCTCTTTGCTTTCCTCTTTCTGGCGAAAGTGCACGTATACTACGGTTTGATTATCCACTTAATTATTTTTTTAGATGAAGACAAACCTCACAAAGGCATTTAGTATTCTGTTGGCTAGTTCCCTCGTGTATGGCTGCACTGGTACAGAACAGACTTCCGAGCAGCAGGGTACTGATGCATCTGTAACCTACAATCCTGACGCGGATACTGTTACCACCATGACAAATGCCACCCTTGTGTTGCCAGCGCCCGACACGACCCATCGGGCGAAGAAATTTAGCAAAACAATTGGCTGGCCAGCGGGAAAAACACCAACGGCTCCGGCGGGCTTTACAGTATCGCGTTATGCAACGAACCTCAAGCACCCGCGCCGCATCTACATTGCTCCAAACAAGGATGTTTTTGTGGCAGAGTCTGATGACGAAAAGAAGAGCGCAAACCAGATAACGCTGTTACGCGACACGAACAACGACGGCTTGCCAGAGGTACAGGAGGTTTTTTTGAAAGGCGTGCAGCAGCCATACGGGATGCTGATTTTGAACAACTATTTTTATGTGGCGCTGGTTGACAAGCTGGTGCGTTACCCATACCAGGCAGGCCAGACAAGCATCACGGCGCAGCCCGAGAAAATATTAGACTTGCCAGCAGGGGGGTATAACCACCATTGGACGCGCAACATCATCGCCAGTCCGGACGGTCGTAAAATCTACGTATCGGTAGGCTCGGCGAGTAACGTGGGCGAGTATGGTATGAAAGAAGAAGAGCGCCGTGCCAATATCCTCGAGATCAACCCGGATGGAACGGGGGAAAGGGTATACGCCAGCGGTCTGCGAAACCCCGTAGGTATGGACTGGGAGCCCAGTAACAAAATGCTCTGGACAGCAGTGAACGAACGTGACCAGCTCGGTGACGAACTGGTCCCCGATTACCTGACCAGTGTGAAAGCCGGTGGATTTTATGGATGGCCTTATTCATACTTTGGTCAGAACGTGGATCCTCGCCGGAAGGGAGAACGCCCTGATTTGGTGCAGCAGGCATTGGTGCCAGAAGTGCCTTTGGGGGCGCACACCGCATCGTTAGGCTTAGCGTTTTATACCGGTAGTACTTTTCCGGCCAGGTACAAGGGAGGTGCCTTTGTTGGGCAGCACGGCTCGTGGAACCGCACTAACTTTGTGGGCTATAAAGTGGTGTTCGTGCCTTTTCAGGGCGGCAAGCCTGCAGGCGCCCCTGAGGACTTTTTGACGGGTTTCATAGCCAACGAAGATAAAAGCGAAGTTTACGGTCGCCCGGTTGGGGTAGAGGTTAGCCCTGATGGAGCCTTGTTGGTGGCTGATGACGAGGGCGGTATAATCTGGAAAGTCATGGCCACAAAATAAAGAATATCAAACAGTGAATATTTAGATTGAAACCCGTTCGGCATTGCTCAACGGGTTTCTTTTTTTAGCCCATTAGGGGCAAAGCATAGCGCATTAACGCATGAAATATGTTTCGTACAGCTGCAATGTGCACGCAAAGGTAAATCCCATGCCTTGGTTTTGCGTTCAATAGGAGAAGTTGAATTGACTTTATCTCTTAAACGAAAGCTATGAAAGTATTATTTGTATTGACATCACATGATAAGTTAGGCGACACCGGCCATAAAACAGGGTTTTGGGTAGAGGAATTTGCCGCCCCATACTATGTTTTGGCCGATGCCGGCGTAGACATCACTTTGGCATCACCCAAAGGGGGTATGCCGCCGATTGACCCTAGCAGCGAAGCACCGGATGCGCAAACCGAAGCCACAGAACGCTACTACAAGGACGAAAGCTTGCAGCATAAACTATCAAAGACAGTAAAACTAGCAGAGGTGAAAGCCGAGGAGTATGATGCTGTTTTCTATCCGGGGGGGCATGGGCCGCTCTGGGACCTGGCCTCGAGCCAGGATTCAGTAAAGCTCATTGAGGCCTTCGCTAAACAAGAGAAGCCGATTGCCGCTGTATGCCATGCGCCCGCTGTATTTGCGGATGTGAAAAATGAGAATGGCGCGCCGTTCGTAAAAGGCAAGAATGTTACCGGTTTCACCAACACCGAAGAGGAGGCGGTAAATTTAACTGATGTGGTTCCGTTTTTAGTGGAAGATAAATTGAAAGAACTGGGTGGGCACTATTCGAAAGAAGGGGACTGGCAACCCCATGTAGTTCGGGATGGGCTGCTGATTACCGGGCAGAACCCGGCATCTTCCGAAGGAGCAGCGAAAGAGCTTTTAAAACTTTTGAAAAAATAAGCCATTCAGCGTTTGAGTTTTATAAAGCCCCGACAAGCTTCTTAGGTTTATCGGGGCTTTGTTTTTATGAAAGGCTCAGAGACTTTGTTTAGTTGTTTCACAACATAAACCTTAATTTGCGGTTAACAGCATCAGATTAAAACGATAAGCAGAACATGGCTTCTTTACTTGATTTTATTGGGAATACCCCATTAGTTGAATTAACCCACATCAATGTTAAGCCCGGTGTTAGGCTTTACGCCAAGCTGGAAGGCAATAACCCCGGCGGCAGCGTGAAAGACCGTGCAGCGTACGGCATGATAAAAGGCGCCCTGGAGCGGGGCGAACTGAAGAGAGGGATGAAGTTGATTGAGGCAACCAGCGGCAACACCGGTATCGCGCTGGCAATGATTGCGCGATTGTTCGGTGTGGAGATCGAACTGGTGATGCCAGATAACGCCACCCGCGAGCGTGTGCTGACCATGGAAGCCTATGGTGCCACGGTTACGCTGACGCCCTCTGAAAATTCGATGGAGGGCGCCATTGACTTTGTAAATGAGAAGGTGGCGGGCGGAGGTTATCTGTCATTGAACCAGTTTGCCAATCCCGATAATTACGAGGCGCACTACCGCAGCACAGGCCCTGAGATTTGGCGCGATACAGAAGGGCAGGTGACACATTTTGTCTCTGCAATGGGCACAACCGGTACCATTATGGGAGTGTCCCGTTACTTGAAAGAACAGAACCCTGCCGTGCAAATTGTTGGCACGCAACCCCTGGAAGGCTCGCAGATACCGGGCATACGCCGCTGGCCACAAGAGTATTTGCCTAAGATATTTGAAAAGGAGCGTGTCGATCAGACCATAGACGTGTCGCAGGAAGATGCCACGGCCATGACACGCCGCCTGGCTAGGGAAGAAGGCGTGTTTGCGGGTATGAGCAGCGGCGGAGCCGTTTATGCCGCTACCAAGCTGATAGAGGAACTGGAAGAGGGAGTAGTGGTTTGCATTATCTGCGACCGCGGCGACCGGTATTTATCATCTAACCTGTTTGGATAATCAAAAACTGATATGGCATTTAGAGGTATAAAAAGCACTCACAAAGCAGTTAGCGCACCGATTGGCAATCTGGTTACTTACAGGGCGTTGCCCACCCGCGAAGTTGAGTATATAGATCCGTTCCTGTTTCTGAACCACCATGGCCCACAGGTGTACGCACCAAACAACACTGGCCTGCCTTTTGGGCCACACCCGCATCGTGGTTTCGAAACGCTCACCTTCATTTTAGAGGGCGATATCATGCACCAGGACACTGGCGGCGGTCAGAGTGTGATCGAAAAAGGCGGGGTGCAGTGGATGACAGCCGGGTCAGGCTTGATTCATGCAGAGATTTCTTCCGATAAGTTTAAACGGGAAGGCGGCCCGCTGGAGATTTTACAGTTGTGGTTGAACTTGCCTGCGAAATATAAAATGGTAAAGCCTCATTATACGGGCTTGCAGCAGCATGAAATACCTGTTGCCTCAAACGACAATGGGAAGGTGAAAGTGAACGTGATAGCAGGAGAGTGGCGGTCAGTTCTATGCTACTCATCGCTTCCCTTGGCGGAATAGCGATGAGTAGCATAGAACTGACCGCCACTGGTAAATGGGAAGCGGAAGTGCCTGAAGCGCATAACATTTTCTTTTATGTGGTGCGGGGCAAGGTAAAAGTAAATGGACAGGAAGTGAGCAAATTGCACCTCGTTGAGTTTGAACATGATCACCGTTTGGTACAGGTGGAGGCGTTGGAGGATGCTTACCTTTTGTTTGGGCATGCATTGCCTTTCAATGAGCCTGTTGTGTCGCATGGCCCCTTTGTCATGAATACGGAGCAGGAAATTCAGCAGGCTTTCCAGGACTACCAATCAGGTAAAATGGGGAAGTGGTAAGGATTAAATACCTACTCGCTAGTAAGGCCTCGCAGGAGTTTGTTCCTGCGAGGCCTTTGTGCTTTAACCCATTACCATTTGATACTTGACTGGCAGGATAGGTGAGTGTATACTCATTTTTATAGGGCTGTTTAGGCTGCTGGTATGTGCCTTGGGAAACATGTCGCATAGCTTCCAAATTAATTCAGAAACCCCTTCTCAACGCGTAGCCGCAATAAAAACAAGCTTAAAGTTTAGACACAGTTGTATATGTATCAAAAATACCTGTATATTGAGAATCAATCTTAGTGAGTACTCAGCTATATTTTGCGATTATTGCAGTTATCGCTTGCATATATTCCATTTATGCTTTATACTTATTCGATCATTTTTGTTCACTCTGTTATGTGAGTGCTTTATCTAATGCCCCTGCTCCTAGGAGCAGCATGTTACTTTAAACTTCAAAAAACTCATTCACCCTGAATCATGGCTGATAATGTATATGACGCGATTGTAGTAGGTTCCGGTATCTCTGGCGGCTGGGCTGCCAAAGAGTTAACCGAAAAAGGGCTTAAGACAATCATGCTGGAGCGTGGCCGAAACGTCGAGCACATAAAGGACTACACCAACGCAAACAAGCACCCCTGGGAGTTTCCACATGCCGGAGGCCGTACGCAGGAGATGATCAAAAATAACCCTGTGTTGAAGCGCGATTATGTGCTGAACGAGCGTAACTACGACTTTTGGGCAAACGACAAGGACAACCCCTATGTAGAGAAAAAGCGCTTCGACTGGTACCGGGGCTATCAAGTAGGCGGCCGTTCGCTGATGTGGGGGCGCCAAAGCTATCGCCTGAGCGACCTGGACTTTGAGGCTAATGCAAAAGACGGTATCGCTGTAGACTGGCCTATCCGTTACAAAGACGTTGCTCCCTGGTATAGCTATGTCGAGAAATTTGCAGGTATCAGCGGCTCACAAGAAAACATCCCGCACTTACCGAACGGCGAGTTTATGCCTCCCATGGAGATGAACTGCGTGGAGAAGGATGTTGCGGCTCGTATCAAGAAGCACTACAACAACAACCGCCACATGATCATTGGCCGTGTGGCTAACCTCACGCAGGCGCACCATGATCGTGCCAATTGCCAATACCGGAACAAATGCTGGCTCGGCTGCCAGTTTGGCGCATACTTCAGCACGCAGTCTTCCACGCTTCCTGCTGCCATGGCAACAGGCAACCTGACGCTTCGCCCGTTCTCTATTGTAACCAAAATCATTTATGACAAGGATACCAAAAAGGCCAAAGGCGTAGAGGTGCTGGATGCCGAGACAAACCAGACCTATGAGTATTTTGCCAAAGTAGTGTTCCTGAATGCCTCGGCGCTGAACTCTACCTGGGTACTGATGAATTCCGCCACCGATGTATGGCCGGAAGGACTGGGCAGCAGCAGCGGTGAACTAGGACACAACCTCATGGACCATCACTTTAAAGTGGGAGCCTCTGGTACCGTGGAAGGATATGAAGACAAGTATTATTACGGCCGACGCCCGAATGGTATTTATATCCCGCGTTTCCGCAACATCGGGGATGATAAGCGTGACTACATCCGCGGATTCGGGTACCAGGGCAGTGCTGGGCGTGAAGGCTGGAGCCGCGAGATTGCTGAGATGAGCATTGGAGGGGACTTCAAGGATGCGCTGACAGAGCCGGGTAGCTGGACAATGGGCATCAACGGTTTCGGGGAAACGCTTCCGTACCACGAAAACCATATTAAGCTGGACCATAGCGTAAAAGATAAGTGGGGGTTACCGGTACTGGCCATCGATGCCGAAATCAAAGCAAATGAGCGTGCCATGCGCAAAGACATGATGAACGATGCCAAGGAGATGCTCGAGATCGCGGGTCTGAAAAACGTAAACACCTACGATGCGGACTACGGCCTGGGCCAGGGCATTCATGAGATGGGTACAGCCCGTATGGGAAGAGACCCTAAATCATCCGTGCTGAATGGCAACAATCAGGTATGGGATGCGCAAAATGTGTACATCACAGACGGCGCCTGTATGACGTCAGCAGCTTGCCAGAACCCATCTTTAACATACATGGCCCTTACAGCCCGCGCAGTAGACCATGCAGTAGGTGAGATGAAACGCCAGAACATTTGATAGCACAGGTTTATCGGGCATAATGCTTACATGTGTTTTGCCCGATTAATTTCTGTGGGGAGATAAATAAGTTCTTATTTTAAACTTGTTAAGATGTCTGAAAAAGAGTCAAAGCGTTCAACGGCAAGCAATACACGCAGAAATTTTCTTAAAACCGGTGCTGTCGCGGCGGCCAGCTTCCTCATTGTTCCGCGCCATGTACTAGGCGGGCCGGGCTTTCTGGCGCCAAGCGACAGGCTGGTGATTGCCGGAATTGGAGTGGGAGGGAAGGGTGCCAGCGATTTGGCTAGTTTCCATACAAGCGGTAAAGCCGAGATCGCCTATTTATGTGACGTGGACGACCGCCGTGCTGCTGCATCCATCACGAGCTTTCCCAAAGCAAAGTATTACCGGGATTACCGCGAAATGCTTGACAAGCATGCCAGGCACATTGACGCTGTCTCGGTTTCCACCCCAGACCATAACCACGCAGTGCAGGCCATGGCGGCTATGCAGTTAGGCAAGCACGTATACGTGCAGAAGCCGCTTACCCACGATATTTACGAAGCACGCGCCCTCACAAATGCAGCCAAGCGCTATAAGGTAGTGACGCAAATGGGCAACCAGGGTGCCTCCGGAGACGGGGTACGCCAGTTGCGCGAATGGTATGATGCCGGAGTGATTGGAGATGTGGAGACAGTTTACTGTTGGACTGACCGCCCTGTTTGGCCGCAAGGCATTTCCTGGCCGACTGGTAAAGCAGAAGTGCCGCAAGGCTTGGATTGGGACCTTTGGCTTGGTACCGCCCCGTACCGGGAGTACGTGGAGAAACTGGTGCCCTTTAACTGGCGTGGCTGGTGGGACTATGGCACCGGGGCATTAGGGGATATGGGTTGCCATCTGATTGAGGCTCCTTTCAGCGTGCTTGGACTACAGCATGCCGCCGATGTGCAGGCTAGCGTGGGTAGCGTTTATGTGGATGAGTTCAAGCGCGGATATTTCCCGGAGAGCTGTCCGCCTTCAAGCCATGCCATTTTGAATTTTCCGAAAACAGGCCGAATGAAAAACCCCGTGAAGGTACATTGGATGGATGGCGGCATACAGCCGGAGCGTCCGGAAGAACTTGGCCCGAATGAGGTGTTTGGCGATGGCGGCAATGGTATTCTGTTCGTCGGCTCGAAAGGAAAAATGATGGCCAGCACCTATGCGGAGAACCCGCGCCTATTGCCAACTTCCCGCACTGCAGAGGTCAGCGTTCCGCAAAAGTATGCCCGTGTGCCGGGCAGCTCCAGCGGGCATTATGCCCAGTGGGTGGAAGCCTGTCTGGCTGGTTACGGAAAGAAAGAACTCAGTGCCCCTTTCGAAATATCTGGTCCGCTGACGGAAGCCTTACTCATGGCAAATCTTGCGATCAGGGGGTATGACATTCGCAAACCCAAGGCTTCCGGAGAAGGGTATGACTACCCCGGACGCTCTATTAAGTTGTTATGGGACAACCAGAACATGCTTGTCACGAACCTCGATGAGGTAAACCAATTTGTGAAGCGCGACTACAGAAGTGGCTGGAATCTAGGGGTATAGGTCAGCAGTGTTGATGTGGCTGCTTGAGTAGATTGAATCATTTTTTAGCGTTGTTATCAATTTTTTATGAATAGAAGAGAAGCAATATCAGCGGTAGCCTGGTTGATGGGCGGAACTTTGATCAGTGCCGACCTGCTGGTCTCGTGCACAACCAAATCAAAGGATGTCAGTGACTTGTTCAAGCCAGAGCAAATTTCATTTATGAACGAGGTGGCAGACACTATTTTGCCAACCACCAGTAGCTCTCCGGGCGCTAAGGCTGCCAACGTGGGGGAGTTTATGGCCGTAATGGTTCGTGACTGTTATACCCCAGAGGACCAGAAAGTTTTCATGGAGGGTTTTGACAAGTTGAATAAAGCCAGTGACGATAAGTTTGGCAAGGACTTCATGGCTTTAGACCCGAAGCAGCGCACCGAGATGCTGGTTGCCTTGGACAAAGAGCAAAAAGACCATATGCGAAGCAAGGCGCCGGAGGATCCCAACCATTATTTCAGAATGATGAAGGAACTGGCCTTGTTAGGGTATTTCTCTTCGGAGGTGGGTGCCACACAGGCATTGCGCTATGAAGCCGTGCCTGGCAGGTATGACGGCTGCATGCCATACAAAAAAGGAGACAGAGCCTGGGCAACTTAATTCATAACCGGCTACTTTCTATACTTACCACTGCTTGTGCTATAACCTTTTAGTGTTAATAGCGCAAGCGGTGCATTCATTTCAAGATAAAGCTATTTTAAAACTCAAGATTACGATTGATGCATCAAAAACTTAGATTAGGAATGATTGGCGGCGGAAAAGGGGCTTTTATTGGCGCTGTTCACCGCATTGCAGCTCAGTTAGACAATGAGTATGATTTGGTTTGTGGCGCTTTTAGCAGCAACCCGGATAAGTCTAAGGCAAGCGGTGGATTGCTGGGGCTTTCTTCTGAGCGCGTGTATGACTCTTACCAGGAGCTGTTCGAGAAGGAACAACAGCTCCCTGAAAGCGAGCGCGTGCAGGTAATCAGTATTGTCACGCCAAACCACGTGCACTTCGAGCCAGCGAAGCTAGCTTTGGAAAGCGGCTTCGACGTTATTCTGGATAAGCCCATGACCTTTTCGCTGGAAGAGGCACTGCAGTTGAAAGAAGTCGTGGAGCGCACAGGACGGCTGTTCTGCCTGACGCACACCTATACAGGGTACCCAATGGTGAAGGAGGCGAAACAGTTTGTTGCCTCTGGCAAACTGGGAAAGATCAGGAAAGTATACGTGGAGTACCCGCAGGGATGGCTCAGCACCTTTGAGGAAGGCAGCGACAACAAGCAGGCCTCCTGGCGCACCGATCCGAAGCAAAGCGGTATAGCCGGCGCAATGGGTGACATCGGCACTCATGCCTTTAACCTGGCCGAGTATGTAAGTGGCTTGGCAGTAACTAAAATAAACGCGGATATTAATGTAGTGGTAGAAGGACGCCAGTTGGATGATGACGGTGCGGCCCTGCTTAAATTTGACAACGGGGCAAGCGGTGTGTTATTTGCCACGCAGATTGCCGCTGGCGAAGAAAACAACGTGAAGATCAGGGTATATGGCGAGAAAGGCGGTCTGGAATGGCAGCAGGAGGATGCTAATACACTGAAAGTGAAATGGCTTGACCAGCCAACGCAGCTATACCGCACGGGCAGTGGCTACCTCAGCTCGCATGCCCAGCACAACAGCCGTACACCCGGTGGGCACCCGGAAGGGTACCTGGAGGCTTTTGCTAACCTATACCGCAACTTTGCACTGAGTGTAAGAGCCCGAAACAACGGTGAAACACCACAGCCTGAATGGCAGGATTTTCCGGGTATAGAAGACGGTGTGCGCGGGATGGCTTTTATTGAGCATGTAATCGCCTCCGGAAAATCAGATCAGAAATGGATTGACTTCACTATCTAAGATAAATTATGACGACGATACAAGGACCTGCAATATTTTTAGCACAGTTTTTAGGAGACCAGGCACCGTTTGATACCCTTGAAAATATATGCCGTTGGGCGAAAGGCCTGGGATATGAGGGGGTACAGATCCCGACGTGGGACAGCAAGTATTTTGACGTACAAAAAGCGGCAGAAAGCAAGACTTACGCCGATGAGATTAAAGGGATAGTAGAAGGACAGGGACTCCAGATCACGGAACTCTCCAGCCATTTGCACGGGCAACTGGTCGCCGTGAACCCCGCCTACGATACCTTGTTCGATGGTTTCGCGCCGAAGGAGGTGCACAACAATCCCAAGGCTCGCACGGAGTGGGCGGTACAGCAGCTTAAGAATGCTGCCAAAGCCTCACAGAACCTGGGCCTGAACGCACATGCCACTTTTAGCGGAGCTTTACTCTGGCACACGGTATACCCTTGGCCTCAACGCCCTGCGGGATTGGTAGAAGCGGGTTTCAAAGAGCTTGGCAAGCGCTGGACCCCTATCCTGAACGCTTTTGATGAGGCAGGTGTGGACCTTTGCTACGAAATACATCCAGGAGAAGACCTGCACGACGGTATCACGTATGAGATGTTTCTGGATGAGGTGAATAACCACGCAAGAGCCTGCCTGCTTTATGACCCATCCCACTTCGTGTTGCAGTGCCTCGATTACCTCGAGTATATCGACATTTACCATGAGCGCATCCGCATGTTCCATGTTAAAGACGCGGAGTTCAACCCGTCTGGCAGGCAAGGTGTGTATGGCGGCTACCAGAACTGGGTGAACCGGGCTGGCCGTTTCCGCTCCCTGGGCGACGGGCAGGTCGATTTCAAATCCGTGTTCAGCAAACTGACAGCGCACGACTACAAGGGCTGGGCAGTGCTGGAGTGGGAGTGCGCCTTGAAGCACCCGGAGGATGGGGCTCGCGAAGGAGCGACTTTCATCAAGGACCACATAATCAGAGTAACAGAGAAAGCCTTTGACGATTTTGCGGCCACAGGCATCGATGACGAAAAAAATCGTACTATATTGGGTTTATAATAATACTATACACAATCTCATATTATGAAAAAGATTTTAGTAATGTTTGGGTGCATCGCTTTTATGGCGGCTTGCAGCAGCTCTGAATCAGAGCAAGAAGGCGAGGAGTATTACAGCAACTCTACCTCCGAAAATGAGTTGAGTGCCGCTACGCGCCAGTCGGAAGTGGACACCAGTATCAACGATATTGGAACGGACAGAACAGCCACGGTACCTGCCGCCACTGACTCGTATGAAAAGGGCAAAAACCTGATCGCGACCTCTGATTGCCTTTCGTGCCACCAGGTTGACAAGAAGCTTGTGGGGCCCAGCTACCAGGAGGTGGCTGCGAAGTATGCGTTTAATGACGAGAATGTAAATATGTTGGCGGGTAAGATCATCAACGGTGGCGCAGGCAATTGGGGCCAGATCCCGATGACGCCGCACCCGGACCTGAGCCAGGAGAATGCCCAGGAAATGGCTAAGTACGTTCTTTCACTTAAAAAATAATACTGCATGAATCGTAACATCATCGCCTTTTGCGCATTGGCAGCTTTTGCCTCTTGCCAATCAGAAACATCTGAAAACCAATCGACTATGACCGAGGAAACAACTGAGCCCATCGCCACGAACGAGGAGTGGACCATGCTGTTTGATGGCCAAACCATACAAAACTGGCACTCCTATGGTACCGATAGTGTAGGGAAAGCCTGGACAGTATCGGATAGCGCTTTGTACCTCGATCCTTCGGCTAAGAAAAACGGTATGGCTGGCGGTGATTTAGTTACAAATAAGGAGTATAGCGACTTTCACCTAAAGCTGGACTGGAAAGTTGCGAAAAATGGCAATAGCGGGATTATCTTTTATGTGAAGGATGATCCCGCTAAATACGCCAATACTTACAATACAGGCCTGGAAATGCAGGTGCTTGACAATGAGGGTCATCCTGACGCCAAGATAAACAAGCACCGTGCCGGTGATTTGTACGACCTGGTAGCCAGCAGCCCTGAAACGGTAAAATCGGCAGGAGAGTGGAACCACGTCGAAATCATCAGCCAGGACGGTAACCTGCAGTTGTTCCAGAACGGTGAAAAAGTAGTGGAAACCACCCTTTGGGACGATAACTGGAAAGCCATGATAGCAGGCAGTAAGTTTGCCGATATGTCAGACTGGGGCTCTTTCAAATCGGGTAAAATCGCGTTGCAGGATCACGGTGACGGGGTATGGTATAAGAATATCATGATCAAGGAGCTCTAGCAGAATTATTTATGAATCTAGTGACCCGCGTGAAGCTTTCGATTATGATGTTCCTAGAGTTTTTTATCTGGGGAGCATGGTTTGTAACACTGGGCACTTACTTGTTAATGGAATTGTCAACCTCCGCCACACAGGTGGGGGTTGCTTTCCTTACACAATCTATAGGGGCTATCGTGGCTCCTTTCATTATTGGCCTCATCGCCGACCGCTTTTTTCCGGCCCAGCGCATTTTGGGCGTGCTGCACCTTTTGGGAGCAATCTTGCTATGGTATGCATCCATAGCCACTGATTTCGATAATTTCTACTTCATCATATTGGTGTATATGATTCTGTATATGCCAACACTTGCCCTCGTCAATTCTGTCTCTTTCCGCCAGATGCAAAACCCGAGTAAAGAGTTTCCCACAATCAGGGTATTGGGAACATTGGGGTGGATCATTGCTGGCTTAACCATTGGCTGGTTGCAATGGGAGCAGCGCAACAGCCTGGAACTCACCTTCAGAATGGCAGCAATCGCCTCCGCTATACTAGGTGTTTTTAGCTTTACCTTACCGAATACACCGCCTGTTAAAGCCTCAGGCAGCGTGGCCGTTGGTGATTTATTGGGTTTGGAAGCCATCGGCTTGCTGAAGAACAGGTCTTACCTGACGTTCTTTCTCGCTTCTGTGGCGATTTGTATTCCGCTGGCCTTTTACTATAACTTCACCAATCCTTTCCTGAACCAGGCAGGGATGGACTCCGCGGCCGGTAAGCAAGCAATGGGGCAGATGTCTGAATTGCTCTTCATGCTCCTGATGCCACTGTTCTTTGTGCGGCTGGGAGTCAAGAAAATGCTGGCCATCGGGATGTTTGCCTGGGTATTGCGCTATGTCTTTTTCGCTTTTGGAGATGTTGACGCCAACTACTGGATGCTCATCGGTGGCATTGTAATTCACGGTATCTGTTACGACTTCTTTTTTGTGACAGGCCAGATTTACACCGACAACCTTGCCGGAGAGCGCTTTAAAAGTGCTGCACAGGGTATGATTACGCTGGCAACCTACGGGGTGGGAATGTTAATGGGCTCTTTGCTTTCGGGAATTATTGTAGATGGTTTCCAATTGGCCAACGGACAATACGACTGGCAGTCTATTTGGCTTGTACCGGCAGGTATCGCCGGGCTCGTGCTGCTCTTGTTTTTGCTTCTTTTCAAGGATAGAAATGTGCCCGCGCCAGCTACACAGCTTTCTGGGGTTTCCGCGGAGGCCGAATCCAATACGCATCTTAAGTAAATCATTAAACCCTTTTAATCAACTTATGTCTTCATTAACCAATCGCCGATCTGCCATCAAAAGCGTGCTAGCCAGCACCGCCACTGTTGCCGCAACAGGGCTACTTGCTCCAGTTGGTGCGTGCGCTGAAACCCTTAAGAACATGAAACTAAAAGGGAACATCAACCACGCCGTATGCCGCTGGTGCTTTAACGACCTGACACTGGATGAGCTGTGCGTGGCAGCCAAACAAATGGGTATAAGGGGTATAGACTTGGTGGGCCCGAAAGAGTGGCCGGTGTTGCAGAAGCATGGCCTGCATTCTACCATGTGCAATGGCGCGGAGATTAGCCTGACGGAAGGGTGGAACCACACCAAGCACCACGCCCAACTAATCAAAAATTATTCAGAAATGATCCCGAAGGTTAGCAAGGCAGGTTATACTAACCTGATTTGCTTCAGCGGAAACCGAAATGGGATGGATGATGAAACTGGGCTAAAAAACTGTGCCGAAGGCCTGAAGCAGCTTATGCCGCTTGCCGAAAAGCACAAAGTAGTGTTGGTGATGGAACTGCTGAACAGCAAAATCGACCACAAGGACTACCAGTGCGACCATACCGCCTGGGGCGTAGAGCTGGCAAAACGCATCGGGTCCGAGAACTTTAAGTTGCTTTACGACATCTATCATATGCAGATCGATGAGGGCGATGTGATCCGGACCATCAATGAAAGCCATCCTTACATAGCGCATTACCATACGGCAGGAGTGCCCGGGCGGCACGAGATTACCGAAGAACAGGAGCTGTATTATCCGGCCATCATGCGTGCCATCCAGAAAACTGGTTTCAAAGGCTATGTTGCCCAGGAATTTATACCTGTTCAGCCGGACAAATTAGCTTCGCTTAAAGAGGCAGTGCGTATCTGCGATGTTTAACTAAATATTGTGTCTCATTTTTTCATCTCTATATAAAACTAATGAACAAAAGACGATCTTTCCTCAGACAGGCCGGGTTATTGTCCGCTGGTGTATTCATGACTCCTGCCATCATCTCATGTAATTCTAACACTGAAACCACTGAAACAACTGAAGCAGCAGCGACAGAGGGGGCAACTGCCACTGCTGCTACTGATGTAGCTATCGGAATTCAGCTTTACTCGCTGCGCGACCAGATCCAGCAAGATGTGAAGGGCGTGATCGCGAAAGTGGCAGAGGCAGGCTATAAAAAGGTGGAAACCTATGGCTATAGCAAAGAAAACGGTTTCTGGGGACTGGATGCCGCTGCTTTTGACCAATTGCTGAAAGAGCATAATCTGGTGTCACCAAGTGGCCACTATGGAATGGACCCTTACCTGTCCGGGGAAAATCCGGGGTTGCTGCAAACTTATATTGAGGCCGCGAAAGCCATCGGACAAGAGTATATCGTGATTCCTTACCTAGGCGACTCGCTGCGTAAAAGCGCTGATGATTACAAGAAATTGGCGCAGCGTATTAACCAGGCTGCTGAAGAGTGCCAGAAGGCTGGCTTGAAACTGGCTTACCACAACCACGACTTTGAATTCCAGCAGTTTGGGGATACCACCGGTTACCAGATTCTGTTACAGGAAACGAACCCAGAGTTAGTGAAAATGGAGCTTGATTTATACTGGGCATACCGTGCCGAGAAAGACCCTATCGCGATGATGCAGGAGCACCCCGGTCGTTTTGTAATGTGGCACGTGAAGGACATGGATAAAGCTGACCGAACCAAAAACACAGAAATCGGAAGCGGCAGTATAGACTATAAAACGCTCTTCTCTAAAGTGCAGGCCGAGGCTAAGCACATTTATGTGGAGCAGGAGAATTTCTCAGAAGGGATGGACCCTTTCAAGAGCATCCGCCAAAGCTATGATTATATTACAAATACGTTGATGAAGGCCTAACGGCTTGTATTCATATAATTAAAAGAGCCACCCATCATTTAATGGGTGGCTCTTTTATGTTGGCGTATTGCATAAATTAGAACCCGGATATTGGTGCTATGCCTTTTGCAGGACCCAGGTTGTCATAGAGCGTTCTTGCTCCACCAAAACAGATTTTAATGGCTCCAGCCAAACGGCCCGGAGTGTTGCCGTTGTTTCCCTTAGCAATTTTTCATCAGCCAGAAACCATACCTGCCCATGCGGCATCAGGTAGTGGTAGCCCTGTACCTGCTTTATCTGCGAGGGCTGACCAATAGTCGTACTCAGGCGGCAAAAGAACATCCCACCTGGTTTCAGAACACGCCACAGTTCTGAGAGTATGGCTCTAAAGTGCGCCTCATCTCTGGCAAAATGTAATACCGCGCTACAAATAACTACGTCGAATGCATCCGTTGCAAATGAAAGCGCATCCAAATCCGAAGTAATAAAATTTGCGGCTGGCAGGTGTGGAGCCACAGCCGAGGCCATCGCCTGTAATCTAAGAATTGACTCTGCTGATATGTCAGCGCCATATACCTCTATGCCTGCTTGCATCAGGTATTTGCTGTTGCGGCCATCACCACACCCCGCGTCCAGCACCGCCATGCCTTCTCTGATCCTGCCTTTCAGAATCTGGTCCAAGAGGTAAATATCCTGGTTTTGCAGCAAGTCAGCCAATTGATTCAGGCGCAGGGGTACATGCATGTTAGTAGAGCGGGATAAGTTTATTTACCAACTTTAAACTTCGTCCAGTAAGTAGTGTCGCTTGTCTTTATTTCAATTAAATAGGTGTCGGGCCTGAGTTTGCCAAGGTTGTAAGACCAGACTTTTTTGTTCGAGCTGATACTCACGGGCTTCACATACACTTGGCTTCCGGCGGTGTTTGAGATTTCCAACACGCCATTCTCCTTTAGGTCCTGCTCAAACCGAAGCCTGTAAGTCCCTTTTTCAGCAGGGTATAAATGAATGCCGGACAGCGTTTCGATATGGTTGCTGCTATTGGCGTGCACGTTCACCAGCACGTGCTGCTTTTGCTGGTGCGGTAATTGGGTAAAATTTTGCTGCCCCATAGCCGGTTTGGTGAGTGCACTGCTGCTTGCGAAGCCCAAAATCAACGCAAGCACAAGTTGTGGTTTTAACTTCATAGCTGAGAAATAAGTGAGTGATGGTATGAAGTATGCAGATATGGGGCCAGATTTAGCAGATGTATAAAATTTGGCTGCGGGATCGCTATTGTGTTTGCAGGCCTACTTGCCGGAGCGTGAGCAAACGCGATATTTTGCCTGTGGAAGTCTCGGCAAAGGCAGGGAGATAGTAAATATCCTTGGGAAGCTCGAACTTCTTCAACGTCGCTTGTAAACTCGACAGCAGAGATTGCTCCTGCTCGGGTGTATAGTCAGGAGATTCCAATAGCAGCACCACCTTTTCGCCCAATACAACATCCGGCTGCGAAGCCACCATAAAGCGGGGAGTAGGATCCTGGTCCGCGAGTGCAGTGGCAACAGCCACTTCCACTTTCTCAACCTGCACTTTCACGCCACCCGTGTTGATGATATTGTCCGCACGGCCAATCCAGCGGAAGCGGGTAGGCGTCAGGAATTCAACAATATCGTTTGTGATGAGCACCTCGCCGTTTGTGATGTCGCCGCGTACAGTCAGGCAGCCGCGTTTATCAATGCCGAGGCTAATATTATCCAGCACTTCATAATAGTCCGTTGCTTCTGGCCCGTTCAGCCGGCGCACCGCAATGTGCGAGGCGGTTTCGGTCATACCATAGGTCAGGTAGATAGGGGTCAGGATGCGTTGCAGGTTACGATGCAAGGGCAATGATACGGGCGCTCCGCCTACCAATATCCCTTTCATTTTGTTTAATACTGGCAACACCTCCGGGGTTTCATGCAAGATCGTGAGCAGCTGCATGGGTACAAACGAAGCAAAATCATACTGTTGCTCTGGTTCCATGTTTTCCAATGGGTTACGCAGCGGTTCTACAATCGTCATTTGGAGGTCTCCCATAAAGCCCCTTACCAACATCATCATACCGGCTATGTAATCCGTGTTGAGGCAAACGAAGGCGCGGTCACCGGCTTTCAGCTTCAGTAATTTGATGGTGCGCCGGGCACTGGCTTGCATCTGGGAGCGCGTCAGGTTGATCATTTTAGGAACCCCCGTAGAACCCGACGTGTGCATTGGGAACTCTTGGATGCCGTTCAGCCAATTGCGGCAGAACTCCAAGGTCTTGGTTTCATACCCGTTTAGCGGGATGCTATTGCGGAATGAGTAATTTGAAATCTCGTCGTAAAAAAACTTTTTGCCATTCAGAAGAAGATACTTTTCAGCCATGCAATCAAAATTATGAATGAGAATCTGAAATATAACAAGATATGCAATTACTTCACTGCACCTGCCTGGATTAAATTTTGACCACAGCCCAAAATAAATCCAGCAACAGCCAGGCAATATTTCTCTTGCCTGGCTGTTGCTGGATGGTATAAGTTCTTAGAAAAAAGATAGGACTACAGGATTATCTATTATCTAAAAAGATAATCAAAAACTTGAGGTATGCATCTTCAATGTGAAAGTATTTAATAAGATATGGCGTTAGTAACATTGAAGTGCTTAATCCGTTGACCGGTCTTTCCGTTCTTCCATTGCATAGTCCGCGGAGTAACGCCCCGAGCCAAATATCAGGAAGAATATAAGTAGTAGCAGCACGATTATAGAAGACCAAAGCTCAGTATTCTGCGAGTAGAATCCTCGGTCGGGATTGATGAAAAGCACGGCCCCTAACAAAATAGGCAATTGAAACAGCACTGCGATCCGGGTTTTAAGACCGATCGCGATCATGACGCCGCCAGCCAAATGTGCCATTGCCACATAATGAGCCAGACCAGCCGAAACCCACGGAAATTCGCTCTTCTGCATGATAGCCATCAAAGCGCTGGTGTCCTGGATAAACATAACCCCTTTGATGAACAAGAAAACGCCCAAACCTACCCGAATGATATCAATCCAAAAGGGGTGATGCGAGTCGGCCCAACGCTCTATGTGGTGCATATTTTGTGTCAGGTTCATGGTCGTAAAGTTTTAGTTAGCAATAAGTTATATGCTATTTTAAACGAATTGCATAAATTTTTGATCATGCTTGTGCCCCAAAACAATATCTGTAGTGCTGGTATTTGGGCATTCTATACCTGTATATGTGTGACTCCTTTCATGTGAAGGTTGGGCTATATGAATGCAAAAGGAGTTAGACAGGTGTTGAGGAAGTGAAGAAGTTCTATTGATAACTTAGAGTATACAGCGATATTTATTCTCATTAATGTTGCAGGTTAGTGCGCAACTTCATTAGGTATGTATGAGTCACAAGTATTTAACCTTCAGTAAAATAAATACTAACTGTTAGTGTGTTAATTTAATGTGGCTTGTTTAAAATAAGATTTGCTGTACAGCCTTGCGATAGGCTTCAAACGCTTCTGCATTGGCCGGACTGTCTGTGAAGATTTCTAACAAACTGGCACCTGTTTCAGAGGAGAAAAACGCTGGTAAAGCTGCATCTAACGCTTCTAAGCTATGAATGGCGATATACTTCAGGTTGAAGTCGCGGGCGGTGTTTTGTGCATCGAGGCTTTGCTTCGTCTCGAAAAAAGGTGCTAGTTCGGGCTGTTGCTTGGGGCCATCTATCAGCCGGAATATGCCGCCTGCGTGGTTGTTGAGCAGCACGATACGCAGGTTAGGTGGCAGGTAATTATGCCACAAGCCATTCCGGTCGTAAAAGAAGGCCAGGTCTCCGGTCAGCAGGGTATGGATGCCTGAAGCCGAAAGGGCACAGCCAACTGCGGTGCTGGTGCTGCCATCTATGCCGCTCGTGCCTCTATTGGCGAATACCTCTACCTCTTGCTCGGGCCGAAGGGCAATGATGTTAGCATATCGAACCGCCATACTATTGGCAAGGTGCAGAAAACTTTGCTGAGGCAACTGGCGCAATACCCTGCTCACAAGATGCAGTTCGCTGTATATTGGTTGTGCCGCATACGCTTCCAGAAATTGCTCCGCTTTAGTATCTGCATCTCTCCATGCCTGCGTGAAGCTCGCAACTGTGTCTGCGTCCGGTCCCGAAGACAGGCTCAGGAAAAAACGGGAGGGATCGCAGCGGATAATCTTGGTGAGTGTCTGGAACGTGTCTGCAACCTGTCCGGCAGGTTGGAGGTGCCAGTGCGCTTTTGGCTTGTGCTGCCGTAGGTATTGCTTCAGGCTTTTAGAGATAACTGACTTGCCAAACGTGATCAGCAAATCCGGCTGTAAGGATGCATTTTGTTGCGCCTGCTTGTTTGCGAGCACCACATCCTGAAAACGTACGGCCTGCCTAAGCTGCTGCACATTACTTATGATGTCTCCAACCAACACCGCTGGATGACTTTGGCTAAAGGCTTCCAAACCCGCTACCAGCACAGTGTCATGTGGGGTTTGGCCTGCTACTATCAGCACACGGTTATAAGCCTTTAATTCTTCTTTTAGATGCGATAACTGGGTGTCTGATAAATGGTATGCTGGCGATTCCTCCTGAATTACTTTAATATTTTGGCTATAGGTAATCGTCTCATCCGGGGTGGGATAGAAGGGCTCCCGCAGCGGGATGTTAATGTGCACGGGACCCGCCGGGAATGCAACCGAGGAGTTCAACGCTTCAGATACCATTCGCTCACTGTGCCATACGGCATCAGGTTGGGTGAAATCGACAGGGAAGTTAAAGCTCTGCTTAATATGCTGGCCGTAAATGTACTGTTGCCGAATGGTTTGTCCGTCTTGCTGATCAATCCATTCTGGGGGTCTGTCAGCGGTTAGGATGAGTAACGGAATTTGCTGATAATAGGCTTCTGCTACCGCAGGGGCATAATTTAGAGCAGCTGTGCCAGAGGTGCAAACCAAAACCGTTGGCTTGCCCGACATGGTAGCCATGCCCAGTGCTATAAAAGCCGCCGCTCGTTCATCGCTAACCGTCCGGACATGTAGTTGTGGGTGGCGCGCAAAGGCCAGGGTAAGCGGTGCACAGCGCGACCCCGGAGACAGGACTACCTGCTCCACCCCTTTCTGGGCACAGATCTCCGCAATATTTACAACTGGTTGAATGACCATAGCAAGCGTTTTTTTATCAATGTCGGAATCTAAGAAGGATGATTCCGGGTGTTTGCTGGTAACAGAATGTACAAATCTCCTGATCTTGGTTCAGGTTATTTCTCGTGCAGGTTCAGTAACAAACGCATCGTCTGCATCTTATGCTGCGTTTCCTGCCATTCTTTATCCGGATTTGATTCAGCGGTTATACCCGCTCCGGCGTATAGGATGGCTTGGTTTTTTAGCAGCTCCATGCAGCGGAGGTTAACATGCAAATGTGTTCCAGACGGACTGTTAACCGGGCCAAGATACCCACTGTAGTAACTGCGGTTATACCTTTCCTTTGCTTTGATAAAGTGAAGCGCGGGTGCTTTCGGCAATCCGCATACCGCCGAGGTAGGGTGCAGCAACTGAAGCATGTCTGTGGCCAAAGTAGGGAAGTCTACTTCTTTCAAATCCACTCTGAAATCTGTGCGCAAATGCATCAGGTTGCCTGCCACCACCGTGCGCGGGCCAATTTCAGTATAATCCCGCAGGCGTAACGTTTTAAAGCAATTCAGGATATACCGTTCCACCATTGCCTGCTCCTCAATCTCTTTTTGGCGCCAGATCGCATTGGCCACAGAGGTAGTGTCATCAGCTGGCTGCGTTCCTGCCAACGCCACAGTATGAAACTCCTGGTTTGTGTTCACGCTCACCAAAATTTCTGGCGATGCCCCCATCCAGGTGCCTGCCCCCGGTATTGAAACCAATGACACAAACGCTCGGGGGTATTCCTGCTCCATGGTGCTAAATGCTTCCACGGGGTTAAAGCCAGCCTGCAAATGCTCCAGAGAGTTGCGCGACATCACCACTTTTTCCATCTCACCGTCCCGGATAACTTCCACAGCTTCCGTTACTGCTTTTTTAAAGCACTCCTCTTGCTGGAAAGAATGCTGTGTGGCGGGTGCCGATACATGCCAGTGAGGCTGCGCGGTTTGCGGCTTTTGCGGGCAACTTAAAAAGGCATTCAATTTGGCCTCGCGTACCGAAGCCGCTGGGGTTAGCTTGCCTGTAGCGCTTGAATAATAAATATCAGCCTCAATAAAAAATATAGGATGCTGGGCCTGCACTTCGAAAGGGCTAAACATAAAGCCAAACGGGCTATCTTCCAGCACGGGCTGCTGCAGTTTCTTTTCCGGATGAAAAGACAGGCAGGCCTCAACCGCATCGGAGTTCGGAAGCCGCCAGACAGCTATGGCGCAATGCTGCGAGACGGCGGCCCTGAACAGTTGTTCAAGCGAAATTTCCTGGATCTCAGTAGTTGGGGATATAGGGGTGAGGCTCTCCTCTAGTGTTTGCATGATTATTTCTTGTCTATTACAGCCACCGTCATGCGGCTGATACACACGAGCTCGCCACTTTCGGTGGTAATGTGTGTTTCCCATACCTGCGTAGTACGGCCAAGGTGAACACCTGTGGCTCTTGCGTAAACCCACCCATCGCGCACCCCCCGGATATGGTTGGCGTTTATCTCTAAACCAACACAAGCCTTCTTTGTTAAATCAACTTGCAGGGCAGCCCCCATACTGGCCAAAGACTCTGCTAACACCACAGAGGCGCCGCCATGCAACAGGCCCATGGGCTGGTGCGTGCGGTGGTCTACAGGCATCTTGCCGCATACATAGTTGTCGCCAACTTCCGTAATCTCAATGCCTAAATAAGACATCATCGTGTTTTGGCACCATTGTTTTACCTGTTCTAACGTACTAATATTTTTCTGTACAGACATAGATGCCTATTTTTGGCAAGAATTAAAGTAAAAAGGCAAAAGTAGAAGAATTTTGAGTATTAAGAAAGTATACCTTATCCGCCACGGCCAAACCGATTATAACCTGCAGAGCATTGTGCAGGGCAGCGGCATCGATTCATCGCTGAATGAAACCGGACAGCGGCAGGCCCAGTTGTTTTTCGAGCACTACAAGCATATCCCTTTCGATAAGGTATATACCTCCGCCTTGCAGCGCACTGTCCAGACAGTGCAGGGCTTTCTGGACCTGGGGCTGCCGCACGAACAACATGCCGGCCTGAATGAGATCCATTGGGGTATAAGGGAAGGCACCCGCATGACGCCGGAGGAGGACCAGTATTACCACGACATGTTGCAGACCTGGCGCAACGGGCATTGTAATGAAAGCATAGAGGGAGGCGAGAGCCCCAAGGTAGTGGCTGCGCGCCAAAGGCCGTTTATTGAGCTGATGCTAAGTCGCCCGGAAGAGGAAACCGTGTTGATTTGCATGCATGGGCGTGCCATGCGCATCATTTTGTGCGAAATGCTGGGGTATCCGCTCCGGTGCATGGATGATTTCGAACACCAGAATACCTGCCTTTACCAACTCGATTATACCGGTAGCATGTTCAACGTAAAGCGGTATTGTGATGTAAACCATCTGAGGAACTTATAATTTAACAAATTTTTAATAAAACTGGCTTTAACAAATTCAAAGCATATAGTTTGAATAAAATATTTTTAAATCTAAATTTGGGCTGACAACACGAAGACCAATTGGGCGATATAAAATAAGAAAAATTTATGGCTGAAGTTATAAGAATGCCCAAGATGAGCGACACGATGACTGAGGGGGTGATTGCATCTTGGCTTAAGAAAGAAGGCGATAAGGTGAGCTCCGGCGACATCCTGGCCGAAGTAGAGACCGATAAAGCGACGATGGAGCTGGAATCTTACGAGGATGGCACGCTTTTATATATAGGCCCCAAAAAGGGCGACTCTGTGCCTGTGGATGCGGTGATAGCGATCCTGGGTAAAGAGGGCGAAGACATCAAGGAGCTTTTGCAGGAGTTGGAGGGCGGTGGCCAGCCAGCAGCCAAAGAAGAGCCGAAAGAGGAGAAGAAAGAAGAAGCAAAGCCGGCACCCGCCAAAGAGGAAGCCCCTGCCAAACCATCGGTGGATGTGAGCAGCATCAAGGCAAACATCATCCGGATGCCAAAGATGAGCGACACCATGACGGAGGGTGTGCTGGTAAGCTGGCAAAAGAAACAAGGCGACAAGGTGAAGTCTGGCGACATCCTGGCTGAAGTGGAAACTGACAAAGCAACCATGGAACTGGAGTCTTACGAAGACGGCACACTGTTATACCTGGGCGTAAAAGAAGGCGACTCCGTGGCAGTAGATGCTATCATCGCCATTATAGGAGAGGAAGGCGCTAACTACAAGGCCTTACTCGATGCAGCTAACGCAAACACCTCGTCTGAGAAGGAAACCAGTACTACAGAAGAAAGCGTGGAAGCAGGCACTGACGAAGTGACTTCAGAAAAAGTGGAAGCTACCACGGTTCCGGGTCCTGATGCAGCCCAAGGTTCTGAAGCGTCTTCATCAACTGACAATGGCCGTATCAAAGCCTCACCGCTTGCCAAGAAGGTTGCCCAGGACAAAGGCTTCAACTTATCTCAAATTAAAGGTTCAGGCGAAGGCGGACGTATCGTGCTACGCGATATTGAAAACTATACCCCATCTGCTGCGCCGCAACCGCAAACTGCTGCTAAAACTGCTGCACCGCAGGTAGCAAGCATCCCGGGTCTGCCTTCCGAGGCTTACGAAGAGGTGAATGTATCGCAGATGCGCAAAGTGATTGCACGTCGCCTGTCTGAAAGCTTATTCACTGCGCCGCACTTCTACCTGACCATGGAAATCAACATGGACAAGGCTATTGAAGCGAGAGGCAGCATGAACGAGGTTTCCCCTGTCAAGGTGTCTTTCAATGATATGGTGATCAAAGCTGCCGCTGCGGCCCTGCGTCAGCATCCGGCTGTAAACTCATCCTGGCTAGGCGATAAGATCCGCTACAACAAGCACATCAACATCGGTGTGGCTGTGGCTGTTGAGGATGGCTTGTTGGTTCCGGTGGTTCGCAACGCCGACTTCAAATCGCTTTCTTCTATCTCTGCGGAGGTGAAGGATTTAGGGGGCAAAGCGAAGAGCAAGAAGCTTCAGCCATCAGACTGGGAGGGAAGCACGTTTACTATTTCTAACCTGGGTATGTTTGGCATCGAAGAATTTACTGCCATCATCAATCCGCCGGATGCCTGTATTATGGCTGTCGGGGGTATCAAGCAGGTTCCAGTCGTGCAGAACGGCGAAATTAAGATTGGCAACGTGATGAAAGTGACACTGTCATGCGACCACCGCGTGGTAGACGGCGCGGTTGGCTCATCTTTTCTACAGACGTTCAAGAACCTCTTAGAGAACCCGGTGAGAATGTTAGTGTAAGCTATACATGTCATCATAAACCAAAAGCGCCTCTCCAGAAATGGAGAGGCGCTTTTGGTTTATATGCTTTATTTTATTTCATTCCTGCTTGTGAGGGCCTTGGTTCAGCTTAAACCAAAGGCTTTACTCTTTTTTTAGTAGATTGAGGTTGTCGTTAACATGAGTGCTTTTCAATATGTCATCTGCTAATAAGCCCACCTTAATTTTAGTGAGTGCGCAGTGAATGCCGCCAAAAAGCACAACAGTGATACCAGCCATTTCCAGCAATTCCTCCAGTGCTACCTCAATTTTATAATAAAGCACTGACTCTGTACCCCGCAGGTACCAATAGCTGATTATTTCTAATCCGACCCCACCCGCTAAAAACATAGTCATCCCTAAGGCCAGGATCAAACTCTGCGTTGGATAGGCTTTGAAAAATGAAAGGATGGTGCGGATACCGAGCCCCACGAGCATGACAGCGATCAATGCATATACATAGATCCACGTGCCGTATTCGCCTTCAAATTTAGGAGCCCAGTGCTCGTCTTCGAGTAAGCCTGTTATGCGTTCATGTATACCAGCAGATTCATCCATTGATAAAAAGATAAACCCCAAACCCGCCAAATTCAGGAACCAGCTATTTGTTATAAGGCTGATCTTAGTCCACTGGGAAGAAGAGAGAAACACTAACCCCACGGTAAAAAGCTGTATAGCAGAAAACCAGGCCGGTATAGTTCCTTCGCCATCCAGGTCAAAGAGACGATTGATGTTTTCAGGGATGGGAAAGACTGCACTTGCTACAAAGAACAGTGTCAGTAGTAGCTCGAATGCAAATAATCCAAAGAGCATCCATTTTGCTTTTTCAGCATTCAGGCTAAAGTGTATACCTTCTTCCATACAGAGATTTGAGATTTCATTAATAATTTGTTGACGATTTGTTTATAATAATATAATACCAATAATTTTTTTAATTCCTCATTTACGGTATTGTAATTCTTTAGTTCTGGAATTAGTTCGTTTTCAATGAATAAATATTGTTATAGCGGGCTTTAATGTTGCTACATAATATAAGCAATTGCTAATGAACAGATTAGAGAAATCTTCTATCGCCCATTATTTTTCAGCCAATTTGACACATCACCACAGCTTGGCTTTTCGTTTGAAGAAGCTTTAGCTTTACAATCAAAAGACGGGTTAACTAACACCGTCTATGTTTCACTGGATATAAAACTTGAAAATGACGAAAATAAGATCAACCACGGTGTGCGGCATATACCATAATGGCGAGGTAGCATTGGGGGCCGACGGACAGGCCACCATGGACAAGCATATTGCCAAGAGCAATGTGAAGAAGATCCGGAAGCTGCTGGACGGTAAAATCGTGACGGGTTTTGCCGGATCTACGGCCGACGCCTTTACACTGTTGGAGCGCTTCGAGGAGAAGCTTGGCGCTTACCAGAGCAACATGAAGCGTGCAGCGATTGAATTGGCTAAGGATTGGCGCAAGGACCAGTACCTGCGCAAACTGGAGGCCATGATGGTGGTTGCCAACAAGGATGAGCTTTTGATTATTTCTGGTACAGGCGATGTGCTGGAGCCGGATAACCAGATCGCAGCTATCGGGTCAGGGAGTATGTATGCCCACGCGGCAGCCTTAGCCTTAAAGAAACACGCACCACACCTCTCGGCAGAAGAGATGGTGCGCGAGGCACTCAATATCGCGGCAGATATCTGTATCTATACCAATCACAACCTGATCATCGAGAAACCTGCTTCTTAAATTCCACTTGGGGTATAACAGGCATGATCTTGTAGCGGCATGAGATGGCACCTTATTGCGCTGGCAGAACATTCCTGCACCATCGTACGAATAAGAAACATTCAAAAGGTATTTTATTTAACTTGCCGCCCCACACAGCCTGATGCGGCAATGTGGACTGAACAAAACAATCAACTATGCAAGTATCAAATTTTTTAAAGAGACATTACAAGCATTTTAATGCCGCGGCCCTGATCGATGCGGCAGAAGGATACAAGACTCACCTGAATGAGGGTGGCAAGATGTTGGTGACTTTGGCAGGTGCCATGTCTACTGCCGAGATGGGCATCATTCTGGCGGAGATGATCCGGCAGGACAAAGTGCATGCGATCTCCTGCACGGGTGCCAACCTCGAAGAGGATATCTTTAACCTGGTAGCGCACGACTTTTATGAGCGAGTTCCGAATTACCGCGAATTGTCTGCGGAGGATGAGGAAGAACTTTTGAGCCGCCACCTGAACCGTGTTACCGACACCTGCATACCGGAAGAAGAGGCGATGCGCCGTTTGGAGCACGTTGTCCTGAAGTTCTGGGAGAAGGCAGACAAAGCCGGTGAGTCTTACTTCCCGCACGAGTTCTTCTATCAGATTCTACTGAGCGGCGAACTGGAGCAGTACTACCAGATCGATCCGAAGGACAGCTGGATGCTGGAAGCGGCCAAGAAGAACTTGCCGATTATTTGCCCAGGCTGGGAGGATTCTACGCTAGGCAACATTTATGCTGGCCACGTTATTTCAGGCGACATCAAAAATGTGCATACCATGAAAACGGGTATCCAGTACATGATTGAGCTGGCTGATTTTTATACCCAAACGGCTACTGAAGAATCCAAGATCGGTTTCTTCCAGATTGGCGGAGGTATAGCCGGTGATTTCCCGATCTGTGTTGTACCGATGCTGCACCAGGACCTGCAGCGCACCAACGTGCCGCTTTGGGGTTACTTTGCCCAGATATCGGACTCTACCACAAGCTATGGCTCTTATTCAGGCGCAGTGCCAAACGAAAAGATTACATGGGGTAAGTTAGGGAAAGACACACCGAAGTATATCATTGAATCGGATGCGACGATTGTGGCTCCGTTGATTTTTGCGATTGTGCTGGATATGTAATTTCACGCATAGCGTTATAAAAGAGAAGGGTGACGCAGCTACTGCGTCACCCTTCTCTTTTTATAGAGGCATGTGATTTAGCTGACTAATTCTCTTCTGCCGAACAGGTAGGTATCATCTTTCAGAAAGTAATCGCCGCATTTCTGCATGATCGTCAGGTTATTCAGGGTAATCTCCCAGTTAAAGTTAAAATCACAAAGGTAAGAAAGCACAGGGCCCAGTATTTCCTGAGTGGTATCACCTAAGGCGAGGCTGATGTGGGGTAGCCATAAGTTCGGGTTATAGTATACGCCCATCTCGGTGCTCATCTCAGAAATATCACGGTGTAACCGGCCGTGCAGGTCGTTTAGAGCTGGAGTGCGCAAAACAGGTATGAATATCACGGGGTTCGGCCCCGGGAATATCCCCAACCCGGTAGTGCGCACGGTTATTTTTCTTGTCTCGAGGCACGTCTGCTCCAGGTACTCCTTCAGTTCCTCCATATCTGGCGTCTCGGCAGTGAGCGCGGTAAGGTGGGGGTATGGCGTGATCTTTACCCCGCTTAACCCGAATTTGCTTTCGAGCTGGTTGGTGAGGTCGGATACACGAGCAGTGGAGGTTTTGTCTAAAAGCGAAGCAATCGCGATCATAGGTTAGGTTTTTAACGTCTCACTTGCCTTGAGGCAACATGATTTGCTGTGAGTACAGATGCATTGAAACGTGCATGTTTAGGTATTGTTTTCTCCTCAAATCCATTGGCCTGGTATGATAGAGCAAACAGTACATGCAAATATACTTTATGCATCCTGTTACTGCATACAGCACGATTCGTTCTCTACTCTAATTTATTCATTATGCTCCAAAATTCATACCCTGCAACGTCCATTTTTAAGATTATTCCCATCCTTCGTTACCGACTATAAGGTATTATTTATGAGCCTTTGTGCAGGTATTTTCTAGAGAAGCCCAATTTTAAGTACCTTTGTGGTTTCAGCAGAAGCAAGCTTATGATTTCCATTAACAACTTGAATTTCCATTTTGGCAGCCGCCCCATGTATGAGGATGCCAACCTGCACATCAAACCCAAGGATAAGATTGGCCTGATCGGGCTGAATGGCACGGGCAAGTCCACGTTGCTGCGTATTATTGTGGGGGAGTATAAGCCCGACGGTGGAAGCATCCAGATGAGCAAGGAGACCACCATCGGTTTCCTGAACCAGGATTTGCTGAGCTATGAAACGCATGAGAGCATCCTGACCGTAGCCATGCAGGCGTTTGAAGAGGCGATACAGTTGCAGCAGGAAATTGACAAGGTGCTGGTGGAGTTCGAAAACAACTTCCACGATGACCTGGTGGACAGGCTGGCAAACCTGCAAGAGCGTTTTGAGGCTTTGGGTGGCTATACCATGCAAGCCAGCGCCGAAGCGATCCTAGAAGGACTGGGCTTTAGTACGCAGGAATTGCAGCAGCCGCTTGCCACTTTCTCAGGAGGATGGCGCATGCGCGTGATGCTGGCCAAGATCCTGTTGCAGAAGCCATCGTTGCTCTTGCTGGATGAGCCGACTAACCACCTGGACCTTCCTTCCATCAAATGGCTTGAAACATACCTTGAGCGTTTTGAGGGTGCAGTGGTGATCGTGTCGCATGACCGTGAGTTCCTGGACCGCACCACTAACATTACGGTGGAGGTATCCAATAGTAAGCTGAATTTATACCCCGGCAACTACAGCTTCTATATGGAGGAGAAGGTGCTTCGGAACGAGATCCAGCAGGGCGCTTATGAAAACCAGCAAGCCCAGATCAAACAGGCAGAGCGTTTTATCGAGCGTTTCAAGGCCAAGGCGACCAAGGCCAAGCAGGCCCAAAGCCGCATGAAGCAACTGGAACGCATGGACCGCATCGAAGAGGTGGCCCCGGATGCTGCAAAGGTAAACTTCAGCTTTAAGTTCAACACCCAGCCTGGCCGCCATATCTTGCGGTTGGAGCATATGAGCAAAAGCTTTGGCGACAAGGTGATTTTCAAGAATACCAACGTGCACATCGAGCGTGGTGACAAGATCGCGCTGGTGGGTGCCAACGGTAAAGGTAAATCCACGTTGCTGCGCATAATTGCCGGTACAGAGCCGATCAGGGGAAAGCGTGAACTGGGCCATAACGTCATCATGTCCTTTTATGCGCAGCACCAGTTGGAGTCGTTGAATGTAGACAACGAGATTCTCCAGGAAATGCAACAGGCAGGCTCGAAAAAGACAGAGATGGAACTGCGCACGCTGTTGGGGTCCTTTTTGTTCACGGGCGATTCTGTTTTCAAGAAAATCAAGGTATTGTCGGGAGGGGAGAAGAGCAGGGTGGCGTTGGCCAAAACACTGATCTCGGAAGCTAACTTCCTGATGCTCGATGAACCGACCAACCACCTGGACATGCAGTCGGTAAATATCCTGATCCAGGCGCTGGAGCAGTACGAGGGTACTTTCGTGATCATCTCACACGACCGCTTTTTTGTGGAGAACGTGGCCACTAAGATCTGGTATATAGAGGATTATGAGCTAAAAGAGTACCCCGGCACGTACCACGAGTATGATGCCTGGATGGAAAAGCGCGACAAGGAGGGAAAGAAGAGCGCAGCCGCTACTGTGCAGGAGCAGATACAGGAAGAGGTGAAGCTGAAGGCTCCTCGTGAGAAAAGTGATTTTGCGCAGCTGACAAACACGCTGAAGCAGGTAAACAAGCGACTACAAGACACAGAAAATGAAGTACAGCGCCTAGAGGTCCAGCGTGCAGCCTTCGAGCAAGAATTGGCCGACCCTAAGGTTTTCGGGAATATAGAGACACTGCAAGAGGTAACGCAAAAGTTCGAGGCCGTTCAGAAAAAAATAGACACTGCCCAGGAAAAGTGGGAAGAACTGATGCTTGAAATCGAGGAGCTAGAGGCTAAGATTGCCGAATAGCACTGCTTGATAGCTATAAGAAAAGCAGCAAAAGCCCCAAGCATTTTTAGCTTGGAGCTTTTGCTGCTTTTTGAGTTACGCAGAAGTGTTTTGAAAAACCATTACAGCCAGCGGAGGCACAGCGACTTGCTCTTGTGCTGAAATTGTAAGGGGTACATCCGCAACATCGTTTTCCTCCAGCACCCACCTTCTCTCTTTCGAGTTTAAGATAAGTTCCCACTGTGCAGCTGTATCCAAAGCGGGCACACCCACTTTGATTGCCTTCTCAGAAAAGTTGAAGCAGCAGAGGTAGTGCTGTGATCCATTATCGCTTTGGCGATGCAACACTAAACCATCCTGCCCAATATGCTCTGCTCGAACACTGGCCTTATCAAAATTTTGTAGCGCAGCAGAGTTTTTCCGAAGTCTGATAAGTTCTTTGTGCCACTCCAGCAATTGCTTATGCTGGCCCTCTTGCCGTCTATGCCATTGCAATTTCGATTCCTCAAAAGTTTCGGGTGCCTGCGGGTCCGGGACTTTACCTTCAAAATGAAAATCCGCAAACTCGCTCTTTCGCCCTTCCTGCACCGCCTCAATCAGCTCTTTGTCTGAGTGACTTACAAAATATTTGAAAGGAGTTCTTTCCCCATATTCTTCGCCCATGAACAACATCGGGATGTAGGGAGCAAGAAGCACAGAAGCGGCAGCCAGCTTTAAACGTTCAAAGTTTATCAACAAAGAAAGCCGCTCGCCCTGCACCCGATTGCCAACCTGGTCGTGGTTCTGGATGAAGTTGACGAATTGAAATCCAGGCACATGCGCCGAACTTCTGCCAAATGACTTTTTGCGGAACTTTACGTACTCACCGCTGTGCACAAAGCCATCGGTATAAGCCTTGCATAGCTGTTCCATCTTACCAAAGTCTTCGTAGAACTTTTTCCCTTCGCGGTCCAGCACCACATAAAGCGCATGATGAAAATCATCGAGCCATTGCGCCTGGAAGCCATACCCCCCGGTTTCAGGGTTTCGAATCACCTTCGGGTCGTTTAGGTCACTTTCCGCAATCATATGGAAGGGCTTTCCGGCCTCTTCGGTGGCATTCTGGAGCTTGTCATATACAAGTTCCCAGAAATGCACCGCATTGTTGTCGTAAATGGTATGGATGGCGTCTAGGCGTAGCCCATCCAAGTGGAAGTGTTCCAGCCAATAAAGCGGGTTATTGGAGAAATACTCTCGCACCCCATCCGAATAAGGCCCGTCGAAATTAATGGCATCGCCCCAAGGGGTGGTATAACACTCGGTAAAGTAAGACCCGAACTTTCCGAAGTAATTACCTTCCGGGCCAATATGATTATACACCACATCCAGGTAAATGGCAATACCTTGGGCATGGCAAGCATCCACCAGTTTCTTTAACCCGGTGGGGCCGCCATAAGTGTTTTGCACGGCGTATGGAAAAACCCCGTCATACCCCCAGTTTCGTTCACCCGGAAACTGAGCAATGGGCATTAGCTCGATGGCGTTGATTCCTGTTTCCGCTAAATCAGCTAATTTAGGGATGATGGCTTCGAAGGTTCCTTCCGGAGTAAACGTGCCAACGTGCAGTTCGTAGAGCACCAGTTCCTGCATGGGTAGGTTTTTCCAACCATGGTCCTGCCAGTCATAGGAGGCATGGTCCACTACCTCTGAGGGGCCATGCACACCCTCAGGTTGGAAAAAAGATGCCGGATCAGGAAAGTCGTCTTTCCCGTCCGGCATATAATAATAGCGTGTGCCCGGGGCAATACCTTCCAGTTCAGCGGTAAAGTAACCCTCCTCATCACACGTCATCTCCATCACACTATCAGTAGGGTGCACTATGTGCAGCAGCATGCTTTCCTTTTCAGGAGCCCATACCGTAAACAAACATTTCCCGTTCCCCTTGTACGCTGAACCAGCCTTTTTCATGTAGCTTTAAATTTGAATTCAGAGAAGGTTTACTTCAGAACCGCTTGAAAGGTTGATGCCCGCGCATTTATTCCAGCAGCACCAGAATGCCTTCATCCCCAGACATGCTGATATTGCCTGTCACCTGTTTTCCTTCGCGCTCCGGATCAGTGGCTAGCACTACCTTCCCGGTATAGGTGTCATGTTCTGCCCGGAAATGACAGGGCTTATGGCTAAGGTTAAGCAGCACGAGGTAGCATTTGTCGCCGTGCTGCCGCTTGAACGAGAGCAAACTGCCTTTTGAAAGCACCGGCAGGTAATCGCCGATGTGCAAGGCAGGCTCCTGCTGTCTCATCTCGATCAACCGCCGGTAAAAATGCAGCATCGAGTAGTCGTCGTTGCGCTCGGCCTCTACGTTTACGCGCCGGAAATTATCTGGCAAACGCAACCATGGCTTAGCGTCTGAGAAGCCGGCATATTCACTGTCGTCCCACTGCATCGGCGTTCGGGCCGGGTCGCGGCTCAGGTCTTTGTCGGGCATGTTCAGTCCTTGTGGGTCCTGTACTTCGTCGGGTGGTATCGGTACATCGCGCATGCCAATCTCATCGCCGTAATAGAGGGTAGGGGTGCCGCGCAGGGTCAGCAGCAGCATGGCCGCTACTTTGGCCTGTGAGTAACCTACCCGGCTCGTAATGCGTGGCTGGTCGTGGTTGCCGATCACCCAGTTTGGCCAGCCGCCCGGAGGCAGGGCTCCTTCGTATTCGTCGATGTGCAGCGAGAGCGTGCGCGCATCCCAATCCTGGCCTATCAGCATGAAGTTAAAGGGCAGGTGTGCCCCGTTGTTGTCGCTGCCGTAGTAGGTGACCAGCCTGTGCACGGGCAGGTATATTTCCCCGATCATCATGCGCTCCGGGTATGCGTCGAGTACGTGGCGCATTTTAGCCACGATGTCGTGTATCTCAGGCTGATCCGTAGAAAAAGCAGGTACCAGCTTCTCATACGTGGCCATGTGCTCCTGATAATCCGGGTTCGGTGGGTTGTCGCGCAAGTGCTTGTCTTTAACCATGTGCCACATCACATCTACCCGGAACCCATCCACGCCCTTGTCTAGCCAGAAGCGCATCACGTCAAACATGGCCTCCTGCACCTCTGGGTTTCGCCAGTTTAGGTCAGGTTGCTCTTTTAGGAAAGCGTGGTAGTAGTACTGCTGCGTCTGCTCGTCCCATTCCCAGCCACTGCCGCCAAATACACTCAGCCAGTTGTTTGGCTCACTGCCATCTTCTTTTGCGTCTTCCCATATATACCAATCACGTTTGGGGTTGTCTTTAGAGGAGCGCGACTCCTGGAACCAGCGATGCTCGTTAGAGGTATGGTTGGGCACCAGGTCCAGGATCAGTTTCATGTCCTGGGCATGGATCGCCTCCAACAGTTCGTCGAAATCCTCCATGCTCCCGAAAAGCGGGTGGATTGCCTCGTAGTCTGAGATGTCATACCCGTAATCGGCCATCGGGGAGGGGTAGATGGGCGAGATCCAGATGGCTGTCACGCCGAGCCACTTCAGGTAATCCAACCGCTTGATGATGCCTTTCAGGTCGCCAATGCCATCGCTGTTACTGTCCTGGAAGGAGCGTGGGTAAATTTGATAGATGATGCCTTTGTGCCACCACAGATATTCCTGGTTTGATAGTTCCGCCATATATAGTCTGCTAATTTTATTAAAGTGTTTGTACGGAACAGCTCAAGGAGAGATACCCCTGAAACGAGATTCAGGGATTTACAGAAGGCGCAAATGAGTTGAAGGTTGGGTGACAGAAATTTAAGGTGCTGCTTGTGTTCATGTTTAGTTTAGTGTAGGTATAAAACATGTTTTTTGAAGCGCGCAAGCTGGCTGGGATACTAATAATAGTGCCAATAGCATTGAAAAGGGGATTTTCGATGCAATAGCTGCACAAGTGCAAATAAATAATCAAAAAAATGCAACGTATAATTAAGGGATCAGTATATTTGCATAATTTTATATAATAGTACTTATAGAATTTGATTCGCTCCTGACTACCCCATTCGGTTTTCCATTGATCAACCTGACCGGGCACCAACATTTTTAATCAAACACAACCCTTTTTTAATCAAACACAACTTTAGCCAACAGTGCCTTTATGAAAAAATCTCTATCAAAACTATTCTTCTTTTTTGCAGCAGTTACCCTTTTATCCTCTTGCAATCAGTATATATGCCCGGCATATTCTGGTTCCAACATCAAAGCTGCCAAAAAGCAAAACACATTCGCTACCGAAAAAACCAGCCGTTAAAAACCTCATAAGTGGCTAGCGGCTTAATAAGGTTAGCTTGCCCTTTATTAGGCATTCAGATAGGGGCTCTCTGGGTATCGAGACGTCGCAAGAGAAACTGATGAGGTTGAATAGCAATCCGTCGGTTTACCTTGCGACGTTTGTTTTAACCGGGGATTGTTTGATCATCTGCCTGCTGCCCTATAATGGGATGGCATCTATCAGAAACGGGAGGGAGGCAAAATAAAAAACCGCACCATCAAAAGACAGTGCGGTTTTAGCTGTAGCGGGGAGCAGAATCGAACTGCCGACCTCAGGGTTATGAATCCTGCGCTCTAACCATCTGAGCTACCCCGCCGAATTGTGGTGCAAATATAAGGGATGTTTTTTGAAACAAGCAAGTGGTGGCCAAAAAAAAATATTTTATTTTTCAGATATACAAACAATCGGAAATAAGCCTTATACTTACTAATACACATACACAACACATTATGACGAAAGCTACGAAGACTAAATTTGTTCGTGAGTATCCGATCAATGCTTCCGCCAGGCTTCTATACCCTTATCTTTCTACGGCAAGCGGGCTTACACAGTGGTTTTGCGACGACGTGACGGTAGACGGCAATAAGATTTATAATTTCCTTTGGGATGGCCGCAATCATTTCGCTGAACTGACCAGCTACCGGACCAACCGCTCTGTGCGTTTCCTGTTTTTGAATGAGGAGAAAAAGCATGTGGCAGACTCTGCTTTCATTGAGTTTTCGATAGAATCGAGCGAACTGACGCAGGAGCAGTTCCTGAAAGTCATGGACTACACCAGCGAGGAAGACATTGTAGAACTGGAGGAGCTTTGGGACAATCTCATGCTCAATCTGCGCGAAATAGTGGGAGGATAGCAGGTTTGCGCGAACCACTGCGTATCTTTGCATGATATTTGAGAGCCTTACACCAAGGTATGGGCTGTGAGTTAGCAGCCTGTAGGCCCTCTGTTGCGCATGAAAAAATTAGACAAGCTTATACTTAAAGCCTTTTTCGGGCCTTTCATCCTCACGTTTGCGGTAGTGGAGTTTATTCTCCTCACGCAATACATGCTCAAGTACCTTGATGAACTGGTGGGCAAGGACCTCGGGGCCGAGGTTTTTGGCGAACTGTTATTCTACTTCAGCATTAACATGGCACCGGTGGCGTTGCCGCTAGCCGTCCTGTTATCCTCTCTGATGACCTTTGGCACCCTGGGCGAGCACAATGAGCTCACGGCTATCAAGACCTCCGGCATCACCCTCACCCGCATCCTGCGTCCTGTATTCATCGCAGTGGCTTTGTTGACAATCGGGGCATTCTATTTCAACAACAACATCGTTCCGAAGGCCAACCTGAAGGCCTATAGCCTGCTGTGGGATATCCGCCAAAAGAAACCCGCCATGAACTTTAAGGAAGGGGCTTTTTACAACGGTATCCCTGGGTATAGCATCAAGGTCAATAAAAAGCTGAACGACGGGCAAACCTTAGGCGATGTGATGATCTACGATCACTCCAAGGGCGGCTCCAATACAACAGTCATACTAGCCGATTCAGGCGAGATGTATATGGCGCATGATGACATGTACCTTATCCTGAATTTATTCCGCGGGAACACTTATGTAGAGCAGGGGGCCGAAACCTTCCAGAGCTCCAACGACCAGTTTGTGAGGCAAAACTTTGACCAGAGCAAGATTGTGCTAAGTATGGCCTCCTTTAACCTGGACAGGACACGGGAAGAGCTTTTCTCCGACAACAAGATGATGAAGGATGTCTCGGAGTTAAAAGTTGTCACGGACTCGCTGCGTCGCTTCCGCCAGCGAGAGATACAGTTCTATGCCCCGAACGTCGATCCTTTTTACAATTATTTTAAAGCGGATACGGGCCAGGTGAAGAACGGCAGGCGGTTGAGCGACCTGGCCAAACTGGACGTGAAAAAAGAGCTTCCGTCGCCAGATGCGGAGATCATGACGCTGGCTACAAACAAAGCCCGGAATGTCAAAAGCTTTACCAACAGTTACCTCGAGCGCATCAAGAACACCATGCGGGAGGCAAACAACTACGAGATTGAGATCTGGAAGAAGTATACCCAGTCGGCCGCTATCCTGATCATGTTCCTGATTGGCGCCCCGCTCGGTGCAATCATTAAAAAGGGGGGGCTGGGGGTACCCGTGCTTATATCCATTATCTTCTTTATTTCGATGTACGTCATGTCGATATTAGGGGAGAAATGGGCGCGCGAGGGCCTGGTGGATGTAGGATTGGGCCTCTGGGGAGGGAATATGATCTTGTTGCCTATCGGGCTTTTCTTCCTGCACCAGGCCCGGAACGACTCTAGTTTATTGGAGGTTGACTTCTGGCGCAAGCTGATGGCACGCTTGCGCCGCAACAAATTATAGAGCGTTTAATATATAAAGATTAGCCAAAAGGTTTTTTTGTATAAGTTAATTATATACCTTTGTGGCTTGTATAGTAGTCTTTGCAAGATAAAACAGATTGATATATTTACGCAATGAGATTAAACACTGAAGCGAAACAAGAAATTTTCGAAAAGCATGGCTTTAGCAAGTCTAAGACTGATACGGGTTCGGCCGAGTCTCAGATTGCGCTTTTCACAACGCGCATCGCAGACCTTACAGAGCACCTGAAAATCCATAAGAAGGATTTCAGCACACGCCTTGGCCTGTTGAAATTAGTAGGTAAGAGAAGAAGACTTCTGAACTACCTCATGAAAAACGATATTGAAAGATACAGAGCAATTATTGCCGAGCTAGGTATCCGTAAATAAGCTTTAGAGTATTAGGGAATTTCTACAAACGGAAATTCCCTAATCTTTTTTAAGCCCCCCCTTCCTTCCTCTATTGCAAGTACCGACAGTGGCCACAATGGGTAGCCCTGTCTTTTTGATGTTAAAGAAAAACTGAAGATGCCTTACAACGCGATCAACAAAACCATTTTGCTTCCGGATGGCCGGGAGATAACAATTGAAACCGGAAAACTTGCCAAGCAGGCCGACGGATCTGTAGTAGTGAAGATGGGAAACACCATGCTGCTTGCTGCCGTTGTTTCAAACAAAGAAGCCCGCGAAGGAGTAGACTTCCTGCCACTTTCTGTGGACTACCAGGAGAAGTTTGCTTCCTCAGGAAAAATCCCTGGAGGATTCCTGCGCAGAGAAGCCAGACTTTCTGACTATGAAGTACTCGTGTCTCGCCTTGTAGACCGTATTTTGCGTCCGATCTTCCCGTCTGACTACCATTCTGAGACCCAAATGACGATCAACCTGATCTCTGCTGACACAGAGATCATGCCGGATGCACTTGCTGCATTGGCGGCTTCTGCAGCTTTGGCTGTATCTGATATCCCTTTCAATGGCCCAATCTCTGAGGTGCGTGTTGCACGTATCGATGGAAAATTGGTGATCAACCCTAACGTTTCTGACTTGAAGCGCGCTGACATCGACCTGATGGTAGGTGCCTCTATCGACAGCGTGGCGATGGTGGAAGGCGAAATGAACGAAGTGTCGGAAGAGGAGATGCTGGAAGCTATCCAGTATGCCCACGACGCTATCAAAGTGCAGTGCCAGGCGCAGTTGGAGTTAGCTGAGATGGTTGGCAAAACCGTGAAGCGCGAGTACTCGCACGAGACACATGATGATGAACTTCGTCAGCGTGTATTTGAAGCTACTTACGAGAAGACTTACGAAGTTGCCAAGCGTGGTAGCGCAAACAAATCAGATCGCAAAGAAGGTTTCGCTTCTGTGCTGGCAGAGTTTGTTTCTTCGTTGCCGGAAGATCATGCCTACGACATGGGGCTGATCAAGACTTACTTCCACGATGTAGAGAAAGAGGCCGTTCGTAACATGATCCTGAATGACCGTGTTCGTCTGGATGGCCGTCAACTGGACGAAATCCGTCCGATCTGGTCTGAAGTAAACTACCTGCCTGCAACACACGGTTCTGCTGTCTTTACCCGTGGTGAAACTCAGTCACTGACTACGGTTACCTTAGGTACCAAGCTGGACGAGCAAATGATCGACAGCGCGATGGTTTCTGGCACTAGCAAATTCTTATTACACTATAACTTCCCGGCCTTCTCTACCGGCGAGGTAAGACCAAACAGAGGCCCAGGCCGACGTGAGGTAGGACACGGTAACCTGGCGCTTCGTGCGCTGAAGAAGGTGCTTCCTGCTGAAGACCAGAATCCATATACCATCCGTATCGTTTCTGATATACTCGAATCAAACGGCTCTTCTTCTATGGCGACGGTATGTGCCGGCAGCCTTGCCCTGATGGATGCCGGTATACCGGTGAAAGGTGCCGTTTCAGGTATCGCGATGGGTCTGATCACGGATGAGAAGTCTGGCAAGTTCGCCGTTCTTTCTGACATCCTGGGTGATGAAGACCACTTGGGAGATATGGACTTCAAGGTGGCCGGAACAAAAGCCGGTATCACAGCCTGCCAGATGGACATCAAAGTGCAAGGTTTGTCGCATGAAGTACTGAGCCAGGCCTTAGCGCAGGCAAATGCAGGGCGACTGCACATCCTGAACGAGATGGCGAAAACCATCGAAGCCCCTAACGCTGACTACAAGCCGCATACCCCTCGCTCGTTCAACATCGTGATCGACAAGGAGTTTATTGGTGCGGTAATCGGACCAGGCGGTAAGGTAATCCAGCAGATCCAGAAGGATACAGGAGCCACGATCATCATTGAGGAGAAGAATGAGAAGGGCCATGTAAATATCTTCGCAAACAACCAGGATGCCATGGACAGCGCGGTTTCTAAGATCCGGGCTATTGTGGCCATGCCGGAAGTTGGCGAGGTTTACATCGGTAAGGTGAAGTCTATCCAGCCTTATGGTGCCTTCGTTGAGTTTATGGCAGGTAAAGATGGCTTGTTGCACATTTCAGAGATCAAGCACGAGCGATTGGAGACAATGGACGGCGTGCTGGAGATTGGCGAAGAAGTGAAAGTGAAGCTGATTGACGTTGACAAAAAGACAGGTAAGTTCAAGCTGTCTCGCAAGGCTATCCTACCAAAGCCAGGTGCTCCTGAACAAATTTAGTAGTATCTAATCAGAGAATAGAACTCTTGATGCCTTGCTTTGGTTATTAGCTTGGTGTCAAGAGTTTCTTTGGTCACACCATTCAGGCAGCTTGCTTCTAATATTAAGTTGTCAGAACTTTGTGTGATTTTCTGATGTTAGGGCACCAGGTCAATTTTTAATAATTTATATTTTTTTGTAATAACAAAATACTCTGATGAGACAACTCAAGATAAGCAAACAGATCACAAACCGCGAAAGCCAGTCGCTTGACAAGTATTTACAAGAGATTGGTAAAGTCGATTTGCTTACTCCAGATGAAGAGGTGTCGCTGGCACAGAGAATTAAAGAGGGAGATCAGTTTGCACTTGAGAAGTTAACCAAAGCCAACCTTCGATTTGTGGTGTCTGTAGCGAAGCAGTACCAGAACCAGGGCCTTTCGCTTGGAGACTTGATTAACGAGGGTAATCTTGGTTTGATCAAAGCCGCGAAGCGTTTCGACGAAACAAGGGGTTTCAAGTTCATCTCATATGCAGTATGGTGGATCCGTCAGTCAATTCTTCAGGCTTTGGCAGAACAGTCGCGTATTGTGCGTCTTCCCCTGAACCGTGTCGGATCACTTAATAAAATATCAAAATCGTTCTCAGAGCTTGAGCAGAAGTTTGAGCGTGAGCCTTCTCCGGAAGAAATTGCCGAGGTGTTAGAGCTAACTACTGCCGAGGTAGTGGATACGCTTAAAATCTCTGGCCGCCACGTGTCTGTAGATGCTCCGTTTGTGCAGGGCGAGGAAAACCGTTTATTAGACGTACTTGAGAACGACGACGAAGAGTCGCCGGACATGGGATTGATGAACGATTCCCTCCGCAAAGAGGTACAGCGTGCGCTTTCTACGTTAACGAAGCGCGAAGCCGACGTAATTACCCTCTATTTTGGTTTGAACGGTGAGCATTCTTTGACCCTTGAGGAAATTGGGGAGAAGTTTAACCTGACACGTGAGCGTGTGCGCCAGATTAAGGAAAAAGCGATCAGAAGACTTCGCCATACCTCCAGAAGCAAGGCTCTGAAGCCTTACCTGGGTTAAGCGCCATTTAATAGAATTATAGCCCCGGCCAAACAGCCGGGGCTTTTCTTTTGTAATACCACTTTAGACGCATTTTGCGCTGCCAATGCAGGCATCCGCTTAGAAATTTTGTATGTTTGCAACCTGATTTTATTGAAACACACTAGTAATGGAAATAGAAAAAGTCAAATGCCTTATCATTGGTTCTGGTCCTGCTGGGTACACGGCGGCAATTTATGCATCCAGAGCCGGTCTTACCCCTGTATTATACCAGGGTTTGCAACCCGGTGGCCAGTTAACCATCACTAACGATGTAGAGAACTATCCCGGTTATCCTCAGGGTATTAACGGACCGCAGATGATGGAGGACTTTAAGGCCCAGGCGGAGCGTTTCGGAACGGATGTACGTTACGGAATTGCCACGGCCGTTGATTTTTCATCAAAACCACACAAAGTGACGATTGATGACCAGAAGGTAATAGAGGCCCATACCGTAATTATCTCGACAGGCGCCTCAGCAAAATGGCTTGGATTAGAGTCGGAGGCCCGACTGAATGGCAGCGGGGTTTCTGCCTGTGCAGTTTGTGACGGCTTTTTCTACCGCGGGCAGGAGGTAGCTATTGTTGGCGCCGGTGATACGGCAGCTGAGGAGGCGACTTACCTGGCAAACCTTTGCAAGAAAGTATACATGATTGTGCGCCGTGAAGAAATGCGCGCCTCTACCATCATGCAGGAACGTGTAAAGAACACGCCGAATATCGAGATTCTCTGGAATTCTGTGACGGATGAGATATTAGGGCAGCATGCTGTGGAAGGCGTCCGGGTGAAGAACGTAGTGACGGGCGAAAATTGTGAGATTGCAGTATCCGGTTTCTTTGTGGCGATTGGACACAAGCCTAATTCAGACATTTTCACGGATTACCTGAACATGGATGAAAACGGTTATATCCGCACCATCCCAGGCTCTTCAAAGACTAATGTGGATGGGGTTTTTGCTTGTGGCGATGTGCAGGATTTCACCTATCGGCAGGCCGTAACTGCTGCTGGGTCGGGCTGCATGGCAGCTTTGGATGCTGAGCGTTATTTAGCGGCCCAAAATTTGCACTGATTTTTTGGACCTTGAATGCTTCATGAATTGAGTCTAAGCGACTTTGCTTGCAGCACATTATAATAAATTGGCTCATTAGCAGTTTGAATGGAAATTCAATGCTAAAAATATACTGAGCCACGCAAATCAACCGAATGTATAAGTTAAAAGCCCTTTTCTCAATTGTACTCTTTTCCTGCGCTGTGCTTGGCATCAGCAAGGAGGGAGTGGCACAGGGCAAGTCTAAGGATCTGTTTAAGGTGAAGACGCCGAAGATAGATTTTGTGCGCCCGGACACAACGATTCTCATCAAGTACGAGGATTTTCCTGATGAGGGCTCTGATGCAGATGCTTCTATCTTCTTCAACCCGAAAAAAGAGCTTTCTATTGTAAGTGAGGATACGTCGGAGCTTGACTTGGGCGAGCAGCACATCGTAGAAATGTCTGAAGAGGTCCTGGTTGACTCAAGCTGGATCAAGATAGCGGGCTATTACTCTATCTGGGATACCCATAACCTTAATCCATACCGGATGGATAGCCGACAGTTGAAAGACACGGTTGATATTAAGCTATACGATCTGAAAAGCAACCGGAAGTATGATATGCCTTTGGAGAAGACACCCATCACGAGTCACTTTGGTGCGCGTGGCTCTCGTTGGCACTATGGTACAGACATCGATCTGGACACAGGCGACCCTATTGTGGCTGCTTTCGACGGCGTCGTGCGTATAAATAAATGGGATGGCGGCGGTTATGGCAATTACATTGTGGTGCGCCATTATAATGGTCTAGAAACCCTTTACGGGCACATGAGCAAAACGATTGCCGAACCAGGGCAATATGTAAAAGCTGGTGAGCTTATAGGGCTAGGTGGTAGCACAGGGCGCAGCTCTGGTCCACACTTGCATTATGAGGTGCGCTATCAGGGAAACCCACTTGACCCGGAAAACATTTATGACTTTCCGGACTACTTGCTCAAGGGAGATAATTTTCAGATCACTTCCGCCTTATTCAATTATTCAAACCGTTCCAGAATCGGCACAACAGCTGGCAGACGCGCCACCTATCACAAAATCAGAAGCGGAGACACCTTATCCGGCATCTCCAAGAAGTATGGCGTTCCGGTGAGTCAACTGGCTAAACTCAATGGCATGAGCACACGCAGCACGCTTAGAGTTGGAAAATCGCTTCGCATCAGGTAAATAGTAGCATAAAATGAAATTAGACATATTGGCTTTTGCCTCACACCCCGATGACATTGAGCTCGGTTGTGCAGGAACTTTGATTAGCCACATAGCCGCAGGAAAGACCGTCGGGATCATAGACCTGACGAAAGGAGAGCTTGGCACCCGCGGTACAGCTGAGGTGCGTTTGCAGGAAGCGGATGCTGCGGCGAAGGTAATGGGTGCCCTTGTGCGCGAGAACCTGGGCATGGCAGATGGTTATTTTAAGAACGACCAAGCACACCAGTTGCTCGTGATTGAGATGATCCGAAAGTATCGCCCGGAGATTGTGCTTGCCAATGCCTTACATGACCGACACCCGGATCATGGGCGCGGGTCCGAACTTGTAACGGAGGCTTGCTTTAAAGCGGGACTGAGGATGATTGAGTCGATCGACCAGCATGGGCTAACCCAGGAGCCTTGGCGACCGAAGGCAGTATATCATTACATTCAGGACCGTTTGATCACACCAAGCTTTGTAGTGGATGTCACACCTTTCTGGGAGCAGAAAATGGAAACCATCCGTGCTTTTAAGTCTCAGTTTCACAATCCGGACGACACCTCTCCAAACACCTATATCTCCTCGCCAGAATTTCTGGACTTTGTGGATGCCAGGGCACGTGAACTGGGTCACGCCATTGGAGTAAAGTATGGCGAAGGCTTTACGGCCGACCGTATGGTAGGAGTGCGCAGTATGTTTGATATGATTTAAACATTCAGGAACACCACTATTAACAGAAAAGGCGCTGATACATCAGCGCCTTTTCTGTTTAAATAGATGGCTTTCAGGTTCGGTTTATGCGCCAGTTGGTAGCCTTCTTTGCTTGGCTTTGGCCCGGCGCCTCTACTAATGTGGCCTTCTTGCTTTGCATTAGCATACCAGCTAAAGCTACTGCTATTTCCTCTTCGGCTTCCGTGGCTTTATGCTGCAGCATATCCGGAGTGAAATACCGATCTATGAACTTGGTGTCGAAGTTGCCACTCACAAAGGCCTCATGCTGTAATACATAAGTGCCAAAGGGTAATGTGGTTTCGATGCCTGTGATCTGGTATTCTGCGATGGCACGCAGCATTTTATCAATAGCTTCCCGGCGATCTTTGCCAAATGTCACCAGCTTTGCAATCATCGGGTCGTAATAGATCGGAATTTCCATACCTTGCTCAAACCCGTCATCTACCCGTACCCCTAGGCCTTGTGGGCGTTTGTAGGTTTCGAGGCGACCAATGTCTGGCAGAAAGTTGTTAGCCGGGTCTTCTGCATAAACCCGTAGCTCTAGCGCATGGCCGTTTATTGTCAGGTCTTCCTGCGCAAAACTGAGCGGCTGGCCCGCAGCTATTTTGATCTGCTCCTTTACCAGGTCCAGGCCCGTGATCTGCTCGGTTACCGGGTGCTCTACCTGCAGGCGCGTGTTCATTTCCAGGAAATAAAAGTTCAGGTTTTCATCCAACAGAAACTCTACCGTTCCGGCTCCCACGTAGTCGCAGGCTTTGGCCACGTTCACGGCGCACTGCCCCATTTCGGCCCGAAGAGCAGGAGTGAGGACAGCGGAAGGGGCCTCCTCGATTACTTTTTGGTGCCGGCGCTGAATGGAGCATTCTCTTTCAAAAAGGTGCACAATGTTCCCGTGTTTATCGCCCAGCACCTGAATCTCGATGTGGCGTGGCGAGCCAATGTACTTCTCAATGAAAACAGAACCGTCACCGAAGGCCGAAGTCGCTTCGCTCACCGCCATCTTCATTTGCTGCTCAAACACATCCACGCTTTCCACCACGCGCATTCCTTTCCCGCCGCCGCCAGCACTCGCCTTGATGAGGATAGGGAAGCCGACCTCAGAGGCGATCTGCTTGGCTGCCTCCACATTCGTGATAGCTTCTTCGGTGCCCGGCACCATAGGGATGTTATACTTGGCTACTGCTGCTTTAGCCGCCAGTTTACTGCCCATCAGCTCAATGGCTTCGGGAGAGGGGCCTATAAAAATGATACCGGCATCAGTCGCCTGTTGCGCAAACTTGGCGTTTTCAGATAAAAAGCCATACCCCGGGTGAATGGCATCAATATTCAGTCGCTTACAAACGTCAATGATTACATCGCCCCGAAGGTAAGACTCGCTGGACTTTGGGCCACCCACACATACGGCCTCATCTGCAAACCGCACATGCAGGGCATTCCGATCGGCCTCGCTGTACACAGCAACCGTGCTGATACCCATTTCCTTAGCAGTGCGCATCACACGCAAGGCAATTTCACCTCTGTTGGCAACCAATATCTTTTTTATTTCTCTCATGCAGCAGCTACATTTTGTTTTACTTCAAAGAAAAGCTATTCGGCCGAAACTAAAAAATACGGCATGTAAAAAGCTTGGCAGTAAAAATATAGTAATTGTATATGAATCTAATAAACCCTAACTTTGTTCGTCCTTGCATTGCGCATTATTGATAGTTTCTGAATGGGTAATGCTTGTGTTGCAATTGAAATAATCTCGATAACCAAATTATTATACAAGTGGATTTATTTGAAAAGTTGTTGACCAACAGAGGTCCATTAGGCAGCCACTCACATTATGCACACGGCTATTTCACGTTTCCAAAGCTGGAGGGTGAGATTGCGCCTCGCATGACGTTCAGAGGCAAAGAGGTGCTTACCTGGAGCCTTAACAACTACCTGGGACTGGCTAACCATCCTGAGGTTCGGAAGGCTGACGCAGACGCAGCAGCAGAGTGGGGTATGGCCTATCCAATGGGTGCCCGCATTATGTCTGGCAACTCCAGCTTGCATGAGCAGTTGGAGTCTGAACTGGCTGAGTTTGTTCAGAAGCCCGATGCCATGTTGCTCAACTTCGGTTATCAGGGAGTAGTATCGATTATAGATGCCTTGGTTGACCGCCACGACGTGATCGTTTACGATGCGGAGTCACACGCCTGTATCATCGACGGCGTTAGATTGCATCAGGGCAAGCGGTTTGTGTATGCCCACAACGATATGGAGAGCCTGGAGAAGCAGTTGGAGCGTGCCACACGCTGGACTGAAAACACAGGTGGTGCCATTTTGGTGATTACGGAAGGTGTGTTTGGTATGTCTGGTAACCTGGGTAGCCTGAAAGAAGTAGTTGACCTGAAAGAGAAATTCAATTTCCGCCTGTTTGTAGACGATGCGCACGGTTTCGGAACGATGGGTACTACAGGCGCTGGAACTGGAGAGTACCTCAACTGCCAGGATGGTATAGATGTATACTTCTCTACGTTCGCCAAGTCTATGGCCAGTATCGGTGCCTTTGTGGCATCTAACGAGCAAGTAGTAGAGTACCTGCGCTACAACATGCGTTCCCAGATTTTCGCGAAGTCGCTTCCGATGCCCATTACAGTAGGTGCCCTTAAGCGTTTAGAGTTACTCCGCAAAAATCCTGAGCTCAAGGACAAGTTATGGGAGGTAGTAAATGCCCTGCAGACAGGCCTTCGCGAGAAAGGCTTTAACATCGGCACTACACAGTCTCCGGTAACGCCTGTGTTCCTGAATGGTCAGATTCCGGACGCAACCCAACTGACACTGGACCTGCGTGAGAACTACAGCATTTTCTGCTCTATCGTGGTTTACCCGGTGGTTCCTAAGGATGTGATCATGCTGCGCTTGATTCCGACTGCGGCTCACTCATTGGAAGATGTTGCGGAAACAATCGCTGCATTTGAGAAAATTGCACAAAAGCTAGACAAAGGTTTGTATTCAAGCCCTGCAGTTACCGCTTAAAGGGCTGTAAAGGCTTATATTAAAATTTCTTAATTTTTGCTTGTTTTCATTAAATGTGTATATTAGAGCTATCAAATCAAATGTTTCACATAATCAATAGCTCAAATGAACAACAACTTCAGCAAACTAAAGGACCTAGTAATGTCGCTTGAAGGCGACTTCGAAAAGTTCTACGATAAGGGAAATTCAGCTGCAGGTACTCGCGTACGTAAAGGCATGCAGGATCTGAAAAATATGGCTCAGGACATCCGTAAGGAAGTTCAGGACATGAAAAACAGCGCTGAAAGCACTAAGTAATTCAAACTCAAGCAGAGTTATCATAAAAAAAGGTGGCCATATAGCCACCTTTTTTTATGATATGTAACTGATTAACAGTTAGTTAACGCTAATCAGGAAGTAATTCTTCTTTCCCTTCTGCACTACCAGGTACTTTTGCTGAAGCAATTCATAACTCAAAGCTTCCTCGGTACTCGCTACTTTCTGGCGGTTGATGCTCACCCCTCCGTTCTTAATCATTCGCTTCGCCTCGCCCTTCGACTCAAAAATCTGGCCTCCGCTTACCTCAGACAACAAATCTGAAACAGTGGCAGCTTCCTGGTATTGCTGCCGGGTAACCTCGATGTGCGGCACTCCCTCGAATACTGATAGCAACATATCCTCCCGAAGGCCCTTTAGCGTCTCTAAATCGCCTTTTCCAAATAAAATTTCAGAGGCTTCGACAGCTGCCAGGTAGTCCTCTTCGGAGTGCACCCTAATTGTAACATCTTTAGCCAGGGCTTTTTGCAAGGCGCGCTGGTGCGGTGCCTGCTGATGCTCTTCTACCAGCTGTGCAATCTCTTGCTGCGGCAGTAAAGTGTATACTTTGATTAGCTTTTCTGCCTCCTCATCAGCCAAGTTCAACCAGAACTGGTAGAATTTATACGGCGAGGTCATGTTCGGGTCGAGCCACACGTTGCCGCCTTCCGATTTTCCGAATTTCGTGCCGTCTGCTTTTGTAACCAGTTTGCCAACCAGGGCATAAGCCTTGCCACCTTCCATACGTCGGATCAGCTCAGTACCCGTGGTAATGTTACCCCACTGGTCCGATGCACCCATCTGAAGCTTCAGCCCTTTGTTTTTATACAGATGGTAAAAGTCGTAGCCCTGGATGAGCTGGTAAGCAAACTCCGTGTAGGAGAGACCCTCGGCACGTTCGCCTTCCTCGTCGGCGCTGATGCGCTTTTTCACCGAGTCCTTGCTCATCATATAATTTACGGTGATGTGCTTGCCCACCTCACGCAGAAAGTCCAGGAAGTTAAAGTCCTTGAACCAATCGTAATTGTTGACCATCTCGGCAGCATTGGCGCCACAGTCAAAGTCCAGGAATTTCTCTAATTGCGCTCTGATGCCTTCCTGGTTTTCCCGCAGCACATCCTCCGAAAGCAGGTTGCGCTCGGCAGATTTACCCGATGGGTCACCAATCATACCGGTTGCACCGCCAATCAGGGCAAACGGCTTATGGCCCGCCCGCTGCAGGTGAACCAAAAGCATAATAGTAGCCAGGTTGCCAATGTGCAATGACTTCGCTGTTGGGTCGAACCCGATATACCCGGAAACCATCTCAGTGGTCAATAATTCGTCGGTACCTGGCATGAAATCATGGAGCATGCCCCTCCATTTTAACTCATCAATAAGGTTCATGTATGCTTATTCGTCTGTTTAAGGCAAATATATAAAAGAGTTGGCACAAGCTTACCGGAAACACGCAGGAACCGCGCGTGAATTTATAGCCTGTTACGTGCCTTGGTAATTTAACTAGGGGATGGAATTAGTGCCGGCTTCTCTTCTTTTTTGATGGCATAGCTTTAAATTTGTAGTTCCTTGCATATCCATCTACCCTAAGCTAACACCCCTGGTTCATGTCACATACTCCCGAAGGCATCCTCGAGCAACTTAAAAACAGGCAGTTTGCCCCTGTATATTTTTTGCAGGGCGAAGAACCCTATTACATCGATCTGATCTCGGATTACATTGAAACGAATGCCTTGCAGGAACATGAAAAGGGTTTCAACCAGATGGTGATTTATGGGAAGGATGTAGATATAGCGACCGTTTTGCTCCAGGCGAAGCGCTTCCCGATGATGTCTGAGCGCTCGGTGGTCATCGTGAAAGAAGCGCAAAGCATCCAAGATATAGAGAAGGAGGAAGGGATGAAGCAGTTAGAGGCTTACCTAAACCACCCCTTGCCTTCAACCATACTGGTGTTCTGCTACAAGCACAAAACCCTGGATGGGCGCAAGAGCCTGGCCAAGGCTATCGGAAAGCAGGCAGTGGTAATGACCACCAAAAAGCTTTATGATAACCAAATAGGTGCCTGGGTCACGAATTACCTGAAGCAGAAAAAGGTAAAGTCATCGCCTCAGGCAGTAGTGCTGCTAAGCGAGTACATCGGTGCCGACCTTTCCCGGCTCTCCAACGAAATTGATAAGCTGTTGCTTAACCTGAAGCCGGGTGCCACCCTGGATGAGCAGGCCGTGCAGGAGAATGTCGGCATCAGCAAGGAGTACAATATCTTCGAGCTGCAATCGGCCCTGATTACCCGCGACAGCCTGAAAGCGCATCGCATTATACACTACTTTGAGGCTAACCCCAAAAACAACCCGCTCATCCCGAACCTGACCCTGCTTTTCTCCTTCTTCACCAAACTGCTAAGTCTCCATACCGCTGCCGACAAGTCGGAGGCAGGGATGCGCAAAAGCCTGGGCAACAGGGGGTTTTTGGTGAAGGAGTATATGCAGGCGCTTCGCGTGTTTCCCTTAACCCGCTGTGTAGACATTATTCACTATGTACGGGTAGCAGACCTGCAGGTAAAGGGCATAACGGGGGGCGATATGTCCGATGCGGCCATTCTGCGCGAACTCGTGTTCAAAATCTTGCATCCGGTGCCGCGCAGGCTGGCTTCATAAATCAATGATTTTTTCTAATGCACACAATATTACTAAGGCTTTCGGCATTATATAGGAGCTGCATAATATTTGTGAAACCAGAGGGCGAAGAAATTCATTTTCTGGGCTGCTGCTAAGCAAATTTTGTTAACTTTGAATGAGGCGGCTTTGCTAACCGGCAAGCGCCACAAAGACATAGAGAAGCCTGTTTTTTCTGTAGAATCAAATTATTTGAAAGCCTTTCAAGGCAATTGGAATATATATGAAGATAGCGTACAAATTAGCACTTGCATCGGTACTGGTCGGAGGCTCCCATGTGGTGGTTGCACAGCACACGCAGGTTTTTAAAAACGAAGAAAGGTTCTACCATGAGGGTATGGAACTGTTTGATCGGGCTAAGTATGGCGCTGCGCAGGAGGCGTTCCGCAAATACATCGAGGTGAAGGACAACGATGCCAAGACCGCTGACGCGCAATACTATTACGCGCTTAGCGGCCTCTACCTCATGCACCCTGACGCAGAGCAGCTGATCCTCAATTTTGCGCACAAGTACCCGTCGCACCCTAAAACAGCCCTGGCCAACTATGAGCTCGGCCTCTATTACTTTGAGCAAAAGGATTATAAAAAGGCCATTGAATTACTTAAGGTAGCGCCGACACATCTGCTTGGCATCAAACAGAATAAAGAACTCGAGTTCAAGCTGGGCTACTCATATTTTGCCACGAAGGATTTTGACAACGCCAAAGTATATTTCGACAAGAACAAGACTACGGGCTTCCGTGAAGACGAGCATCGCTTCGCGTATGCCTCTAACTATTATGCCGGTTACATCTCGTACCGCAAAGGGGATTACGCTGCTGCCAAAACGGATCTGAAGATCGCGGAGAAGAACGAGGCGTACGCGAGCATTGTGCCTTACATGGTCACGGAGATCCTCTACAAGGAGAATGACATATACGAAGTGATCCGTTACGGAGAAGCCGCTTTGGCCCGAAAGCCGGATGTGCAGCAACGTGAGGAGATTGCCTTGTTAGTAGGCGACGCTTACTACCAGAAGGCCGATTACAAAACAGCAGAGAAGTATTTTAACCAGTATGCCGAGGGAAAGCGCTCGCTAGAGCCGACTGTGCAGTATAAAATTGCCTTCACGGATTACAAGAATAACAACTATAAAAACGCGATTGCCAATTTCAAGGAGATCGCGCTTAAGAAAGACGCGTTAGGGCAAAGCGCAGCCTATTACCTTGGCCTGAGTTACCTAAAGGATGACAACAAGCAGTTTGCCTTAACAGCTTTTGACCAAGCCAGAAAGAACGACAAGGATAAAGACGTGACAGAGGCCGCCACGCTGAAGTATGCGCAGGTGAGCTATGAGCTCGGCAACTTCCGGGAGGTAATCAACGCGTTGGCTGAGTTTAACGACAAGTACCCGAACTCGGAGCAGGGCGAGGAAGCTGACAAATTGATGAGTGAAGCTTACTTCGGCTCTAACAATTATGCAGATGCGATTCGCCATATCGAAAGTCTGCCGACCAAAAGCTGGCGCATCCTGCAAACATACCAGCGCGTGACTTACTACCATGCGGTTAACCTGTTTAATGACGCTAAATTCCCGCAGGCGGTGCAAATGCTGGACAAGTCGCTGCAGTATCCTTATGACAAGGAAGTGACTTCGGCCAGTCATTTTGTAAAGGGGGAGGCTTACTCCATCGGGCAACGCTACCCTGATGCGATCAACAGCTACGCTGCGGTATTCAGGACAGCCCCTAATGCCAAAGAGGACTATTATACTAAATCGCGTTACGGTATAGGCTATGCCTATTTCAACACCAAAGAGTATGACAAAGCACTCACGCATTTCAAAGCCTATCTGAGCGCCATTGAGCCGAGCAACCCAAATTACAACGATGCGACCGTACGCTTGGCAGATACATACTATGTAAGCAAAAACTACGCGGAGGCGCTGAAGCTTTACGAAAGAGTAATTTCTACCAGTTCCCCGGACCGTGATTATGCGCTGTTTCAGAAAGGGGTGGTGCTGAGCATCAACAACCGAAATGACAAAGCGAAAGAGGCGCTGCAGGAGTTGGTCAACAAGTTCCCGAAGTCGCGCTACCTGGATGATGCTTACTACCAGCTGGCAGTGATTGATTATGAGGCCGGTAATTACAATGCCGCTGTGTCCGGGTTCACCACACTGATCAACACGATGCCGGAAAGCAAGCTTATTCCGAACGCCCTGCAAAAGCGTGGTACGGCCTATGCAAACCTGCGCAAGAATGACCTGGCCATTGCAGACCAGAAGCGGGTTTTGGAGGAGTACCCTTCCGCCAAAGTGGCCAGTGGTGCGCTTTATAGCCTGCAGGAGGTGCTAGGCACTGAGAACAGAAGCAGTGAGTTTGATCCCTACCTGGATAAGTTTAAGTCTGCTAACCCGGAGAGTAGTGCTCTTGAAAGCATTGAATACGAAGCAGCCAAGACCCTGTATTTCAGCCAGAAATACGAACAGGCAATTCCTAAGTTTGAATCGTACCTGAAAGGGTATCCTAACTCCAAGTTCACCGCGGATGCCCGCTACTTCCTGGCAGATTCATACCTCCGCCAGCGCAACATGCAGGAGGGATTGCCGCGCATGAAGCAAGTCATCACTGAAAACCGCTCAGAATACGTGAACCGTGCCATACAGCGTGTGGCGGATCTTGAGTTTGAAGCGAAGAACTACCCCGAGGCGATCAAGTACTTCGGTCGCTTGCGCGACTTGGCCTCGAACCGCAAAGAGCAGCAGACGGCCCTGATCGGGTTGATGCAGAGCTATTTCTTAACCAACGATTATACCTCTTCGAAACGTGCGGCGAACGAATTGATCAGCCAGGGTAATGCCTCACTGAATTCATATAATATCGCCCTTCTTTTCAGAGCCAAGTCCACGCTGGCGCAGGGCAACATGGAGCAGGCAATGAAGGAGCTGCGCGAAACGGTAGAATCTGCGGCAGATGTGAATGGAGCGGAAGCACAATACCTGGTTGCCCAAACGCTTTACAATCAGAAGAAATACAAGGAGTCACTGGAGGTTGCTTTTGATTTCAACAAGAAGTACTCGAGCTACGACTTGTGGCTTGGCCGAACATTCTTGTTGATCGCTGATAACTATGCAGCCCAGAACGAGATGTTCCAGGCTAAGGCAACGCTCAACTCCATCATTGAAAATGCGACCATCCCGGAAATTGTACAGGAGGCCAAGCAAAAGCTGGCGCAGTTTGAAGGCAAGAAGCCAGCCACAGTCCCTGCGCAGCAACAGACGCAGAAGCAACAGTTGGCGCCAAATACAGGGAATGCCGCGCCAGCCAGCGACTCCTTAAATACACCTTTACCAGCTGATTCAACAGGTCAGGAATAGAAAGTAGACATCAATCAGCCATTTGTTTAGAACAGGATCATTCGTATCATGAAAAATAAATTAAAACTAGCCTCTTTAGCCATTGTCATGAGTGTCGGGTATAGCTACCTGAACACAGCGCAAGCACAAACTCAGGGCTGGGGCGAGGGTGCCAGGCTAGAGGACGCAGAGGTTGTGGTAGAAAAGAACCGTGTGATTGAGTTGCCGCAAGCTGCCCGGAATTTTGAGAAGTTCCGCATCAAGCCCCCTGTGTCAGAAGACCGTAATGTGCGCTACCGTTTTGTAGACTATCGGTTGCCGGAACAAGATATCAGCCTGCAGATGAAGGTGCTTACCATCAAGCAAGACGAGCTGACCAAGCTGTACGGCAATTACCTGAAAGCCGGAGTGGGGAATTACGCGACACTTTACTTAAAGGGATACTTCCATAACAAGCGCAGCGAAACTGCTGACTATGGGGCCTCCGTGAGCCACATCGGTTCTGCCCGCGGCCCCGTGGACAAGAGCAATTCTGCGGTAGCCAATTCCGCTATCAACCTGCACGGCGAGCGTTATCTCAAAGACCTGACGGTTGGCGGCAACCTGGAGTACGGCCGCGATAAGTACTTTTTCTATGGGTATGAACCCGCCTTGGAAGGGAACCAGCAGGTAGAGAGGGATTCTATCAAACAGGTGTTCAATCGCGTCTCTGCGACCGGTTTTCTGCATAACCACAGCACCAACGCACCGCTCCAGTACAAAGCCGATGTACAGTACCGTTTCCTGAACGATCGGTACGACTTGAGTGAGAATAACCTGGCGGTGCGCCTGCGTAGCCAGTATGGCATTGATGAAACTTCGGCATTCCGCGTCAACAGCGACCTTTCCTTCTTGTCACATAAAGACTCGCTCTCTACGAATCGTGGCTTTGTGAAAGTGGATGCCGCTTACGAGCGTCAGATCAATGCTATCCGACTTACCTTGGGGGCGAAGCTGGCCTATACCGGCGATACCGTGAATGATGCCCGCAACTTTAACATCTACCCGATGGTTCGAGTGGGGGTTGAGCCAATTAAGGGTAACTTGTTGTTATACGCAGGTTTAGGGGGTGATCTGGAAAGAGTTACTTTATACCAGCTTACACAGGAGAACCCTTGGCTGGCCCCAAACGCACGAGTGGCTGATATAAACAAAGGCTTAGAGGTATACGGGGGCATGCAGGCGAACATAGCCAATTACGTGCAGTTAAATGCCCGTGTGGCATACCAGAATTACCGCAACCTTTACTTTTATAACAACTCAATAAGTGACCCGGCCAAGTTCGACCTTGTTTATGATGATGGGGTAACCAATGTTTTGAATTTTTATACCGAAGCTTCCTTCAATTACTCGGATGAGATACGGCTCGGTGTAAAGGCTGATTATAACCGCTATAACACAGCTTCCTTAGAGCAGCCCTTCCATCGCCCTGAGCTGATGGCGAGTGTTTACGGCACCTACAACTTCTACGACAAGATTCTCTTTAATTCAGAACTTTACTATATTGTAAGTTCATTTGGCCGGATCACGCAACAGGACGGAACCACCGTGCTGCGTGAGACAGATAACATAGTGGACTTGAATATTAAGGCGGACTATCGCTTTACAAACAATTTCACAGTATTTTTGATGGCCAACAACCTGTTTGGGCAGAAGTACGAAAGGTTCGTGAACTACCCAGGCAAGAGCCTTAACCTGATTGGAGGAGTAACATATTCATTCTAAGCGTATGGTAGAGAAGCACATCAAGACTTTGCTCTATGACCATGACTGTGTCATTATCCCCGATTTCGGGGGCCTGATCACGCGTTATGTGTCGGCTAAGATCAACCCGGTGAAGCATGCTTTTGCTCCACCCTCTAAAAAAGTTGCTTTCAACGAGAAGCTGGTTTTGAACGATGGGTTGCTGATCAGCACGATTGCTTACCATAACAACATTACAAGGGAAGAAGCGCAGCAGTTGGTTGCCTCCTTTGTGCACCAGGCAAGACACAGCCTGAATGAGCATAATCGCTTTGAACTGCAGGGGATCGGTTTGTTCCGGTATAGCCCTGAGCGACGGCTAGAGTTTGAATATGTAGAAGAGGATAATTTGCTGGATGCTAGCTTCGGGTTACCTGAGTTAACCGCGCGCCCAGCGCGTGTGGAGGAACCTGCTGTGCTGCGTACCCTGATCAAGGAACGCCAGCAGGAGCATGCCGCACAGAAGCAACCGTTCAAGAAACGCTTGAAGCGTGCCTATAATTTGGCGGCAAGTTTAGCCCTAGTGGGCCTGGCAGGTACAGCGCTCTATTTTCTGTCTTTGCAGAGAGATTATGACATCAGTAGCTTGAACCCTGTTTCATTCATCAACGCTACTTATACCGTTAGTGGAACTCCAACTTACAGCCGCTATGCCTCAGACTATGTGCCGTTTACGGCAGATCAGCGCCAGGAAAGCTATGCTGCTATTCTGCCAGTTGCACCAATTGAAGTGGAAGAAGCTAGTATGGATGAACCGGAACTTTTGAAAGAGGAAATTGCTGTTGATAGTGCCCGTGTTCCTTTAGCTAACGCGGCGGAACTGATTGTTGAGCAAGAGACTATAACAGCGCCTACCAAGGTTGCGGCGGTAAAAAAAGCTGAGCCTGTAAAAGAAATTGAGCAGCCTGCTACTACAATCAACGACAAAACCGGACGTTCTTATATCATTATCGGGGGGTACTCCACGACGCAAAATGCTGAGTCGCGCCGGGATGCAGTGCGGCAGGAAGGCCATCAGGCTAAAGTGCTGCTACCTGGCCCAAATAGCAAGCTATACCGGGTATCAGTAGCCGACTTCAATACACCGGAGGAAGCAAAAGCAGCACTCAAAAATTACAGTAAATCATTCGGAGAAACAATTTGGGTTTTTAATAATTAACATGACCTCACTCTTATTACAAATCACCACTACCGCAGTTGACACAACTGCTACTTTAGCTGAGGGTGCCGAAGCCTCACAAGAGTCTGTACGGCTTATTGATCTGGCCCTTGCTGGTGGCTGGGCGATGATACCATTGGCGCTGTTGTCGCTTGCCGCGATCTACATTTTCGTAGAGAGGTTCCTTACCCTGAAGAAAGCCGCTAAAAACCCGGAGGGCTTTAACGAGCGCATCAAGAAGATGGTACTTGCCGGTGATATTAACGGAGCCAAAATGCTTTGCGCCCAGACAAACACCCCTGTGTCGCATATGCTGGAGAAAGGCCTGACACGTATCGGTAACCCTCTTAAAAACATTGAGACGTCTATCGAAAACGTGGGTAAAATCGAGATCAGCCGCCTGGAGAAAAACCTTTCTGCCTTAGCAACAATTGCCGGTGCGGCCCCCATGCTCGGTTTCCTTGGTACGGTAACAGGTATGATCGGTGCCTTCATCGCGATTGCGCAGGCAGAAGGCTCTGTTAGCCCGAAGTTGCTGTCGAGCGGTATTTACGAGGCCATGGTTACGACGGCCACAGGTCTGATTATTGGTTTGCCAGCCTATGTAGGGTATAATTACCTGGTGTCTAAGATCGACAGCATCGTGCATGCCATGGAATATTCTTCGATCGAGTTCCTTGATCTCTTACAAGAACCACAACTTTAACAATGAATCTTCGCTCTAAAAACAGGACCAATGCCGAGTTCAGCATGTCTTCCATGACGGACATCATCTTCCTGTTGCTGATATTCTTCATGCTTACCTCTAACTTCGTGACGCCATCGGGTTTGCCGGTGAGCTTACCGAGTAGCAAGACCTCTGATATTGTGATGCAGAAGATCAGCGTGACGATTACAGAGGACTTACAGTATTACTTGAACGATAAGCCGGTGGCGCTGGAAGACATCGAGCCACAACTGACGGCTTTGTTGCGAGGAACAGAAGAAGGAGCCGTGGTGTTACATGTAGACAAGAGCGTACCGGTAGAGCACCTGGTGAAAGTAGCCGGCATCGCCAAGAACCTGAATGCAAGTGTAACGCTGGCCACGGTGCCAACTGAATAAGATCTGAATTATGGCAATTGCCCAAGCTCATTCTCAGGAAGAAGAAAAGAACAAGCGTGTTGCAGCTGGTGTTAGCATCGGGATGCACGTGCTGCTTGTGCTCTTTCTGATCTATATGCTGGCCTGGCGCGCCCCTGACCCTCCGGCACCAGAGTATGGTATAGAACTCAATTTTGGTATGGATGCTGTCGGGAGCGGTGAGGTGCAGACGCAGGCTAGCCCTAATGTCTCTAAAAACACAGAAGACAGCAAACCCGCACCCACGCAACCCGACCCGCTTCCCGATCCACAGCCTGTAGCCAAGCCTACACCGCCATCGCCCCCTCAGCCCGTCGAAACACCGAAGGTGACGACGACAACCGCCGATGCGCCTGTTTCGGTGAAAGAAGTGGTGAAGCCACAGCCAAAACCTCAACCTACTAAAGAGGAGATGAAGCCGCAGCCTAAAGCTGAGCCGAAAGAGGAAGTAGTGAAAAAAGAGCCTGAGAAGCCCAAGTCGCTTTACCCGGGCAAGCCTACCAACAGCACCGGAACAGGCAAGAACGGCTCTTCTGACAACCCTACCGGCAATAACAACGGCGACGATGACGGCGCTGTGGGTGACAAAGGGGATCCCAAGGGCAAAGTGGATGCAAAGTCCCTTTACGGCAAGGCCGGAGGAGGAGCGGGCGGTTCCCTTAACATGCCAGGATGGCGTTATGATATTGAGCCGCGCAAAGACCCCTACAGCAACGAAACCGGCCTTGTGAAATTCTCTATCCGCATCGATGGTGACGGAAACCTGACCGGTGTGACTGTATTGGAAAGCAATGTGTCGCCCCAGGTAGTGGCGTGGTATAAAGAGCAGTTACAGAAAACCACCTTTAGCCGCACGGGCTCCGGTTCTTCAGGCGATGGTGCCTCTGGCGTGGTTGTATTTAGAATTACCTCTCGCTAACAGCGAGGGCTTGTACCAGATTGAATTTTTATGACTTATCAAGAGTGCCTTGATTATCTATACCAGCAATTGCCGATGTACCAACGCATCGGCAATGCTGCTTTTAAGAAGAGCCTAGATAACATTATTGCCCTGTGCGATGCGCTAGGCAACCCGCAGCACAAATTCAAATCCATCCATGTTGCCGGAACAAATGGTAAAGGCAGCAGCTCGCACATGCTGGCGGCAGTGCTGCAGGAGTCCGGTTATAAAACGGGGCTCTACACCTCGCCTCACCTGAAATCATTCACAGAGCGGGTACGCGTGAATGGGTTAGAACTGCCGGAAGACTACCTGATTGATTTTGTAGAGCAGCATAAGACCCTTTTCGAGCGCGTACAGCCTTCTTTTTTCGAGATGACGGTGGCGCTCGCTTTCGCTTATTTTGCGGATGAGCAGGTTGACATTGCCGTAATTGAGGTAGGCCTGGGTGGCCGCCTGGACTCTACTAACATCATTCATCCCGAGCTTTGCCTTATCACTAATATTGGGTATGACCACCAGGCCTTGCTTGGGTCCACGATCAGCGCCATCGCCTCTGAGAAAGCCGGTATAATCAAGACAGGTATACCTGTAGTGATTAGTACGCGACAACTTGAGGCTCAGGAGGTTTTTGAGGCCAAAGCACAGGAGGTGGAAGCCCCCATCTATTTTGCCCCAGATCATTTCCGGATAGAAGTAACAGAGGCAACACTCGAGCGGCAGGTGATGCAGGTATACCATCAGGAGAAATCATTTTTGCCAGGTTTGGAAATAGACCTTGCGGGCAACTACCAAAAATACAATGTGCCGGGTGTATTACAGGCCTTGGTGTTATTGCATGAGCAGGGTTATAGCATCTCACATACCTCGGTGCGAAGCGGTTTGGCCCAGGCAAGGAGATTAACAGGCTTGAAGGGGCGTTGGCAAGTAGTAGATAGATCACCTTTAACCATTTGCGACACAGGGCATAACCAAGACGGCATTAAGCAAATACTTAAGCAGTTGGATAGTTTGGCCCCGAGGCAGGTGCATATGGTGTTTGGCGCTGTCAACGATAAAGACATCACAGATATCCTCCAACTATTGCCACCAACCTATTGCTATTACTTTTGCCAGGCCAGCATCCCCCGTGCCCTGCCAGTTACCGAATTACTCGCAAAAGCGCAGGAAACCGGTTTGAGTGGGGAAGGGTATGACACCGTGGCAGCGGCTATTGCTGCAGCCAAAGCAAATGCTGCCCCAGATGAGGTTATTTTTATTGGGGGCAGTACCTTTGTAGTTGCTGAGATAGAGGATTTATAATATAAAATGGGAAGATCGAAATTAGCCAAATTTGCTGCCATTGCGGAGCGTGAAAATGTGATTGAGCCGGGTAATGAGCACTATGGGCAGTTAAAAGGAAAGTGGCGCCAGGAGTTTTTTGAGAATGAGAACCCGGTGGTGCTGGAAGTTGGTTGCGGCAGGGGAGAGTATACCGTGGGGATGGCTCAGCTGTTCCCGGATAAGAATTTTATCGGAAGTGATATCAAGGGCGCACGCCTCTGGAAAGGAAGCACGCTGGCTCAGGAAGGAGAACTAGAGAACGTGGCCTTTCTGCGCACTTTTATCGAACAGATCGAGGATAACTTTGATGCCCACGAGGTTGATGAAATCTGGATCACTTTTCCAGACCCTCGCCCCCGTGACCGGGACATCAAGCGCAGGCTGACTTCGCCGCGTTTTCTGGAACTGTATAAGAAAATCCTGAAACCGGATGGTATCCTGCATCTTAAAACAGATAACCTTGGTTTGTTCGACTATACCCTGGAGGTATTACAGGAACGTGCCTCGCAGATCAGGAACCTGGTTTATACCCATGATTTGTATAACTCGGATTTGCAGGAGCACACGATGGGCATTTATACCACTTACGAGAAGCGGTACATCGCTGAGGGAGTAGCAATTAAATACCTGCAGTTTCAGTTTAACTAAAATGCCTAAACAAACAGCGCCTGCTTTAATTCATAAAGCAGGCGCTGTTTGTTTATAATGATGTATATCGTTTAAAACTTATTTCGCTTCATCCAGTTCAAGGCATGTTCAAACCAGGCGTTCCCGGATGTGGGGTTATGAAGGCCGAAGCCATGTCCGCCTTTCGGGTAAGTAAATATCTCTGCTGAAACGCGGTTTTTAATCAGCGTATCATAAAAGGCCCGCGAGTTTGCTATGGGCACTGCCTGATCGTCTTTGGCATGCATCAGAAACGTTGCAGGGGTCTGCGCCGTCACTTGTTTCTCATTCGAAAACTCAAAACTCAGCTCTGCTGTGGGGTTGGTGCCAAGGAGCTTTTCAAAGGAGCCTTTATGCCAAATCGCTGTGTCGTTGCTGATGACAGGGTAGGCCAGGATCATAAAATCAGGGCGCATGTTAACCAATTCAGCATCTTCAACATAGGTCTTATCGAAGTGCGTGCCTACGGTCGATGCCAGGTGCCCTCCGGCAGAAAAACCCATAATGCCTATTTTATCTGGTTTGATTTGCCACTCTTCTGCGTTTTCATGGATAAGTTGCATGGCGCGCTGGGCATCCTGGAGCGGGGCCAACTCCGGATGGGAGGATGTTGCAGGGTTTGGTAACCTGTACTTCAGAACAAACGCTGCGATCCCCCGCTTGCTAAATTCTCTGGCCACATCGTAACCTTCATGGCCGGAAGCCAGGATGCTGTAGCCGCCGCCAGGGCAAATCAATACGGCAGTACCGGTGGCTTTGCCTTTTGGCGGAAGGAAAACCGACAAGGTTGGCTTCCTGACCTTACTTATCCTGATTTTCCCGCCTTCGTTGCTAACGGATTCCTCATCAGGACCTGGAATTTCATTGGGGATAGCGGATCGGTACAGCGGAATCTCTGTTTCACTTTTCTGGGCAAACCCCTTATGCCATGAGAAAGTGGCTGTGAGTACCAGTGCAACAAAGCAACAGCAAGATGTATACCTGGAGAGTTTAGTTTTCAGCATGCTATTCTTTTAATTGAGATTCTACAGTTGATTGTTCTATTCCGTCACGGGCTCGCCTTTATACCAGTTTTTGCCTAGTGTTCTTCTATCTCCTCAAAAATATCCTGCAACTCATCAAAGTCCTTCAGGCCAGGTTTAATCTCGTGGCCTCCGTGCAAACCAATCCCGGCAGGTTTGATTTTGCTTAACGTGTTGTTGATGTTGGTTTTGTCTATGCCGAAACCAATGTATACTTTATATTCCCTTGAGATGCTTTTCAAGAATTTCAGGTTGGTTTCGTCCACGGTCAGGAAGTCATCCGAGTAAATAATGAATGCATGCACTACCGGGCTATAGAGCTCCATCATCTCCAGCAGTTCACTTTCAACGGTGTCCTTGTTGATGAAGATCTTTTGGATTACCGGGCGATTGATTTCCTCAATCTCGTCAATGAGGTATGGCGTATCCAGTTGTATATAATCCAGGCCAAACTCATCGGCCATGTCATTGATCATTTCCGGGCGGGCTCTCGTAAACTCCCCAGCCACTTTTACACCCGATACCCAACCCGTGATTTCTTTCAGTGTATCTGGCTGCACACGCTCCGGATCGTCTAGTTTCAGGTTAAAGCCGATGATATCAACCCCCATACCAGCACAGTAGCGCGCATCGCTTAAATTGTTTATGCCATTCACGATCACTGAAGTACGTAAGCCCATAGATATATTGTGTTTAAGATTTAAGCCGTTTTAAATTATAATTTTCGAATTGTGGTTCAAAGTAAAACGCATTTCATGAACCATGCCACTATTTTATGCTTTTTTTCTCCCTTGCATACCCCTGTGCCATGAGGTATATAAGGTGCAGCGAAAGCATTTTTAGATTCCTGAAACTTTATAACTGTATTGTTGTTGCTATATTTGCAATTATAACGAATTTTTTAGCTGAAGTTTTTTTATTACGATAGATGAGTAACAAAGGAAGGGTATTAGTGGCCATGAGCGGCGGCATCGACAGTTCGGTGGCAGCTGTACTCCTGCATGAGCAAGGCTACGAAGTGGTGGGGATGACGATGAAGACCTGGGATTATGCTTCTAGCGGTGCTAGCAAGAAAGAGACCGGGTGCTGCAGTCTCGATTCCATCAACGATGCCCGTAACATCGCAGTACAACTAGGTTTCCCGCACTATATAATAGATATACGCGATGAGTTCGGGGACTTCGTTATCAACCATTTTACGGACGAATACCTTGCTGGGCGGACGCCAAATCCCTGTGTGCTTTGCAATACCCATATCAAATGGGATGCCTTGCTGCGCCGTGCCGACCAATTAGGCTGCGATTTCATTGCCACCGGGCATTATGCGAACATTCGCGAGGAGAATGGCCGGTATGTGATCTCGAAGGGCCTGGACGAAAACAAAGACCAGTCGTACGCCCTGTGGGGGATCTCACAGAAAAGTCTAAGCCGCACGATTTTCCCGTTAGGAAAGCTGCATAAGTCAGAAATCCGGCAGATGGCACTAGACCGTGGTTTTACCGAGTTGGTGAACAAGCCGGAGTCTTATGAAATATGCTTTATACCGGATAACGACTACCGCAGCTTCCTCAAGCGCCGTGTAGAGGGGCTTGAGGAGAAGGTTGCAGGCGGTGAGTTTGTGCTGGAGGACGGCACTGTGATCGGCAAGCACGAGGGCTATCCTTTCTATACCATCGGGCAGCGCAAGGGCTTGGGGGTGGCTTTAGGATTCCCGGCCTATGTTACGCGCATCGACAAAGACAAGAACCAGGTGGTGTTGGGCAACTTCGAGGAGCTGGCCAAAAACGCCATGACGGTTGGCAAGCTAAGCATGTCTAAATACGAGGACCTGATTGACAGACCAATCCCGACAGTTACGAAAGTCCGTTACAACGACTCAGGCACGGAAGCTATTATTGAGCAGGTGGGCGACAAAATGAAAGTGCATTTCCTTTCCGGCGTACATGCAATCGCCCCTGGGCAGGCCGCTGTGTTTTACGAAGGCGATGATGTTGTGGGCGGCGGATGGATTGAGTCGAACTACAACCTGGATTACATTAAACTCGACGTGCTGCAATCATGAGAAAAGCGCTGTTGCTCCTGGCATTGCTGACTGGTTTTGTAACCGGTTGCGAGGACAAGTACAAAGACGTGGGTCCTGATGCCATGGGGTACGGCTATTATCCTTTAGCTGTTGGCGACTATCGCATCTACAGTGTCACCGACATTAAATTTAAGTTTAATGTCGGTGACACTACGCGCTTTCAGATGCGGGAACGGGTAGACACTTCTTTTTACGATCAAACCCAAACGCTCCATTATAAAATCGTCCGCTCCATACGTAAAGACCAAAATGCGACCTGGGAAGACGATTCTGTCATGGTGGTGGCCAAGCTGGACGGCATGGTGCTGCTCACCAAAGACAACACCAAGTATGTAAAGCTTGTTTTCCCGGTGAGGGAGGGCCTTGAGTTTGTAGGCGATGCTTACAACGACCACTTGTATAATGACAGCGTGGTGCCTGTACGCGGCACCAAGATCCGTGACGAAAAGGAGTTGTATACTTACGAAAACGTAGGGTCTCCTTATAGTATAGCCACGCAGATTTTCCCGAATACGATCACGGTGGTTCAAAACGGCCCAAACAGTTACCCAGTCAGACTTGATAAACGGTACGAGGTATATGCCGAAAATGTGGGCCTGGTGTATAGAGTCTTCAACCGGGTAGTTATCGCGGATTGTGCCCCGGATAATTGCAAATTCGGGGAGAATTATAAGTTGGATGGGCACGAGCGCCACGAGGAGTTAATTTCTCACGGAAAAATGTAACGCATGCGTTCTACCTGGCTTCTCCTAACGCTTTCCTGGTTTTTATTAGCCCATGTTGCTTTTGGCCAGGCATCGGGCGAAGCGCAGAAACGCCTCGTATACTTTAACGACAAACAAGGCACGCCATTTTCATTAAACCGTCCCGAGGCTTTTCTATCTCCTAAGGCGCTGTCGCGAAGGCAACGGCAGCAAATTCCCATCACCCCCCGCGATCTGCCTGTTTCACCCGCTTATGTTTCCGCATTAAAGGATTTAGGCGTGGCTGTGTGGTATAGTTCGCGCTGGTTTAATGCTGCCGTAGTGCAGTGCTCAGACGAACAACTGCAGCAAATAAAGGGGCTTCCATTTGTAAAGCAGACAAGAACGCTGAATAGAGTTGCCATACCTCCCGAAAATAAAATTCTGAGAACAAAGCTGACAGTGGAGGAGCAGGTTTCCGAAGCTGTTGCGCAGCAGGCGCTCGATCAGGCAACCTATGGCCTTTCTTTCCACCAAGCCAATATGTTAGGGGCAACAAACCTGCATGAAGCCGGTTATACGGGCAAGGGCCTTACCATTGCTGTTTTTGATGCAGGATTCCCGCAAGTCAACACGTTAGAGCCGTTCGCGCATCTGTTCCAGAACTCCAGGATTCTTGGCACTTACGACTTTGTGGACAAGCAGGAGCAGGTTTACAGCTCAAACGCGCACGGCACCCTGGTACTCTCAACCATGGCCGCTTTTGCACCTGGTAAGATTATCGGGACGGCCTATGAGGCCAATTACCTGTTGCTGCGCACCGAGGATGTTGCCTCCGAGCACCACATCGAAGAAATTAACTGGCTCCTGGCCGCCGAATATGCCGACAGTGCCGGGGCGGATGTCATCAACTCGTCACTGGGCTATACCACGTTCGATAACCCTTCTGTCAGTTATACCTACGCCGACCTGAATGGCAACACCACCTTGGTGGCTAAAGCAGCGGACATTGCTGCGGCAACAGGCATGCTGGTGGTGGTTAGCGCCGGCAACGAAGGCAATAAAACCTGGAAGTACATGGGTTCACCGGCTGATGCAGATTCTGTATTGGCCGTTGGCGCGATTGACTCAGTAGGGGTAAAAGCTAGCTTCAGTTCCTTCGGCCCGACGTCTGACGGACAGATCAAGCCAGACGTAGTGGCACTGGGTGCAAATGCTTACGTACTGTCCACAACCGGCCAGGTTGTGCGGGCTAACGGCACCTCCTTCTCGGGGCCGATCATGGCGGGGTTTGTCACCAGTCTGTGGCAGGCTAATTACAGCAAGACTAACCTACAGATGATACAGTTGCTGCGGCAAAGCAGCAATCAGGCAGCCGCCCCCGACAACAGCGTGGGGTATGGCGTTCCGTCTTATAGCCGCACACTGACGGCCTTGCCCCATCTCCCGCTAAAGAGTTATGCATACCTCACCAACCCCGTGCAGGCGCAGCCACTGGTCCTCACCTTAGGCGAAGAATGGTGGACACAGCCAATGCAAATCAGCATCACGAATGTGGCCGGTAAGCAGGTGTATACCCAGTTGCTGAACAACCCGAAGAAAGAGCAACAACTACAGCTGGAACCGCGCCAGCTGCAGGCGGGCTTATACCTGTGCCAGTTGCGCTCAGGCAAAAAAGTCGTGACGCTTAAGTTTGTAAAGACATAAAACGGCATCGGGAGCCAGCCCCTCCAAAATATTGCTTATCTTGGCAAAAGCACTAATCTGTACTATGAGCCCATTAATTGCACCCTCTGTTCTCGCCTCTGACTTTGCCAATCTGCAATCAGAAGTAGAGATGCTTAACAAAAGTCAGGCCGACTGGCTGCACATTGATATCATGGACGGCCGCTTTGTGCCGAATATTTCCTTTGGCTTTCCGGTAATGGAGGCGATACAGCGCCATGCCCAAAAGCCGATGGACGTGCACCTGATGATCGAGGAGCCGGAACGCTACATCGAGCGCTTCAGAACTGCCGGGGCTGAGTATATCACGGTACACTACGAGGCCTGTACGCACCTGCACCGCACGGTGCAGCAAATAAAGGACACCGGTGCCAAGGCAGGCATTGCCCTGAACCCGCATACCCCCGTGCAGTTGCTGGAGGATATCGTGGCCGATGCGGACCTGGTCTTGATCATGTCGGTGAACCCAGGGTTTGGCGGCCAGAAGTTCATCGAGAACACGTACCGCCGGATAGAAACGTTGAAAAATCTGATCATCTCCCGCAACTCAACCGCCCTGATTGAAATTGATGGAGGCGTGAACCAAGAGAATGCCCCTAAGCTATTGGAGCAGGGGGCGGATGTGCTGGTGGCAGGAAGCTTTGTTTTCTCGGCTGCTGACCCGCTCCATACCATTGCGCAACTCAAAGCCGCTTCTAACTAAGTGTCTCGCATGCTGAAATATCTTTCGGTGTGCCTCTTGCTGCTATTTCCGCTTGCCGTATCAGCACAGCAGGCGCTCCTGCAGGGCAACGTGCTCAACACCCAACGCCAACCCTTAGAATTGGCTACTATAGCCATCAAAGGCACGCAACTGGCCACGCAGACAGATGCTACAGGTTCTTTTAGCCTGCCAGTGCCTTCCGGGCAGGAACTGGTTTTGCTTGTCCGATACCTGGGCTATCAGGAGCTGGAGAAAAAACTGCTGCTAAAACCCGGTGAAACTTTGCGCCTGCAACTGGTGCTACAGTCAAATGATCAGCAGCTGCGCACGGTCGATGTGCGGGGCAAGAACGAGCAGGATACCCGTGAGCAGGTAAGTGTGGTGAAGCTGGATGCCCGCGATATCAAAACCCTTCCTTCTGCCTACGGCGACTTTAACAAGGTGCTGGTTACGCTGCCTGGCGTAAGTAGCAACAACGAGCTATCAAGCACCTATTCGGTTCGGGGGGGTAACTTCGATGAGAACCTGGTGTACGTGAACAACATCGAGATTTACCGGCCATTTCTGATCACGGGTGCCCAGCAAGAGGGACTCAGCTTCGTGAACCCTGACCTGGTGGAAGACATTGCCTTCTCGTCCGGGGGCTGGCAGCCCAGGTATGGCGACAAGCTTTCGTCTGTGCTGAACATCCAATACAAAGAACCCACTGCGTTTGCAGGCTCTGTGAGCGGCGGCCTGACGGGCGGCACCTTGCACCTTGAATCTGCTTCGAAAAACAAAAAAGTGTCGTACCTCTTTGGCGCACGGCATAAAAACGGGCAATACATGTTAAGGGGCTTACCCGTAGATGGCAGGTATAACCCCATTTTCTCTGATGCCCAGGCCTATGTTCACTTCGACCTGAGCCGTAATCCGAGCCAGCCAGGCCGCACAACGCTTGGTATACTGGGAAGCTTCGCCCAAAACGATTTTGCTGTGGAGCCCGAAACGCAGGTGACCACCTTTGGTACGCGCCAGGCCCCGCTGCGCCTGACCATTGGTTTTGAGGGACAGGAACTGATGAAGTACAACACCTATCAGGCCGGCGCTAACCTGACGCACCGGTTCACGGATAATTTTACATCAGAAGTGGTGCTGTCGGCTGTGAACTCCTGGGAACGGGAGTTTCGGGAAGTTGAGGCTTACTACCGCTTGTGCGATGTGAGCACGGTCGGAAACAACGTTGGGGAGTGCCAGCAGGAGCTTGGTTTTGGCTCGCAGTACGACCATGCCCGCAATACGCTGCGCGCCAGGATCGGTACAGTTGAGCTTCGGAACAGTTGGCGCATGAACGCCCGGAGCCAGGTACAGTTCGGGGCAAAGACGAGCCAGGAGAATATTTCAGATGAATTATCGGAATACGGTTTTGCCGATTCTGCCGATTTTGTGTCTCCCACCTATTTCCTCCGGTCTGCACTCGACTTAAGCACACAGCGCTATAGCGGCTATGTGCAGCATACCTATGAAATAGACTCCCTTAAAACCATAACCTACGGCCTGCGTGCCACTTACTGGGGCTTTAACAAAGAACTTAACATTTCACCCCGTGTGCAGTATTCTTTTATTACACGCCAAAACCCCGACCTTTCCTTTAAAGCAGCTTTAGGGCTATATTACCAACCCCCTTTTTACCGCGAGCTTCGGGATTTTGAAGGCAAGCTTAACCCTGATTTAAGAGCGCAACGTGCCGTTCACGCCATTTTAGGGAGCGATTATCTGTTCACAGCCTGGGGCCGAAACTTTAAACTGACTGCAGAAGCCTATTATAAATGGCTCACGAATGTAATCCCTTATGACATCGACAATGTGCGGCTGCGCTATTATGCGCAAAACAACGCGAAAGCCTATGCCGCTGGCTTTGATGTACGGGTGAACGGGGAGTTTATACCGGGTGCAGAATCATGGCTAAGCCTTGGATTGTTGACCACGAAAGAAGATGTGCAGGGCGATTCGTCGTTTGTGTTTAATGGAAGGGGGGAGCAGACCGGGAAAATGGAGAAGGGCTATATCCGGCGACCATCAGATCAGTTGCTGAACATTGGCGTATTTTTCCAGGACCATCTCCCGGACAACCCGACGGTGCGGATGTATCTGAACCTGGTGTATGGCAGCGGCTTGCCGTTTGGTCCGCCCCGCCAGCCGGAGTATCGGAATGGCTTTGATGGCAAATCCTATAAGCGGGTGGACCTGGGCTTCTCGAAGCTAATTTTGCTGGAAAGTGACCTGACTTCCCGCAAGACCGTGTCGTTGGAAAGCCTTTGGATCGGGCTAGAGGTGCTGAACCTGATTGATGCCAATAACAGGATTTCCTATACCTATGTGAGCGATGTAAACGGGCTGACCTATGCCGTACCGAATTTTCTAACGGGCCGCCGCCTCAATCTACGGTTTATAGCTAAATTTTAAGCTCAGCTAGCCTTTAAAACAAAAGCGGAGCCCCCGGTTAAGAGGCTCCGCTTTTGATGCAACATGGACTGCAATTACCTGCGGCGCTTCCAGTCTTCGTAAGCACTTTCAATTTGGCGGGCATATTCTTTGTAGCTATCTGGCTCCGCAGTACCCAGCTTCATTGCCTTTGCCGTGAACGTAGAAGCCATCTGGTACTCGTTGTTATAGGCATAAAGCTTTGCCTTGATCCAGTTATTGAAGAAATTGTCCTTGATGGCAATAGACTTGTTGATCCATTGCAGGGCTTTTTGATGGTGTTCTTTGCGCGGGAGCATATACTCAGCAGCCTGTGCCCAAATATACCAGTCGTCTGGCTTAGCGTTGGCAAGTGCCTTGTTAATGTTAGCCAGGGCCTTTTTCTCTACTTCTGTTTCAATAAGCAGGCTGATCTTCAGGTTTTCCCAGGCTAGGTTAAGCTTTCCTTTGTTCTCATTAATGTCAGAAAACGAAAATTGCATCGTTTCCTGGAAGCTGCTTTTCACTGGTTTCACCTCCAGATACGCCACATCGTTCAGTTCATTATACCCTTCCAGACCCCACAAACCAGTATCGCGGTTAAGCACGACCTGCCATAGCGAGTCGCTTTGAGGGAAAACGAAGAAAGAATAAGTACCGGCCGGCACACGTTCATGGTTCAGGAAAAGTTCATCCTCAAACGTGATGAGCGTGGCCTCGTTTGCACCCGCCCGCCACAAAGAGCCATAAGGTACCAGGTCTCCGAATATCTTTCGGCCCTTCACACTGGGGGTATGGTAAGCAACTTTTATGTTGGTTAAGCCAATGGTTTGGCTAACGGAAGCTGCCGGACTTGCCTGCGGAAACACCACCTGCGCCTGTGCCGATAGGACCGTCATGAAAAAAAACAGGGCAATTGAAAAAAATATTTTACGCATGTTGAAGCTCAGAATATTTAATATATAGCTAAAGTATGATTATAATATAAAAATTATGCCAAACAACTGCTATCGCTCATTAAGTGTTGAGTTGAACCTTAATATCCTGCAAATCTACTAAAAAAGCCTTGCTGCTACTACAGCTTTTAATTGTACCAATGTTGCAAATATAACTAAAGCAATACAAAATTTAAATATATAGTATTGCAAAATTATTTTACTAAGAACTTAAAGAAGATTGTAGTATAAACATTCAAATTATGTGTTGTATAATATGAAACTTATTTTGCGTATAATTGTAATATGTTTATTGAAACTTGTAAAATGCTGCAAGTTGGTTTAGTTGATTAAAGAATAATTATCCCTACAATCTTATTGGTTAACACCTTCTAAATAGCTAAAAATTCGCTCAAAAAAGCCTCTAGGTAGGCTTGATGCAAATAGGCTTGCGATTTATGCCACAGCACTGTGTTTTGGTGAAGGCTATTGCTGTGTTTTTGTTCACCCATACCAAACAATTAAAACAAATTATAAGATGAGTTCAAAAATTTTACTGCAGAATTTCTGCAGGCAGCACCACTATGTCCAGCAGGGGGTGCTGGTGATAGTCATGCTCCTGCTCAGCGCTTTTGGAGCACACGCGCAAACGGTCACATCTGACAAGGATGATTATGCGCCTGGAGAGGTAGCCATCATTACCGGTTCAGGTTGGACAGGGGATCAAATGGTTCATGTAGAATTCAAAGAAGAACCTGATTACCCAGATTATCACGTTTATGATGTTGAAGTGAATGAAGAAGGTAATTGGGTTATCAGGTACGATGTCGAGACACGGCATTTAGGTGTGACATTTACTGTTACTGCTGTGGGCAAACAGAGTGCTAAAGTTGCTACTGCAGTGTTTACTGATGCTTTACAAATAACACCTAATTTATCTCTTACAGAAGGAAGTTCCTCAACCAGTTCAACTGCCACATATACCATAGTCATTAAAAACACTAATACACAAAATACAACTGGAGCTTTAGGTTCTTTTAGAGTTTTACTTCCTAACGGGTTTTCATCACCAGTAGTAAGTGCGCCAAATTCTGGAAATAAAACATGGATTAGCGATGGATATAACGCTACAACTAGATTGATTAGCATGAAAGCTTATGGATCGAGTGATGAACTTAAAAATCAAGAAGAGTTAACCTTTACTGTTACTACTGCCAACCCCGGTACAGCTGGAAGCTATACTTGGACCACAACGGGTTTTGGCAATCGAAGTTATGGTGGGGGTGCTTTTGAAATCTCCGCGCAACCTTTCACAACAATTAAAGCGAATCAAATAATAGTTTTTTCTCAGCTTGCACAGAAAACCTTTGGTGATGCAACTTTCTCTCTAAGTGCAACTTCTAATTCAGGCCTTGCGGTTTCCTACACTAGCAGTAATCCTAATGTGGCTACTGTTTCTGGCAGTACCGTAACCATTGTAGGCGCTGGTATGACAGAAATCATAGCCTCACAGCCTGGTAATAATACTTACAGTGCCGCAGGAAATGTGGCACAGAACTTAACGGTAATTGCCCGGCCTGTTACGGTAAAAGCTAATAACAATACCAAAGTTTATGGCAATGCTTTGACTTTAGGTACTACAGCTTTTTCTATTGATGCATCTACACCTATGGTTTCTGGCCAGAGTATTGGAGCAGTTACGTTAAATAGTGCAGGGGCAACAGTTAATGCTGATGTTGCCACATACAGCATCGTACCGAGCGCGGCTATTGCTGGTGCTAACACAAATCTGAGTAACTACAATGTAACTTATAGCAATGGCACCTTATCGGTTACACCAGCACTAGCCACCATAATGCTATCAGATTTGTCTAAGACCTATACCGGTAGCGCGCAAGGAGCTACTATTACTACCTCTCCGGCTAACCTACCAGTCAATGTTACTTATAATGGGTCCAATACTTTACCGACTAAAGCCGACACTTATGCTGTTATTGCAGTCCTAAATAATAGCAATTATGCAGCTTCAAACGCGACAGGCACTTTGACTATCGACAAAGCCAATCAGACCATCACTTGGGCTACTCCAGCAGCCATCACGTATGGAGCCGCTCTTTCCGCCACGCAGCTGAATGCTTCCGTGGCTGGTGTAGCTGGTGGTTCTGCCGCTGGTGCTCTTGGCTACAACAAAGCTGTCGGCGACGTGCTGAACGCAGGTGATCATACTCTATCGGTAACTGCAGCTGCCACTGACAACTACAACGAAGCAACCAAAACTGTAAGCCTGAAGGTGAACAAGGCTGCTTCTACTGTAGCTGTAACGGGAGATGACACTTTCACTTACAATACATCAGCGCAAGGTCCGGCAGCAGTTACTAAGACTGGCTCAACTGGCGCAGTGACATACAGCTACAGCGG